>NZ_JBLZNJ010000002.1:0-460145 GCF_051194155.1 Halorubrum zhoui | reverse complement strand
TGCCAGTGTCAGCATCCCAGACGCTTTCATCGTCTTCGAGGAAGGCTTGGCGGCGAGCGTAGTTCGTCTCGTTCCAGAGACTCGCAGAAGCATCCAACCATCGAACGAACACCTCACGCTCTTTGACAGAGCGAAGGCGGACATCGAACTGGTTGGCTCGCTTCATCGCACAATTCTACGAAATGTCCGTTGCTAAAAGTATGGATTAAGGTGGGAGACTCGGACTGGCTCTCGCTCGTGGTTCGTGTCGTGTGTTGTCGGATTCATCCCACGAGTAAAGTCGTGGGCTTTCTCCTTGGTTCTGTGTAACAAAGCGGTCTCCCTACACCCGGTCGACGACCCTTCTGCGGTGGCGCGCGCCTCACGAGGGTGCCGCAGGCGGACTCGCGAGCGCGCGCGAGGGATGAGCGAGGTGGCGAAGCCACCGAGCGAATCGGTTGGGGAGGGTGTGGCGGTAAGTGGTGCCCGGTTGTCGCAGCGTCGTCTCGGTCACAAAGCTGCTCCCACATACGTATAGAATCGGTTGGGGAGGGTGTGGCGGTAATTGATGCCCGGCTGTCGCAGCGTCGTTTCGTCCACATACTCGTTATCACAGACGTATAGAATCGGTTGGGGAGGGTGTGGTCCATTGTTATCGGGCGATTGTGACGTCGTGATGGTCAGTCAAACAGCGCAGCAAGTTCGGTGAGCCCGTACAGGTACACCTCAGGACGCTCGTCAGCGACTGTCTGTAGCTCGTCGGTGAATCCGGCACGCGAAAAGAGGGCGTATCTCACGTTCCGATCGTCTCCGTGCCACCGAACGGATGACGCAAGCGCTGTGAGATCATCGAATACTGCGCGACCAACCGGCGCGGACGTCCACTTGCATTCGCCGAGTAGAAGCGTGTCCGTGTGGTGGTTGAGTCCGACGACGTCGATCTCCTCGCCACTGTACCACCAGCGGCCGACCCGCGAGCAGGACACAGGAAACGCGGCCGTCTGAACCGCTTGCTGACACACGGCCTCGAAGGTTCGACTCGTGTGTGTCGGGAGCGTTTCGGCGATCGCCGCCCGGACGGGCTCTGTCCGCCCCTGCTCGAGTGTGCCCTGATTCGGTGCGACGTACCGGAACCAGAACCGGAGGAACTCATCTGTCAGTCGATACAGCCCACGACCGTCTGGGTCCGTGACTGGGTGTTCCTGCTCGAGAATCGCTAACTGTGTGAGGTTCTGGAGGTATCGTGAGAGGCTGCTTGCATCCGCACCGATCTCGTTGGCGATCTCGGTGACACGGGTTGCGCCACCGGCGATAGCTTCGAGGATTGCCATGTACGTTGCGGGCTCACGAAGTTCTTGTCGAAGCAAGAACTCCGGCTCCTCGTAGAGAAATGCGCCCTTCGAGAGCACTGCTTCCTCGATGTTTTCGAAGAGGCCTCGGTCAGTATCGAACTGTTCGAGATATGCGGGGACACCACCCAACACACTGTATATCTGGATCTGCGTCTGTATGTCGGTATTCGGGAAGAACGCACGAACGTCTGCAAACGACAGCGGAGTGAGCTTCCATTGTCCGGTTCTGCGACCGTACAGTGGGCTCTCGTAGCTCAATATACCCTCTTCCATCATCGAGATCGACGATCCACACAGCACGAGTGAGATCGCCGTCTCGGCGATGACATCGTCGACGATTGTCTGAAACACAGAGGGGATGGTGTCGTCATCGCTCACAAGATACGAGAACTCATCCAGTGCGATGATGCACGGTCCGTCAACACGGGCGGTGAGATACTGAAACGCCTCTACGAAGTCATCGACAGCCGGGTGAACATCATCGAACGCGTCGGCACACCGAGCCGCAAATCGCTGTGCGTTGTGACGCGACCCACGTTGATCACACAGGTAGTAGACCGACATCGCGTCCACATCCTCGAGTGCAGTCGTCACCAACGTGGTCTTCCCGACTCGACGTCGACCGTACAGGACCAGTAGCTGTCGTTGCTCCTGTGAGAGATGTGACGTGAGCCACGCCAGCTCATCCGTTCTGTTGATCATTATGCGTACGATAATATTATCGTGCACATAATACGTGTTTTGGCCCGACGACTTCGCTCACACGCCGGCATTCTACCGTGGCGCGCGCCTCGCGAGGGCGCCGCAGGCGGGCTCGCGAGCGCGTGCGAGGGATGAGCGAGGTGGCGAAGCCACCGAGCGAATCGGTTGGGGAGGGTGTGGCGGTAAGTGGTGCCCGGCTGTCGCAGCGTCGTCTCGTCCACATACCCACTACCACACACGCAGCGAATCGGTTGGGGAGGGAGTGGCCCAACGTGAGCCCGGAGGCCGTGCGGTCGTCTTACGGACGTATAAGCAGAAAGCCTCGCGCTTCAGCGCGGGGAGGATGTCAACCACACACTCACAACCCACGTGCGATACCGAATCGACCGAAGCGGCACCCCACTGTGTCACGTGTTCTGTGTCTAGACAAGGGTGTCCCGGTCTCTCAGCGTAGCCTTCAAACTGAGGTGTCACAGAGCCCTGCGCTGGCTAGACATCGCAGGCAGACAAAAGGTATAGGTATGTCAACATCCAACGTCAACGTAAAATGGGCACAGCCAACGAGCAGATTCGCGTCAGTGACGCGGTAAAGAGCGAAATCGAGCGGCGGCGGCGGGAGGGCGAGAGTTACAACGACGTCCTCGAACGAATGTTCTCGACCGACCGTGACCTCCTCGCCGGGTTCGGCCGGTGGTCAGATGAACGATATGACGGGCACGCTCCGTGAAGCCGCTACTGAACTCATCGACGAGGCCGCTCGCTTGACGTGATGCGTGCTCACCGTGACGACCATACTGTCTCGGTGCGTTGCTCTACGGCCGTGAGGATGGTGGAATACACCTCGAGCGGATGGAGCGACGGGAGTTCGAGGTCGATGATCTCGATGGCAGACGGCGGCTCGTGGAAGTGCAACCGGGTGTTGTGTGCGATTGGGTGCCGGTCCCAGTAACACTCCCAGCGGTCTCCGTCCTCGTGTCCTTCGATGTAGTGAATCGAGAAGTCGCCAGTCGTGAACCAGCGGACGTCGAGACGAGCAGTCGTCACTGCACCCGGGTATCGCCCAGCGTCCACCAGCCCACGAAGCAGTCGAGGTTCGTATGCATCCGGGTCGAACGCAGTCTCTGCGACGAGCGAATCTGACGACAGCTGTCGCTCCAGCAGGCGCAGTGTCTGTCTATCTGGTGGCCCCGTCGCGCGTGCGGTCGGGTCTTCCGGTGGCTGGCTCATCTAGGCCGGAATCAGGTGGCCGTCGTTCTGGGAGAGCTGACGAGCAAGTTCGTACAGTCGGATGTCCCGAATGACGCCCTGCCACTCGCTGACTGCGGTCATTCGCTCGTGGATGGTTTCGTGACTGTCGTGGTCAAACACGGTAACAGCCGTTGGATCCGTCGTCTCGAACTGCGCTTCGTATTCCGTTCGCTGGGCTTCGAGCGCCTCCACGCGGTCGATGATCTGTTCGATAGGGAGTTCGGCTGCGATTCGACTGGCGTCCTGCCATTCGAGATACCCCTCGTTCCGTTCGTATGTTGCCGGGCGGCTGTCTCTCTCGGCCCGCGCGATACCCATCTCTGTTAACCGATCGAGATGCTTTTTTGCGGCATTCGGAGAGCAGTCTGCACGCGCAGCGATCTCGGTGTAGGGAGTCGGAGCGGTAACGCCGAGGACGACGTCGTAGACGCGACCGAACGTGTCTGTCCCCATCTGCCACCGACGCTGCGTATCGTCGGACGTGGGAGCCGGATCGAACTCGGTCATACGTGCGTGTAGACGGCCACTCTCAATATATATTTGGGTTCTGCAAATATGTGTGCTGTCTCTGCGCTCAAGTCCGTGGCAGGGCAGATTGAGCAGCCGCCATCGGGTATGCTGTTTAATGTAACGCAGCTGAAAAACAACCGTGTGTCTCTGGAGAACGATCTCGTCACTCCACGGTCACACTTTTGGCCAGATTCCGCGGCTTGTCGATCGCCCGCCCCTTCGCATTCGCCACGTGATACGCGAACAGCTGGAGGTACACGTTCGCGACGAGCGGCTCGACCACGCCCACGTTCGGCACCGAAAACGACACGTCGAGCGTGCCGTACGCCTCGCCGGCCGACACACATCCGAGCGCCGGTGCCCCCCGTGTTTGTGCCTCGGTCACGTTGTTCATCGTCTCGCCGGCGTCCGCCCCCTCCGTCAACACCGCGAGCACGGGCGTCTCCGACGTCACGAGCGCCAACGGCCCGTGTTTGAGCTCCCCGGCGGTGAACCCCTCCGCGTGGTCGTAGGAGATCTCCTTGAGCTTTAACGCCCCTTCGAGCGCCACCGGCACGCCGAGTGCCCGCCCGATGAAAAAGAACGCCTCGCTGTCGCCGTACTCGCGAGCAGCCTCCCGCACCGCCTCTTCTTCGTCGAGTACCTGCTGGACCGCGCCGGGCAGTCCTCGCAAGTCCTCCAGCACCGAACGCGCGTCGGCCGCCCCGAGCGCGCCGCGGTCGCGACCGAACAACACCGCGAGCATCGCGAGCGTCGCGACCTGCGAGGCGAACGTCTTCGTCGCGGCCACCCCGATCTCCGGACCCGCGCGGATGTACGCCGTGGTGTCGGTCTCACGGGTGACCGTACTCCCGACCGTGTTCGTCACCGCGAGCGTCCGGGCTCCGGCGGCGTTCGCCCGCCGAACCGCGCCGAGCGTGTCCGCCGTCTCCCCGCTCTGGGTCACCGCGACGACGAGCGTCCGGTCTGGCGTCCGTCCCGCCCCGAACGCGTACTCGCTCGCGATCTCGACGGTCGCCCGCACGCCGGCGAACGTCTCGAACAGCTGGGCGGCGTACCGCCCCGCGTAGTACGACGTCCCGCAGGCGACGATCTGGATCTCCTCGACGTCTGCGAGCACCCCCGGCGGGAACGAGACGTCGAGGTCGACGTCACCCGACTCGACGTCTAACCGCCCGGCGAGCGTCTGCCGTAGCGACTCGGGCTGTTCGTGGATCTCCTTGCGCATGTAGTGGTCGTAGCCGCCCTTCTCGGCCGCGTCGGCCTCCCACTCGACCGTCTCGACGCCGCGGTCGACCGGCTCACCGCCGTGGAACACCTGCACTCGGCCGGCGTTGAGGGCGGCCACGTCGCCGTCTTCGAGGTACGTCACTTCGCGGGTGTGCTCGAGGAAGGCCGTCACGTCGCTCGCGACGAAAGAGGCGTCCGTTCCCCGCCCGATCACCAGCGGGCTTCCGCGCCGGGCGACGACGATGCGGTCGTCACCCTCACGAACCGCACAGATCGCGTAGCTGCCCGCCAGCTGGGTCTCCACCCGGCGGACCGCATCGAGCAAGTCGGCGTCCGGGTCGGTCGCCAGCGCGTCCTCGATGAGGTGCGGGATCACCTCGGTGTCGGTGTCGCTCGTGAACGTGTGCCCGGCGGCCTCGAGGTCGTTCTTCAGCGTCTCGTAGTTCTCGACGATCCCGTTGTGGACGACCGCGACGTCGCCGGCACAGTCGGTGTGCGGGTGTGCGTTCGCGTCCGTCGGCGGGCCGTGGGTGCTCCACCGGGTGTGCCCGATCCCGTGGGTCACCGCATCCAGCTCGGGCACGGCGAGCTCGTCGACCTGCCCCGACTGCTTTGCGACGGTGAGCCCGTCTGCCGTGTCGACCAGCGCGATACCTGCGGAGTCGTAGCCACGGTACTCTAGATTTGCCAATCCCTGGTGGACGACGTCTCCGACCGACGGTCCCGGCTCGCCATTCGCTTCGCGCGCGTCGACATCGCCGATGAGTCCGATGATTCCACACATGATTACCCCCTCCGGACGACCGCACCCGGCGCGACGCGTCCGTCGACCACGACCCCGGCCTCGGCCGCCACGTCGTCGCCGACTACGGCGCCGTCGGTGAGGGTAGCGCCCGCACCGATCGTCGCGTTGTCGCCGACGACCCCCGAGAGCGCGACATCGTGGTGAACGGCGTCGCCGACGACGACCGTCGCCGGCTCACCTGCGACCGTCGCATTGGGACCGATACGGGCGTTCCCGGCGACGATCGCACCGCGAACGACTGCGCCGGCGCCGATCACGGCGTCGGGAAACACCACCGCGTTCTCGACGACGGCCCCTGCTTCGACGGTGGCGTTGCGTCCGATCGCCGTCGCCCCACCGAGCGTTACGTTCGGGCCTACCCGAACCGTGTCCGCGAGGACGGCGTCGTCGGCGACCGACACGGAGTCCGCGTTCGCTCCCGTCGTCTCGGACGCCACTGCCTCGCCGACCGTACTCTCACCCGCCGCTTCGTCCGCACCGATGAGTGCGGCGTTCACCGCGAGCAGGTCCCAGAGGTTCGAGACGTCGAGCCACCGACCGTCGTACGAGACGGCGTAGACGCCCGCCGCCGACGCCACGTCGTTGAGCGTCGCGGTGATCGTCAGTTCGCCGGCAGTCGTCGTCTCGCGGATCGCCTCGAAGATGGCCGGCGAGAAGCCGTACACGCCGGCGTTGATACGGCCCGTCTCGACGGGCACGTCGGGTTTCTCGTCGATCGCGACGACCCGATCGCCCTCGAGGCTCACGACCCCGTACGCTTGCGGGTTATCGACCCGCGTGACAGCGACGGTCGGCGTCTCCCCGGACGCGGCGCGGTCACACACCGTAGTGACGATCGACGGGTCGACGATCCGGTCGCCGTTGACGACGACGAAGGGGCCGTTGACGGCGGGCTCGGCCTGCAACACGGCGTGGCCCGTGCCTAGCTGGGTCGATTGTTCGACATACTCGACGTCGATGCCCCACGCGTCGCCGTCGCCGAAGTGGTTCCGGATGCGCTCCTGGCGGTACCCCACGACGAAGACGACGTGGTCGATGCCGGCGGCGACGACGGCCTCGAGGACGTGCTCGAGCAACGGCCGGTTGGCGACCGGTACCATCGGTTTCGGCCGCCGATTCGTGAGTGGCTCGAGCCGGCGGCCCTCCCCTGCGGCGAGGATCACAGCAGAGACCGCAGCAGTTCCCATACCTCACGCTCACGAGCACCGGTGTTAAATCGTTCGCGGCACCGCCGCGGAGCAGCCGATCGATCACCGGCGCGTGCACCCGTCGACCCGCGGGAAGAATCGCCTGCCCACTCCACTCACTCGTTCATCCGGTCACGGCTCACGACGGCTCCCGGTGCGGTCCGTTCGCCGACACCGAGCCGAACGCCGGCGTTTATCGACGTGTTGATGCCAGTCTTCGCGCCGTCGCCGACGATCGCCCCGAGCTTTCGTCGACCGGTGTCGACGCGTGTGTCCTTGACGGTCAGCCTGACGGACGCGTCGTCGTGACGCAGATTCGCCACGTTCGTCCCCGCTCCGAAGTTGACGCCGCGACCGAGCACCGAGTCGCCCACGTACGACTGGTGGCCGACGGACGCGTCCCGCATCACCACCGTGTTTTTCACCTCGACTGCGTTCCCGACGCGGGCGTCGGGACCGACCACCGTCGCGCCGCGGACGTAGGCGTTCGGCCCGACGTCGGCTCCCGACCGAATCACTGCCGGTCCGTCGACATACGTCCCCGAGCGAAGCCGTGCACCCGGCTCGACGACGACCGGGCCGTGCACCTGCACGTTCGGCTCGACGGTCCCCTCGAGACGCGTCTCCTCGAGGGTGTCGAGCACCGTCTCCGTCGCGGTCAACAGCTCCCACGGTC
Organism: Halorubrum zhoui; assembly: GCF_051194155.1. Lineage (NCBI taxonomy): Archaea > Methanobacteriati > Methanobacteriota > Halobacteria > Halobacteriales > Haloferacaceae > Halorubrum > Halorubrum zhoui. Next base: position 452,456 of record NZ_JBLZNJ010000002.1, on the reverse strand, counting down.
GGCCGACGTCGAGCCACGTGCCGTCGTACGACGCCACCGAGACGGGCCGCCCGTCGTCGAGCAGCCGCGCGAGCGTCGTGGTGATCTCGTACTCGCCGCGGTCGCTCACGGGTGTTCGATCGATGTACTCGAACACGTCGGGCTCGAACGCGTAACAGCCGACGTTCGCCAGCGACGTGGGCGGGTCGGCGGGCTTCTCGACGATCCCCGCGAGCGTCCCATCGGGCGCCGTCGAGACGACGCCGTACGAGCGCGGGTCGGCGACCTCGGTGGCCGCGACGGCCGTCCCGCCCGCGTCTGCAAGCGCCCGCGGCAGCGACGGGTCGACCAACACGTCGCCGTTGAGCACGACGAACCGCTCGTCGACGACCGGGGCAGCCTGCCCGACCGCGTGGGCGGTTCCCTGCGGGTCGGCCTGCTCGACGAAGTGCACCGGCCGACCGCGGTAGCTGTCGCCGATCGCCTCGCGAATGTCTGCGCCTCGGTAGCCGGTCACGACCACGAAGGCGTCGACGACCGCTGCCGCGGCGTCGAGGACGCGTGCGAGCAGGGGCCTATCGCCGACCGGCAACAGCGGCTTCGGCCGACGGTCGGTGAGCGGTCGCATCCGTGTCCCTCGCCCCGCCGCGAGCACGACTCCGTACATGCTCGGAGTCGATGGACGGACGGGGTATAGCCGCTGCGGTCGCTGCAGTGGCCTCGCCCTTCTGTCACTCGTCGTCACGAGCACGGTCGACGAGCGCACGCGCCGTTTCGAACAGCTGCTCGGCGTCACGCTCGCTTCGCGCCTCGGCCGTGATCCGAACCAGCGGCTCCGTCCCACTCGCCCGCACGAGGAACCAGCCTGCGTCGGTCTCGACGCGACTCCCGTCGAGCGACGAGACGTCGTCGTACGTGTCGTTGGCGAGCGTGGCGACGCGCGCGACCACGTCCGCCTTCTCCGCGGTTCGGACCGACTCCCGGCGGATGGGGTACGACGGGAGGTCGTCGACGAGCGCGGCGAGCGACCCGCTGTCGGCCACCATGGCCGCCAGCCGACACGCCGCGAGCGGGCCGTCCGGACAGCGTGGCTCCCCCGGCCAGATCCACGCCCCGCTCGGCTCGCCGCCAAAACACACGTCGGCCGCTTCGGTACGTGCGGCGACGTGTGCGTCACCGACGCGCGTGTACGTCACCGTCGCCCCGACGGGGTCCAACGCGTCGGCGACGAGGAGACTGGTATCGACGGGAACCGCGACGCGGTCACCCCCACTCGCTGCCTGCCGGGCGAACAGGGCCAACAGCGCATCACCCGAGACGAACCGCCCCGTCTCGTCTATCGCCATCGTCCGGTCGGCGTCGCCGTCGTGTACGACGCCGAGCGCCGCGTCGGTGTTCGCGACGACCGCACAGGCGGTTTGACAGTGCTCGGCGGTCGGCTCGCTCGGCCGCCCCGGAAAGCGGCCGTCGCGCTGGCCGTCGAGTGTGTGCACGGTACACCCCGCCGTGTGGAGCGCGTCCGCGGTGACGCGCCCGACGCCGTTTCCGAGGTCGACGACGACCGACAGCGCCTCGGGGAGGTCGACCGCCTCGTGCAGCACGCGCTCGTGGTGGCGCCTCGCGTCACCGACGGTCTGGACGCTCCCGAGTGCGTCGTGGCTGGCAAACTCGAACGCCCCCTCGCGGACGACCGCCTCGATCCGATCGTTTGCCTCCTCACGGAACGCCTGACCGGCCCCCGTCCAGAGCTTGATCCCGTTATCTGGGGCCGGGTTGTGTGAGGCGGTGACTACGATTCCGGCGTCGGCGCCAGCGCGGACGACCGCGCGGGCGACCGTGGGCGTCGGTTCGACGCCAACGTCGAGCACGTTGGCACCGCACTCGGTGAGCCCGGCGATGAGTGCCCGCGTGAGCATCCGGCCGCTCTCTCTGGCGTCCCGGCCGACGACGACAGTGTCTGCGCCGTCGGTCGCGACCGCTCGACCGACGTCGAGCGCGAGATCCGCGGTGATCGTCTTGCCCACCCGCCCACGCACGCCACTCGTGCCGAACATACGCCGTCATCATCGCCGGCCGAAAAGACCGTTCGGATCCGCTCGACACCCGCCGCGACGAGTCTTACTGACTGCCACCTCCAGTCACCTCGCCTACCGCTCCACCCTCTGGGCCACCCACGGTTCACAAGACCTACGCTCTCACCACACCCACCACCCGATATGAGCCGCTCGCTCGAGGGATCCATCGAGAGACTCTTCGCCGGCGGTGGGCTGCTCTTTTCGGGCCTCGTGCTCGAGCTCGGCGTCTCCTTTCTCGCGAAGGCGGTCATCGCCCGCGTGCTCGGGCCGGTCGACTACGGGGCCGTCTCACTCGGCGTGACGACTCTTGGCCTCCTTTCGACGCTCGGCCTCCTCGGGCTCCACACCGGGGTCGCTCGTTACCTCCCGCGGTTCGACGACGATGCCGACCGGCGAGGCGTCCTCGTCTCTGCGTTCGAGATCGTCGTCCCCGTCGTTACGGCCATCGGGCTCCTCGTCGCCGGTCTCGCCGACCCGATCGCCACGCACGCCTTCGGTGACCCGGCCGTCGCCCCGTTCGTACGTATCTTCGGGCTCGCGATCCCCTTTGCGGCGCTCACCAAGCTCTCCGTCGGCGCGATCCAGGGGCTCCAGCAGGCGGCCCCCAAGGTCGTCGTCCAGAACGTCACCCCGCCCGTCACGCGCTTTCTCGCGGTCGCGGTCGCCGTCCTCGTCGGTGCGGGTGCCGTGGGCGTCGCCTCCGCGTACGCCCTCGCGTACGTCGCAGCCGCCCTCGTCGGTCTCGTGTTCGTCGTGCGGCGCACCCCGCTTTTCGCCTCGGTCAGCCCGACGCCGATGCGCCGTGACCTCGTGGCCTTCTCGGCTCCGCTCGTCGTGAGTGCAGCGATGGGCTTCGTGCTCACCGACCTCGACACGTTCATGCTCGGATACTTCGCGAGCACCGAGGCGGTCGGGGTGTACAACGTGGTCTACCCGATCGCCCAGCTGCTCACGGTCGCGCTCACCTCCTTCGGCTTCCTGTTCATGCCGATCATCTCCGAGCTCCACGCTGACGACGCCCCCGGCGAGATGCGCCGGATATACCAGGTCGTCACCAAGTGGGTGTTCGTCGCTACTCTCCCGGTGTTTCTGGTCGTTGCGCTCTTTTCGGACATGACCATCGCCGTGACGTTCGGGAGCGAGTATCGACCGGGCGCGACCGCGCTCACGCTGCTCGCGGTCGCGTACTTCACGCACGCCGTCGCCGGCCCGAACGCCAACACGCTCACCGCGATCGGACACACCCGCCTCGTGATGTGGGACTCCGTCGCGGTCGCGGTCGTGAACGCCCTCTTGAACCTACTCTTGATACCCACCTACGGCTACCTCGGGGCCGGCGTGGCGACCGCGGTCTCATACGTCACGCTCAATCTGTTGTACGCCACCCAGCTCTATCGGGCGACGGGCATCCACCCCTTCTCTCGGGGGCTCGTTCGACCGGGGGCCGTCGCGCTCACGCTCGTCGCGGTCGTCCACTGGGCGACCCGGACGTTCTTTCCTATCACCGTGCCCGTGCTCGTCGGCATGTTCATCGTCTTCCTGACCGCGTACGTCGTCGTCATCCTCCGGTTCGGCGGGATCGAATCCGAGGAGGTCGCGCTCGTGCTCAGCTTCGAGGAGCGGTTCGACGTCGACCTCGGTCCGCTGAAAGCGGTCGCTCGGTTCGTGATGGAGTGAGGTCGCTCACCACCTCGTCGATACGCACACTCCCAGTTCCCCACCCCCCAGCCACCCGGCCACCCCGCCACCCAGCTACCCACTCCGCGGTGGCGCGCGCCTCGCGAGGGCGCCGCAGGCGGACTCGCGAGCGCGTGCGAGGGATGAGCGAGTCGCCGCAGGCGACGAGCGAATCGGCTGGGGAGGGTGTGGCGGTAAGTGATGTCCGGATGTCGCAGCGTCGTCTCGCCCACATACTCGCTATCACATACGTATAGAATCGGTTGGGGAGGGTGTGGCCAATTGGTGCCCGGGCGCCGTCCGCCTCGAGTTCGTCGTCCCGGACTAATCCCTCCGAGAGCAGCTTTCGGACCGCCGTGCTCGTGTCGAGACGCTCCTCGTCGATGAACCGCTCAAGCTCCTCTTCCAGATCGTCGGGAACGCGCACGGAGGTCGATCCCATGCGTATACGTTGTATTTACTGTATACATAGGCTTCGGTGAAGCAGGTCGACCTGCCAGTTATCGTCTCTCGACGACGTCGCTCCCGCGTCCACCGTCGGTATGCGCAACCAGCGGCTCGCCATCGAGGACGACACAGTCGGCAATCGTGACTGGACGTGCCCGACCGCCGAACCTGCTGTATCAACACACCTTTGAGCGTATCCATTCCACCTCAAGTATGCAAAACAAGCGCGTCCTCGTCACGGGCGGCGCCGGATTCATCGGCTCAAATCTCGCGAACCGTCTCGCCGGCGACAACGACGTGATCGCCGTCGACGACACCTACCTCGGCACGCCCGAGAACCTCGACGACGCGGTCGACTTCTACGAGACCTCCGTCCTCGAAGACGACTACCCGGTCGACGTCGACGTCGTCTTTCACCTCGCCGCGCTCTCCTCACGGAACATGCACGAGGAGAACCCCCAGCGCGGCTGCCGGGTCAACGTCGAGGGGTTCATCAACACGGTCGAACGCGCCCGCAACGCAGGCTGTGACACCGTCGTCTACGCCTCCACCTCCTCGATTTACGGCAGCCGCACCGAGCCGTCGCCCGTCGAGATGGACGTCGAGGCCCACACGGCCTACGAGGCCTCCAAACTCGCCCGCGAGCGCTACGCCGAGTACTACGCGAACCACCACGACATGAACGTTGCCGGCCTGCGCTTTTTTTCCGTCTACCAAGGCTTCGGCGGCAACGAAGAACACAAAGGCGAGTACGCGAACACGGTCGCGCAGTTCGCCGACGCCATCGCGAACGGCGAGGCGCCAGAACTCTTTGGTGACGGCTCCCAAACGCGCGACTTCACGCACGTCTCGGACGTCGCCCGCGCCTGCGAGCTCGCCGCCGACCACGAGCTCACGGGCGTGTACAACGTCGGCACGGAAGAAGCATACAGCTTCAACGAGATGGTCGCCATGATCAACGACGCACTCGGCACCGACATCGATCCGGTGTACATCGAGTGTCCCTTCGACGGCTACGTCCACGACACGATGGCCGACTACGCACGCTTCCACGAGGCCACCGGCTGGGAGCCACAGATTAGCTTCGAAGACGGTGTCGAGCGGGTCTGTGAACCCTACGGCGACGAATAGAATCGCCGTGTACTCAACCGCTGATAGAGACGGCACCCACGCGAGGGCATTCAGCGGGGTTGCTTACCGGTGACCGTGGTGAGTGGACATCCGATACAGCTGGACAGCCCGTTGACGATTCCCTTTGCGGTGGCGCGCGCCTCGTGAGCGCGCCGGAGGCGGGCTCGCGAGCGCGTGCGAGGGATGAGCGAGTCGCCCGTGGGCGACGAGCGAATCGGCTGGGGAGGGTGTGGCTGTAACCGGTGTCCGGTGGTCGCGCGGTTGTGGTGGTTGCACTATCACCGTCACGCACGTATTGGAGGGTGTGGCGAATTGGTGTCCGGGTGTCGCGCGGTCGTGTTGGTTGCACTATCACCGTCACACACGTATTGGGAGGATGTCACCGCTGCCCGACACGTATGCTATCGCGCTCGCTCACGAGCGTGCGGCCACGCTCGTCGCGGGAGCAGCTGACGACTTCGAGAGCCGCCCCGTGACCGTCGAGGTGTGTCGGTCTCGCACCCACAGCGCGTGAGTACCCGCTCACTGGAGCCGCTTCGTCGTCTCGACGAGCGGGTGTCGCGCGTAGTCGACCACGTCGACGTCCTCGACGGATTCGAGCCCTTCCTTGCGAGCCGTCTCTGCCATCCCCAACTCGACGGGCGTCTCGGTGACGATGACGTACGCGTCCATCGACTCGATTCCCAGTTCGTGGGCGGCCATCACCCGATGGTGGCCGTCCGCGAGGTGTATCGTCCCGTCGTTGTCGATGACGACGAGCGGCTCGGCAAGCCCCCGCTCAAGTTCGTACTTCCGCCCCTCGAGCTCGTCGGCGTACACCCGACTCTGGGTCGGAATCAAGCTGGCGAGTGAGACCTCGCGTCGCTTCTCGACGAGCGGCACCCCGTGAATCTGCTCAAGCGTCCGCATCAGCTTGCCGACCTTGCCGGGCGTCGCGCGCTCGATCTGCGACCGGACGACGTCCGCGTTCGAGATGATCCCGACGAGGTTGTCGGCGTCGTCGACGACCGGCAGCTTCTGGATTCCGGACCGGAGGATCACCCGGGCGGCGTCGGTGACCCGCATCTCCGGGTGCGCGACGATGAGGTCCGTCGACATCACGGTGAACACCGCCGCGCCGTCGTCCGCGAGTAACAGGTCACCAGCCGAGACGAACCCCTCGACGGTCCGCCCCTCGGTGACGGGAAACCCCTTGTGACCGGTCGTGTCGACCATCTGCTGGGCGACAGTCGCGACCGTGTCGTCCGGACTCACCGTCTCGACGTCCCGCGTCATGTACTCGCCCACGGTCGGCTTGCCGGGCATGACACGCACTACGGCGGAATCGTACAAAAATCGTCGGCCGGTCTCGACTACGGTGAATCCGTGCCGAGCGAATCCGCGTCGCGGTCGACCCCGCGCCGCGGTCGACCGCACCGCGGCTGCCCTCGCGTCTACTGCGGACTCGGACTGGACGGGCTGGAGACGCCCTGTTCGTTGAGTGCCGACCCCGTGATCGACTTGAGCCGGTCGACGAGCGAGTCCTTCTCTGCTTCGCCCTCTAGCGCGATGTCGAGCACCTCGCTGATGTGTGCGACCGGAATCACCTCGATCATCTCCTCGTACTCTTCTTCGATCATCACGTCCTGTTCGTTCGCCTGCGGGATGATCACCCGGTCACAGCCGGCCTTCGCGGCCGCCTCGATCTTGTGGGTGACCCCGCCGACGGGGAGGACGTCACCGCGGACCGACAGCGAGCCCGTCATCGCGAGGCTCTGGTCGACGCCGACGTTCTCGAGCGCACTGATGACGGCGGTGGCGACCGTGATCGACGCCGAGTCGCCGTCGACGCCCTGCTGGCCGGTCTGGATGAACTGGATGTGGATGTCCTTCTCGGAGATGTTCTCGTCGGAGAACTTCTTGATGATAGCCGAGACGTTCTGGACGGACTCCTCGGCCATCTCCTTGAGCTGACCCGTGGCGATCACCTGTCCGCCGCCCTGCGTCGGCGTCACCTCGGCCATCACCGGCAGCATGATCCCGGAGTCTTCGCCCATCACGGCGAGACCGTTGACCCGGCCGGCGACGTAGCCGTCGGACACCTGTAGCTCGTAGTCCTTCCGGCGCTCGATGTAGTCGTCCGCCAGCTGCTGTTCGATGGAGCGCGAGCGCCCCTTCGCCTGCAGCACGTGCTCGCGGGTGGTGACGTCGGCGTCTTCGCCACGAGCGATGTCGCCGGCGACCCGCACGAGCCCACCGAGGTTCCGGAAGTGCAGCGTGAGGTGGCCTTTCCGCCCCGAGCGCCGCTTCGCCTCGAGGATGATCTCCTCGACGGCCTCCGCGGTGAACTCCGGTAGCCGGCCGTCCTTGGCGACTTCCTGTGCGATGAACCGGACGTACTGCCGGCGCATCTTCGGGGTGTCCTCGATGGTGTCTTCCATGTACACCTCGTACCCGTAGCCTTTGATTCGCGAGCGGAGCGCCGGGTGCATGTTCTCCATCGCGTCGAGGTTCCCGGCGGCGATCATGACGAAGTCCGTCGGGACGGGCTCGGTCTGGACCATCGCGCCCGAGGAGCGCTCGGACTGGCCCGTGATCGAGAACTCGCCCTCCTGGATCGCCGTCATGAGGTGCTGTTGGCTCCGGATGTCGAGGGTGTTGATCTCGTCGATGAACAACACGCCTTTGTTGGCCTTGTGGATAGCGCCGGCCTCGACGCGGTCGTGGCTCGGCGTCTCCATCCCGCCGGACTGGAACGGGTCGTGCCGGACGTCACCGAGGAGTGCGCCGGCGTGTGCACCCGTCGAGTCGTTGAACGGGGCTGACTTCGTGTCCGCGTTGTTCACCAACAAGTTCGGGATCATCGCGTCGGAGCCGCGGTTCAGGTAGCGGAAGACCAAGTAGACGACGCCGGCCGCGATGATGCCCACGAGGATCTGGCCGACGATGATGAGCGCGTAGCCCAACACCACGGCGATGATGATCCACATGAGAAGCGACCGCATCTGGTTGCGCTTGCGGGCCTCCTCTTTGTGGGCGTCGACGATCTGTTCACCCTTCCCGGCGGGCACCGTCCGCACCTTCGGCTTGTTGCCGTCGTCGGGGTTGTGATACACTAGGACGTCCTGCAGCTCCTCTTTCGGGAGGAGTTCGGACATCGCCTTCGCGAGCATCGACTTCCCGGTCCCGGGCGAGCCGATCATCATCACGTGACGGCGTTGTTTGGCCGCCTTGATGATCACGTCGCGGGCGTGTTCCTGGCCGATCACCTGGTCGACGAGCCGGTCGGGGATCGATATCTCGTCGGTCGTGTCGACGTTGAGTCCGCCGAGGAGGTCGTCCTCGTCGGGGTCCTCGTCGATCTCGGCTCCCTCGACCTCGACGGTGCTGCCGAGGTCCTCGATTCCGCCGTCGTCGGGCCCGTCGATACCGGCACCGACGCCGGCGTCACCGCCCTCGTCGCCGAGGTCATCGTCGATGGTGATGCCGTCGTCCCATTCGTCTCCATCGTCCCATTCGTCTCCGCCGTCCCACTCGGCTTCGTCGCCTCGCCCGTCGTCGCCTCGTCCGTCATCGTTGAGATCGTCGTCGGACTCGGCCGCGGCGATCGTCGGCTCGCGGAACCCGTCCTCGGTCGGGTCGGGTTCCGTGGCTCCGCCCTCGGTCGGGCCGGGCGCTGCGGTCTCGTCGTCGACCGCGGCGTGGTCGTCGTGGGAATCGTCGTCCCCATCCGGGGCTCGGACGTCCGCGTCCGACGCCGGCGACACGGAGTCGTCCGGCGGCGTGGCGTCCTCCTCCGGTGGGTCGTTCGTGTCCTTCTCGTTGCTCATAAACTCGGTAACCGTTAGCTCAACGGAAGGGTCGGCTACTGATATACTTTCTCCCCACGGAGATCGCATCCGAAACCCGTGAGGCGGCCGTTATCGGCGTGTACCGGCCGTGTTACTGCTCACGGCTGTCCCGGGGAGTTTATAAATGAAGCCCCCGCTACGTGAATCCATGCGGGGGTTCTACATCGGGCGGTTCCAGCCGTTCCACGACGGCCACCGATACATGGCCGAGGAGATCGCCGGCGAGGTCGACGAGCTGGTGTTGGGGATCGGCTCGGCCGGCGACTCACACACCACCCGGAACCCCTTCACCGCCGGCGAGCGCGTGATGATGGTCACGAAGGCCGTCGAGGACCTCGACGTCACCACCTACGTCGTCCCGATCGAAGACCTCGACCGCAACGCCGTCTGGGTGAGCCACGTCCGGAGCATGACTCCCCGCTTCGACGTCGCGTACTCGAACAATCCGCTCGTCGTCAGGCTCTTCGAGGAGGCCGGCGTCGAGGTCCGAGGGTCCCCCATGTTTCGCCGTGACGTCCTCGAAGGCGCAGAGCTCCGCGAGCGCATGATCCACGGCCGAGACTGGACGGACCTCGTCCCGACGACCGTCGTCGACGTCATCGAAGAGATCGACGGCGTCGAACGAATCCGCCGCATCGCCGAGACCGACACCACCACCGACCTGTGACAACCACCGACCCGTGACCACCACCGACCCGTGATCCCTCTCCCACTCGTTCGCCGATGACTCACGCACCCACCACCACTCGTCCTCGGCCGCTGCTCACGCTCGCCTCGGACTTCGGCACTCCGTACCCCGCTGCGATGCGCGGGGTCATCCGACGTCGAACCGACGCCGACCTCCTCGACGTGAGCCACGAGCTCCCGCGTGGTGACCCACTCGGAGCCGCCTTCTGGCTTCGATTCGTCCTCCCCGAGTTCCCGCCGGCCGTCCACTGTGCGGTCGTCGACCCGGGCGTCGGGACCGAGCGTGACGCGGTCGCCGTCCGCGCGGGTGCCCACGTCGTCGTCGCTCCGGACAACGGACTCGCCCTCCCACCGGCACGGGCGCTGGCAGCCGACTCGAGTGATGGCGTCGACACGCCGTCTTCCTCGTCTGGGATCGACGTCTACCGCATCGACGGTTTCGACCCCGCGAGTGCGACCTTCCACGGCCGCGACGTCTTCGCCCCGGCAGCCGCCGACATCGCTGCGGCGATCGCACAGCCGGGTGAACGGACCGTCGATCACCCGTCCGCACTCCGCGAGGCGCTCGAGGACCTCGACTGGCTGACCCGCGTCGACGACTACGTCGACTGCGAGATTCCGACACCGACGCGCTACCCCGCGGCGGACTGTCTCGCCGTCGATGGGGAGGTGCTCGTCGTCGACGACTTCGGCAACGCCATCACGAACGTCCCTGGCACCGTCGTCGAGGCCGCCGACCGCGACCGTATTCGGATGAACGACACGGTCGTCCCGGTGGTCGAGACGTTCGCAGACGTCGACCGCGGTGAGAAACTCGTCACGGTCGGGAGCCACGGCTACGTCGAGTGTGACGTCAACGACGGCAGTGGCGCGGCGTCGTTCGGGTTGTCGCCGGGCGACGTGGTTCGAATACGTGGCGAGTGAGCGGCCGGCTCGGACGTGTGAGCGCGGGCGTCCTGTACCCACCGTGTGACTCCGCTCAGAGCTCGACGCCGGACGGGATCAGACTCTCGCTGCGCAGGAGGTTGCCGTCGTGGTCGTAGACGAGGAACGTCTCCTTGTCGTAGGTGACGAGGTGGTCTCCTTCGATATCGATCTCGATCCGGTAGCTCGCGTCGTCGCCGTCGGCGGTCTCGCGGGCGGCCCGAACGAACGGAAGCACGTCCACGGCCGTTTCGTTGAGCTCGAGGACGAACTCACCGGTGAAGCGGTTCGTCACGGCGACGACGCCCGCGGCCTCGTCAGCAGAGAGCGGGTCGCGAAGCCGGAACGCGACGTCGATCGCCGAGGCGGCGAGCAGGTCCCCGTCGGACCCGGTGAGTCGGTCACGGAGCAGTCCGGACGGGCCGTGGAAGTCGATGCGGACGGTCGGGGTCGTCGGCTCGTCGGCGTCGACGCCGTCGACGGTCAGTTCGAAGTAATCTCGCCGCATTTCTTACCGCAACGTTGGTCACGACGCCGTATCAACGTAACGGCAGCTCTGGCCGGCGCGCCGGCCAGCAGAGCTAACTCGGTCGGCCGGCCGATGACGCACATGGACCCGCAGTCGACGTACGACCGGATCGCCGACCACTTTGCGGCCACACGCGAGTATGCCTGGCCCGAGGTGACGACGTTCCTCGAGGACCGGACCACGGACCGCGCGCTCGACATCGGCTGTGGCAACGGCCGGCACACAGAGCTTCTCGCCGCCCGCGCTCGGCTCGCAGTCGGCGTCGACCTCAGTCGCGGCCTCCTCGACGCGGCGGTCGCTCGGGCCCGCGAGCGTGGCTTCGCGGACGCGACGGGGTTCGTCCACGGCGACGCGGCTCGTCTCCCGATCGCGACCGACGCGGTCGGCCTCGCGACCTACGTCGCGACCCTACACCACCTGTCGCCGCGGGCGGCCCGCGTGGCGAGTCTGTCCGAGCTGTCGCGGGTGCTTCGTCCCGGTGGTGCCGGGCTCGTGAGCGTGTGGAGCACCGCACACGACCGGTTCGACCGCGAGACCGGGTTCGACACGACCGTCGACTGGACGCTGCCGGGCGGTGAGACCGTGCCGCGCTACTACCACATCTACGATCCGGACGAGTTCGCGGCCGACCTCGCGGCGAGCGACCTCGTCACCGAGGACGTCACCGTTTCGAGCGGCAACTGTTACGCGGTCGTTCACCCCCAGCCCAAAGAGTAAGGTCCTTATTCCGGCATGTAATTCGTTAAGCTGCGCGCCGGTGGTCTAGTGGTAGGACCTGAGCCTTCCAAGCTCATGGCCCGGGTTCAAATCCCGGCCGGCGCACTCCCTGCGGTCGTGCGCCGGCCGGAGTCCCACTCGCTCACTGCGTTCGCTCGCGGGACTCCCGGCCGGCGCAGTTTCTCGAACGGCGAGAGAACTCGGTGAACGAACGCAACACCAATGATGCTGTGGCGCGCGCCTCGTGAGCGCGCCGAAGGCGTGCTCACGAGCGCGTGCGAGGGATGAGCGAGGTGGCGAAGCCACCGAGCGAATCGGCTGGGGAGGGGGTGGCCCAACTAGTGCCCGGCTGTCGTACGGTCGTCGCGTCGATCACAAACCCACCAACTACGTATGCGAGCGAATCGGCTGGGGAGGGTGTGGCGGTAATCGGTGTCCGGGTGTCATGCGGTCGTGTTCGTCACAGAGTCACTACCACACACGTACAGAATCGGCCCGGGAGGGTGTGGCGGTAACTGGTGTCCGGGTGTCGCCGCGTCGTCTCTGTCACACACTCACCGCTGCACGCGTCGTTGGAGGGCGTGACACAGCGTGTGCTCGGGGTGTCGCGCGTCCAGTCCGTTCGGCCAGCCACGGTATGTACAGCGTCAGTCGTCGGTCTCTGCGGTGTCGACGGTCTCGGCGACGTCCGCAGACGCGCCCGCGTCGACGACGTCCGCGTCGGTCGGCCCCTGACCGTCGTAGGCGTCGACGGCCGCATCGAGGCGCGCTGGGTCGTCGACTGCCGGGAGCGGCTCCTCGGCGGTCCGACACGCCGCGTCGACGCCGAGCCGCTCACACACGAGGTCGGCGGTCGATTCGGCCATCATCCGGTAGGTGGTGAGCTTTCCGCCGACGACGCTCACGGCGTTCTCGACGCCGTCTGCGGCGTGATCGAGCCGGAAGAACCCGCGAGAGATCCCGCGGCCGCCGCGCTCGTTCTCGTCGGGGGCGTACAGCGGGCGAACCCCCCACCACTCGCGGACGACCGGCGCGTCGGCGACCGGCGGAAGCATCGCCGCACACTCGTCGATCGACGTCTCGACCTCCCACCGGGCCTGCTCGTAGTCGTCGGGGTCGTTCACCGGGACGCTCGTCGTCCCGACGACCGCCTCCTCGCCGTGCGGGACGACGATGTCGCCGTCGTCCGGATCGCGGCAGCGGTTCAACACCGGCCCGAGGTCGTCGTACGCGAGCGACACCATCACGCCACGGGTCGGCTGCATGTCGACTTCGAGCCCGGCCATGGCCGCGACGTTCCCGGCCCACGCGCCGGCCGCGTTGATCACGTATTCGGGACGGATCGTGTCGTCGACGCTCCCGCCGACGCGAACCTCGGTGATTGCTTCGTCTTCGACGGTCATCGACTCGACCGGCGCGTTCGGATGAACGGTCGCGCCGTGCGCTTCGGCGTCGAGCGCGTTGGCCGCGACCAGCCGCGACGGATACACGACGCCATCTGGCACCCGGAACGCCTGGTCGACGTCGTCGCTGAGCTCGGGAACGAGCTCGCGGGCCTCGGCGGCAGAGAGCGTCTCGGTTGGGATGCCGACCGACTCACACGCCTCGCGTTTCTCTTCGAAGTAGTCCGCGTCGTCCCCCGCGAGGCTCACGAAGAGCCCGCCGGTCTCTTCGAGACACACGCCGGCGATGTCGCGCAGGATCTCGCTCTCTTCGATGCACTCGGCTGCGCCCTCCGGGTCGCTCTCTGCGTAGCGAGCGCCGCTGTGTAAGAGTCCGTGCGACCGGCCGGAGGTGCCACTCGAGAGTCCGTCGCGCTCGACGAGCGTGACGTCCAGGCCGCGCATCGCCAGGTCACGGGCGGTTCCGGTGCCAGTCGCCCCGCCGCCGATCACCAGTACGTCGGGTTCCGTAGACATACGCGATGTTGACGATACACCGGGAAGTATCTGTCTTTGGATTGCGCGGGCCCGCGCACTCACACTCGTATACCCGCGCACTCACGCCCGTGCACTCGCGAACAGGCGATTGATGCCGCTCGCGTCTGGGGCCCGCCCGCGTCTGGGGCTTCGGCCCCCGGGTCGAATCCGTACGCTCCGGCCCTCGTCGCTCGCTACGCATCACACCTCGGCTGGCGGCGCACCCTGTAGCCGCCGTGCGACGACCGTGAACAGCCCGAGTCCGAGTACGTACAGCCGCCAGCCGCGTCCGGCGATCGGGAACCGCCGGTCGACCACCTCGGCTTCGGCGAGTGCCGCCGGGTCGTCCGGCTCGACCGGGTTGTTCACGTGGACGGACGCCCGCGTCCCCGTCACGTCCGTCCCGACCCGCGTCTGTCCCGTCGCCGGGTCGACACGGACGTCGACGAACGTCTGGACGAACCCGTCCGTGAGCGACCACGTCAGCGCACCGTCGAGGGTGGTGAACGCGTCTCGGAGCGGCCAGAACAGGTTCACTCCCTCGAGGTGCGTCCAGTCGAGCGCGACGTGTGCGGTGAGGTGCACGACGAGGGCGACCCACGCCACGCCGATCCAGCGGTCCGCGATGCGCGCACGGAGCCAGGAGTGCTCGCGTTGCTGGGTGTCGTAGTAGAGGAGGAGCCCTGCAGCCACCGGCAACACCACCGTGTGCCCGACCGTCCGGTGTGCACCCGGATAGACCGGTCCGAGGAGCGCGTCGGCCTCCGGCAACACCACGACGAGGAGGATCGCGCCCAGCGCTCGCCGGTCCGCGGCGTCACCGAGCAGTCCCGCGGCGACGACGAGTGCGAGTCCGGCGTGAACGAGTGTGGAGACCACTACTGACCCTCCGCGTTCGTCTTCGTCGTCTCTGGTGTCTCCGTCGTCTCTGGTGTCTCCGTCTTCTTCGTCGTCCCTGGTGTCTCCGCCGTCTTCGTCGTCTCTTCTGTCGTCCGTGTCGGCGCAGCGTCCCGGCGTCCGCCGCCGACTCCGGCGAGCCGGAGCGAGAGCGTGAGCGCTCCGGTGGCGACGACCACGGCCTGCCATCCCGTTTCGACGAGCACGACCGTCCCAGGACGCCCGTCCGCAGTCCCAGAGACGCCGTCGGTGCTCGCGAGCGGCAGGACCCCGGGCGTGGCACCACCGGCCGACAGCGTCTGCACCACGCCTTCCTGTGTGGAGTACAGCAACAGCCCGTCGACGGTGTAGCGGACGGACTCGAGCGGGTAGAGGAGGGGGACGCCCGGCGTCCCGAAGAGGTCCGGGGCGACGCCGGCGACGGACGCGCTCGCGAGGGCGACCCACGCGACGCGCACGCCTCGCCACCCGCAGCGCGCCCGTAGCACCGACCGCTCGCGCCACCGCGTGTCGACGAGTAGCACGAGCGCGGCGAGGAGCGGGAGCCAGACGGCCTGCACCGCCGCGGTCGCCGGCCACCCGAGTGCGACGCCCGCGGCCGACCCGAGGTCGGGCACCACCGCCGCGCCGACGACGAGCGCGACCGTCCGCCGATCGAACGCCGGTCCGAGCAGCGCGGCCGCGAGCAGGCCGCCGAAGGCGGCGTTCACGAGGGCCGGAACCATGCGAGCACCTACACGCACGCCGGGATAAGCACGTCGTCGATTCGTGGAGCCGACCCTCCAGCGTGTCCCACCGAAGATATTCCCCGGTCGGGGTCGAACGGGAGACGATGCGAATCGGATTGGTCTCGGACGTCCACGCGAACCTCCCTGCACTGGAGGCCGTGCTCGACGACATGCCGGCGGTAGACGAGGTCGTGTGCGTCGGCGACGTGGTGGGATACAACCCGTGGCCGGCGGCGTGTGTCGAGCGAATCCGGTCGGTCACCGCCGCGACCGTCCGCGGCAATCACGACCGGACCGTCGAGACGCCGGAGCGGTACCGGGCCAACCGGATGGCCGAGGCGGGACTCGAACACGCGACGCGTGAACTCTCGGCCGACCAGTTGGCGTGGCTCCGATCGTTGCCGCGAGCGACCCGGTTCGGCGGCGGCGACTTCCTGCTCGTCCACTCACACCCCGATCCGGCCCGCGAGGACGCGTACGTGTATCCGCGGGAGTTCGAGACGCTCGCGCCTGCCATCGAGGCCGTCGAAGTGGCCGACGACGGCGGCGGTGGCCCCCTCGAAGGCGTCGTGCTCGGCCACACGCACGTCCAGGGAACCGGGCGAGTCGACGATCGACTGGTGGTCAATCCGGGGAGCGTCGGCCAGCCCCGCGACGGCGACCCGGACGCCGCGTACGCGGTTCTCGAGACGAGCGAGCCCGCCGTCGACCTCCACCGGGTGTCGTACGACGTCGACCGGGTGATCGAGGCCGTCGAGCGTGCCGGGCTTCCGTCGCGGACCGGCGAGCGTCTCACCAGCGGCGAGTGAGTCAGGGCCACAGCCCGGCGACGAGCAGCAGGTTTCGCCCGGCGGCGACGAGCGAGATAGTCCCGACGCCGCCACACATCACCGTCGCGACCAGTCGGCGACTCCCGCCGGCGACCGCCACCGGCACGCCGATCACGACCATCCCGAGCAGTTTGGTGAGGAGCATCCCACGGAGCGGACCGAGCAGCGTGATGAGCGCCCGCCCGACGGGTGACCCCTCCACGAACTCGCCGGTCGAGATCGCGAGGTACGTCGACCAGACGTCGGCGACGGTGCCGACGAGGAGGAGCGTGACCGCTGCGACGAGGCGACGTGACACGTCCCGTCGGACGCGGGCGGGTGATATAAACGGTGCCCACGCGCGGGTCGCGCCCACGGCTGGGCGGACGCCGTGCACACCACGCGGGCATTTATACGCGATCGGGCCCTTACTGCGAACATGACCGATGGAGATACGCGGTACGAGATCGCGGTCGTCGGGGGCGGGCCGGCGGGGCTGACGACGGCGCTGTACGGGGCCCGGTTGGGACACGACACCGTACTCGTCGACCGTGGTGGGGGTCGTGCGGCCATGATGGCCGACACCCACAACGTGATCGGCGTCACCGAGGACGTCTCGGGCAACGAACTCCTCGCGACGGGTCGCGAGCAGGTCACCTCCTACGGCGGCACGTTCGAGCGCGGCTTCGTGGAGGCGATCGAGCGCGACGACGAGGGGCGATTTCACCTCGACACCGGCGACGAGGCGCCGATCGTCGCCGACCGCGTCGTGCTCGCGACGGGGTTCTCGGACGAGCGGCCGGACCCGCCGCTGCCCCGCAACGCGAAGGGACTCCACTGGTGTCTCCACTGTGATGCGTACATGTTCGTCGACGAGCCCGTGTACGTGATGGGCCACGGCGAGGCGGCCGCACACGTGGCGATGATCATGCTCAACATCACGGACGAGGTCGACCTGCTCACCCGCGGCGCGGAGCCGACGTGGAGCGACGAGACGGCCGCACAACTTGAGGCGCACCCGGTCGACGTGGTCCACGAAGACGTCGCGGGGGTCGAAAACGATCCCGATACGGGGTGGTTAGCGGCGATGGAGTTCGACGACGGCACCCGACGAGCGTACCGCGGTGGCTTCCCGATGTACGGTGCCGACTACAACACCGCACTCGCGGAGTCGCTCGGCTGTGCGCTGACCGACGACGGACAGGTCGACGTCGACGACCACGGCCGCACGAGCGTCGACGGCGTGTACGCGGTCGGCGACGTCACGCCCGGACACAACCAGGTTCCGGTGGCGATGGGCCAGGGGGCAAAAGCCGGCATCGCACTCCACAAGGACCTCCGGACGTTCCCCCGGTCGACGGAGTCGATCGCCAGAGAGGGCCCCGTCGACGACGCCGAGGTGCCCGCTATCTCGCCCGCGTTACTGGAGACGGCGGTCGCCCACGAGAGCCACGCGGGAGGGCCACGGGACACGCCGACGACCGAGGCCGCCGCAGACGACGACTGATCGGCTCGTCACCACGGACGCCGACTCTCGATGCCGTCACCCTGTATCGACGTCTGTGCGGTCGAAGACGAGCGGTGTGTCGCCTGTGGCCGCACGCTCGCGGAGATCGCGTCGTGGAGCACGATGACCGCGGCCGAACAACGCGCCTGGATGGACGAACACGCGTCCGCCGAGGGTGAGTCCGTCGATCGTGAGGAGACGGTCGATCGTGAGGAGACGGTCGATCGTGAGGAGACGGTCGATCGTGAGGAGGTGGAGGCCGAACCCAGTGCCGACGAGCTGTCGTGAACCCGCCGACGAGGTGCGGCGGCTCACTGCCTCCGTCACGAACGCACACCCGTTCGCGTAGGCTGCTGATTAAGCGACTCTTGGCGCGCGCCTCGCGAGGTCGCCGCAGGCGGGCTCGCGAGCGCGTGCGAGGGATGAGCGAGGGAGCGAAGCGACCGAGCGAATCGGCTGGGGAGGGTGTGGCCAATTGGTGCCCGGCGGTCGCACGGTCGTCTCGGTCACACGACCACCGTACACGTACGAGCGCGAATCGGCTGGGGAGGGTGTGGCGCAAGTGATGCCCGGGTGTTGTGCGGTCGTCTCGGTCACACGATCACCGTACACGTACGAGCGCGAATCGGCCCGGGAGGACGTGGCTCACCCGTGCCCGGCTGCTGTACGGTCGGGTCTGTCGCCGTCGGGGCGCAACTCGATCTCGGCGGCCGGTCGTCTGCGTGCTCGCAGGTCACTACGTGTGCTGGCCGTCCAGGTCGACCTGCTCGTTCTCACCGGTTCGAGCCGGGACGTCCACGTGGCGTCCGGCCGATTCCATAGGCGTGTCGCAGCTCCGTGACCGATACGACCGCACGATAGTCGGACACCACGTTGTCACACCCTCCCGGGTCGATTCGATACGTGTGTGGTAGCAGTTCTGTGACGGACACGACCGCATGACACCCGGACACCGATTACCGCCACACCCTCCCCAGCCGATTCGCTCGGTCGCTTCGCTCCCTCACTCATCCCTCGCACGCGCTCGTGGACACGCTGTCGCGGTCCACGAGGCGCGCGCCACCGCAGGATGTTTCACTCGCTCCGTTAGTACATGGGCGGACCACCGAAGCCGACCCCACGCTCTCAACTGGCTCGCGGGTCGTTTCACTCCCCGCTCGCCTTTCGAGGGACTCCCTTCGGTCGTCCCTCGCAATGCGCGGGACCGGATTTGAACCTCACTCACTCCACTCGCGTCGCTCGGTTCGTTCCCTGCTTCAAATCCGCTCCTGCTCTTCGCTCACGTCGTTCTCAACTGGCTCGCGGGTCGTTTCACTCCCCGCTCGCCTTTCGAGGGACTCCCTTCGGTCGTCCCTCGCAATGCGCGGGACCGGATTTGAACCGGCGGACTCCTACGAGACAGCGTCCTAAGCGCTGCGCCGTTTCCTGGCTTGGCTACCCGCGCGCAGTGGCACATACACCCAAGCCACAAAAGAACCTGACGAACCGCCGTAGGTTACACACAGAACGAACAACTACAGTACGTCTCACAGACTGGATTCGCACAGTCGGCGTTCCGCGCCGAACAGTGCGTCCGCCCGTGCCGGATCAACAACACGTGAAGCGGGTAGATCAACTCGTCCGGAACGGCCTCGTCGAGCACGTCGTGTGCCCGCTCGTTCGACGCCGACTCCGGAACGAGCCCGAATCGCTTCGAGACGCGCTCGACGTGGGTGTCGACGGCCATCGTCGGCTTCCCGAAGTGAAAGTTCAACACCACGCTCGCGGTCTTCGGCCCGACACCCTTGATGTCCATCAGCCACGCCTTCGCCTCCTCGGTGGCCATCGCGTCGAGGAAGGCGAGCGAGTAGGCCCCACCGGTCTCCTCGCGGATCGCCGACAACGAGCGCTGGATTCGTGCAGCCTTCTGGTCGGGCAGCCCGGCCACGCGGATCGTCTCGGCCAACTCGTCGTGGTCGGCCGCCTCGATCGCCGCGAAGTCGTCGTACCGGTCGAACAACGCCTCGACGGCCCGCCGGGTGTTCGTGTCCGCGACGTTCTGTGAGAGGATCGTCCCGACGAGCTGTCGAACGCCCTCGCCGGGTGCCGCGGTGGGGTCAGCACCGTGTTCGGCCACCCGATCGACCGGCTCGTACAGCGAAACGAGGTCCGCGTGTAGCTCGCGCACCCGCGACTCGGTCCACGCCTGTGTCGACATACCACCGCTTACGCCGGGAGGGACTTCAGCGCCGCGGTCACCACCGTCTACGCGTCGGGTTTTTATCGCTCACCCGCCCATACCGAGTATGTACCGAGCGAGTGACCGCGTCGAACACGCAGCGTGGATCGAGCGACTCGAAACCGCCAGTGAGACACTCGACCTCGACGCAGAGACGCGCTCGACGGCGACGGATCTCTTTTTATCACAGGCGCCCGATTCCATCGACGGCAAGCGCGTCGTGGCCGCCGGAAGCCTCTACGCCGCGGCACTGATTCGCGGCCAGCAGCGCTCGCAGTCGGCGGTGGCAGACGCCATGGACGTCTCGCGGCTCTCGGTCCAACAGCGCTGGAAGTCGATTCTGGCGGACGCCGGGTTCACGCCACCGACGTGGTGAACACGACTCCCGGTGTGTCGTCGACGAGGCCGCGAGTGCGACGACCGCGAAGCCGCACGCGGTGGGTTTCTCGGCCACGCGTTCCGCTCACCGCGGCGTCGCGACGACACCGAGGTGGTCCGCGTGGAATCGGTCGAGTGGCGTGGTCTCGAGCACCTCGTAGGTCGTCTCGAGCTCGGTGAGCACGTCGGCGTACACCGTCTCGGGGTCGGCCGTCACGTCTTCGCTGCGGGCTTTGATAGCCAGCACGAGTCGCCCGTCGTCGGCCAGGAACGTGGCGTTCCGGTTCGCAACGGCCGCCTGCCCGCGGGTTGCGACGTCCTGGACGATCACGTCGACGTTCGACTCGACCACGTGCGCGTACGTCGTCGGCCGTCTCGCGTCTTTCAACAGCGGAAAGAGACGCTCGCGTGGCTCCGCGGCCGCCACGAGCTCGCGGGCGGGACGCGGCGCGAACTCGACGGCGTACGTCGGCCCCGCGAAGTCGGCGACGTGACTGACGGTGGTCCCGGCAGCAGCCCCCAAGTAGAGGACGGTCTCGCCTCCGGTGAGTCCCGTCTCCACGCCTCCCTCGAGCATCCCCCCGAGCTTCGACCGGGTCGGGTCCCACGCGCGCCACTCGCCGTCGGTCGGCTCCCCGTAGACGGGCGGGCCACGGGTCGCCAGCCGAGCCGTGCCGTCGAACGCCCGGCGCTCGACGCCCGCCGGCAGCGCCGAATCACGCATCGTTCCCTCCGCGTGTCTCTCCGTCGGCCCCGTCGGTTCCGTCGGTCCCGTCGGTCTCACCGTTTCCGTCGGCACGCGCACGGATCGTCGCCATCCGCTCGCGGAGGTCATCGTGCAGTGACGCACGATACGTCCCGGCGTAGTGGTCGACGCGAGCGGCGAGCGCGAGTTTCCCCGCGAGCGCCCGTGCGGCCGACCCGCGGTCGTCGGGGCGGGTACCGCGAACGAACTCGTGGGTGTAGATGACGCCGTGTTTAGGCGACGGCGCTCGGCCGGCGAGGTGCGCGAAGAGGGCGTCTTCGGCGCCGAGCACCTGTACCGTCCCCGCAGGCTTCTTGGCCAGCGACTCGAGTCCACCCGCGAGAGCAATCAACCGCGCAGCCAGCGTCGCCCCCGCCATCGCCGCGAGGTTCGGCGCGACCGCCGGCGCCGTCCGCTCGATCGTCGTCTCGAGTGCGTCGCGCTCGTCGGCCAGCTCGGCGACGCGGGTCGCGAGCGAGACGACCCGCCGATCCAGCTCGTCGGTTTGTGCCTCGTCGGTTTGTGCCTCGTCCGCGAGAGCGCGCGCACCGGCTATTCCGGGCGATGACGACGGAAATCGACTGCCAGCCCACGCCGCAACGCGTTCGGCCAGCTCGTTGGCGAGCTGTTCACAGTCGTCCATGGCACGCACCGCGTGGACGAGTTGTTGGTCGTCTGCGCGCTCGCGCTCGCGAACCGCCGACCGGGTCGCTGCAGTCGTCGCCGCGTGGAGACGGTCGTAGTAGGTGGCCCGCGAGTCGACGACCCCCTCGTCGACGGCGATCGACGGCCAATCGCGGGGCGCCGTCGCAGAGCCCGTTTGGACGCGCTCTGCGTCCCCCTCCGGATCGGCGTCGCCGGCGAGCCCGACGAACCACCCCCCGTCGCCGTCGCCCGCCCCGGATACGGCCGCGGGTGGGTCGGTCTCGGTCGTCTCGTCGGTATCGGTCATCGCTCCCGATTAATCGCCCCGATTGTATAGGCGTTCCCGACCGGCGCCGCGGTCACGGTCGATCAGACCGGCGCGTCGTCGATCAGACCGGCGCGTCGTCGATCAGACCGGCGCGTCGTCGATCTGACCGACGAGTCATCAACCCGACCGACGCGTCGCCGACCACCAACGAGAGTCGGCTGCCGGTAGCACGTGGGGTATATCAGTGGGTCGCCTACGTACCGACGATGGAGTTCGAAGACGTCGTCTCGACCCGCCGTTCCGTACACGAGTACAGCGACGAACCGATCGACCGCGACACCCTCGACGCGGTGTTCGAAGCCGCCACGCTCGCCCCCTCTGGATACAACCTCCAGCCGTGGGAGTTCCTCGCGCTTCGTGCCCCCGAGAAGAAGCAGGCGCTTCGTGAGGTCGCGTTCGATCAAGAACACGTCACCGCCGCCGACACCGCAGTCGTCGTGCTCGGAAACACCGACCCCACCGCCCACGCCGAGCCGGTGTTCGACGACTGGCTCGCGAAGGGGTACATTCCGAACGAGGAGGTCCGTGACGCCCTGCTGGAGAACGTCGACGGGATCGGCGCACAGCCGGTGGACGAACGCCGAATCTGGACCACCCGGTCGACGAGCCTCGCTGCGATGACGCTGATGTACGCCGCGTGGGACCACGGCATCGCGAGCTGCCCGATGGAGGGGTTCGACCCCGAGGCGCTCGTCGAGACGTTCGACGTTCCGGACGGTTACGAGCCCGTGATGCTCGTCACGCTCGGGTACCCGGCCGAAGACGCCGCCGACGTCGAAAACGAGCGAAAGGCCCGCCGACCGGTCGACGAGGTCGTCCACTACGACGAGTTCGAGCCGGTCGCGGAGACCCCGCTCGACGAGCCAGCCGAGTAGTCGCGCTTCGATGAGCCGGTACCGACCGGCCGAGTTAAGCGGGTGCCGAAGCTACGAGCCGGTATGTCTCGGGAGTCGTCGCCCACGCTCTCTGGTCGGAGAGAGCTGGCTGCGATCGTCACGCTGCTCGTCGTTCCGGTGGCCGTCGTCCCGGCGCTCGGCGGTGGCGAGCCCACGGTGGTGAGTCTGTGGGGGCTCGTCAACGTCGGCGCGGCCGGTTCCGCAGGTGGCGTCGGTCTCTATCCGATCTGGACGTACTTTTTCGACCAGCCTCGGGCGTTCGGACGCCTCCCGGCGTCGATTCGCGTCTGGCCGCTCGGCGCGTTCTTCCACCTGCTCGCGGCCGTGAGCGCGACCGGTGGGGTGTTGTTCGGTCACGAGGACCGGCGGGTCACCGGGGGGTTGTTGGTGTTCGCTGCGTTCGCGACGCTGTGGGTCGGCCTCGGGCTCGCGGGGCGCTTCGGCGTCGGAACCGGTGCCGGGCTCCTCGCCGTCGTGCCAGTCGCCCCCGTCGTGACGGTCGCGCTCGTGTGGGTGTCGTACCGCCGTGACCTCCGGACTGCACTCGGTGTGCGATGAGGACGACACGCAGGCGGCTCGGTCGTCACGACTCCGAGACACGCGGACCCCGGTGAGCCGCGCGCTCACGACCACGACCGCGCGACACCCAGGCACACGTTTCAGTCACGGCTTCCGGGGCCGATTCTATGCGGGTGTGAGAGCGGTCGTGTGGATGGGGCGACGCTGCGACGGTCGGGCACCAGTTGGCCACACCCTCCCCAGCCGATTCCGTACGTGTGTGGTAGCAATTCCGTGACGAACACGATCGCACGACACCCGGGCACCAATTGGCCACACCCTCCCCAGCCGATTCGCTCGGTCGCTTCGCTCCCTCACTCATCCCTCGCACGCGCTCGTGGACACGCTGTCGCGGTCCACGAGGCGCGCGCCACCGCGGATGCCGATCCTCGTTCCTGAGAGATCGCCTCGTGCCGGCCATCGGAAGCGGTCTGTGGGTCGAGACCGGATCGACTGCGGTGTGGTGGTGATGGTTCGTCTCAGGCTCCGTACTGCGTCTCGACGAGTTCGTCGAGTCCACGGGCTGCGAGCAGTGGCTTCGGAACCAACATATCGAGCTGGACCACGCCCGGCAGCCGACCGATCTGCACCCCACCGGTGAACGTACACCGGGCGCGAACCTCACCCTCGCTCATGTCGAACAACGTCTCCGCCCGGTCGAAGGCGTTCTGCGTGGCGTCGTTGACCGTCGCACCCGACCCGATGACTTGGACCGGCGCCATCTCGGTCTCAACGTCGACCCCGTGGTCGGCCCCGAGCGCGACCCCGGCCTCGCGCTCGGCGTCGTCGTACGGCTCGCTGATAAATGGCAGGTCCTCCTCGTTCGGCAAGAGGATCGGCCCGTCGAGTTCGAGGTCGTGGATCACCTCGACGTCCATCGTGACGGTGCCGCTCACGTCGGTCGTGTGCAACGAGAGCTCGCCGTCACCCTGGTTCGCGTGGAGGTCGCCCACGTAGATGCCGCCGCCGTCGACGGCGACCGGACAGATCAGCGTGGCGCCCGCACGGACCTCGGGAACGTCCATGTGGCCGTCGGTCCGCTGTTCGAGGTCGGCCTCGGTCTCGACGCCGTAGTCGTGGTCGGCACCGATCAGACTCTGTCCGAAGTCGCCGGCGTTGTGTGAGTCAGGGATGGTCACCGGCGGCGTCGTCCCGATGTTACCGACGAACGGTCGGAGTCGGCCGAGCGTCCCCGGCATCCCGTCGGGCTCGTACAGCAGTATCGGATGCTGGCGGGCGTTCTCCGGGATGTCCATCACGGACTCGGCGTCGGTGGCGAGTTCGTGGGCCCCGTCGGCGTCGAGGGTCACGCCGACCCCGTTCTCGTGGTCGAACGCCACGGTGTACCCATACTCGAAGCCGAACGAGGAGGCGTTTGCGCCGCACTCCGCACAGCGGATCGCGTCCTCGCCGGTGCCCTCAACGACGGAGTCCGGCCACGTCGTCCCACACTCGGGACAGCGGTGGTCCACGAACGGGTCGTCCTCGAACGCCGCCTCCCGCTCGGCCATCGACCCGGTACTCGTCGCCATGCTCGTCACCTCGACGTCACGGATGTGGATCGCCACCGCGTCGCCGACGGACGCCCCCTCGACGCGGATCGGCCGGGTCACCTCGTGGCCGCCACGGAACGAGGGAGTGACCATCGGACCCCAACAGCCCGGCGGGGTGTACGTCGTGACGCGCCCACCGTCGGCGACGGTCCCGGCCCACTCCTGGTCGGGCCCGACGAGCCCGAGCGTGTACTGGTCGACGTGTAGCTCCTCTTGAACGGACTGTTGTGACATGTGCTAAAACAGCACGAGCGGTGACGGCATAATCCTAGCGCTCGCGGAACCGGATATCGAGGCGACCTCTGGGGAGCGACGACGCGGGAGACGAAGCGGAGATGACGACGACGCGGGGGACGAGTTCAAGTAGGCGCTGTGCGGAGTGACGGGCAGTGATGGAGCCGCCGGAGATCGAGCGGTTGGACGAACAGACGGTCCAGCGGATCGCCGCCGGCGAGGTGGTCGAGCGCCCGGCGAGCGTGGTGAAAGAGCTGGTCGAAAACAGCCTCGACGCGGGTGCGAGCCGCGTCGCCGTCGCGGTCGAGGCGGGCGGCACCGAGGGGATCCGCGTTCGCGACGACGGCGTCGGGATCCCGGCCGACCAGCTGGAGGCAGCAGTCGCCGAACACGCCACCTCGAAGATCGCCGACATCGACGACCTCGAAGCCGGCGTCGGGACGCTCGGATTCCGAGGCGAGGCGCTGTACACGGTCGGTGCGGTCTCGCGGCTGACCGTTCGCTCGCGCCCGCCCGGCGCGGATGCCGGCGCCGAGGTCACCGTCGAGGGCGGCGAGGTCGGCACGGTTCGGCCCGTCGGCTGTCCCATTGGGACGACCGTCGAGGTCGAGGACCTCTTTTTCAACACTCCCGCGCGAAAAAAGTTCCTCAAGCGAGTGACGACCGAGTTCGACCACGTCAACACGGTCGTCTCGAGCTACGCGCTCGCCAACCCGGACGTCGCCGTCTCACTCGAGCACGACGGCCGCGAGACGTTCGCCACGGAAGGCAACGACGACCGCCGCTCTGCGGTCCTCGCCGTCTACGGCCGGCCGGTCGCCGAGTCGATGATCGACGTCGAGTGGACGCCGGGCGACGACGATGCGCCGGGTGGCGACGATGCGCCGAGTGGCGACGACACACGGGATGGTGACGATGGTGCCGATGCCGATCAGCCGGTGCGTCGCGTCGCAGGACTCGTCTCACACCCCGAGACGACGCGCGCGAGCCGCGGCTACCTCACCACGTACGTCAACGGACGGTACGTCACCGCGGGTGCGCTTCGAGAATCGGTGCTCGACGCCTACGGCGGTCAACTCGCGCCGGACCGGTACCCGTTCGCGGTCCTCTTCGTCGATGTCCCGCCGGCCGACGTCGACGTGAACGTACACCCCCGCAAACTCGAGGTCCGGTTCGACCGCGAGGCGGCGGTGCGGTCGGCCGTCGAGTCGGCCGTCGAGTCGGCGCTGCTCGACCACGGCCTGATCCGGTCGACAGCCCCGCGTGGCCAGTCGGCACCCGACGAGGTCGACGTCGCTCCAGAGAGCCCGACCAACGAGGTCCTCGGCGGTGCCGCAGGCGCACCCGGACGCGACCCCGACGACGCGACGGACACCGCAGATGCGACGGACACCACAGACGCGACGGACACCACAGACGCGACGGACACCACAGACTCGACTGACACCGCAGATGCGACTGACACGACACCGTCAGAGCGCGGCTCCGGTCGCCAGGCCGAAGCGCTCGATCCGGACGACAACGAGGCGTGGTCGGTCGACGGACTCCCCGGAGCGGAGACGCCGGTGTCGGAGGCGACGCGTGACGACGTCGACGCGAGTGGTGACGTCGACACGTCCAGCGGAACCGACGCGTCCAGCGGAACCGACACGTCCAGCGGAACCGACACGTCCAGCGACACCGAGCCACCGGACGCCACACGGCCGGGAGCGCTCACGGACACGGACGGGTCGACCACCGAATCGGCTGCTCGCGGATCGGTCTCACAGACCGATTCAGTGGCACAATCCGACGAAGCCGAGACGGTCTCGGGGGCCGACCCGGCGGTACGACCCGACGCAGCCGAGACGCCCGACCGTCACGCGGGGACGACGCGACGGACCGAACCGACCCAACACACTCTCGACGGCGACGAGACCGGAACTAAGCGCGCGTACGACTCGCTCCCGTCGCTGCGGGTGCTCGGCCAGCTCCACGACACCTACGTCGTCGCGGAGGCACCCGACGGACTGGTGTTGATCGACCAACACGCAGCCGACGAGCGGGTGCACTACGAGCGCCTTCGAGCCGCGTTCGCTGACGGTCCCGCGGCCCAGGCGCTCGCCGAACCGGTGACCGTCGCGTTGACCGCGCGAGAAGCCGCGCTGTTCGACGAGTTCCTCGCGGACCTCGACGCGGTCGGCTTCCGCGCAGAGCGAACGGACGAGCGCGAAGTCAC
This sequence comes from Halorubrum zhoui, assembly GCF_051194155.1. NCBI lineage: Archaea > Methanobacteriati > Methanobacteriota > Halobacteria > Halobacteriales > Haloferacaceae > Halorubrum > Halorubrum zhoui. Next base: position 424,827 of record NZ_JBLZNJ010000002.1, on the reverse strand, counting down.
GGTCGAGGCCGTCCCCGCGGTCTTCGACACCACGCTCGACCCGACGCTTCTGCGCGACGTTCTCGCCGAGTTCGCCGCCGACGCGGCCGCGGAACGTGACGCGGACGCCGGCGGACCTGCGGGAGCCACCGACACCATCGCCGACGCGCCCGTGGTCGCCGACGCGATCGACGAGCTGCTCGCCGACCTCGCGTGTTACCCCTCGATCACGGGTAACACGTCGCTGACAGACGGCCGGGTCGTCGACCTCCTCGACCGACTTGACGACTGTTCGAACCCATACGCCTGCCCACACGGCCGACCGGTAGTAATCCGTCTCGACCACGACGAACTGGGCGCTCGGTTCGAGCGCGACTACCCGGGTCACGCCGGCCGTCGGAGCGAGTAACCGCCCGGGCCGACGACGAGAAGGGTACGCTTTTGACTCGCCCGCCGGACCCGAGCCTATGGAACGCGTAGCGATCATCGGCGCGTCGATGACCCAGTTCGGGCAGCGCGACGCGTGGCTCCGCGAGCTGCTCGTTGAGGCCGGCGAGGCCGCGCTGGCCGACGCGAACGTCACGGGCGCAGCCCTCGATCACCTCTACGTCTCGAACATGGCCAGCGGTGAGTTCGAGGGACAGACGGGCGTCGCCAACGCGCTCGCACACGACCTCGCGGCCACGCCCGCCTACACCGCCCGCGTGGACCAGACGTCGGCGTCCGGGGGCGCCGGCGTCTACGCCGCGTGGCAGTCGGTCGCCTCCGGCGTGAGCGACTGTACGCTCCTCGTCGGCGGTGAGAAGATGACCCACCGGTCGACCGCCGAGGCGACGGACGTGATCGCCTCGCTCACCCACCCGGTGGAGTACAAACACGGGGTGACGCTCCCGTCGTTCGCCGGACTCACCGCCAGACACTACCTCGAGACGTACGACGCCCCCCGTGAGAGCCTCGGGAAGGTTGCCGTGAAGAACCACGCCAACGGGGTCGACAACCCCCACGCACAGTTTCGAAAGCAGGTCGACCTCGAGACGGTCCTCGAATCCCCGATCGTCGCCGACCCGCTCCGGCTGTACGACTTCTGTCCGATCACGGACGGCTCGGCCGCGCTCGTCTGTTGTCCGGTCTCCGTGGCCGACGAGTACGTCAACGAGGATGAGTACGTCGTGATCTCGGGGATCGGCGGGGCGACGGACACCCACGTCGTCCACGAACGGGCAGATCTCACGACGATGGGCGGCGTCCGCGACTCGGCCGCGATCGCCTACGAGATGGCCGACGTCGGCCCGGACGACGTCGACGTCGCCGAGCTCCACGACATGTTCACGATCCTCGAGTTCCTCCAGAGCGAAGACCTCGGCTTTTTCGAGAAGGGTGCCGGCTGGCGTGCGGTCGAGGACGGCGTCACCGAGCGGGACGGCGACCTCCCGATCAACACCTCCGGCGGCCTCAAATCGAAGGGGCACCCGCTCGGCGCGAGTGGGGTCGCACAGGTGTACGAGGTCGTCAACCAGGTGCGAGGAACCGCGGGACCGCGCCAGGTCGACGCGGACGTCGGCCTCGCGTGTAACGTCGGCGGGTTCGGCAACTGTGTGACGACGACCGTCGTGGAGGGGGCCCAATGACCGACGACGCGCCGCCGTTCGAGGCCGCGGTGTACGCCGACGGATCGGTCACGTACCCGTCACACCCGGTCGGTCCCGACGGCGCCGAGCGCACCGACACGCTCGACCTCCGCGAGTACGAGGCACACGTGGTGACGTGGACGACGTCGACGGCGACGCCACCGGGCGTCAGGCAGCCGAACACGCTCGCTATCGTCGAGTTCGACCTCGGCGCGTCGTACGACGGGCCGCCGGTCCGGGCGCTCGGTCAGGTCGTCGTTGACGATGATAGCGCAGACGAGGGTACCCCCAACGACGAAGCCGCAGACGGCGAGGACGCTAGCGAGGAGCAACCAGGAACCGACGCGCAGGTCGTCGCCATCGGCGACCGGGTCGAGCCGGTCTACGTCGCGGAGCTGCGCGACCCCGAGGCGGGCATTCGCGAGCCGGCCAGCCAGTCGTGGGACGGCTTCCGGTTCCGGCCGGTCGAGTGAGCCGGGTCACTCGAGGCGACCGGCGGCCACGGCGCCCGCGCTCAGTCGGCACGAACCGCCGAGACGCCGAAGGCGGCCGTGACGACCCCGCCGAGTACGACCGGCATCCAGTACGTCGCCCCACGAAACACGAGCACGGCGGCCGTGACCGTCGCGGCGGCCACGCCGGTCGTCGGGACGAGCAGCGCGACGTACGCGGCCTCGATGCCGCCGAGTCCGCCGGGAAGCGGTGTCGCCCCGGCGAGGTTCGCCAGCGGGATCGCGAACACCACCACGTGTGGCGGGATGGGTTGGCCCATCGCGGCGAAGGCAGCGGTCAACGCGGCGGCCTGCGCGAGCCACCCGACAAGCGATAAGCCAACGACGACCGAGAGCTGCCGGCGGTCGGTCCCGACCCGCTCGACGTCCGCGAAGAAGCGTTCGAGCCGCTCACTGAGTCCGTCTTCGAGCGTATCGGGGTCGGACCGACCGCGAGTTACCCGGCCGACTATCGGCGCGATCACGGCCGGGAGGCGGTCGACGAGCGCCTCGCGGTACCGCCAGGCGAGCGCGAGTACGGCGACGACGGTTCCGATAACGACGACCGCGGACGTCACGGCCGTCACGAGCCGATCGCCGACGGCCGCGGTGGTTGCGTAGTACCCGACGCCGACGAACACGAGCGAGAGCGAGGGGACGACGTTGAGTACGTCGACGCTCGCAATCCCGGCGAGCCCGGTCTCGTACCGGCAGTCGGAGACCTTCGAGATGAGCAGCGCAGCGACCGGCTCGCCGCCGGCCTGCCCGAACGGCGTCACGTTGTTCGCGAACACCGCCCCGACGTAGACGACGATCGCGGTGTGTGTCGGCACTTCGACGCTCAACGAGGCGAGAACTGCCCGCAGCATGAGTCCCCAGGCGGCGAGCCAAACGAGCGCGAACCCGACGACGACGGCGACGAGCCGGCGGTCGGCAGCCGCGAGCGTCTCGAACACGGCCGTCGGCCCCACGAGCGTGAACAACACGGCGAGCACGACGACCGCTCCGAGCGCTCCCACGAGCAACACGCGCCGGTCGCCGGTTGGCATATCTCCCCTCTCGTGGTGGGCGACTTCAAAGCGTCTGATCGGCCGCGCAGTCGGGGAGGCGTCCCCTCGTCGTCGGACTACGGTTCGAGGACGACCCGGAACCGTGCGTCGTTCGCCAGCATGCGCTCGTAGGCGGCCCCGGCCTCCTCGAGCGGCATCGTCTCGACCGTGGGCGTCACGTCCCGGAGGGCGCTGAACGCCAGGGTGTCCTCCCAGTCGGCGGCGTGTCCGGAGGCCCACCCCTCGACAGCCCCTCGGGTGCCGACGAGGTGTTGCACGTCGACCTCGACGGACTCGTCCGGCACGCCGACCGCGACGAGCGATCCGTCACGGCCGATGCCGGCGGCCGCCGCGGCGATGGCGTCCGCAGACGGGGCAGTCGCAAGCACTACGCGGGCACCCCCGAGCGACTGCAGCGCCTCGCCGGCGTCGCGCTCGCTCGTGTCGACGAAGTGGTCAGCCCCCAGCGACGTCGCGAGCGATTCCTTGTCGGCCGACCGAGAGAGCGCGACCGTCTCGAAGCCCATCTCGTGTGCGTACTGGAGGCCGAGGTGGCCGAGTCCGCCGATCCCTTGGACGGCGACGAGATCGCCTGGGTCGGCCTCGGCGTTTCGCAGCGCATTGAACGTCGTGATACCAGCACACAGGAGTGGAGCCGCCTCGACGGCACCGAGCGCGTCGGGGATCGCGCCGACGGCCTCCGCCGGGACGGTCGCGTACTCGGCGTACCCGCCGTCGAACGTCAGCCCGGTGATATCGCCGCGTTCACACCCCTGGAAGTCGCCGCGTCGACACGGGTCACAGGTGAAACAGTGTCCACCGTGCCAGCCGACCCCAACACGGTCGTCGGGCTCCCAGCGCTCGACGTCGTCGCCGACCGCGTCGATCCGGCCGGCGATCTCGTGGCCCGGGATCCGCGGGTACTCGACGGCGGGATGGGCCCCGGACTTGACGAACGCATCGCTGTGGCAGATGCCGCACGCCTCGACGGCGACGCGGACCTCCGTGGCCGACGGCTCGGGAATCGGGACCTCGACTGCCTCGAACGGTTCGCCGGCCGCCGGCACCCGCATCGCACGCATCGTTTCGGTAGTCACGGTGTTCCTTCCGCGCGCGAGCCCCTAACGACTGGCGGTTCTGGCGCTTCCGGCGCGGTGGGACCGAACGGACAACGGTTAAGTCGCGGTCGGGCGAGCGTGATCGTAATGTACGATCCGGAAGAACTGGCCGCGATACGGGACGCGAAGCGGGCGTGGGAGGACGGCCCGTACGGCGACGCCGTCGACCGGTTCGGCGAGCGGCGTGCGTCGTTTACGACCGACACCGGCGGTCGGTCCGTCGACGCGCTCTACACCCCGGTGGACCGCGCGGACGCGGACTACCGCGAGGACGTGGGGGTCCCGGGCGAGCCGCCGTACACGCGTGGCGTCTACTCGACGATGTACCGCGGTCGGCTCTGGACGATGCGTCAGTACGCGGGCATGGGGACGGCAGCGGAGACGAACGAGCGGTTTCGCTACCTCATCGACGAGGGGTCGTCGGGGCTCTCGATGGCGTTCGACCTGCCGACACAGATGGGGTACGACTCAGACGCCGCGATGGCGGCCGGAGAGGTTGGCCGCTCGGGCGTCGCCATCGACACGCTCGCCGACTTCGAGACGGTGTTCGAGGGGATCCCCCTCGACCAGGTGTCGACGTCGATGACGATCAACGCGCCGGCGGCGATCCTGCTCGCGATGTACGTCGCGATGGGCGACCGACAGGGCGTCGACCGCACCGACCTCCGCGGCACCGTCCAGAACGACGTCATGAAAGAGTACGTCGCGCGCAACCTCTACATCTACCCTCCGGAGCCGTCGATGCGGCTCATCACGGACGTCTTCGCGTTCTGTGCCGAGGAGGTGCCGAAGCTGAACCCCATCTCCATCTCCGGGTACCACATCCGCGAGGCGGGGTCGACGGCCGCCCAGGAGGTGGCGTTCACGCTGGCGAACGGGCTCGAGTACGTGAGGGCCGCGGTCGACGCTGGGCTCGACGTCGACGCGTTCGCCCCACAGCTCTCGTTTTTCTTTAACTCGCACAACGACGTCTTCGAGGAGGCCGCGAAGTTCCGCGCCGCCCGGCGGCTGTGGGCGCGGCTCGTCGAGGAGCGGTTCGACCCGGACGACCCCGCCTCGACGCAGCTCAAGTTCCACACCCAAACCGGCGGGTCGACGCTCACCGCCCAGCAGATCGAGAACAACGTCGTGCGGGTCGCGTATCAGGCGCTCGCAGCGGTCCTCGGCGGCACTCAGAGTCTCCACACCAACGGCAAAGACGAGGCGCTCGCGCTTCCGACCGAGGAGTCCGTTCGGACTGCCCTGCGGACCCAACAGATCCTGGCACACGAGTCCGGCGCCGCAGACACGATCGACCCGCTCGCGGGGTCCTACTACGTCGAGTCGCTCACCGACGAACTCGAGGCGGCCGCCCGCGATATCGTCGAGGAGGTCGACCGTCGCGGCGGGGCGCTCGCGGCCATCGAGAGCGGCTGGGTCGAACGCCAGATCCAGGACGTCGCCTTCGAGCGACAGCGCGAGATCGAAGCCGGCGAGCGGGTCATCGTCGGCGTCAACGCCTTCGAGGCCGACGAGGAGCCGGAGATGGACCTCGAAGCGGTCGATCCGGAGCAAGAAGCGGCCCAGCGCGATCGGCTGGCGGCGGTGAAACGCGACCGCGACGACGCGGCCGTCGACGACGCACTCGACGCCGTCCGGGCGGCGGCGCGCGGCGAGGACAACGTCCTCCCGCCGATCCTCGAGGCGGTGAAAGCGTACGCGACGGTCCAGGAGATAAGCGACGTCTTTCGCGACGAGTTCGGCGAGTACACGCCGAACCGGTGAGGTGTCGGGTCGACTCAGCTCGCCCCGCGGACCACGTGTCCGTACTTCAACAGCGCGACGAATACGGCTCCACCGACGGCGTTGCCTGCGGTCGCGAGCCCGAGAAACGCGAGGTAGTCGGCGACGCCGATTGCCGGCGAGGTGAACAGCCCGAACAGCACCTCGACGTTGCCGGCGATCGAGTGCGGGAGGTGGAGCAGTCCGATCGTGGCGGTGACGACGACGATGAGGATCAACCGGCTCGTCGTCTCTTGGGCCGCGGTGACGAGCCACGCGAGCAGTCCCATCAGCCAGCCGGCGAAGATACCGCCGACGAAGAGCCACGTCAGCGAGTGGGTGACGAGCTTGTTCGCTATCGTCTCGAAGGCCGCCGGCGAGACGACGCCGAGCTCGGGTATCAGGAGGCTCACGAGCAGCGTGAACGCGACGCCCCCGGCGACGTTGCCGGCGTACACGAGCCCCCAGAGCCGTGCCAGCTGTCGGGGTGATGCCTGCCCGTCGATGACCGGTACGACCGCGAGGGTCGTGTGCTCGGTGAACAGCTCCGAGCGACCGAGGATGACGAAGATGAACCCGATCGAGTAGACGACCGCCAACAACAACTCGGTGCCGAGGTCGCCGTAGCTCCCCGGCGACAGCGTCAACACGACCGCCATCATCAGCGGTCCGAAGCCGATGTCGAGGCCCGCAGACAGCCCAGAGAGCAGGAGTCCAGACGACTCGCGGCGCATCTCGTGGAGCCCGGTCTCGATGAGCGACCCGAGGATGGTCCGTGAGCTCTTCTGGTTGCCTGTGTCGGGCGGTGGGTCGGCGGCCGTACCGCGGTCGGTGACGCTGCTCGCCGACACGTTCGGTGCCGTCCTCGTCGCGTTCGTCGAGGCGTCGCGTGGTGGATCGCTCACGAGCTGTCTATCGATCAGTTGCCGCCGGAGCCACACAAACGATCCCCTTCGTCGAACCGTCGAGAGCGCGTCCGCCGGCGACCCGACAGCTTATGTACGGACGGGAAGCCACACGGGGTATGCGTCTCCATCACGCCGGCATCGCCACCCGAGACGTCGACGCCCTCGCCGAGCGGTTCGCGGCACTCTTGGACGGAGCGGTCGTCCACGAAGAGACGCTCGAAGCCATGTGCGTCGTCTTCGTCGAGCTCGAGGGCGGAGCCACCCTCGAACTGCTCGAGCCGACCGGCGACGGTCCGATCGCCGACTACCTCGACGCGTCGGGGTCGGGCGTCCACCACCTCGCGTTCGCGACCGACGCGATCGGCGCGACGCTCAACCGCGCCCGTGGTCTCGGCGTCGAGCTCGTCGACGAGTCGCCGCGGCCCGGCGCGCGCGGGCACCGCGTCGCGTTCTGTCACCCGCGGTCGACGGGCGGCGTCCTCGTCGAGTTCGTGGAGACGTGATACGGTACGATGGCAGCTCGGTAGGCTACGACGACGGCTCGGGATGCTCCGACCCGAGCAGCGCGAGCGCCATCCGTCGGGCGACGCCGCCGACGCCGTTGGCGGCGTGACCGGCGACGACGACGCCGGCGAGTCCGGCGGGAACCGCGAGTGCCACTTCGGGGACGGTGTCGACCGCCCACGTCACCGGCTCGCCGTTGAGCTCGCCGAACGTCACGGTCGCGGGGTACCGCAGCGGCACGGTCGCGACCGCGATCGCGTTCGCGAGGACGACGAGCACTATCGCGGCGAGCGGGGCGATCCAGACCCGCATCGAGAGGAACCCGAGTCCGCGCCACGTCGACGGCGCATCGACGTACGCTCGAAGGATAGCCACGTTCCCCGTTGGATCGCCCACGTCCGTCGGCCGCTGGAGGTCGACCGGCCAGACGGCGTTCGCCAGCCGACGCTCGAGGCCGGCGACCAGCCGGGAGCCGAACAACACCGCGGCCAACAACGCCACCCCGACGCCGACGATACTCGAGAGCGCCCCGACCGTGATCCCGAGACCGAAGACGACCGAGTACAGGAGGCCGAGCGGGACGCCGACGATCAGGTACGCGACGTTCGCGTACGTCCGCCGCTCGAAACAGACTCCGATCACCGGGAGACCCGCGAGCGACCGACGAGAGAGCGTGTGGAGGGCAGACACGCACGCCGGTGGCGGCGCACGACAAAAATGCGTTGTGGTTCGGGGGCAGTCGCTCAACCGCTCGGACAGTGGTACCGAGCGGTCGTCCGGCTCGTCCGTCCGTCGCTCACGACGCGTCGTCGGCGTCCGTCGTGTCGGTCGCCGGCTCGCCGACATCGTCTGCGAGGTCGGCGGCGATTCCCGTGTACGTCGCCGGTGTGAGCGCGCGGAGCTCCTCGCGAACCGACGGGGCCACGTCGAGTTCGGCAAAGAGCTCGTGGAAGTCCCCGAGCGTCACCGACGACCCACGGGTGAGTTCTTTGACGCGCTCGTACGCCTCGGTGTCGCCCTCGCGCCTGAGTATCGTCTGGACCGCCTCACCGATCACTGCGGGCGTCGACTCCAGCGCCTCCCGCATCACGGCCTCGTTCGGCACGACCGTCTCGAGCCCGTCGGCCGTCTTCGAGTAGCCGATCAGACAGTGAGCGAACGCGGCGCCGATGGTTCGTTTCACCGTCGAGTCGGAGAGGTCCCGCTGGAGTCGCGAACTCGTGACGTAGTCGGCGAGCAGCGCCAGGTCGCCGTTCGCCACCGAGAGGTTCCCCTCGCTGTTCTCGAAGTCGATCGGGTTCACCTTGTGCGGCATCGTCGAGGACCCCGTCTCGCCGGCGACCGCGCGCTGGCCGAGGTAGCGGTCGGAGACGTACAGCCAGGCGTCGACGTCGAGATCGAGCAGCACGTCGTTAACGCCTCGTAACGCGTCGAACAGCGTTGCCAGGTCGTCACAGGGGTTCACCTGCGTCGCGAGCGGCATGTGCTCGAGTCCGAGTCGCTCGACGAGCGCCCGCGAGACGGACGGCCAGTCGACCTCGGGGTACGCGGCGACGTGTGCCGCGTACGTCCCGGAGGCGCCGGCGAGCTTCCCCGAGAGGGTCGCTCGAGCGTCCGCGACTCGACCGAGCGCGCGGCCGAGTCGCGCCGCGTAGACGGCCATCTCCTTGCCGAAGGTCGTCGGCGTCGCCGGCTGGCCGTGTGTCCGAGCGAGCATCGGTACGTCCCGATACTCGTGTGCCAGCTCGACGAGCGCGTCACGCACGTCGCGAATCGCAGGGACGAGCACCGTCTCGACCGCCGGCCCGACGAGCAGCCGCTGGGCGAGGTTGTTCACGTCCTCGCTCGTGAGGCCGAAGTGGATCCACGGGTGCAGCGATTCGGCGTCGTGTAGCGGCGATTCGGGGCTCTCGGTCCACTCGTCGAGGCGCACGCGCAAAAAGTACTCCACCGCTTTCACGTCGTGGTTGGTGGCCGCGTATCCCGCGGCGCCGTCGACCTCAAGGGCCTTGATTAGCTCGGCGTCGTCGGCCGAGAACGATTCGTACAGGTCTCGGAGCGCATCGATGGCGTCGTCGTCGAGAGCGATCGGCGTCGCCGACAGCGCCGCCAGCTCGATCAGGTACTCGACTTCGACCTGCACCCGCGCGCGCATCAATCCGGCCTCGCTCGCGTACGGCGACAACGGCGCCGTTCGCCCGGCGTACCGGCCGTCGAGCGGCGAGACGGCGGCGAGCGGATCCGAGCGGGAGAGCCCCGCGATCGTGTCGTCGGTCATGTCGGCGACTGCCCTCGGCGCGCGCAAAAGCGTGTCGATGCGACCGACCGGTGCGTGCACGGAAGTGGATACGTCGGCGGCAGATGGACCGATAGACGCCCGTATCTGTCCGTGTTCGTGTACACTCTCCGGGCTCGACCGCAACGGATAAACGCGGCCGGTCGGACGGTTCGCACATGCAGATCGCCGGACTCGCCAGCAACCGCGGGCGAAACCTTCGACACATCGACGATGTCGCGCCGGGCGGCGCCGAACTCTCCGTCGTGGTGAGCAACCGCGAGGGGGCGCCGATCCTCGAGGCGGCCGCCGAGCGCCGCGTCCCGACCGAGGTCGTGGAGCGCGACGCGGGCGAATCACGCGAGAGCCACGAACGGCGCATTCTCGACCGACTGGCCGACTACGACGCCGACCTCGTCTGTCTCGACGGGTACATGCGCGTGCTCACGGAGACGTTCCTGTCGGCGGCGCCGCCGACGCTCAACGTTCACCCGTCGTTGCTCCCGTCTTTCCCTGGGACCGACGCCCACGAGCAGGTGCTGGAGGCCGGTGTGCGAACCACCGGCTGTACCGTCCACCTCGTCACCGAGGCGGTCGACGACGGCCCGATCCTCGCTCAAGAACCCGTTCCGGTGTACGCAGACGACGACGTCGAGACGCTCGCCGACCGCGTCCTGTACGAGGCCGAGTTCAGCGCGTATCCACGGGCGCTGCGGTGGTTCGCCTCGGATAGCGTCGACGTCGAGACGACGGACGCGGGCATCCCCGTCTCGGTGACCGTCGACGCCGACGTCGGCGGGGCCTTCCCCACGCGCCGTCTCGTCTCCGAGGACCGAGCCGAGACGCTGCGGTACGGCGAGAACCCGCACCAGGAGGCCGCGCTGTACGCCGACGCCACCCGCGCGAGCGCCACCGTCGTCGGTGCCGACCAGCTGAACCCCGGCGCGAAGGGTATGGGGTACAACAACTACAACGACGCCGACGCCGCGCTCCGACTCGTCACCGAGTTCGACGACCCCGCGGCGGCCGTGATCAAACACACCAATCCGGCGGGATGTGCGACGAGCGAGACGCTCGCCGACGCGTACGACCGGGCACTGCGGACCGACGCGAAGTCGGCGTTCGGCGGTATCGTTGCGCTCAACCGACGGTGTGACGCGGACACCGCCGAAGCGGTCGCCGAGTCGTTCAAGGAGGTCGTCGTCGCTCCCGACTACACCGACAGCGCGCTCGACGTCCTCACCGCGAAACAGAACCTCCGCGTGCTCGAGGTAGGGCCGCTCGCCGACGACGCCGGGCCGAGCGAGCAGTTCACCGAGAAGCCGCTCCTCGGCGGTCGGCTCGTCCAGGAGCGAGACGCCCAGTCGCCGACCGTCGACGACCTCGAGGTGGTGACCGAGCGCGAGCCTACGGCCGCCCAGCTCCAGACGATGACGTTCGCGTGGCAGACGATCAAACACGTCAAATCGAACGCGATCCTCCTCGCGACCGGTACGGAGACGGTCGGCGTGGGGATGGGACAGGTGTCGCGCGTGGACGCGGTGACGCTCGCGGCGATGAAAGCCGACGCAGACGCCGAGGGGAAGTCCGCCGACGGTGCCGTGATGGCGTCGGACGCGTTCTTCCCGTTCCCCGACGCGATCGAAGAGGCGGCCGACGCGGGCGTCGACGCGGTGATCCAACCCGGCGGCTCGGTCAACGACGAGGACGTGATCGCCGCTGCGGACGCCCACGACATGGCGATGGCGTTCACGGGTACGCGGTGTTTCCGTCACGACTAGTGACGCCGGGGACGGACCCGCCACAGGGCTTTAGTTCGTGGTGACTGTAGATGCGATATGCATCGCACAATGCTGTCGGTGGCCGTGCTCGGGGCCGGGGTCCTGTTGTTCGCCGGGCTCGGCGACGGCGGATCCTCACTCGTCAACGTCGACCTCGGTGTGCTTCAGTCGCTCATCGACGCGATCATCAGCTTCTTCGAGGGGCTGAGTGGGTCTGGGTCGATGGGCAATACGACCGCGTAGCGCGGTGCGGTGAGGCCGCGCGCCTCCCGATCGGGTCCCTCACTCTTGTAGTAGCACGGTCACCTCCGATTCGTCCACCTCCACGATTAGGTTCGACCCCGCGCGCAGGTCGTAGTCGTCGATCGCGAACGGCCGTGTGGTCGTCGGCCCGGGGTCTGCCGAGACGGTGAGTTCGTAACGCCCGGGCTCGGATATCGGCGTGTCGAGAGCCGCTCGCGTATCCGGGTCGAGGTCGACGGTCGTGGTGTCAATCGTCTCCGTGTCCGTCGACAGCTCGAGGGTCACCGTCCTCGTGGCGGCGTCGGACGACCTGACGACGATCTGGATCGGCCGTGATCGCTGCATCGCCGTCGTGGTGTCGGTGTCGTTGGTGGTATCGGTGGTGGTGGTGTCGGTGTCGTTGGTGGTGTCGGTGGTGGTGGTGTCGGTTTCTTCCGTCGGGGTCGTTCCGTCGTGGGTATCGGTGGGGGACACACAGCCCGCGGTCCACGCGGCGAGTGTGGCTCCGAGCCCACCGACGAGGCGTCGTCGCAGCACGTGGCGGGTAGCTCTGCTGCCGTTGAACATAATGGCTGGGTGCGTCGCCTGCTCGGTGTCGGCTCACTTGGCCCGCGTTGGGCCACGCCCTCCCGGGCCGATTCGCTACGTTGATCATCGTCGTATGGCTGAGACGACCGCGCGACCGCCGGACACCAGTTACCGCCACACCCTCCCCAGCCGATTCGCTCGTCGCCCATGGGCGACTCGCTCATCCCTCGCACGCGCTCGCGGGCACGCTTCGCGGCCCGCGAGGCGCGCGCCATCGCAGGTGGGTGGGGACGTGTGATGGCGGCTGCTGGCGCTGTGTCGTTCGGTCACGCGAGAAAGAACAACAGTATGCTCACGGCCATCGCGAACAGGGTGACGGCGGCCGCGAGCGCGGCACCGAGAGAGAGCGCTGCGTTGGCCTGGGTTGCCAGCGTCTCGGTGCGGTCGTTGCCAAAGACGGTGACGGTGGCGCGTTCGGTGCCGCCGCCGACGGCGACGGGCTCGAGGTCGTCGTGCGCGTCGGTGGCGATCGAGCGCACGATCCGCGCCAGCTCGGTCTCGTCGACTCGCTCGCCGACCCGGTTGTCTGCTTGGGTCCGATTCACGACGTGGTTGTCCGTCGTCATCACCTCGACGTGATGGATACCGGTCGCGTCGCCGACGGCCTCGAGCAGGTCGGCACGCAGCCCAGGAATCATGTTGTTGCCGTCGATGAGCACGTACGCGGCCTCGACACCGGCGACCCGCGTGACGGCGACCCGGACGCCGAGCGGGCCGATCCCGTCGTCCGGCGTCCACGGCGTCGGCGCCCACGCGACGCCCAACTCGAGCGTCCCCTCGGGGGCGTCTGCGACCGCCGCACCCGCCGTGGCGGCCGCCTCGTACAGGTCGTACGACCGCTTCGATCCCGGGGTGACGTGCCCGAGGTCGCTCCCCGACAGCCCCGTGTGCGAGTTGTGGCCGTCGACGAGCAAGACGTCGTCGACGCCGCCGGTCCGGAACTCGGCGATCGCCGACTGGCCCACCGCGAAGTCCACGTCGTCGGCGGAGCCCGGCGCGAACGTCGAGACGGCGAGCGCGGCGTCACCGAACCCCTGTGAGAGCACCGTCGACTCCCCGGCCGTGACCGTCTGCGGCGGGGTGCCGGTGTGCCGGTACGTCGCGCTGTCGAGCACGCGGTCTGCCGCGCGGATGACGCCGTCGACTTCCGTCTCGGAGACGAGGTTGAAGTCGTGGCCGGCGGTCGCGTGGGGGGGGAACCCGAGCCCCTCCGAGGAGACCGCGACCCGCCGCGGGAGGTCGCCGCCACCGATCTCACCGAGCGGCCCCGGGTGGATCATCGGGAGGACGACCCGGGCCTTCTCCTCGCCGAGGTGGTCGGACGCGACGACCTCCTCGTCCGCCCCGGCGTCCGTCCCGCTTCCGCCGTCCGCCGACGGTCGTCGATCGATGGTGCGAAACGAGAGCACCGACACGGGTACCACGGCGTCCTGGCCCAGTCGCTCGAAGAAGCGCTCGAGGTCACGGGACTCCTCGGCGGCGTAGCCGATGAACCCGTGAATAAAATCGAGCACCGAGACGTCGAGGCTGCGTCGCCACGGCCGGTCGATCCCCACGAGAAAGCCCCAGACGGCGACGGCGTACAGCAGACACAGCGCACCGAGGAGCAGGAAGTGGTCGATCGTCACCGCGTCGAACACGGGCGGGCTCTGGTCGGGTCGTGAGAGCCGTAAGACGTACGCCTGGTACGGCGAGTCGCCGTCGAGCAGGAGGCGTGCGGTACCACCGTACACGAAGAGGAGCGCCGCGGCCGCGGCCGTCTGCACCGCGGCGGGGACGGTCGCGAGCGGCAACGGGAGCCGTGACACCGCGAGCACGGCGAGCAGCCGAACCGCGAAGATGGACGCGAGTGCGACGACCAGCACGTCGAAGACGAACCGCTGTGAGAGCCCGAACACGGCCGCGAGCACGCCGGCGACGACGAGCACGAGGACGACCAACAGCTCACAACACAGCGCCAGCAGTGCCGACCGGTCGTGCGTCAGGCTCCCCCCGAGCCAGCGGTCGACCGGTGTCGTCGCGAGCGCGGCGACGACCGTCGGTGCAGCCAAGAACACGATCCCCTGCCAGGCGTCCTGGCCGATGAGCAACACCGGATACGTCGACCCGATGGTGCTCGTCGAGTCGAAGACGGCGATACCGGTCAACCCGCCGAGGAGCACGGCGAACGCGAGGGTCCGGGGCCACCGCGGCGCACGGAAGATGAACTTGGAGAGCCCGGCGAGCCGCCCCTGTGTCGCGGTCACTGGCTCCCAATCGACGCCCGCCGATAAAAGACTCTCCGGCTTCTCTCACCCGTGTCAGGCCGACGCACAGATCGCGAGGAAGTTCTCGAACACCGCTTCGCCCTCCTCGGTGTGTACGACCTCTGGGTGCCACTGCACTCCGTAGAGTCCCGCGTCGGCGTTCGACATCGCCTCGATCGTACAGACGTCGGAGGTCGCAGTGTGGGTGAATCCAGACGGGAGCTCGGTCACCTCGTCGGCGTGTGACGCCCAGACGCGGGTCTCAGGGGCGAGCGACCCGACGAGCGGATCGCTTTCGTCGACGATCGAGACGTTGACGTCGGCGTACCCGCCGTAGTCGCCCGACCCGACGGCCCCGTCCAGCTCGTCGGCGATGAGCTGCATCCCGAGACAGATCCCCAACACCGGAACGTCGGTGTCGGTGCCGACGTACTCACGCGCCCGCCCGACGCGGTTCATGTCCGGGCCACCAGAGAGGACGACGCCGTCCGCCGCAACGTCGTCCGGCGGGGTGTCGGCGTCGACGAGTTCGGTGTCGACGCCGAGGTCTCTGAGCGCCCGCCGCTCGAGGTGGGTGAACTGGCCGTGAAGGTCGAGGACGACGATTCGGGTCATGCGCTTTGGTCGGGTGGACAGCACAAAAACGACTCGAAACAACCCCAGTATCGTGACGCTCGACGCCCGTTTCGTGCTCGAATGATCCACAGATACGGATCGTAGTTCGCCTGCGTCACCGCCGAGAGGGGCGCCACCCGCGTGCGCCTCACGGCTCGAGCGGGTCTCGTTTGGTGAACTCACGGAGTAGGACGGTGGCGTACGATCCACTCGGGAGTGCGAAGCTGAACGTCGGGTCGTCGTCATCGAATCGCACCGTGAGGTCGGTTTCGAGTTGTATCGCTCGGCGGGTCCCACTCGAGTCGAACGCACCAGGAAGCGCGAAGTCGGCCGGCTCGACGCCTGCCTCGTCGAGCACCGCCCGTGTGATCGCCCCGGGCTCGCCGTTGGCGAACGTGGTCTCGGTGCCGACGAGCGGGGCGGTGACGAACGCGCGCCCTCGCGAGCAGTGGCGCTCCATCACCGACACGCGCGCTTCGGTGACCCGTTGGAGTCGATCGGGATCGGGGGCGTACAGCTCGTCCGGCGCGTCACGGTCGGCGAAACACGCCACGTCGCCGGCGACGGGGCGGTCGAAGGGAAGCCCGCGTCTGAGACGCTCGCTCAAGATGCGGTTGAACAGCGTCGACTGCGCCGCGTTGACGAAGAGCCGCTGGAGGTTCGAAGGGACGGCTTCGAGTGCGTACCACCAGTCGTCGTGGGCTGCCGGTGCTGCTGGGTCGACGTCGCGCTCGTCGAGCCGGTGGAGCATGCTCCGCTCGAATCCGAGCTTTCGTGGCATCGCGTCGAGACAGGCCGCCCAGTCGCCGTCGCCGGGGGCGTCTCGGCTACCGTCGCCATCACCGTCTGATCGCTCGCCGAACGCCGCGTCGACGCGCTCGCGACCGGCCTGGGTGTCCGCGGGCTCGGCTGGCGCGGGGTCGCCAGCGTAGCGTCTGACCGCCTCGCGCGGGTCGCCGCGAACGATCGCGAGGCCGACGCGACCGGTGACGGGCCGGCGACTGCCGAAGCGCTGTTGTCCGAAGTAGTTGGGCACGGCCACGGGGGCGTCGACGTCGGTGCGATCTCCGCCGGCGGAGTCCACACCGGCGAACGCCCGAAGCTCGCGCGCGACCGCGTCAGCTCGTGGCTCGGCGTCGTCGACGGTCCCGGTGACTCGAATCTCGAAGACGTTTCCGGCGAGGTCGCCGAACGCGAGGTCACGGCCGACCCGACCGACCGGCTCGATGTCTGCACCGCGAATCGTCGGGAGATCCGCTGGAGCGACTCCGCGCAGGCCGAACAGCTGCGTCGTCACGGCACGTTTGTCCTTGGTGCCGGCCCAGGAGATGCGCTCGCGACTCATCTCGAGGCCGTTCGAGAGTCGGCGGGCGAAGTCGTTCGTGTCCCAGTCGCGAAGCGTCGCGCGCACCACGAGGACCGGATAGCTACCGGTGTCGGCGTCGAGCGGCGCGGCGTCGACGGCCTCCAGCTCGGTGACCCGAAAGTCTTCGGGGGTGGCGCGGAGGGACCCTCCGATGCCGGGCGACGTACTGACGTACCGGTCGATGCCGACCGCTCGCTCGATCGGATGTGCCTCGCGGCCGGTCACGTCCTCGGCCATCAGTACAGCGGGAGGTCGCCGGTCACGCGGTCGACCGCATCGTCGCGGGCGGGCCCGACCGCGAGCGCGGTGACGGTTCCCGGCTCGAGCTGCGTCCGTCCGGCATCTCGGACGATCGCATACGGGACGCCGGCGGCGTCTGCCGCGTCCGCCAACTCGAACAGCTCGCCTTCCGCGTCGACGCCGAGCACCACCTTCGTCTGTCCTTCGCCCTGCCACCGGGTCCGCGCCCGGTCGCTCGCGTCCTCGACCGCCGACAGCGACGCGTGTGCGACCTGCGCGGCGAGCTTGCCCGCGCCCATCCCGAGGTCTCGCCGGGCGACGATGGTCTGTTTCACACCGGCACGAGCCCCGCCGCGGGTATAGCTCTGTTCTCTCTGCGCGCGGACTCCCACCCGATAGCGTCGCACCCGCAGGTGACGGCGTGTCCTCCGCAGGCGACGGAGGTTTGTTCCCGTGCCGGCTAGTGATGTGCGACGACGATGGACGACCGACGACCACTGATCGGGGCGCTCAGAGCCGACGTCGAGACGTTTCGAGACCGCGTCCTGGCACTCGAGCCCGTCGGGACCGGCCAGCCAGATGCGGTCACCGTGGTCGGTGAGCCGACCGACGACGGGCTGAGCGCCAGCGGCGGGCCGACCGATGAAAGCCCACGTGCCCGACTCGACCGCGCACCCTCGCCAGCCGCGTTCGACGGTCCGTCAGATCTCGAGGCGTTCGAGGCGCTGACCCCACTCGAACGGGACCTCGTCTGGCGGCTCTGGGTGCTCGATGCGGTCCCCTTCGGCCTCACGCTCGCCGGCCCGGCGTACCAGGACACCCCGGTACGCTACGTGAACGACGGCTTCGAACGACTCACCGGCTACCCGCTCTCGGCGGTTCGCGGGAAGAACCTCCGGCTGCTCCAAGGGCCGGATACTGACGACCCAGCGGTCGAGTCGCTTCGTGAGGCGGTCTCCATCTGGGAGCCCGTCACGACCGAGCTACGGAACTACCGCCGCGACGGGACCGGCTTCGTGAATCGGGTCTCGCTCGTCCCGATAGCGGGTTCCGACGGCGCGGTCGCCAACTGGGTCGGGATTCAGGCGGCCGTCGACTCGTCGTGAGCGACTCGACGGCGTGGGTCGCCTCTCACTCCGGGAGTTTTTATATCGGCCCCGCTCCGTCTCTGAGCATGATCCTCTCCGATACCGACATCCTCGACCGTCTTGCGGACGGGGACCTCGTGGTCAAGCCGCTCACGGACGTCGACCAACAGGTCCAACCGGCGAGCGTCGACCTTCGACTCGGCGAGACCTTCTTAGAGTTTCAACGGACCAACATCCCCTGTATCCACCCGACGGCCGCAGACGAGGTCGGCGAGTACGTGACCGAGACGACGGTCCCGGCGGGCGAGGAGTTCATCCTCCACCCCGGTGACTTCGTCCTTGGAACGACGAGAGAGCGCGTGGAGGTGCCGCCGGACCTCCTCGCGACCGTCCAGGGTCGGTCGTCGCTCGGCCGGTTGGCGATCGTGATCCACGCCACGGCCGGTATCGTCGATCCGGGGTACGCCGGACAGATCACGCTTGAGCTGTCGAACCTCGGGACCGCCCCCGTCGCGCTCACGCCCGGGATGCGCGTCTCACAGCTCATCTTCACCGAGTTGCGGTCGCCGGCCGACCGACCGTACGGCACCGAGCGGGGCTCAAAGTACCAGGGCCAGGAGGGACCACAGGCCTCACGAATCGGCGCGGACGCGGAGTTCAGCGGGGGAGACGAATGAAGTTCATCGAGGAAGTCGTCGTCGACGCGTTCTTGCCGACCGTCCGGTCGATGTTGGCCGAGGACCTCCGCGAGCGCGGGTTCACCCAGCGTGAGGTGGCCGACGCACTCGGCATCTCACAGTCGGCCGTCTCCAAGTACGCTCACGGCGAGGTCGCCCGCACCGAGCGCGTCGTCGAGGACGACCGGGTTCGTTCCCTCGTCGACCGGGTCGGGGAGGGACTCGCGGCCGGCGACCTCAGCCCCGTCGGCGCGCTCGTCGAGATCGAGGTGCTGATCCGGCGACTCGAAGACGGCGACCTCCTCGCGGAGCTGCACGAGGAGGCGATGCCAGCGCTCGCCGACGCCGACGCGGCCTTCTCGGTCCACGACCCCGAGAGCGGCTTTCGCGAGCGCGAACGCGTCCTCGCGTCGGTTCGACGGGGGCTCCGCACCCTCACCAACACCTCTGGGTTCGCCGGGCTCATCCCGAACGTCGGAGCGAACGTCGCCGAGTGTCTCGCGGACGCGCGCGACGTGGACGACGTGGCCGCCGTCCCCGGTCGACTCGTCGACGTGAAGGGGCGCGCGATGGTGCCGGGCGAGCCGGAGTTCGGCGTGAGCGAACACGTCGCGACCGTGCTGCTCGCGGCCAGGGAGGCCGGCGCACCGGTCCGCGGTGCGGTGAACGTCCGGTACACGCCCGATATCGTCGCCGCGCTCGCCGAGGCGGGACCGACGGTCGAGTTCGACGCCACGCAGCCCTCGGACGACGCCGTCCGTGCGGCCGTCACGTCGGTCGCAGAACGCGGTGTGTCGGACGGCGACGGCGACTCCGAGTCACCAGCTTCAGTATCGGACACGCTCGTCCTGTACCAGACCGGTGCGGTCGGCGTCGAGCCGATCGTCTACGTCCTCGCACCGACGGCGGCGGCCGCGGCACGCGTCGTGCGCGAACTCGTGTGACTGGTCCCGTCGGCGCGCTGGTCGGCTCATGCCGGCGACGCAGAAACCAGCGGGCTTTTGGCTCGTATCCACCACATCGCATACACATGAGCCACGACGACTTCCCCACGGACCACCCTGCGGTGGTGACGTGTGGACTGCCGTACGCGAACGGCGACCTCCACATCGGGCACCTCCGCACCTACGTCGGCGGCGACGTCTACGCTCGGGCGCTGGAGCGGCTCGGCCAGCAGACCGCCTTCGTCTCCGGATCCGACATGCACGGTACCCCGGTCGCGGTCAACGCCGAACAGGCGGGGGTCTCACCCGAGGCGTTCGCGCTCGACTGGCACGAGCAGTACGCCGAGACGTTCCCGAAGTTCAACGTCGAGTTCGACAACTACGGCCACACCCACGACGAGACGAACACGGCGGTGACCCAACAGCTCGTCCGCGACCTCGACGAGGCGGGCCACCTGTACGAGAAGGAGATCATGGTCGCGTACGACCCGATCGACGACCAGTACCTCCCCGACCGCTACGTCGAGGGAACGTGTCCGTACTGTGGTGCGCACGCCCGCGGTGACGAGTGCGACGAGGGGTGTCAACGACACCTCGAGCCGGGCGAGATCGACGACCCGGTGTCGACGATCTCCGGCAACCCGGCCGAGTACCGCGAGCGCACCCACACGTTCTTTGCGGTGTCGGCGTTCGCCGACTACCTCGCCGACTTTCTCGACCGGCTCGAAGGGACCGCGAACGCGCAGAACCAGCCCCGCGAGTGGATCGAACAAGGGCTCCAAGACTGGTGTATCACCCGCGACATGGAGTGGGGGATCGACCTGCCCGGCGGCGAGGCGACGGAGTCGCCTCGGGGAGGCGGCGAAGCCGCCGACTCCCAGGACCTCGTGCTCTACGTGTGGGTCGACGCGCCGATCGAGTACATCTCCTCGACGAAACAGTACACAGAGCGCGTCGGCCCGGACGCCTTCGACTGGGAGACGGCGTGGCTCGAGGGCGCGAGCGACGACCACCCCGACGGCGGCGAGATCGTCCACGTGATCGGCCGCGACATCATTCAACATCACACGATCTTCTGGCCGGCGATGTTGGCGGCGACCGACCACGCGGAGCCGCGGGCGGTGATGGCGAGCGGGTTCGTCACGCTCGGCGGCAAGGGGTTCTCGACCAGTCGCGACCGGGCGGTGTGGGCAGACGAGTACCTCGACGAGGGGTTCCACCCCGACCCACTTCGGTACTACCTCGCGACGAACGGTGGATTTCAACAGGACGTCGACTTCTCCTGGGAGAAGTTCCGCGACCGCGTGAACACCGAACTCGTCGGCACCGTCGGCAACTTCCTCTACCGCTCGTTGTTGTTCGCTCACCGCAACTACGAGTCGAGCCCGATAGCCGAGACGACGAGCGGGACGGTCGCCGACCGGATCGACGAGGCGATCGCCGACGTCGAAGCCGCCGTCAACGACTACTCGGTTCGCGCGCTCGGCGACGCCGTCACGCGTCTCGCTCGCTTCGGCAACGAGTACATCCAGCGGAACGAGCCGTGGTCGCTCGTCGACGACGACCCCGAGGCGGCCAGACAGGTCGTCCACGACTGTGTCGCGCTCGCGAAGGCGATCGCCGTGCTCTTCGAGCCGATCGCACCCGAAAAGTGTGAGCGCGTCTGGAACCAACTCGGCGAGGACGGCTCGGTCCACGACGTCACCGTCGAGGCGGCTCGCGAGCCGCCGACGGGCGCCCTCACGGAGCCCACGGAGCTCTTCGAGAAGATCGACGACGACCGCGTCGAGGCGCTGAACGAGAAGCTCGAGTCGCGCGTCGCGGCCGCCGAACCAGACGACGAACCGGCCGACGCGGCCGGTGACGACCCGGCCGACGACGAACCGACCGACGACGACGCGGCCGGTGACGACCCGGCCGCCGACACCGACGAATCCATGTCCGACACCGACGAATCCATGTCCGACATCGACCCCATTACCGACGACCGCATCAGTTTCGACGACTTCCAGGCACTCGACCTTCGTGTCGGCCGGATCGAGACGGCAGCGCCGATAGACGGCGCTGACGACCTGCTGCGACTCCGCGTCGACCTCGGCGTCGAGACCCGCACCATCGTCGCGGGGCTGAAAGGCCTTCACGCGGTCGACGACCTTCCGGACACGCGGGTCGTCGTGGTCGCGAACATGGAGAAAGCGGAGCTGTTCGGCGTCGAGTCGAACGGGATGGTGCTCGCGGCGGGCGAGGAGGCAGACCTGCTCACGACCCACGAGGACGCCCCGCCGGGGACGAAGGTGCTGTGAGCGTCCGGCGCAATCCCGGGAACCCTCAGGCGTCGAGCACCTCGATCCGGTTGCCATCGGGGTCACACACGAAACAGATCGTCGTCCCGCTCTCGGTCGTGCGGGGCGGGCTCAGCGTCTCGACGGCGTCGTCGAGGCCGGCGTAGAACGCGTCGACGTCGTCGACGGCGAGCCCGAGGTGGGCCGTTCCCGGCCGGTTCAGCGTCCGCGCCGGAAGCGCCGCTCCCTGGGGGTCGTACTCGACGAGCTCGACGCGCGCCCCGTCTCCGTCGAGGTGGATGAACGTCGCGGACGCGCCCGCGACGTCGACGGCCTCGGCGAACGCCGCACCGCCGACGGCGAATTCGGCGACGATTGTCAGGTCGAACGTGTCGGTGTAGAAGTCGACGGCGCGGTTGAGGTCGGAGACGGTGACGCCGACGTGGTGGAGACTCGGGTCGGTCACAGCTGTTCGCTCGGTAGGGGCGGGCAAGTCGGTGTCGGCTCACCGAGGAGTGACGGCCGATTCCCCGGGCGTCCGATCGTTCGAGCCGGCGAGCGGAAGCTGGACTCGGATCGTGCGGCCGTCGTTCTCGACCGCGATCGTACCCCCCGAGAGCTCGACGTACCAGTAGACGTACCACACGTCGAGCCCGTCGGCGTGGTGGAGCGGGCCGACCTCCAGGTCGCCACACAACACCGCCTGCTCCGGGTCCGATAGCGCGCCGTCGACGAGCCGCACCGTGACGGTTCCATCGGTCGAGACGTCTATCTGAACCGTCGGGCTCGGCGACGGGGCACAGGCGGTGAGTGCGACGGTGACCAGTCTCTCGATCGCCGCCTCGGGTTCTGGGAGGCTTTTCACGCGAGTCGTCGCCGGCGCGTCGACGACGACCGACGCGTCCGGCCGCGTCGTCTCGACGGTCTCGGCCGTCTGTTCGAGCGTCTCGGCGAGGTCGACTTCCACCGGGTCTGGGGCGTTCTGTACCAGTCCGTTGACCGTCCGTGCCGTCCCCGCGGTCACCTCGAGTTCCGTCGCCGCATCCGTGATCGCCTCGGCTGCGGCCGTGGCGTCCGCGCCGGTCACCTCTCCGCGCGCGATGCGCTCTGCGTTGCCGTAGATGAGCGTGAGCCGGTTTCGGATGTTGTGCCGGAGGAACCGGTTCGTCACGCGGAGCTGCCGCTCTCGTTGTTCGAGCGCCGTGACGTCGCGCCCCTCGACGATCAGGATGTCCACGTCGCCGTCGCCGTCGGTCACCGGCCGCACGGCGACCTCGAGCAGGCGCGTTTGTGCTGTTCCACGAACCCGCACCTGGTCGCGAAACGGCTCCCCACTTCGGGCACGCTCGACGCCGCGACGAGCCGTCGCTCGTGCGTCCTCGCGCTCGGCGAACCAGGGCGTCTCCCAGAGGGGTTCACCGACGACGGCCGACTCCGGCTCGTCGATCGACGCCGCCGCCGTCTCGTTGATCGCAGTGACGGTCCCGTCCGGCTGGACGAGCCCGGTGAGCTGATACGTGTTCTCGAAGACGGCGTCGAACCAGCTTCGCTGTTGGGTGAGCGAGTCGCGCGTGCCGGTGACCTCGGCGGTCCGGTAGCCGACGACGACCCCGCTCACCGCGCCGATGGCGGCCAGCTGGACGACGAGGACGAGCGGCTGAAGCCCGCCCTGTACGAGCTGGACTCCGACGATCCAGCCGGAGAACGCCACCATGGTCGCGGCTCCGGCGAGCGTCCACCTTACGATGGCGCGCTGCTGTGCCGGATCGAGGTCCGTCGTTGCCGCCCACCACGCCGCGTAGTACAGCGTCCCCGTGAGCGCGAAGGGGACCGCGTTCTCGACGACGGCTATCCACGGTGCGATCTCGAGGACGTACCAATCTTGGACGACGTCGAAGCCGACGCCGAGGGTCAACACGCCGGCGAGCGCGGCGAGGACGCCCGGGACTCGCCCTGGATCGCGCATGAGACCGGACGCTTCTGTCTGGCGACAGAAAAATGTCGGCCGGTGTGTGGTCGTCGTCTCCTCGTCGCCCGTCCGCCGTTCGACCGAAACGGCCATTCGGTTCCCCGGCGAGTCCCCGGTATGTACGTCGTCGTCAACGCCGCACAGAGCGTCGACGGGAAGCTCTCGACCCGGCGTCGCGAACAGCTCGCAATCTCCGGGGCCGAGGACTTCGACCGGGTGGACCGGATCCGCGCGGCGGCCGACGCCGTGCTCGTCGGTGTCGGAACCGTCCTCGCCGACGACCCGCACCTCACGCTCGACGAAGAGGCACGCCGGGTCGAGCGGCTGCGAAACGGCCGCGCCGGCAACCCGGCTCGAGTCGTCGTCGACTCGACCGGCCGCACCCCGCTCGACGCGCGGATCCTCGACGACGCGGCGACCACGTACCTGCTCCTCTCGGAGGCGGCCTCGTCCGATCGGCGCGAGGCGCTCGCCGCGACCGGCGCGACGGTGATCGTCGCCGGTGACGATCGGGTCGATCTCGCCGATGGCGTCGCGGCGCTCGCAGACCGTGGCGTCGACCGACTCATGATCGAAGGCGGCGGCGAGGTGATCTTCTCGAGTCTCGCGGCCGGGATCGTCGACGAGCTCCAGGTGTACGTGGGGTCGTTCGTCGTCGGCGGTCGCGAGGCACCGACGCTCGTGGACGGTGCGGGCTTCGTCGAGTCGTTTCCGCAGCTCCGGCTGACCGACGTCGACAGACTCGACGACGGCGTGGTCCTCTCGTACGCGGTCGAAACAGCGCGCGAGCAGGAGTGAAAGGCCATCGACGACGCCCCCTGCCCCCGACGTCACGCCGGCTCGATCACCGCAGATCGGCCGGTACACGGCCCATGCTACCGTCTTCCATGCGGGAGACCGAAGTGTTTATGTATCGTTGCTGGATACTTTCTGTCACCAGAGCGCCTCTGGCGCCCGGTGGATCGCACGCTGAAATGAACGGGAGTTCTTATTCACGGTCTCCAGGAACGTCAGCGAGCGACTGCTGCGCCGGAGCAGTGATGGAGAGATAACAAATGGTAACGAAAGACGAAGTCATCGAACAGTACGACATCGAACCGATGGAAGCCGCGGACAACGTCGACCTCTCGGAGGACGACCTCGAGAACGGCTCCAAAGGACAGCTGATAAAACGCGCTGGGCAGCTCCGAGACCGACGCAACGAGCTGAACCAGATGGCCTCTGAGCGGGCGTCGAACCGCGACGACCTCAACGCGAAGACGCGTGAGAAAGTCGACGAGGCCCAACAGCACCGCGAGAAGCGTGACGAGCTCAACGAGCAGGTCCAAGAACACAAGGCCAAGCGAAACGAGCTCAACGCGGACGCGAACGAACTGTTCGACGAGGTCGAAGAGCTGAAACAGGAGATGGAACTCGGTTCGGGCAAGTCCATCGACGAGCTCAAAGAGGAGATCGAAGCGCTCGAGTTCCGCCAGCAGACGGAGGTGCTCGACGCCGACGACGAACGCGAACTCATCGAGAAGATCGACGACAAACGCGAGAAGCTCGCGGAAAAACAGGAGAAGGTCGACGACACGAGCGAACTCGACGAACTCGTCGAGGAGGCAGAAGAGGTCCGCTCGGAGGCGTCACAGCACCACCAGAAGGTGACGGAGCTCGCCGACAAGGCCCAAGAGCACCACAACCAGATGATCGAGGCCTACCGCGAGGCCGACGACATCCGCGACGAGGCCGACGAGATGCACGAGCTCTTCGTCGAAGCCCAGGAGGCGGCCGACCGCCATCACGAGGACTTCGTGCGCGTCCAGAAGCGTCTCCGTGAGCTCGACAAGAAAGAAGAGGCAGAGCGCAAAGACGAGCGCGCAGAAAAACGCGAAGAGGAGAAAGAGGAGGCCGAAGAGATCTATCAGAAGTTCAAGGAGGGCGAGACGCTCGACACCGAGGACCTGATGAAGCTGCAGAAGACCGGCCTGCTGTAGGCGGTCACTCGCTCGACCCGCGGTTGTTCTGCGTGCTCGACGGCGAGGAACATAAACGGACGCGCACCGTCTCGCTCGTATGGACGATGCGACCCACACGAGACGCACGGACCTCCTCGCCGCAGCCGCGGTCGGCGCGACGGCGACCGTCGCGGGCGGCACGCTCCTCGCGAAGGTCACCCGCGGACGGTTCGGCGAGACAGACGAGTACAACACGGCGAAGGTGTCGGTGTCGGGACCGATCGCGCGCGACCGCGGTCGGCCGTCACCGCTGTCGGGGGGCGGCGGCGTCGTGGCCGACGAGGTCGTCGAACAGGTCGAGGCGGCAGACGACGACGAAGCGGTCGCAGCCCTGCTCGTCGAGCTCAACACGCCCGGCGGCGAGGTGGTCCCGAGCGACGACATCCGCCGGGCGGTCGCCGACTTCGACGGGCCGACGGTCGCGTACGCGACCGACCTGTGTGCCTCCGGCGGCTACTGGATCGCGAGCGGCTGTGACGAGCTCTGGGCGCGCGACGGCAGTCTCGTCGGATCGATAGGCGTCGTCGGTTCGCGACCGAACGCGTCCGGACTCGCCGACCGTCTCGGCATCTCCTACGAGCAGTTCACCGCCGGGGAGTACAAAGACGCCGGCGTTCCGCTACGGGAGATCGAAGACGACGAGCGCGAGTACCTCCAGTCGCTCATCGACGGCTACTACGAGCAGTTCGTCGAGACGGTGAGCGAGGGTCGGTCGATGGATCCGGAGACGATCCGAGAGACCGAAGCCCGCGTGTACCTCGGTCCAGACGCACTGGACATCGGACTCGTCGACGCTCTCGGCGTCGAAGACGACGTCGAAGCTCGGATCGAAGACGCGATCGGCGAGGCGGTCGCGGTGCGCGAGTTCACCCCCGAGCGCGGCCTCGTCGACCGACTCGGCATCGGAGCGGAGCGCGTCGCGTTCGCGGCGGGTAGCGGCGCGGCGAGCGTCGTCGCCGGCGACGGCCGTGACGTCGACGTCGAGCTCCGATAGTGGCCGACTGCCGCCGTCGAGACGGCGTTCGGCGTGGGCACGGAGAGGTTTTTATTCCAGCGCGGTGAGTGGTGGCGTGTGACGACGCTGGTCATCTGTGTGGACCGTTCGGGGACGATAGCGGAGGCGACGAACGTCCCGATGCCGGTCGCCGGCTGGGAGGCCGTGCGCTCGCTCGTGACCGACGCGGGTCTCGGCGATCCCGAAGACGCCAGCGTCAACTGCCTGTTGGAGGCGCTGCGCGTCGCCCGTGACCTTCGAGACGACCGTGAGGAATCGGTCGTCGCGGTTGTCTCCGCCGCACACGAGGACCCGATCGGGGCCGACCGCTCGATCGCCACGCAGCTCGACGACCTCGTCGACCGCTACGCACCTGACGCGGGCATCGTCGTCGTCGACTCCGCCGAAGACGAGCGGGTGCTCCCCATCGTCGAGTCTCGAGTCCCGGTCGACGGCGTCGACCGAGTCGTCGTCAGACAGGCCCGGGACCTCGAGTCGACGTACTACCTGTTGAAACAGTTCCTCGCCGACGAGCAGCTCCGGTCGACCGTGCTCGTCCCGATCGGAACCGCGTTGGTGTTGCTTCCCGCGTTGTTCGCACGGTTCTCCGCGGGTGCGGCGATCGCGGGCGTCGCCGGCTTACTCGGCGTGGCGTTGTTGTACAAGGGGCTCGGCGTCGACCGGCTGGTCGCCGGCGTGCCGGAGCGGACCCAAGAGGCGCTGTACGCCGGCCAGGTGTCGGTCGTCACGTACGTGGTGGCGGTCGGGCTTACGCTCGTCGGCGGCTTCTTCGGCGTCCTCTCCGCGACGGCTCTCGGCGGCGTGCCGATCGCCGTCCAGGCCATGGAGTTCACCTACGTCGCAGTGCCGTGGCTCGTGGTAGCGGGCGTGACCGCGGCCGTCGGTCGACTGTTGGACGAGCTGATCCGCGACGAGGGGATACGGACGCCGTACCTCAATCTGCCGTTCGTCATCGTCGCGGTCGGGCTCGTCGTTCGCGGCTTCGCCGGCTATTTCCTCGCACAGGAGTCGCGGGCGGCGACGGCGCTCGTCGCGGGCGTCACCGTGACGCCCGCCCAGCGGCTGGCCGGATTCATCGTCGCGGGCGTCGTCGTCTCGGCCGTCGGCGTCAGACTCGTGAGCGACCTCGGGTCGGAGACACTGGAAGACGTGATCGACGCCGACGCGCCGGCCGACGCCGAGACGGACGGCGGTGCCGGCGGCGAGCGGACGAACGCGACCGAGTGAGGCGGCTTTTTGTCGACGCGTCCCCGTGGTCGGCCATGGACGTGTACGGATTGATCGGGAACCCGGTCGAGCACTCGCTGTCGCCGCCGATGCACGAGGCCGGGTACGACGCGCTCGGCATCGACGCACGGTACGTCACCTTCGAGCCCGCGGCGTCGGCCGCGGCTGCCGCAGTCGACGGCGCGGCCGCTCTCGGCGTCGCCGGACTCAACGTCACCATCCCGTTCAAACGCGACGTGCTCGCAGCGGTCGACGCGGACCCGCTCGCCGAACGCATCGGTGCGGTGAACACGGTCGCCTTCCCCGAGGACGGACCACCACGGGGGTACAACACCGACGCTGCGGGGGTAACGCGGGCGTTCGAGGCGCACGACGTCGTCCTCGACGGGACCGAGGCGGTGGTCGTCGGTGCGGGCGGAGCGGGGCGGGCCGCGGCGTTCGCGCTTGCCGACGCCGGTGCGACGGTACACGTCGCGAACCGGACGGCATCGCGGGCGGTCGACCTCGCCGCGGCGGTGCCCGACGCGACCGGTGGGGGGCTCGACGAACTCGAGACGCACCTGCCGGAGGCCGACGTCTTGGTGAACGCGACGAGCGTCGGGATGGAGGCCGACGAGACGCCCGTGCCGGCGTCGCTCCTCCACGCCGACCTCGCCGTGCTCGATGCGGTGTACACGCCGATTGAGACGCGTCTCCTCCGAGACGCGGCCGCCGCGGGCGCGACGACGGTCGAGGGGGCGTGGATGTTGTTGTATCAGGGCGTCGCGGCGTTCGAGCGATGGACCGACCGTGAGGCACCCGTCGCGGCGATGAACACGGCACTGCGAGAGCGGCTCGAGTGAGCCGGGCGACGCTCGCGCGTTCGGTCAGCCGAGCGGGACGGTCGGAGCAGCGAGGAGCCCAGCGGTACCGACGAGCACCACCGAGAGGCCGGCCGCGGCGTACAAGAACGGCTTTGCCTCTCGGGCGGGGGCGCGAAGTCTGCCGACGTCGAGGCCGTCTGCGAGCTTGCCGCTCGCGACCTCGACGAGTCCGGTGATCCCGAACCAGAGCGCGAGCATCGTGAGGACGAGGTGACCGCGTCCCGTCCCGGTGAGCGTCTCCACGGTGTACAGCGTCCCAGCCATGTGTCCGCCGGAGGCGAGAAACGCGAGCGCCGCGATTCGCGTGATCCACCGCAGCCGGTCGACGATCGTCGCGAGCGCGTCGGTGCCGATGGTCCCACGGGTCGCGAGCGGGACGACGGCGAGCGCGACGAAGAAGACGCTTCCCGTCCACAGCACCGCGAAGCCGACGTGAACGGACCACATGACCGCGTCGACGAGAGACATACGTGCACTCTCCACACCATCGGGGTTAAACCGTCGGGTGTCCCGGCGCGGGCGGTGAGCGCCGCGAGTGTTTAAATATCGGGCGCGTGTACCGGTCGCCAATGGCCCTGTTGCAGAAGCTCAAAGAGGCGCTCGGATTCGGGAGCGGCTCGTCCGCTCAGGAGTCTGGTGACCCGACGGTGACCGTAGAAAACACACACGAGGCGATCGACCACGCGGCCGACGAGGCCGACGGGGAGGCGGTACCAGAGCCGAGTAGCGGGGGCGAGTCTTCGGCCACCGTCCCGTCCGACTCGGCCACGGAGCCGGTCGACGACGCGGAGACGGACACCGAAGCGGTGGCCGAGGAGACGGAAGCGGAGGGAGTCGAGGAGACGGAGACGGTCGAGGAGACGGAGAGAGTCGAAGATGTGGACGATGAGGCACCGGCGGGTGAGGACGATGCCGATTCCACCGGGAGCGACGAGTCGCCAGCCGGCGATCCGGTCGAGCACATAACGGGCATCGGCCCGGCGTACGGCGACCGGCTTGCAGCGATGGGAATCGAGACCGTCGACGAGCTCGCCGACGCCGACCCCGTAGCGGTCGCCGAGGAGACGAGCGTCGGCGAGAAGCGCGCGACCACGTGGATCGACCGCGCAAACGACTTCTGAGCCCGCGCGATCGGTCGCACGGTCGGCGACGGTGCCATCACGACCGCAATCGTTTCCCGGTCACGCGCGAATCGATCTGTATGAGGCGAACGGTTCACACCGACCGGGAGACGTTCCGTGCGGCCGCCGCCGCTGCACCGGCGCAGGCACGGATTCCGGTTGAGGTACGGGTCGACGTCGACGACCCGTTCGCGGCGTACCGCCGGGCCCGAGACGGCCCCGGCGGGTTCTTTTATGAGACCACCGGCGGCCAGTCCGGCTGGGGGTACTTCGGCGTCGACCCCGTCGAGCGATTGACCGTCTCGGCCGACGCGGTGGTCGCTAGGGCGGCCCGCTCGGCGACCGGCGTGTCTGATACGGACGACACTGGCGGCACAGGCGACACGAACGACGCGAGCGACGTGGGCGACTATCGGCGGCCGTCACCGTCGCTGGCGGCACTGGAGGGGCTCCTCGGCGGAGAAGCGCTGGCTCGGGGCGACTGTGCCGTGCCGTACCCGTGTGGCGTGTTCGGCTGGCTCTCGTACGATGTCGCCCGCGAGTTGGAGGACTTCCCGCCGGCGCCCCCAGCGGGCTCCGGCGCGGTCGACGACCGCGGGCTTCCGCGGCTCCAGGTCGCTCACTTCGACCGCATCGCTGCGTGGGAGTGTCCGGTCGGAGCGGACGGACCTGCAGCCGATCACGAAGCGGCCGGCGGTGGGTCGTCGTCCGTCACGCTCCGTGTGACGGCCTGCCCTCGGGTCCGCGACGGGCTCGAGGACCCCGTCGCGGACCACGACGCACTCGACGCGCTGTTCGAGACGGGGGTGACGCGAGCGGAGGCGCTCGTCGACCGCATCGAGACCGGCGACCCCGCGGTTGGACCACCGCCAGCTCCGACCGCGGCGCGGGCGACGTTCGAGAGCGACGTGGCGCGAGCGGGGTACGCCGACGCGGTTCGGCGGGTCAAGTCGGCGGTTCACGACGGAGAGACGTTTCAAGCGAACGTCTCCCAGCGGCTGACGGCGCCGGCCGCGGTCCACCCGGTCGACGCCTACGACGCGCTGCGGCGGGCAAACCCGGCACCGTACTCGGGGCTCGTCGAGTTCGGCGAACGGCCGAGCGGTGTCGACCTCGTGAGCGCGAGCCCGGAGCTCTTGCTCGCGTACGAACCGACCGACGACCCCGACCGCGGTGTGCACCTCCGCACGGAGCCCATCGCGGGGACGCGCCCTCGCGGTGCTACGCCCGCGGCCGACGCGGCGCTGGCCGACGAGCTGACCGACGACGCCAAAGAACGGGCCGAACACGCGATGTTAGTGGACCTCGAGCGGAACGACCTCGGTAAGGTGTCACGGTTCGGTACGGTCGACGTCACGGAGTACCGTCGAGTCGACCGCTACAGTGAGGTGATGCACCTCGTGAGCAGCGTCGAAAGTGAGGCCCGGCCGGACGTCGGGCTCGCAGATGCTATCGCCGCCTGCTTCCCCGGCGGGACGATCACCGGTGCGCCGAAGCCACGAACAATGGCGATCGTCGACGAGCTCGAAGCGACTCGGCGTGGACCGTACACCGGCTCGATGCTCGCTGCCGGCTTCGACGACCGCGCGACGCTGAACATCGTCATCCGGACACTCGTGCGACACGCGGCCGAGTACCACCTCCGCGTGGGCGCTGGAATCGTTCACGACTCGGACCCGGACGCCGAATACGCGGAGACGCTCGCGAAGGCTCGGGCGCTCGTCGATGCGGTCGACGAGGCGCTCGCTGCTGGTGGGATGGCCGTCGAGGAGGTGGCCGAGTCCCGATGACGACGGTCGACCCGTCTGTGGCCGACGGCTCGTCAGCGGAAGCTGAGCCGTCTGTTACCGACGACTCGTCGGCAGCGACCGGCTGGCGGCCGGGAGCCGGCGCGGCCGACGCACGAATACTCGTCGTCGACAACTACGACTCGTTCGCGTACAACCTCGTGCAGTACGTCGGCGCGGTCGCGGGAGCGGTGACGGTCCGCCGCAACGACGCCGTCGACCTCGCCGACGTCCGGGCGCTCGACCCCGACGGGATCGTCGTCTCGCCGGGGCCGGGAGCTCCGGCCGAGGCGGGCGTCTCGACGGCCCTCTTCGACCTCGACCGACCCGTCTTCGGCGTGTGTCTCGGCCACCAGGCGCTGTGTGCGAGCCGCGGGAGCCGCGTCGGCCACGCCCCCGAGGTCGTCCACGGGAAGCCGTCACAGATCACCCACGACGGCGAGGGCGTCTTCGCCGGACTCCCCGACCCGCTACAGGTCGGTCGGTACCACTCGCTGTGTGTTGAGCGCGCGGCGCTCCCCGACGAGGTGGTCGAGACCGCCCACACCGACGACGACCGCGCGGTCGTGATGGGTGTGCGCCACCGCGAGAAGCCCCACGTCGGGGTCCAGTTCCATCCGGAGAGCATCCTCACGCCCCGGGGCGAGCGGTTGGTGCAGAACTTCGTTCGGAGGTGCGTTCGATGAGCGACGACCGGCAGTACCACGTCGACGACGACCTCGTGCCCGCGTCGGCGGCGACCGTTTCGGTGGAAGACCGCGGCTTCGCGTACGGCGATGGGGCGTTCGAGACGATGCGCGCGTACGGCGGCGACGTCTTCGCGTGGGCGGCACACGCAGATCGCCTCGCGGCCACCTGCGAGACGCTCGGGCTTGACCACGGGATCGACGACGCGGAGCTGAAACGTCGGGTGGACGAGACGCTGGCCGCCAACGATCTCGCCGACGCGTACGTGAAACTCTCGATCACCCGCGGCGTCCAGCCGGGCACGCTCGATCCACATCCGGTGGTCGACCCGACGGTAGTGGTGATCGTACGGCCGCTTCCGCGCGGCGGCGTCGGGAGCGACGTCGTGTACGGCGACCCGGCCACCGTGCAGACGACGAAGACGCGAAAGCCCGGTGACCGAGCACTCCCTGCGGACGCGAAGACGCACAACTACCTCACCGAGATCCTCGCGCGCCTCGAGCTCCGGGTGACGGGGGCCGACGAGGCACTGATGCTCGACCCCGACGGACACGTCGCCGAGGGGGCCACCGCGAACGTGTTCTTCGCCGACGGCACCGCGTTGTGTACCCCCTCGCTCGACGGGCCCGTGCTCCCGGGAGTCACGAGAGCAACCGTGATCGACATCGCCAACGAGGAGGGTATCCCGGTCGAGGAAGGGACGTACACGCCCGATGCGGTTCGCGAGGCGGACGAGGTCTTCCTCACGAACTCGACGTGGGAGCTCAGACCCGTGTCGTCTGTCGACGGGATCGACGTCACCGGAGATGGTTCCGGGACTGCTGGGCCGCTCACGACGCTGCTCTCACGGCTCTTCGACCGGCACGTCGAGGAACGACACTACGACGGCGAGCGATGTTGACACACACCGACGACTAGTGCTTGCGGTGGCGCGCTCCGGTGTGCGCCCGTCGGGCGCACACAGCGCGCGAGGGATGAGCGAGGTGCCGCAGGCACCGAGCGAATCGGCTGGGGAGGGCGCGGCTGCAACGTGAGTCCGTGTGCCGGAGCCGATTCGTTTCTGTCCGACGTCGATGGGTGTGTGCTGGAGCCAACCGCGCGACCGCCGAACGCGAGTTGGGCCACACCCTCCCCAGCCGATTCACTCGGTGCCTGCGGCACCTCGCTCATCCCTCGCACGCGCTCGTGGACACGCTATCGCGGTCCACGAGGCGCGCGCCCCTCTAGGTGTGTCTCTCGAGTTGTCGGTGGAGCGCGCTCTACTGTGTCGATCACAGCGTTCAAACCCGCTGCTGGCGTGTGATCGGTATGGACGCCGACCGGCGGATCGCGCCCCTCGACGACGTGCCGACCGACAGCACGCTGCTCGTGACGCTCCGCCCGCACGACTCGGGAGCCGTCGAGGAGGGCCACGGCGACGCGGGAACGGCCGACGACGGGACCACGGAGGCGGAGGCAATTCTCCTGCGACTCGGCGACGACGTCGCCGCGTTCCGCAACTACTGTCAACACTGGACCGACGTCCGACTCGACAAAGACGACGGCGCGTTCGTCCGCGAGGGCGAGATATTCTGTCAGAAACACGGCGCGACGTTCCAAGGCGACTCCGGCTACTGTGATTTTGGCCCCTGTGAAGGAGCGACGCTCGACGCCGTCTCGGTGACCGTCGACGACGACGCGGTGTACCTCACCGACGACGCCTACGAGTTCGTCCGGCTGGGCCCGGCGACCCGCGAGGGCGACGCCAGTGGGTCGCGGATCGACTTCACCGGGAGCTGACCGACACACCGGGTTTCCCGGAGTCGACTCACAATCCGGAGCGCGACCCAGAGACCTCGTCGTGTCCGAGCGCCTGCCGCAAGAAGCGCATCCAACGCTTGCGGTCTGCGGTCTCTTGACGTCTCGCCTCCGTCTCCGGGTCGGGCGCGTCGAGCCCCTCGAGCGCCTCCAGCGCCCGGTCGATCCCGATGATAGACGCGGCGAGCTCCTCGCCCCGCTCGTAATCGACGGTGTTCTCTTCGATGGGTTCGAGCCGCTCGAGCCGCTCCCGCCGGAGGGTTCGTTTCGCGCGGTCGACCCGCTCGCGCTCACCCGGTGGGATCGTGTCACGACGCCCGATCTCGAAGACGAACGAGCGGAGCTCGATCGACTCGCCCTGCACGTCGATCTCCTCGGGGATGTCGACGCCGATGGTGGCTGCCTCGCGGTCGACGCGCTCTAAGAGCCCCTTGCGTTCGTACTCTCTCACGCCGATTCGGTACGCGTCGGTCGTACTTCGCTCCTTCGCCTGCGCGCTTGCCACCGCACACATTCATCGCACCCGGGCCTTTGCGATCTCTGCCGTGTGGCGTCTGGACCACCTGGTCGAGCAAACACGGCGTTTAACCGGGCTGCACACCGAACAGTACGTATGGAGTCGCTGGAGTCAGAGCTCGCTGCGGCCCGCGAGCTCGAGATTGGCGCGCTGGCAGACGCCATCGAGTCGATCGGCTTCGAGTGTACGCGCTGTGGTGGGTGTTGTACCGGCTACGCCCCCGACGAGCCGGGTGGCGCACCGGTGGACGAGCCGGGTGGGAAGGCGACGGGTGCCACAGACGACGAGGCCACCGTCTCCGACGAGTCGCCCTCGAGTGATCCCGAGGCCGGCGACGACCCCGAGCCCCACACCGCGACCGTCTTTCCGGACGAGGTTCGCGAACTCGTCAAGGCCGCCGAGTCGACACACGAGGAGACGGCCGAGTCGACACACGAGGAGGCCGCCACCGTGGCGTACGACTGGCGGGATGTGGCGCGGCCGATGCCGTACGGCCTCTCTGAGGGCCCCGACGGGCAGCCGGTCGGAGAGACGTTCGAGTGGGCGCTCGCGACCGATGACTGTGGCGACTGCACCTTCTACGAGGAGTCGGACGGACAGGGTGCATGCACGGTCCACGACGCCCGGCCGC
The DNA here is from genome assembly GCF_051194155.1 of Halorubrum zhoui. Classification (NCBI taxonomy): domain Archaea; kingdom Methanobacteriati; phylum Methanobacteriota; class Halobacteria; order Halobacteriales; family Haloferacaceae; genus Halorubrum; species Halorubrum zhoui. The sequence continues at coordinate 389,430 of NZ_JBLZNJ010000002.1, read as the reverse complement.
TCATCTGTCAGACGTACCCGTTCAGCGTCGCACTCGGTGGGACCAGCCAGCCGATGGGCGAGGCGGTCGACGCCGAGGGGATGGTACGCGCACACGAGTGCGAGGGACTCGGCCGCGACATCTCTCGAGAGGACGCCGAGGCCGTAGCCGCCGCGCTCAAAGAACGCGCCGTCCGCGAACTCGAGGAAGCGATCGGCGTGCGTGATGCGTACGATCCGACGGCTGCGGACCGGGCCGATAGCGACCTCGTCGTCTTCGACTCCGAAGGACCAAAACGACACGACGGTGAACCCGTCGACGGCTGAGACAGGCGACGGAGAGACCACCCCGAACCCGCCAGGATCGGCACCGTCGCGAGTTGCTGTCGGGTCGTCGACCGTTCATGCGCCGAGCCATCGGGTGTCCCACGCATCGAGCCACCGGCTGTCCCACGCATCGAGCCACCGGCTGTCCCACACGGCGGGACGGGGCGGTACACCTATGTCGAACCAAACCCACGTGTCGATGGAGTCTATCATGGAAATCTCCGAGCAGCTCCTCTGTCTGTTCAGTGCCGAAGTTCGTGACGAGGGCGGCGAGTACCGCGTCGAGGTCCCGAAACGGGAGGTCGAGACCGGCGCACTCGAGCCGGGGGCAACCTACCGGGTGGCGCTCATCGACCGACAGCCGTCCACGACGAGCGAATCAGACGAGACGGACACGGACGTGAGCGACGGCCCACAGCCGCCGGTCGAACCGGGCGAGATGCGGTACGTCGAAGTCGAAGACCTCGGCAAGCAGGGCGACGGAATCGCCCGCGTCGAGCGGGGCTACGTTATCATCGTCCCCGGCACCGAGGTCGGCGAGCGCGTGAAGATCGAGGTGACCGAGGTCAAATCGAACTTCGCGGTCGGCGAGGTCGTCGACGAGGACGTCTGAGGACGAACCGCCTCCCACCGGTCGTCTCACGACCGGCGTCTCCGACCCCGGACCGGCCGACCCCCGGGCCGTCAGTCGTCGTCGAGCCGCGCGTCCCAGTAGGAGACGGTCGCGACGTAGTCACCGGGGATCGTCCGTCCGACGAGTCTATCGACCGCCCGGAACGGCTTTGCGACGGATCCCGGGAGCCCCCGGTAGAAGCCGTACGGGAGCACGAAGTCGTGTTGTTCGTCGGCGAGCCGCAGGTCTGCATCGGCGAGCAGCTCGGCGACCTGTGATTCGGCGTAGAGCCGCGAGCCCATCGGTAACGCCCACGTGTACAACACGCGCAGGCTCCGGGCGTTGAACGTGTCGAAGATCACCTGTTCGCTGCTCACCCGGCGCAACTCGGCGAGAAACGGCGCTGGGTCGTCCATGAGGTGGAAAAACCGCATGGCGACCACCGTGTCGAAGTGGTCGTCCGGAAACGGGAGCCGCGAGGCGTCCCCTCGGAGGAACTCGATGCGGTCGTCGACGCCGGCCGCCGCAGCCTTCTCGCGGCCCTGTGCGAGCATCTCTCGGGAGATGTCGAGCCCGACGACGTCGGCGTCGAGGTCGGCCAGCATCGCCGTGAACCGGCCGGTGCCACACGCGACCTCGAGCACGCGGTGGCCCGGGTCGACGTCGCCGAGCGCCGATCGCACCGCCGCCTTCTCGCGCCGGTCGATGAGTGCACCACCGCCAGAAAACCGGAGGGCTTCGTACCCCTCGGCCACCTCGTCGGTCTGATACCAGTCCTGACCCTTCACTACGTGTCGGTGCACACCCGACGACCAAAACCGTACTGGATACCGCCGGCGAGCACGTCGTCACCGACCGCACCGACCACCCGCTCCACGCCGAATTTATACACCTAATATAATACCCATTAGCTTACTCTATATGTAGTTAACCTTTACCACAGGTGGGTCCGTGGTCGTCAGTATGAGTACCAGTCCAGTCGGGGCAGCCGATCAGGATCACCTCTCAGAGAGCGAGTACCGCGAGCGCCTCCGCGAGCTGCCGCCGAGTGCCAAACTCGTCGCGAAGGTGCTCGAAGGAGACGCGCCGCTCTCCCAGGGTGGTCTCGCCGAAGAGTCACTGCTTCCGGACCGCACCGTTCGGTACGCGCTCAACCGGCTCGAAGAGCAGGAACTCGTCGACTCGCGATACAGCTTCAAAGACGCGCGCAAGCAGGTGTACTTCCTGACGATCTGAGGCGCGGGCGTGAACGTGGTGGTGTTTTTAAGCCTATAGCCCTACTCACGCGTGTATGGAACTGTCGGTGGTCGTTCCCACGCTCAACGGCCGGACCCGGTTAGCCGCCGGTCTCGACGCGTTGGCGACCCACGCGCCCGAGGCAGAGGTCGTGGTGGTCAACGGCCCCTCCGCCGACGGCACGACCGGCATGGTTCGCGCGCGCGACGACGTGGACGTACTCGTCGAAGTTTCCGACCGGACGGTCGCCGTCGCTCGCAACGCGGGCATCGAGGCCGCGTGTGGCGACGCGGTCGCCATCGTCGACTACGACGCCCGGGTCACGGCTCCGTGGTACGACGGCGTAATCGACGGACTCTCGCGGGCGGACGTGGTGACCGGACCGGTCCGTGCGGCGCCTCCCGACCAGTCGACGACCGGTGGGCCGGCGTCCGACCGGTCGACCGGTGACGCCGACTCGGGTGGAGCAGACACGTCCCGCCGGCTCGTCGAACGCCCGGAGCGGCGAGCGATACGGGGTCGGTCGGTGACGTACTTTCCCGGCGCAAACGTCGCGTTCCGTCGGGAGGCGCTCGAGGCGCTCGACGGGTTCGACGAGTATCTGCGCGTCGGCGCCGCGCGCGACGCGGCTCACCGACTCGCCGGGATGGATCGTGCGGTTCACTGGACCGACGACGTGGCCGTGTGGGCTGCGCCGCCGAGTCCGACCGCTGCCGACGGCGGTCGGGCCCGCCGCGACTGGGGCTGGAAATACCGCGCCCTGGCGTACCGTCTGGTGAAGAACTACGGCGTCAGACCGACCGTCGTCTCACGAACCGCGAGACACGCCGTCGGTGACGCCGTCTCGGTCGCTACCGACGTGGTCCGCGGAGACGCGACCCCGTCCGGGTGGGCGGCGAACGGGCGCGACGTCCTCGCGGGCGTCCTCGCCGGCGGCGCAGACGGACTCGTCTCTCGCCTGCGCGACCGTACCCCGGCGCGAAACCCGTACGGGGTCTCCGACCGTGCTGACCGAGCGGTGACGCGGTACGACGGGTGCACAGAGCGCACCGATTGATCAGCAGGCATCGAGGACCGACGTCGCGGGACCGACTGGTCACCGTTTCGGTGGTCGACGGGTCGTCCGGTATCGGCCGCGACCGCCCCGGGCTGTTTAACTCCCGGGGCACGCAAGTAAGGCCAACGAATGGGACTCACGAAGCGGATCATCCCCTGTATCGACGTCGACACCGACGAGCACGGCGACGCCGCCGTCTACACGGGGGTCAACTTCGAGAACCTCGAGTACACCGGCGATCCAGTCGAGCTCGCGAAACGGTACAACACCGCGGGCGCAGACGAGTTCGTTTTTCTCGACATCACCGCCAGCGCCGAGGGCCGCGAGACGATGCTCGAGGTGGTCAACGCCGTCGCCGACGAGTGTTTCATTCCGCTGACCGTCGGCGGCGGGATCCGAACGACTGCCGACGTCAAAGAGACGCTGCGGGCGGGCGCAGACAAGGTGTCGATCACGACCGGCGCACTCGACAGGCCCGAACTCATAGAGGAAGGCGCGGCCGCGTTCGGGAGCCAGTGTATCGTCATCTCGATCGACGCCAGGCGGCGCGCCGACGACGCGGGCGACCACTACGTCACCGACGAGGACGGCGAGTCGGTGTGGTTCGAGTGCACGAAGAAAGGCGGTCGGGAGGGGACCGGCATCGACGCCGTCTCCTGGGCACGCGAGGCCGAGTCGCGCGGTGCGGGCGAACTGTTCGTCAACTCGATCGACAGAGACGGCACCAAAGACGGGTACGACGTCCCGCTCGTGCGCGCCATCTGTGAGGCGGTGTCGACGCCCGTCATCGCCTCGTCGGGCTGTGGAAGTCCCGAAGACATGCGCGAGGTGTTCACCGAGGCGAACGCCGACGCCGGGCTCGCCGCCTCCATCTTCCACTTCGACGAGTACTCCATCGAGGAGACGAAGGCGTACCTCGACGAACACGACGTTCCCGTTCGGCGCTGATCGGTCGACGAGACGCCCGAGAGGGGGACGCGTCGGCGCGACTCGACCGCGTATCCGAGTGCCGAGAAGAACCAACAGCTATTAGCCAATCACACACGAATTTTCATGTATGTCTGCGTCACCACTGCGCGCCGACGGAGAGCAGCCGACGCTCGTGTCCCGAACGACGGACGGGGAGACCGGTGACGCCGAGGTAACGTTCTTCGAGGCAGAGCGGCCGCCAGACGACCGGACGACGCGGTGGATAACACTCCGCGAGCAGGATTGCATGTCGCTCGCGGCGTGGGCCTGAGTTCGCGTCGAGACTGGCGGCTCGTTCTCGATTCGGGCGGCTCGACGCCCGAGCACTCACCTGCTCGCGGCGAGCTCGTCGACCGCCAGTCGGTCGGTCGCATCGAGGAGCCCGACGGTCGCGAGCCGGATAGCGTGTGGCCAACCCAACGGCGTCGCGCTGTCCGGGGTGCCGTCGTCGAAGTACTGCTCAGGGAGGTAACCGGTCGCTGCACACAACGGCCCACGAGGCGCGATACACGTGAGGAGGTCGCGCGCACGGTCGGCGACGTCGGCGCTCCGTGGGTCGCCGCGGTCGGCGAGGAGCGCCGCCAGTTCGCCGCAGGCGTGTGCTCCCCACGCGGTCGAGACGGTCCACACCTTCGAGGCGTCCTGTCCGTCTCGTCGCCACGTGTCGCCCTCGTAGCGAACGAGCCCGCGGATCGCGTCGGTCTCGCGGGCCAGCCCGTCGACGACCGTCTCGACGTGTTCAGTGAGCCGGTCGAGGCGGTCGTCCTCGACCGCGCCGCCGGCTTCGAGCCGGTCGTACGCGCCGTGGGCACTCACGAGGGCGAGCGTCGCCGCGTCGAGCCGCTCGTCGAGCCCCCCGCGTGGTGCCTCGGAGACCGCGTACGATCCCCGGCCAGGGACCCAGAGGTCGTCGATGGCTCGGTACACCGCCCCGGCACGGTCGCGGGCGTGGGCCACGGGTGCGGTCTCGAATCGGTCGGCGACGTCGGCCGCGACGCCCGCTTCGAGGTCCGGCGCGTGGACCGCGACCGCGCTGTACGCCTCGAGAAACGTCGCGGCCGTGTGTGTGAACCGGCCGATCGCGTCCTCCCAGGCGTTCTGACAGACGACGGACCGGCCGTCGACCGCGAGCGACTCGTCGAGGCTCGCGAGGCCGCGCACGATGGCGGCGTCGAGTCCGTCGACGTCGACGCCGGCGTCACGCGCTCGCGCGAGAAACGCGACGACGCTCGCGGTCTGGTCGGCCTGATAGTCCGGACTGTCGGTCGCCTCGATCCGGCCGTTGGCCCAGCCGGGGGCGAGCGCACCGGAGTGCGGCCACACCCGATGCGGCCACGAGCCGTCGGGCAGTTGGGTGGCGACGTACATCCGCGCCGAGCGGGCGTGCCAGTCGTCGAGTCCGAGTCCGAGCTGCTCGTCGGCCGCGAGCAGGAAGCCGGCGATCTCGGCGTCGTCGCGGAACCAGGTGTAGCCGTACCCGCCGGAGTGGAGGTAGTGCGGGTCGAAGTCGGGGCCGGCCATACGGAGACCGCTCGGTGCAGACAACAGCGAGAGGACGGTGAGGTCTGCGGTCACCGCCGCCCGCGCCGGTATCTCCTCGGGCACCGACGGTACGGTCTCGCCGGCCGCGGTCACCAGCGCGTCGACGGAGTCAAGCTCGTCGAACCGCGTTTCGAGCCGACCCCGGGCCGTCTCGCGGTCGGTCTCTCGCTGGTCGGTGAGCAGCGTCGCGACGGTCGCCACCCCGTCTTCGAAGGGGACGTCGACGAGGACCTCACCGGAGAGCTGTTGTTCATCGCGCCAGGTCTCCCGGTCGTCGCTGGGACGGACGGCGGTCGGGTCGGCGAGCAGATCGGCCGGGTCGAGCGGGCGCCGTCCGCGGATCGCCGTGAGCCCGGTCGCGCTCGCCAGGAAGTCGTGTTCGTCGTCGTGGTACACTTCGACGGCGTCGTCGAACCGCAGCTGGCCGATTCGGTCCTCGCGGCCATCCGGCGCGAACGCCGCGTGGACCACGAGCGAGACCCGGTCGGCGGCGACGGCCGCCGCGGCGTCGAGGGCGGCTCGCGTGAGATGCGTCTCGCCGATCGTCAGATCGTATCGGCGGACGGCGAGTCGGTCGGTGCGGTGTGTCGTCTCAACGAGCGGGACACCTTCGACGTACCGGCTCTCGGTGTGGTCGTCGTCGAACCAGGTCACGTCGTCGTCGACCGCGACGCCGAACCGTGCCCAGGCGAGTCCGTGTCGCCCGGTGAGTGGGGAGCCGAAGTCACGCAGCGTTCCGGCGGGATCGACGTGTACCAGCCGCCCGTCGCCGCCGATGAATCGCCCGCTCGTCGTGCGGCGCTCGCCGGGGAAGCGCCGGTCTTGGGCGCCGGTTCGCTCGACGTCGGCGAGCGCGTCGCGGAGTCGCATCACCGTGGCGAGGTGCCGACGGCACATGAACGTTTGGTGTCACGATCGTCTGTGATGATCCGACGCGACCCCTCGGCCGCGCCGACCGGCGAAACGCCCAATCCGGTCGACGTCCCCAGTCCACGCATGCACGAACCCGGTCCCCCACGAGCGACGAGCGCGGGTCGGCCCGTCGAGCTGGCGCCGCGGAACCCGGAGCCAGACGGACGCTACGCGTGGACGGTCCAGCACGCACCGGCGGCGAGCGAGGGGTCGGTTCTGGTTCCGGGAGAGACGAGCCGACCCGACGACCCGGTGGTTCACCTCGACCCCGACGTGCCCGGGACGTACGACCTCGCGCTCGAGGCACCGGACGGCACCCACAGACAGCGGGTGCGCGTCTTCCCCGACGAGCGGCGGGAGACGACGATTCGCGTACCCGTTTCGGACCTGCCGCTCCCAGATGCGTCTGTCCACCGGGTGTCGATCATGTGGCGGCACAACGACCGGCTTCTCGCGCGCGATCGGCCGACCCGCGACGGCGACGCGTGGGTGTACCGAACGCAGGTCCCACCCGGACGCCACGACGTCGGATTCGTCCTCAACGACGACCGGGCGACCGAACATCACTGCACGCACACGGTGCCCGGTCCCGGCCGGCCGTCCGTCTCGCTGTCCGGGCGCGTGACAGCCGATGGATCGTCGACGGACGAGACCCACCCCCGGCTCGTCGTGACCGCGACGATCGAGGGGTCGCCGACACTCGACACCGACCCGTCGCTCACCGGGGTCGACCCCGCCGACGTCGCCGTCTCCTTCCTCGTCGACGACCGCGACGCCGATCCGGAGACGGTCGCGGCAGTCGAGTCGAGGGCCGTCGAGCGACCGGACGCGACGACACGATCGCTGTCGGTGCCGCTCGCGGTGCTTCCCAACGACGTTCGGATCCACGCGGTACCACACGCGGCCCGACACGGACCGATGGCGACGCTGCGGGTTCGCCACCGGCCGGACGGGTCGGTGTCGATCACCGACCCGCATCGATCGCCTGCCTGGGCGTCGTCACCGACCGTATACGAGGCGTACGTACGGTCGTTCGCAGGCGAGACGCTCCCGACGACGTTTCACGAGATCGAACGCCGTGTCCCGTACCTCGAGCACCTCGGGGTGGACGTCCTCTGGCTCACACCGGTGCTCGCCTCGCCGACCGAACACGGATACCACGTCACCGATTACGTTCGGACGGCAACCGATCTCGGCTCACGCGCGGCGTTCGAGTCGCTCGTCGATGCGTGCCACGACGCCGGGATCCGGGTCCTGTTCGACCTCGTGATCAACCACACCTCGCGTGACCATCCCGCGTTCCAGCTGCACGCCGCGGGCGTCCCGGCGTACCGTGACTACTACCGCCGGGCCGACGCGTCGGCGGACGTCTCCGAAGTCGACTGGGCGAGTCATCCCGCGGGGGCGATTCCCGAGTACTACTTCGACTGGGAGCGGATCCCGAACCTGAACGTCGACAGCCTCGCCGTTCGCGCGTGGCTGTTGGACGTCGTCGACGAGTGGGCGGCCGTCGTCGACGGGTTCCGGGCGGACGTCGCCTGGGGCCTCCCCCACGGCTTCTGGAAGGAGGTCGCGGCCCGGGTGCCGACCGACTTCCTCCTCCTCGACGAGACGCTTCCACACGACCCATTCTACGGCGAGGGGGAGTTCGACGTCCACTACGACACCACGTTGTTCGAGACGCTGCGCGCGATCGGTGCCGGCGACGCGCCGGCCGACGCGATCGGCGACGCCCTCGACCGGGCGAGGTGGCTCGGGTTCGGCTCGTCGAGTGGTCAGCTACGCTACGTCGAGAACCACGACGAGGAGCGCTACCTTGCCGCACACGGTGAGGCGGCGCTGCGAGCGGCCGCGGCCGTGACGTTCACCCTGCCGGGCGCACCGATGATCTACGCCGGCCAAGAGCGGGGAAACGAGACGACCCGCGGGCCATTCCGCTGGCACGACGGCGACGCCGCGCTCACCGCGTATCACCGTCGGCTCGTCGCGGTACGCGCCGCCGAGCCGTCGCTGTCGGAGGCCCCGGTCGACCACGAAGCTGGGCGGGCGGCCATCACCGTCCGCGAGGGAGACCCAGAGCGGGTGACCGCCTACGAGCGCGGGTCACTGCTCGTCGTGGTCAACTTCGCCGCCGACACGGCGACCGTCGCGGTGCCGGATTGGGTCGGTCGCGAGCTGTTCGACGAGCGCCCCGTCGACGATCGCGTGACGGTCGACAGCGTCGCCGTCCTCGCTCGCCAGGCGTGACCCCGCGAGCCGACCGACGAGCGGGAGCGCCCGAACGGCCACTCACCTACGTCGCGTCGTGGCCGTCGTCTCTCGCGTCCCGAATTGCGCGGATCACGTCCTGGCGCGCGATCAGCCCGACCAACGTCTCGTCGGCTTCGACGACCGGGACGCGGTTGACGTTCGGGTCGTCGCCCGCGAGCAGCGTCAGCACCGTGTTGAGGTCGGCGTCGGGTCCGACCGTTACGGGTGCCGACGACATCACCGAACTGACCGGCCGGTCGGCGTTGCGCACGAGGTCGACGCCGAGGTCGAGGTCGGCCCACGGCGGCTTCACCTGGTAGGTGAGCGTGTCGATGAACGGCGGGAGTCCGATCGGGATCCACAGCGGCTCGTCGTCGGGTTCGAAGAGGTCGACGAGGTCCGACTCGGTGATCACACCGACCACGCGGTTCGCCTCGTCGACGACCGGGAACCCCGAGAACCCGTGTCGGCCGAACGCGGTGAACGCGGCGGCGACGTCGTCGTCCGGCGCGAGCGTCTCCACGTCCGTCGTCATGATGTCGCGTGCCTGCATACCGTCCACCTCTCCGCGACGCGTGGTAGGCGTTACGCCGGTCGACGGCTGGTCACGTAGGCCGGCGGCCGATCATCGGGTCGACGAGAACGCCTCACGGCGTGATCGGCGACCAACTCCCGCGAGTTTTTACTCGCCCGCCGCCCGCGTTCGACCATGCGCATCGAGAACAGTTTCATTCCCGTCGAAGGGGTCGGCGAGACGACCGAGCGCCGCCTCTGGGAGCGCGGCGTCCACACCTGGGACGCCTTCGACCCCGGGCTCGACGTCCCCGGTATCGGCGCGACCACCGCCGACCGGATCGAGTCGTTCATCGCGACCGCACAGGGCCACCTCGACGACGGCGACGCGGCGTACTTCGACCGTTGCTTCCCGAGCGGCGAGCGGTGGCGGCTGTACGAGGACTTCAGAGACCACACCTGCTTTTTCGACATTGAGACGACCGGGCTGGACGAACGCCGCGATCGGGTGACGACCGTCAGTTTCTCTCGCGCCGGTGAGACGACCACGCTCGTCGCCGGTGACGACCTCACCGCCGACCGCATCGCGGCACAGTTCCGCGAGGCCGACCTGCTGGCCAGCTTCAACGGGGCCCGATTCGACGTCCCCTTCCTGGAGGCGTCGTTCGACGTCGACGTCGACACCCCGCACCTCGACCTGCTGTACCCGTGTCGTCGCGCGGGGCTCTCGGGCGGGCTCAAGTCGATCGAGCGAACGTTGGGTATCGACCGCGACCGCCGCGACCTCTCCGGGCGCGACGCGGTTCGGCTCTGGCACGAGTACGAGCGCGGAGACCGGGACGCCCTCGAGACGCTGGTCTCGTACAATCGCGCCGACACCGAGAACCTCCGGGCGCTCGCCGACGCGGTGTGTGAGACGCTCCATCGGGACGTCTTCGCGCCCGCAGTCGACGACTCCCCGCCGACAGAAGAGTAGTGCCCGGGAGGGACCTACCGCCCCACGTGGCGGCCTCCCGGTCGAACCGCACTCGTGGCCGACCGCGTACCGGCTAGGTCCCGTCGGTGACGTCTCCCGACTCGGCGGCCGCTTCGCCCGGATCGGGCTCCTCGCTTCGGTCGCCGTGTTCTTCGGCCTCCTCGATCACCGACGAGAGCGAACCGCTCGTGTCCGACAGCCGGTCGCTCGCCGCGTCGGCCGCCAGGTCCGCCTCGTCGTGGTCGGGCCAGCCGTCCCACACCCCGGCCGTCTCCTCGGCCCCGCTCTCGTCGACGCGCTGGTCGTCGCCGTCGATTGGCTCCTCGTCGGTAGTGGGGGTGGTGGCGTCGTCGGCGTCGTCGGCGTCGTCAGCGTCGTCGGCGTCGTCGGCGTCGTCTGCAGCCGACGCACCCGGACCGTCCGCGCCCAGCGCGGCCGCCGCGTCGTCGATGACCGACGCGGGCTCGGTGTGTCTCGCGCTGGCCGCCGCCGTCTCGTCTGCGTCGTCGCTCGGCCCCGACTCGGCTGGAGCCGCGGTGGGCGTGGTCGCTGCCGGCTCGACCGTGTACGTGGGTTCCGTCGGCGAACCTGACTCGGCCGGCGACCCCGTCTGTTCGTCGGCCGCGGTCTCGGACGCGTCCGCCGGCTCGTCGGTGCCGTCTTCGCCGTTCGCACTTTCGGGTCCACCGGCTTCGCTGGGCTCGTCCTCGTCGACACCGCTCTCGTCGGCCTCGCCGTCTGCCGCCGCCTCCGTCGACCCGTCGTCGGTCGACGGTGGATCGTCGGGGATCGACTGGACCAACTTCATCTCGCCGCGGGCGCGAAGGGTGCCGTCGACCGTCGCGCCCTCGTGGACGACGAGGTCGCCCGCCGCCACGTCGCCGCGGACGTGGGCGCCGGCCTCGATGGTGACCGTACCGCTCCGGCTCGTCACGTCGCCGTGGATGGTCGTCCCGTCGCTCACGCGGACGTCCTCGCGGGCGCGGAGCGACCCGAACACGTCGTTTCGTTCGCCGACGACGATCGACTCGGCGCGGAGGTTGCCGTGGAGTCGACAGTCGTCGCCGACGGTCGCCGGCGTCGACACCCGCCAGGCGTCGTCGGACACCTCCGCCCCACGAGGGACCACGAGGGGGTCGCGGACGTCGTCGCCGTCGGCGAGGGCGGCGGCGAGCTCGTCGGCGGCGTCGGTTTCGCCCGCGCGCAACAGCTGTGAGAGCACGATGAAGTAGAAGACGATGGTGGGGATCGGATTCCGAATCACGATCCAGCCGTTGGCCTCGAACCCCTCTTCGATCGTGACGTCGTCGCCGATGTCGAGGTCGCCGGAGACCAACAGCTGGCCGGTTATCGTCACCCGCTCGCCGAGGTAGGCGTCCTCGCCGACGAGGACGGTACCGTCGACCGTCCCCCAGGTGTCGATCCGACAGTCTCCCTCGGCCTCGATGTCGGCGGCGACGCGCACGCGCTCTCCGAGCGCGACGTTCCGTCCGCGAATCCCCAGCTCCACGGTCGACTGCCCGCCGACGAGCACGTCGCCGTCGGTGACCACGTCGTGCTCTTCGACGGTGGTCCCCGACGGAACCGTGAGCGCGTCTATCGGACCGCGTCCCCGCAGTGACACACCCGTGGTCACTTCGCGCGACCACATAAACGGTAGGGGCCGTCGGTCGCGCGTCTGACGCCGACGAGCCGGTTGCGGTGGTGACGGTGGCCGGTTTCTGGCGACTCGGCGCGCTGACCTGGAGTGACGCGGTGGTTCGAGGTCGATCCGGTGGCTCGAGGTCGATACGACGATCCGACGATCTATTACGATCCGGCGACTTACCCGGGGTATGTCCACCGAGCTGACGTTCACCGACCGCGGCGTCGACGTCGTCTACGAGGGAACGGCGTTCACGCTCGACGTCGACCTCGTCGAGGAGGCCACGGGTAAGGCGTACCGCGACGTCACCGACCACGAGGTGTTACAGATCGTGGCGTCCGACCCGACCCTCGACGGCGAGCCGGTCCGAATCGGCGACGTGCTCTGAGCCGCGCCCCGAGACGCCCCACGTCGAGGCCACCGATGACACTCGAACACGCCCTGTCTCGCGACCACGTTACCCCCGCGTTTACCCTCCTCGCTGCGCTCGTCCCCGTCGTCGGCGTCGCGCTGTTCGGCTGGCGCGCCGCCGAGGTACTCGCGGTCTACTGGGTCGAGGTCGCCGCGGTCGTCGCCGGCCACAGCGTCGCCGCGCTGTTCGCCGAACGGCCGATCCGCCTCGAAGACCGCTCGTTCTACATCACGGGGTACTCGAAGCGCTCCGAGCGCGACCCGGAGCGATGGGCGGGCGAGCCCGAACCGATCGGTCTCGTCGACCGCGCCGTTCCCGACGAGCTCGCCGAGCGACTGCCGCCGATGTATCGCCGGAACGTCTCCGTCGTCACCCGGTCGCTCGGCGTCGTCGGGTTCCTGCTCTTCGGGGCGATCGCGATCGCCGACGCGCTCGGCGTCGACCCGGTCGCCGTCGCGACCACGCCCTCCGTAGTGCTCGCGGCTGTCGCGGTCGGTTTCGGCCAGCTAGCCGGGATCCGCCGAACGTTCTTTCTCCCCCGGCGGTACGAGGCGTGGTCGGCGTACATGACCGTCGAAGCCGCCCAGCGGGTCGTCGTCTTCTACGTCGCCGTCGGGCTCCTCGCGGTCCCGGTCGCGTTCGTCGGACTCCTCGTTGGATCGGCCCTGCTCGGGGACGCGATCGCCGGCGGCGAACTCGTCGTCCCCGGCGCCGGCCCGTTCGGTCCGGCCGCGAGCGTCGACCCGCTCGTGCTCGCGTACGTCCTCTCGTTCGCCCTCGCGAAGGCGGTCGTCGACCGCTCGCGCCGGCTGGCGAGTGCGCAGTCCGATCCGAGCGGGTTCGCGGCCTGGTTCCTCCCCGAGGATCCCCGGTCGGAGTGAGACCGAGAGCCGCGTGTCGTGCCCCGGCACTCGAAAGCGCAACGACGATACCGCGGGGCGTCGAACCGAGCCGTATGTACGAGGCGGTCCACGCCCACCCAGACGGCGACGCCACCGTCGCGCGCCACGCGGCCACCGCCGCCCGATACGGGTACGACGGGATCGTCGTTCGGACCCGCTCGGCGCTCTCTCCGGCGTCAGCGACGGAAGCCGGCGTTGACGACGCGTCCGACACCGACCGGCCGCCCACCGCTACCGCCGTCGCCGATCGGTACGATGTCGACGTCGTCGACGCGGTTGAGGTCGACGCCGACGACCCCGGCGGCGTCTCGGGTGCGCTCGGAAGCGCCCGTTCGAGTCACACGGTCGTCTGCGTCGTCGGCGGCGACGACCGGCTGAATCGATACGCCGTCGAGACCCCGCGAGTCGACGTGTTGACCCGTCCGACCGCGGCCGGCGGCGACTTCAACCACGTCCTCGCGAAGGCCGCCCGCGAGAACGGCGTCCACGTCGAGTTCGACTTCGGGCCGGTGCTCCGGTCGACGGGTGGCTCGCGGGTCCGCGCGCTCGCGAGCCTCCGCAAGCTTCGAGAGATCGTGACACACTACGACGCCCCGCACGTCGTGAGTGCGAACCCCCGCTCACACCTCGAGCTTCGTGCGCCGCGGGAGCTCGTCGCGGTCGCCGCCGAGGCGGGGTTCGACCCCGAGTGGACCCAGGCCGGACTGGCCGCCTGGGCGACGATCGCCTCCCGAAATCGACACCGACGCTCCGGGAGTTTCATAGAGCCCGGCGTCAGACGTGGCCGGTATGAAACGGAGCGTTGAGGAGCACGCGGCACGCTTCACGGAGAAAGCGGCCGCGTACGACGATTCGAAGAGCGACGAGTACCACGCCTGTGCGTCCCTCGTCGTCGCCCGCGCCGATCCGACCGACGACGACGTGGTCGCCGACATCGGTGCCGGCACGGGGGCGATCGCACTCGCGGTCGCACCCGACGCCGACTACGTCCTCGCGCGCGACGTGAGCGAGGGGATGATGGAGGAGGGTCGCCGGAAGGCCTCGGCGGCGCGGATCACCAACGTCGAGTTCGCGTACGGCCGGTTCCGTGAGCCGAACCTCACGACGCCCGACGACCGCCCGATCGACGTCGTCACGTCGAACTTCGCGCTCCACCACCTCGATGACGACGAAAAGCGCGAGGCGATCGCGACGATGGCCGAGACGGGCGCGCGCCGAATTGTCCTCGGCGACGTGATGTTCTTCGCGGGCCCCGACCCGAACGAGCCCTTCTACAGCCCCGACGTCGACGACCCGGCGACGGTCGGCACGCTCGTCGAGGCGTTCACCGACGAGGGGTTCGCGGTGGTCGACGTCGAGCGCGTCCACGACCAGGTGGGCGTGATCGTCGCCGAACGACTCGGCGACGACGACCAGCCGGACGGCGACCTGTGAAACACCTCCCGAAGCACCTCCGGCCGCGGTGGCGCTATCTCGCGGTGGGGATCGAGGCGTGGCCTGACGCCGACTTCGGCCGCCGGGCGTTCCAGCGGGCGATCTGGTACAGTGCGGGGAACCTGCTCGGTGACCCGGGGAGCGCAGACGCCGGGCTGACACTCCTTTCGTTTCGTTTTTCGGAGGGTACAGGCGAGGCGGTCGTTCGCGTTCGACGGGACCACACCGAGTCCGCTCGCGCCGCAATCGCCTGTGTGCGTGCCGTCGACGGCGACCCAGTCGGTATCCACGTGCGCGGAATCTCGGGGACGGTGCGAGCCTGTGAAGAAAGATATATGGGTCGCGCGGCCGCCAGTTTGACACAGCGAGACGTCGCGTTCGGGGGCGCCGAGCGGCCCGCCGTCGTGCGTGGAGACGCGTGTGACGTGCAGACCGAGTCGGGTTCCGTCGGCGCGACCGCGTTCGACATCGAGTGATATCATGCAGGGACAATCCCAACAGCAGGCGTACGACCGTGGCATCACCATCTTCTCTCCCGACGGCCGACTCTACCAGGTCGAGTACGCGCGTGAGGCCGTCAAGCGCGGCACCGCGAGCGTCGGCATCAGGGCGGCAGACGGCGTCGTCCTCGCGGCCGACAAGCGCGCCCGCTCCCCGCTCATGGAGCCCGAGAGCATCGAGAAGCTCCACAAGGCGGACGACCACGTCGGCGTCGCCAGCGCGGGCCACGTCGCCGACGCGCGACAGCTCATCGACTTCGCCCGCCGACAGGCACAGGTCAATCGGCTGCGATACGGCGAGGCGATCGGCATCGAGACGCTCACGAAGACGATCACCGACCACATCCAGCAGTACACCCAGATTGGCGGCGCCCGTCCCTTCGGGGTCGCGCTGATCGTCGGCGGCGTCGAAGACGGCGACCCGCGCCTCTTCGAGACGGACCCCTCCGGGACGCCCTACGAGTGGCAGGCGCTCTCTATCGGGTCGAACCGGAGCGACCTCCGCGACTACCTCGAGGCCGAGTACGAGCCCGACATCTCGACGGACGAGGCGGTCGCACTCGCACTCGACACCCTCGCGGAGACGACGGACGAGGGGATGGAGCCCGACGGCGTCGGCGTCGCGACGATCACGGTCGACGACGAGCAGTACCGTGAGGTGCCGGCCGACGAACTCGAGACGATCCTTGCCGACCACGACCTGCTCGCCGAGCCGGACGACGAGTCCGACGCGGACGACGCCGGCGACGTCGAATAGTCGCGTCGCGCCCCCACGATCGAAACGACGAGGCTTCTCCGCGGACGTGGCGTCACATGACTGAACCCGATCCGACGGCTAAGCCGTCCGCGCTGTTGCCAGACGGCTACCGACTCCGGCCGTCCCCGCCGACGGCCGACGCCTTCTGTCGGCTCAGACGCGCAGCCGGGATGAGCGAGCGGTCCCGCGAGGCGGCCGAACGCGGCCTCCCGAACACGCTCTTCGGCGTTCACGTCGTCGAGACGGACACGGAGACGGCGGTCGGGATGGCGCGTGTCGTCGGCGACGGCGGCGCGAACTTCCACCTCGTCGACACCGCGGTCGCCGAGCCACACCAAGGACGGGGGATCGGCACCGCGATGGTCGACGCCGTGGTTCGATGGATACGAGCGACTGCTCCAGACGGCGCCTACGTCGACCTGCTCGCCGACGTCAACGGCTTCTACGGGCGGTGGGGATTCGAGCGCACGGCACCCGACTCCAGAGCCATGGGCGTCCGCAGCGAGTCGCTGCGATCGCTCACCCCGTCCAACGAGTAATCGAACGTCACACGATTCAGCGCCCGCTGTACGAGCGACCGTGCGCCAGACGAGTGACCGCACGCCACCTGCGTCTTCGGGAGAGTTATGCCGACGGCCCGCAACGAGTCGACCGTGCAGCAGACGGCACTCATCACCGGCTGTTCGTCGGGTATCGGTCGTGTGACGGCGGAGACGTTCCTCGAGGAAGGGTGGACGGTGTACGCTACCGCACGGCGGCCGGCCGACGTACAGACGCTCGGCGAGGCGGGCTGTGAGCTGGCGACGCTCGACGTCACCGACCCGGAGGACGTCGACCGCGTCGTCACCCGGGTGCTCGACGAAACGGGCACGATCGACGCGCTGGTGAACAACGCCGGCTACGGCCAGTTCGGCCCCGTCGAGGACGTCACCCCCGAGGGGGTTCACGACCAGTTCGCCGTGAACGTCTACGGTCCCCATCGGTTGATCCGCGCGGCCCTGCCCGCGATGCGACGCGAGGGCGACGGCACCATCGTGAACGTCTCGTCGGTCGCCGGTCGGGTCGCCGTCCCCGGCGGCGGGGTTTACTCGAGCTCGAAGTTCGCCCTCGAGGCGCTCTCGGACGCCCTTCGAAACGAGGTGCGGGAGTTCGGCGTCGACGTCGTCGTCGTCGAGCCGGGGCCGGTTCGCACGCAGTTTTCCGACCGAGTGCGCCGAGAAGCCGACCCAGACGAGACCGACGGCGTCGAGCGATCCGGGGCGTACGACGACTTCTACGCGCTCTTCGAGGACGCCCAGGCGATCGGTGGCGATGGACCGGGTGCGGTCGACCCGGTCGTCGTCGCCGAGGCGATCGTCGACGCCGCGGCCGCACGCAACCCGCCGGCGCGCGTCCAACCCGGGACACCCGCGCGGGTTGGCGTCCTCGCGCGGTTCCTCCCCGACTCGGTTCGGGACCGCGGATTCGACTTCCTCCGAAAGCTCACCTCCTGAGTGACCGATCTGTGGCCGGGACGCACCCACAGAGAGCCGCTCCGTGGAGGAGCGACGTGGGGTGTCGGGTCGTGACACGTGGCGAGCGCAAGCCCACCCCCTTCAGGGGTGGGTGTCAGCGACAACATCGCCCACCAGTCCACGCGCTACGACTCGTCAGGATGTTCCACCGCTTCCAACCCCGCTTCGATAATCTCTTGATAGGCGTCTTCGAGGCCAATTTCTTGCCGTTCGGCGTAGTCCTTTACCCGCCCGTTCAGCGTGTGCGAGATGTCGATGTTCGGTCTCATCGGCTGTGTCCAAAAGACATTTAGACGTAGAGCTACAAATGTCTATTGTCGTGAGGCGAACCAATACGTTCGCAGTGCGCCCGCTCACCACGGAGGACGAGCAACTGCTCCGCGACCTATTGGACGCCTCCGCCAGCCTCTGGAACGAACTTACCTATGAGCGACGCCAGAACTTCACCGACCCCAACATCGACACGTCTGTGTGGGATACCGAAGACTACCGCAAGCAGTACGTCGGTGTCCTCGGAAGCGCCACCGCCCAACAGGTGATTCACAAGAACAGCGAAGCGTGGCGGTCGTTCTTCTCCCTGAAAGAGAAGGGCGAAGCCAACGGCCTGCCGGGGTACTGGGGCAACGAGAACGAGGGGCGTAAGCTGAGAACGTACATCCGTAACGACCAGTACACCCTCGAAACCGGCGAACGGAGCCGCCTCGAAATCCCCGTCGGCCAAGACCTCAAAGACGAGTACGGGTTTGGCTACCATGACCGACTGCGCCTCGAAGTCGCTGGCGACCCAAAATGGGAGGGCGAACAGGGCCGGTTGGAACTGTACTACGACGAGGTGGACGATACGTTCAGGGCCATTCAGCCTGTCACCGTACCTGATTCTCGACGGGATTCACCACTAGCCGAGGAATCGGCTGCCTTGGATGTCGGAGCAAACAACATCGTCGCCTGTACCACCACGACCGGCCAGCAGTACCTCTACGAGGGACGTGACCTGTTCGCCAACTTCCGCGAAACCACCGAAGAGATTGCCCGCCTGCAGTCCAAACTCCGCGAGGGCCGATACATCAGTCGCCGGATTCAACGCCTGTACCGCAAGCGGACGCGACGACGCGACCACGCACAGGACGCACTCGTACGTGACCTGGTGGAAAGACTGTACGACGAGGGCGTTGCCACAGTGTACGTGGGCGACCTTACCGACGTGCTGTCGGAACATTGGTCAGCAGAGGTGAACGAGAAGACGCACCAGTTCTGGGCGTATCGCTCGTTCATCGACCGTCTCGCCACGACCGCCGAGGAGTACGGCATCACGGTCGAAGCCGAGTCAGAAGCGTACACGACGGTAGAGTGCCCGATGTGTGGCGAACGTGACGAGACAGAGCGAAACGGCGACGCGTTCCGGTGTTCGTGTGGCTACGAGGGCCACGCCGATCTCGACGCGTCGCGGGTGTTCCTGGAACGACAGGTTGGCAAAGAAGTCGGGTCGATGGCACGGCCCGTGCGCCTCAAGTTGGACGACCACAACTGGTCGGAGACACCACACTCTCCCGAGAGGGCAAGTCCCAACGAGGAGCGCACAAACCGGAGTACCGACGACGGGAAACTTGCCTCCGTGGGGACGGCATAGCCAACATCCCCACCGGAGGAATCCCACGGCTTCAGCCGTGGGAGGATGTCAAACGCGCGGCGGTCGTAGCCGGGTCGACGTCGCTAGGGTTCGTCGTGTGGGTCGAGCGCGAACGGACTCTCACGCGCACGCCACGGCCACCCGGGGAGCCGCGTCTGAAATCCGGCGGCGACCGCGGCGTCGAGGTCGTCGGCACCCGCGGTGCCGGCACCGGCCGCAGTGGCGTCGTCGTCGACGAACGTATCGGCGACGTGAAACGTCGCCCCCGCGAGGACCGAGAGCGGCTGCCCCCCAGCTATCGTCGCGGCCAACTCGCGTCCGAGCACCTCGTCGACGACGAAGCCCGGGTAGTCTCTTTCGACGTCGAGGTCGCGCAGCAGTCTGACGTAGCCGGCCACGTTCACCGCGACCGCGCCGTCCGCGAAGACGGCGTCGACCTCGCGACGGTACGTCTCCGGCTCGACGTGTGCCACCTCCGTGTCGAAGCGCCGGGCGAGGCGGTCGCGCGTCTCGTTCAGTATCGGGACGACGACCGGCGCGCGCTCGCGTAGCCAGTCGCGCTCTGCACGGACGAGCGTCGGGGTGATCCGCATGCGTCTCGATGCCCGCGAACGGATATCCGTTTTGCGAAGTGTTTTATAACGGCGGGGGTCTACTCGGATACAAGCGGGTTTTCGCTGGCTGTTCCCGCATCGATACATACAGAGAGTCCGTCACCGATGTCTTCCGACACCCGTACGCACTCGGACGCGTCGCGTACCCGGCGGCGAGACGGCGACGGCACCTTACGGCCCGCGGACGAGCTATGAGCCAAGTCGATACGCAACTCGAGAATCTGAAGTCGACGATAGAACAGGAGGTCCCGAGCGACGTCCAGGTCACGGACGTAAAGTACGAGGGCCCAGAACTGGTCGTGTACACCCGCGACCCCAAGGAGTTCGCCGGCGACGGTGACCTGATACGCCGACTCGCCTCCAAACTCCGGAAACGAATCACGGTCCGTCCCGACCCGTCCGTGCTCTCTTCGCCCGACCGGGCGGAAGCGGAGGTCCGTGAGGTGATCCCCGAGGCAGCCGGCGTGACGGACCTCGATTTTCACGAGGACACCGGTGAGGTAGTGATCGAAGCACAGAAGCCCGGGATGGTGATCGGGAGACGAGGGTCGACGCTCCGTGAGATCACCCAGGAGGTGGGGTGGACGCCAGAGGTGGTGCGGACGCCGCCCATCGAGTCGTCGACCGTCTCGAACGTCCGCGGCTTCCTAAAGAACGAGCGCGACGAGCGCCGCGACATCCTCGAGCGCGTCGGGAGACAGATCCACCGCGAGGAGCTCGCGGACGACGAGTGGGTCAGGATCACGACGCTCGGCTGCTGTCGGGAGGTCGGACGCGCCGCGTTCGTGCTCTCGACGCCGGAGACGCGAATCCTCATCGACTGCGGCGACAAGCCGGGCGCGGAGGGCGAGGTTCCGTACCTGCAGGTGCCCGAGGGGCTCGGGACCGGTGCCGCGACCATCGACGCGGTGGTGTTGACCCACGCGCACCTCGACCACTCGGCGCTGCTTCCGCTTTTGTACAAGTACGGCTACGACGGTCCCGTCTACACGACGGAGCCGACCCGTGACCTCATGGGGCTGCTCCAGCTCGACTACCTCGACGTCGCCGCCAAGGAGGGACGGACGCCGCCGTACGAGTCCGAACAGGTTCGAGAGACGATCAAACACACCATCCCGCTCGAGTTCGGTGACGTCACCGACATCGCACCGGACGTCAAGATCACCTTCCACAACGCGGGCCACATCCTCGGCTCCGCGGTGACCCACTTCCACATCGGCGACGGGCTCTACAACGTCGCCTTCTCCGGCGACATCCACTACGAGGACACCCGGCTGTTCAACGGCGCGGTCAACGACTTCCCGCGGGTCGAGACGCTGGTGTTGGAGTCGACGTACGGCGGCCGTAACGACTATCAGACCGACCAGGCGGACTCCGAGCGTGCGCTGAAGCGGGTCATCAACGAGACGTACGAAGACGGTGGGAAGGTGGTCATTCCAGCGTTCGCGGTGGGACGCTCACAGGAGATCATGCTCGTTTTAGAGGAGGCGATGCGCGAGGGCGACATCCCGTCGATGCCGGTCCACCTCGACGGCATGATCTGGGAGGCGACCGCGATCCACACCACGTATCCGGAGTACCTGCGCGACGACCTCCGCGACCGCATCTTTCACGAGGACGCGAACCCCTTCCTCGCCGAGGAGTTCAACCACATCGACGGCGGCGAAGACGAGCGCCAGGACGTCGCCGACGGCGACCAGTGTATCGTGCTCTCGACCTCCGGAATGGTCGAGGGTGGCCCGATCATGTCGTGGCTTCGCCACCTCGGCCCCGACCCGGACTCGACGCTCGTCTTCGTCGGCTACCAGGCGCAGGGGACGCTCGGTCGACGCATCCAGAACGGCTGGGACGAGATACCCGTCTCGGACTGGGGCAACGGCGGCCGCGGCGACACCCTCTCGTTGGAGATGGGCGTCGAGACCGTCGACGGCTTCTCCGGACACGCCGACCGCCAGGGCCTCGAGAACTTCGTGAAGACGATGAACCCGCGCCCAGAGAAGGTGCTCTGTGTCCACGGCGACGAGCGCTCCGTTCAGGACCTCTCGTCGGCGCTGTACCACGACTACAACATGCGGACGTTCGCCCCGAAGAACCTGGAGACGTTCCGGTTCAAGTGACTCGACGCGACGAGAGCGCTTAAGCCCCCACCGAGAGAGCGACAGTACATGCGCATCGCGCTCATCGCGCACGACGAACTGAAAGACGAGATGGTCGCGTTCGCGAGCACCCACGCGGACGTCCTCACAGACCACGAGCTGGTGACGACCGGCACCACCGGCGGTCGGATCGCCGACGAGACGTCGCTGTCGGTGACGCCACAGGCCTCTGGACCGCTCGGCGGTGACCTCCAGATCGGTGCCATGGTGGCCGACGGCGACGTCGACGGCCTGATCTTCCTCCGTGACCCGCTCACGGCCCAGCCGCACGAGCCCGACATCTCCGCGCTCTTGCGCGTCTGTGACGTCAAAGACGTCCCCGTCGCAACGAACATGGCGACCGCAGAGCTGCTGGTACAGGGGCTCTTCGAACGCGGCGGGTCGTTCGACACCGACCTCTTGGCCGACGAGTCGCCGCTCACCGACTGACGAGTCGCGTCCCACTTCTCAGTGCTGATACCTGGTCCGGCGGGGTTTATCCCGCACGTCACGTCGACGCGACCATGGACGGACCGTCGACGCGGCGCGGTCGGTCGACGCTCGTCGTCGTTCTCGTGAGCGTCTGCTGTCTCGCCGCCGCGGTGGGGTCGGGCGTGGTCGTCGGCGAGCAGGTCGTCGATGACGGGTCGACCAACGACCTGCTCGCCGGCGACTCGATCGACCCGTCACCCGCTGGGTCACCCGCCCGCGACGTCGGTCCGATCACGCGGTGTTTCACCGGCGACGGGTACCCGCTCGCGATCGGGAACGGCTCGGCACAGATCGACGCGGCGGTCCACGCGTCGGTCCTCACGGATCCAGGCGCTGGCGACGAGGTGGGCGTCGAACTCGCCGGCAGCCTCGACCGAGCACGGATCGTGACGCTCGCGGCCGGCGTCCGCCTCGACGCGCCGGGGATCCTCGCGGCGGGCGCGAACCCGTTCGCCGCGTTCGACCTCCTGTACACCTACGAGTTCCGGCTCCCGATGTTCGCTGGCGCACTCGACACGGCCACGTACCGGGGCGACGGTCCGCCGGTGGGAAGCGCCGCCGACGCTGTCCCGTGTCGACGCTAGCCTCGCACGCGACGGACGAGTCTCAGCAGCGTTCGACGCGCCTCCTCGGCTCCGTCGTCGAGCGGATAACCGCCTCCCGCGAGCAGGTAGTCGTCGGCCGTCCACACGGCGAGCAGGGCCTCGACGGGGACGCGCCCGGGCGTGCTCGTACCCGTCTCACTGGGTGGGTCCTCGACCGGCTCGATCACGGCCTGTCCGCGGTAGGTCACGAGCGTCGCGCGCGAGGCGGCCGGATCCTTGATGCCGATCCGTCGCTCACCGTGCGACTCGACCCCCTCGATGTCGCGGTCCGCGAGACGGTCACGAAATCCGGCGCGTGCGCGACGCTCGACGAGCCGCGTGAGCGCCCGGTTCGGCGATGTCTCGGGTCGAATCGCCAGTCGACTCGCGAAAAAGAACGGCGCGGGCGGCTGCTCGGCCGGTCGTTCGTACCGGACCGTCGTCGCCGCGACCGACACCGGACCGGCGGCAAACGGCCGCTCTGTGGTGTGCTCGACGCGGTGCCAGTCGTCGAGCCGATCGGCGGGAACGACCGGCGGGTCCATACGCGATATGTCCCGCGCAGGCGGGTTAAACACCGGGGTGAGCACACTCGTGACGGTCTCGTCGTCTTCGCTCGACGCACCCGGCGTCCGCGTTCGGCGACCCGCTCAGTGGTCGTCTTCGCGCCACTTGTGCTCGCAGGCGGTACAGACGAAAAACCGGGTCTCGGACTCGTCTGCCGAGCGGATCTGTTGCATGTACCAGTGCGCCCGGTCGTTGTCACACTCGGGACACTGCGCGGTCGTCGTCGGGAGCCCCTTGTCTTCGGCGTCGCTGACGTCGACGACCTCGGATTCGACCTGCGACTCCGTCGTCCAGACGGCCTCGTCGTCGTCGTCGCGACCGACCTCGTAGCCGCACGCCGTACAGACCCAGTGGTCTTCGCCCTCGCCCGACTTCATCATCGATCCGCACTCGTCGCAGAACTTCATGGCGGTCACAACCCCGCACGATACATAAGCGGCGGGATCCGTCGTGTCGCCCGGCGGCACCGCCCAGACCGGATCTGCGTTCTGCAGACCGCACCCGCCGGCTCAGGGCGCTTTTCTGTGGGCTGTGAGCGCGAAGCGAATCCGCTCTTCGTCAGATCCTTTTGTCTCTCGACCGGTGACGACCACCTCGCCAATCTCGCCGGTCGTCTCGACATGCGTGCCCGCACACGCGGTGCGGTCGTACGGTTCTGTGCCGCCAGTCCCCCCTATCTCGACGATGCGAAGCTCGGTGATGGAGTCAGGAAGGAGGTGAATCCGCGTCCGCTCGGTGTCGAGCGTCGTCTCCGCCGCCGCGCGGTCCAACGTGTAGCGCTCGACCGGGAGGTCGGCGTCGACGAGTTCGTTGAGTCTCGCCTCGATTCGCTCGAGGTCGGCGTCGTCGAACCGGTCGTAGGCGGCATCGAGGTGGGCGTGGTCCGCGTAGAGCGCGTTTCCGGTCGTCGGGGCGTCGAACGACTCGAGCAACGCCGCCGACAGCAGGTGCTGGGCGGTGTGGTACCGCGAGTGTGCCCGTCGTCGCTCCCAGTCGATCGTCCCCACGACGGCCGTGCCCGGTGCGGGAAGCGTCGACGTGTCGTCGGGGTCCGCCGCCGTCGCGTCGGCATCTCCGCCGGCCGGCTCGACCGTATGATACACGGCATCTTGCTTTTCGACGTCGACGACGCGGAACCGTCGATCGGGGTCGTCGGCGACGACCAGCGTGCCGGTGTCGTGTGGCTGTCCGCCGCCGGTCGGGTAGAAGTGGGTGCCGTCGAGGACGAGTCGGTCGTCGAGGGTTCGCTCGACGGTCGCCTCGAACGTCGCGACCGTGTCGTCGGTGAGGTAGCGCTGGTCGGTCACGGCAGCGCTACTCGGTCGGCACACCTATACCTCTCGGGGGTGCTGCCGGTCGCGGCTCGCGTGACGATCCGGGTGCCGTCCGCCGTCTGCCGCCCGACGGCGGGCGTCGTAACGCCTAAGAACGAAACGCCCGTCCAGTAGCGTAATGAATCACGAGTCTCTCGCCCGGGGTGGTCTGTGTGGGCGTCGAAATTAAGCAGACGGAGGTCACCGATGCGGACTTCACGGAGATGAAACAGTTCGTGCGGGACTACCTCGCCGCCAGCGTCGAAGCCGAAGACGACGGCGGTCGGATGCGGTGGTACCCCTGGCACTCGGCCGCGTACCGGTTCAACCACATCCTCAACGTGGTCGACCTCGCCGAGGAGATCGCCGACGCCGAGGGGGCCGACGTCGACGTGGTCCGGGTCGCCGCCGTGTTCCACGACGTCGCGAAGCTCGAAGCCGACCAGGACGTCCACGCCGAGGCCGGTGCCCGGGTCGCCCGGGAGTACCTCCAGAGCCGTGGGGCGTACCCCGAGTCGTTCATCGAGGAGGTGGCGGGCGCGGTCGTCGACCACTCGTACACCGGCGACCTCGCTGACGTCCCCCTCGAGAGCCGGTGTCTGATGGAGGCCGACGTGCTCGACAAAGTCGGTGCGAACGGCGCTGTGTTGATGTTGTTGCGCATGGGGTACGAATCCCGAACGCACATGGACGCCGCGAAGATGGTCGACCGGGTGCTCGAGCGCGGCCGCGACCACGTCGACCGGGTCGTCTCGGACACCGCAGAGAGCATCGCACACCAGCGGCTCAAGCGCGTCCGGTGGCTCCGCGAGTGGCTCGAGATGGAGGTCGCCGAGATGGACGCCGCGGGCGTCACCGACCGATAGCGGGTACCCGTGGTTTCGCGGCCACGCTACCGACGCGGTCTCCCGAGTCACTCGATCGACTCAGTCGTCTGCGGCTACCGGGGTCTCACCGCCTAGCCGGTCACGGTCGTGTGGGGCTTCCCAGTCGAGATCCGGTCCACGCGCGACGATCCCGGTCGGCGTCACGTCGGGGTGGGTCGTGTAGTAGTGTTCTTTGATGTGAGCCATCTCGACCGTCTCGGCGACGCCCGGCGTCTGGTACAGGTCGCGGGTGTACGGCCACAGGTGCTCGTACTCGTGGATCTGTTTCCGGTTACACATGAAGTGGGTGTGGTACACCTGGTCGAACCGGACGAGCGTCGTGAACAGACAGAGGTCGGCTTCGGTCAGGGTGTCGCCGACGAGGTATCGCTGGTCTGCGAGGTGGTCGTTCCACCGGTCGAGCGCGGCGAAGAGGTCGTCTATCGCCTCGTCGTAGGCGGCCTGGCTGGTCGCGAAGCCGGCGCGGTAGACGCCGTTGTTGATCGGTTCGTAGATGTCGGTGATGACCTCGTCGACCCGGTCGCGGGCCGCCGGGTCGTCTGGCAGCAGCGAGACGTCGTCTCCGAGGTCGTCGAAGGCGGTCGTGAGCATCCGGAGGATCTCGCGCGACTCGTTGTTGACGATGGTCTCCTCGACGGTGTCCCAGAGCACGGGGACGGTCACCCGACAGGTCGCGTCCGGGTCGGCGGCGACGTACCGCTCGCGGAGGGTGTCGCTCCCGTGGAGGTGGTCGACGGTACAGCCGGGCTTGTCGGGCGTGAACTGCCAGCCGTCCGCGCCGCGCCAGGGGTCGACGACGCTCACGCCGATCGCGTCCTCGAGTCCGAGCAGCGACCGCGCGAGGAGCGTCCGGTGTGCCCACGGACAGGCGTACGAGACGTAGAGGTGGTACCGACCCGCCTCCGGCTGGAAGCGGTCGTCGGGGTCGGCGTCGACGTGATCGGGGACGTCGCTGCCGGCGATCCAGTTCCGGAAGGTGGTCGTCTGCCGGTCGAAGGCCCCCGTCTCGTCGGTCGCCTCGAAGGTGTCTGTTCGCCACTCGCCGTCGACGAGTTGGTTCATACCCTATTGACGGCCTGGAGACGTATAGTCGGGGCGGGGACACGCGTGTCACCCGGATCGGTGTGCGTCGCTCGGTGTCGACACGCGCGTGGCGGACGGGCAGCGCGCGCGGCCTGACGCGTGCGTGCAGCGCACCCCGTCAGTGGCCGTCGTCCGCGTCGTCCGCTTCGACGACGTCGACCGACTCGACCGCGTCGTCTTTGGGGATCTCGACTTCGAGCGTGCCGTAGGTGGTGACCGTCGCGGTCGCTCCACGCGGGGTCACGTCGGCGTCTTCGGGGAGCGTCGCGGTTCCGGTGAGTTCGAGCCCGCGGCCGGGGAACACCAGCTCGGCGTCTTCGTAGAAGTCACGGAAGCGGTCGAGCTGGACCTCGACGGTGTGGTCGCGAAACCGCACGTTGACGTCCTCGCCGCGGACGCCGGGGGCGTCGAAGACGACGAGGTAGGCGTCGTCGCTCTCGAGGACGTCGACCGAGAGCGGTCGGCGCTCCTGTAGCTTGCTCCAGCCGCGTCCCGCTCGGTCGAGCGCTCGGTGTACGACGGTACGGCCGGCTTCGACGATCTGTGACACGTGATCACACCTCGATTTCGACCAGCTCGGCCCCGCCACAGTACGGACACGAGAGGTCGTCCACCGCGTGCTCGTCGGGGACGTCGTACGTGTAGTGGTTCTCGAACATGTCGAGTTCGCAGTCATCGTCGACGCACTTGACCTCCATCGTCGCTGGCATGCGCGGACGTAGTGCGGGCGAGGGCTTAAACGGCGTGGCAGCACTCGATCGAATGTGCCACACGACCCGACGGCCGGCGACGCGTCGGCCGACGACGGTCCGTCCCCTCACGACGTGTCGGTCGAGGCCCCCGTCACGGTGCTCGGCGTCGACCTCAGCGCGTCGGCGTCGGCCGCCCACCGGAAGACGTGGATCACGCGGGCGACCGTCACCGACGGAGCGGTCGCCCTCGATCAGCCGGTTCCGGCACGGACGCTACCGAGCGAGCCACGGAGTCGGGACGCCGTGTTCGACGCGCTCCGCCGGACGATAGCCGAGGCCGAGCCGCCGGCTGTCGTGGGGCTCGACGCGCCGTTCTCACTGCCCGAGCCGATCGTCGCCGAGTCCGACTGGCGGGCGTTCCTCGAGACCGTTCCGGACACATTCTCGGACGCAGACGACTTTCAAACGACGTGTCACCGATTGACGAAGCGCGCCACCGGTGGCGACCGCAAGGAGATTCGACGACGGTGTGACGAGCGGTTCGACGGCCTCTGTCCGTACAACCGATTCGTCTTTCGGATCACCTATCACGCCCTCCGGGACCTCCTCGTGCCGCTCGTCCGGTCGGAGACGGCCGCCGCGTGGCCGTTCCAACCGGGTGCGGCGACGGCCGACCGGGTGCTCCTCGAGACGTATCCCGCCGCCGTGCTCGGGTCGCGGCTCGCGGTCCGCTCGACGACGTACAAAGACGCCCACGACGACCCGGCGTTTCGACGCGCCGTGCTCGATCAGGTCTTCGCGAACGACGCGGTCGCCGTCGACCCCCACCCGACCGCCACGGCGATTCGCTCCGTGGTCGCCGACGACGCCGGCGGAGACGCACTCGATAGTCTCCTCGCCGCGTGGGCGGCCGCGGCCTGGGTCCGCGGTGACCGGCCCACCGCCGACCACCGTGCCCCGCCGAGCGAGGGGTTCATCCACTACTGAGCGTCCTCGCCACACCGCCTGGGCCGAGCAGCGCCGCGCCGCCGTTCCGCACGCGTTTTTGGCCTCCACGGCGTACGCAGTGTCAACATGACTTTCCCGGCTGACATCTCCGTCACGATCGTCGACGGCTACGTCGACGAACCGGCACACTTCGGGGTGCCGCCGTACCTCTCGACGTACCCGCGGTACACGGCCGGCGCGCTCGTCGACGCGGGCGTCCCCGAGTCGGCGATCACGTATCACACGATCGACGAGCTTCGCGCGGACCGTCAGACGCGTGCGGACGTCGCAGACGCCGACCTCGTCGTCTACGTCGGCGGCATGACGGTCCCAGGGAAGTACGTCGGTGGGACGCCCGCAGAGCCCGACGAGGTGCGCGACCTCGCGTGGACCGCGGACGGCACGACCCTCCTCGGCGGTCCCGTCCGGTTCGGCGTCGGCGAGGAGAACGCCGGCGCACAGGAGATGGAGCGCGACGACCTCGACTACGACTTCGTTGCGAAAGGCGACGTCGAGGCGGCCGCCCACGACCTAGTCGCGAACGGACTCGAGGGGTTCGGTGACCGTATGCGCGACACCGAAGAAGCCGACCGCTGGGCGTCACTCGGCGCGTTCGTCGTCGAACAGCACCCGAACCACCCGGACTACCTCATCTGTGAGCTGGAGACCGCCCGGGGGTGTGCGTACCGCTGTTCGTTCTGTACGGAGCCGCTCTACGGGAACCCGTCGTTTCGGACGGCCGGCGCAGTCGTCGACGAGGTCGACGCCCTCTCCAACCGCGGCGTGCGCCACTTTCGGCTCGGGCGGCAGGCCGACATCCTCGCGTTCGGCGGCGACGGCGAAGCCCCCAATCCCGACGCGCTCCGCGACCTCTACGGGGGAATCCGCCGGGTCGCACCCGACCTCGAGACGCTCCACCTCGACAACATGAATCCGGTGACGATCACCGAGTACCCGGACGCCTCTCGCGAGGCGATCCGCATCATCGCCGAACACAACACCCCGGGCGACACGGCCGCCTTCGGGCTCGAGTCGGCGGACCCGGTCGTCAAAGCCCAGAACGACCTGCTCGTCACCGCCGAGGAGTGTCTGGCGGCCGTTCGCGTCGTCAACGAGGAGGGTGGCTGGCGGCCGGGAGACCCGCCAGCGAGCGAGCCCGGTGGCGTCTCCGGTCCCGACCCCGACCGCCGCTACGGCCCCTCGACCGGCCCCGACGCCTCGCCGCGGCTTCCTAAGCTCCTGCCCGGCATCAACCTCGTTCACGGCCTCAAAGGCGAGCGGCCCGAGACGTACGAACACAACAAGCGCTTCCTCCAGTCCGTCTACGACGAGGGGCTCATGCTCCGACGGATCAACGTCCGGCAGGTGATGGCGTTCGCGGGCACGGAGATGGCAGAGACCGGCGCGGAGATCGCGACGGCCCACCGCGACCAGTTCCAGGCGTACAAACGCGAGATTCGTGAGACCGTCGACAACCCGATGCTCGACCGCGTCGTCCCGCCGGGAACGATCCTCCCCGATGTCCACCTGGAGTACCACCAGGACGGGAAGACGTTCGGTCGACAGCTCGGGACGTACGCCCTGCTCGTGGCGGTTCCGGGCGAGCGCGAGCTCGGCACCGTCATCGACGTCGCGGTCACTGACCACGGCTACCGCTCGGTCACCGGTGTGCCATACCCGCTCGACGTCAACGCGGCGTCGATGGCCGAGTTGACCGCGATTCCGGGGATCACCCGGAGCCGCGCCGGCGACGTCGTCGTCGGCCGCCCGTACGAGACCGTCGAGGCCGTCGACGACGGCGTCACCGACCTCTCGCGGTTCGCGGTGGCCGGTGACTCGCTGGCCGCGATCCCAGGATCTGACCGAAGCGGCTCTGGCCCGGGTCCCGGCACGCGGTCCTCGCTGGGTCGTGGTGACTGACAGCGTTCACGGCAGACACGAACTGCGACTCCCCACACGATGTCACACGACGAAGCCAACTCGGTTGCAGACGAGGCCGCACACGTCACCCGTGTTCCGCTCCCGGTGGAGACCCGTGCCCCGAGCGGCACCACGAGTGCACACCTCGTCGACGGACTCCTCGTCGATCCGGCGACACGAACCGACGCACTCGACGAAGCGGTGGCTACGGCGGCCGCAGACGGCTCCCCGGTGACGGCGATCGCCGTGACACACGCCCACCCCGACCACGTCGGCGCGGTCGCCACGTACGCGTCACGGACCGGCGCGACCGTGTACGCGCACGCAGACCACGTCGACCGCTTTCGCGAGGCGACCGGCGTCGACCCCGACGAGACGGTCGTCGACGGCGACACGGTCGGCTCGACCGACGTTCGCGTCTGGGCGACGCCGGGACACGCGCCGGACCACCTCGCCTTCGTGACGGACGGACCCGACCGGACCGTGGGGATCGTCGGCGATCTCGTCGTCGCCGAGGGGAGCGTCGCGGTCGCCGCGCCCGACGGTGATCTCGCCGCGTATCTGGACAGCCTCGACCGCGTTCGCGATGGGGTCGTCGACCGACTGTATCCGGCACACGGGCCGGTCGTCGACGATCCGGCCGTGACGTGCCGACGGCTCGCCGAGCACCGACTCGACCGCGAACGACGCGTGCTCCGGGTGGTCGACGCCGGTGCGAGCGACGTCGACGCCGTCCTCGACGCCGCGTACGACCGCGACCTCTCGGGTGTGGCCGACCTCGCACGGGGGACCGTTCGCGCCCACCTCGAGAAGTTAGTCGCCGAGGGCCGTGTTGCGACGTCGTGGACGGATGAAGACTAGCGCTCCGTGGGGACCGACACGGCTGCCATGCGCTCGGTCGAGACGCCGTACTCGGCGGCCGCGACCGACGGAGGGGCGTCGCCGACATCCGGTCCGTATCGCGAGCGAAGCGACACGCGAAGGGCGTCGCGCACACAGGCCCGGACTGCCGCCCCGACCGGCGTCGCCGACCCGGAAAACGGTGCTGCCGGCCGACCCCTGGGTGCGTCGGTCGGCGGACAGCCGACGACGACGGCGTCGCTCGTCATCCCGGGCACGCCGACCGTCGCGAGCAGCGTCGCCGCCTTCGCCTCCGCGACGACCGACACGAGGTTGGCGAGCGCGCCGGGTCCGAGCGGGCGGTCGACGCCGACGAGCAGGTTGACCGTCCCATCTACTTGTCGATCTACCGGTCGGTCTCGTTCGGCTCGGTCCTCCGAGCGTCGGCCCCGCTCGTCGCGTCCTTCGGCCGTCGAGGGGTCGTCCGCCGGGACCGGTGGAACCGGGAGTGCTGCGGGATTCGAGACGCCGGCGGTCGCGAGGACGGTCGCACCGTCGAGCCGCGCCACCCGTGCGTGCCGCTGGTCGACCCCGGTGAGCAACGCCGGTGACTCGTCCGTCTGCGTCAACTCGTCCGTCCGCACGCCGTCGTCGTCGAATCCGGCCGCCGCCACTCGCTTCGAGACGTAGGCCCGCAGGTCGCGGCGGCCGTCGTCACCCCATCCCGCTGGAACGGTCAGGTTGTACGCCGCGCTCGCGACGCACTCGCCGCCGTCGAAGCCGGTCGAGAGGAACCGCGTCGACCGGTGTGGCCGCCAGAACCGACAGACGCCGTCGGCGACTGCCGCCTGAAACTCGCCGTCCGGGCCGGCGGGGTCGTCTGCGGCCGTCACACGCCGAGCGCCTCGAGCAGGACGTCGTTGTCTCCGGGACCGCGGACGGCGGTTCGCAGGTGGTCGTCGAGCCCCGGAAAGGTGCGGGCGTCACGCAGTGCGACCCCGCGCTCTCTCGCGGTCGAGAGGATCTCGTCGACGTCCTCCTCGCCGGCATCGACGAGTAAGAACGGCGCCCGAGACGGGTACACCTCCCAGCGCGTCTCGAGACGCTCGCGGATTCGTTCGCGTTCCGTGGCGACCCGCTCGCGGGTGCGTTCGACGAACGCAGTCCGCTCGAGACAGTGCGTACTCACCTCGGTGGCGACCGTCGAGAGCCCCCACGAGATGCGTGCGGTGTCGAGCCGATCCCGGAGCCGGCCGGTGGCGACGAGGAAGCCGGCACGAATGCCCGGGAGCCCGAACACCTTCGTGAGCGACCGCGCGACGACGACGCCGGGCTCGCCCGCGAGCGACGCCTGCGGCGTGTAATCGAGGAACGCCTCGTCCACGAGCAGCGTGGTGTCGGCGTCGCGACACCGCTCGGCGAGCCGCTCGAGCCCCCGACGTGGCGGGAGCTCGCCGGTCGGGTTGTTCGGCGTACAGACCACGACGGCCGCGTGGTCGGTCGGGTCGACCTCGAGGATCGCGTCGTGAGCGACCCGAACCGGGGTGCCGCCCTGGAGCCGAACCTCGCGTTCGTACTCGCCGAACGACGGGACGGGGACGGCGACGGAGTCGCCCGACCCGACGAGAATCGAAAAGAGGAGCCGCATCCCGGCCGTCGCCCCCGCGGTCGGTATCACCGCCTTCGGGTCACACCCGACGTACTCCGCGGCGGCCGTCCGGAAGTCCGTGTACCCGTCACAGGGGTACCGGCGCGCCGCCGCGAGTGCAGACTCGTACACGCCCGCCACCCCGGGCGGTGACCGCGGGTTGGTGTTCGCGCTGAAGTCGACCACGTGAGGATCGGTGGTCCCCCCGTGTGCCACGCAGTCGACCTCGTCGAGCGCAGTGGTGTCCATACACCTCTCGTGCGGCCGCTGCATGAAAATCTCTCCGTTTGTTACCACGTTCGCCGAAACATGCGACGACGATCGACTGTGTTCGAACGTCCATCACCGCAACTCGGCGTGCTCCGCGGCGACTGCACGAGCGACTGCGCGGTCTCGCGGCCGATTGACGTTGATCGCGAGCGACCGACTCTCGCTCACGAGGATCCGATCGGGGTCGTCTCCGACGACGTTGAGCCCGCTCGGCGCGAGCGTCCCGTCCTCGTGCTCGAACGCCGTGTCGACGCTTACGCCCAATTTGCGCTTCCGTGCTGCTGGTACACAGACCGTTACGGACCGTGCCGAGAAGCCCCCCTCGGTGTCGGCTCGCGCGTCTCCCGACGCGCATGCGTCGCCGCCGGTATCTGGCCTCATCGCGGCGTCGATCGCCGCGTCGACATCGGAACCACGGAGCAGTGGGAGGTCGGCGGCGACCGTAACCGCCGGCTTGCCGACCGCGTCGAGGCCACGGTTGAGGTCCGTTACGTAGCCGTCACCGCGTCCGTCGAGCACGGTACAGGGAACGGCAGCCGCCTCGGTGAGTTCGCCGCGGAGTCGGTCGGCGGTCTCCGGTGTGTGCGGCGAGACGACTGCGACGACTCGTGTGACGCGCGCGGCGGTGAGCGCGTCGAGCACCCGTCCGACCATCGGTCGACCGTCGACCGGAACGAGTGGCTTCTCCCGGTCCTCGTCGAGCCGGGTTCCCCGCCCGCCACAGAGGAGGACTGCCGGCATCACAGGACGGCTCGATGCGTGTGCAGCCGCGTTTGCAGTGTCCGTCATCGGTCGGTGTGTCGTCGGTGCCGTGGTGCCGTCGCGCCGACGCTCGGTGACGCACGCAGTGCACGCACCGTGTCCACGCTCACCCGAACGCCCACACGACCACCCCCACGTGGAGCGCGACGGCTCGCCCGAGTTCGTTGGTCGCCCCGAGTACGTCACCGCTCACGCCGCCCAGCCACGGCGATACCCGACGATACACGAGCAACGCGACGGCCGGTCCCGCGAGCACGGCTGCGACCAACGCGGGGAGCGCGCCGGCAGGTGGCGCGAGCACGACGGGCACCGAGAGCACGGCGACCGGGAGCAGCGACCACGGCCCAACGTCGCCGACGACGGCCGAACCGAGCCCTTCGTGTGCCGGCCGACCGACGCAGGCGAGCAGCGCCATCCCGGCTTTCGCTCCCACCTCGGCCGCGAGCACCACCCGGTACGCCGTCGTCCCGGCGAGCGACTGTCCGCCGGTGAAGCCGGTGGCGAGTGCCAACACACCGAGCGTCGTCGTGACGAGGGTCACGCCCAGCGCGAGGGCGCCGCCAACGCCGAGCGCGGCGTCGTCGAGCGCCGCCCGACGGCGCTCGGGGTCGTGTGCGGCGATCGCGTCTCCGAGGTCAGCCAACCCGTCGGCGTGAGTGACGCCACCGAGCAGGTAGAGCGCGAGCAGGTAGCCCGCCGCGGCGCTCCACGCCGACGGCGCGAGCAGCGCGAGCCCTGCGACCGCCCCGAGTCCCGATCCCACGACGGGAAACGTCCACGGCGACCGACGAAACGCGTGCCAATCTGCGGGCACACCACCTGGAATCGGTACGCGCGTCAGGAAGGTGAACGCGCCGCGAAGCGCCGGGATCGGCCTCGCCGGTCCCGAATGGTCCGCCCGGTCGGTCACGCCGGGACCACCCCGGACCCTCCGAGTCGAGGGACGGCCCTGCCGATCCCCGCGACCACCACGCTCGCGGTCCCGATCCCGAGTAAACCCGCGCGCGAGACGACCCGAACGCCAGCCTGCGCCACCTCGACCGTCGGCAGCGGCCGGTCCGCGTGAAGGCTGTACGCGCCCGGCTTCTCCAGTTGACAGTCGAGGACGGCTCCGATCGACGCCATCGGCCACCCGGAGTTCGGCGACGCTGGCACGCCGGCGGCCCGTCTGACCGACGGCCATACGGCCCGAAGCGAACCCCGTCGCCTCCCGTGCTGCTGGGGGGTGAGCCGGCCGACGGCCAGGAGTAACACCGCACTCGCTCGGGCCGGGAGCCACATGACCGCATCGTCGAGACGAGCCGGCGCCCACCCTGCGATGCGGTGGCGATACCCGAGCATCGAGTCGAGCGTGTTGACGGCTTTTACCCATCCGGCCACGCCGGCGGCGACCGACAGCCCCTCGACGGTCGCGAGTCCAAGTCCGCCGGCGGCGAGTGCTCCGACCGCGAACCCCATCAGCGGTGCGACGAGTCCGTCGGCGAGGTTCTCGGCCGCGCTCTCGACGGCCGCCGACCGGACGTGTGCTGGCGAGAGATCGCTCGCGTCTCGGCCGGCGAGTGCACGCAGTTCCCCGCGTGCCTCCTCGACGTCGGACGCGCTCAGCGCGACCACGTCTCTCGTCACCGCGAGGAGCATCCGGTGGCTCGAACAGACGAACAACGCGGCCGCAGCCAGGACCGTCGCGGTGACGCCGTCGCCGGATCCGACCGTCACGCGTGCGGCCGCTGCGCCCGCAAGCACGACCCCAGCGAGTGCGAGCCCGAAGCCCGTCGGCGTCCCCGCCGCGATCCCGACGCCGGCGAGCCGCGTGTCGGGAACGCTGGCGTCGAGCCACTCGACGAGCCGCCCAAGCCACGCCACGGGGTGAAATCGGGTCGGCGGTTCGCCGAACGCCCGGTCCGCGGCGGCGGCGAGCGCGATCGCGCTGGCCGCCGCGAGGCTCACGGCTCGGCCTCCAGTTCGCCAGCGAGTGCCGAGAGCGGAGTCTGTGTCACGTCGAACAGCCGACCGCCGACGTCGACGATCCCACCGTCGGTGGCCGGATCGTCGCCGACGTGCACGAGCGCGTCCGGCGCGACCCCGAGCGCGTCGGCCGCCGCTTCGAAGGCGGACGGGTGCGGCTTCCGCCAGCCGCAGCCGACGCTCGTGGTGACCGCGTCGAACTCTCCGCGGAGGTCCGCGCGTATCAGGGTTCGAGGAACGAGCTCGGGTACCGAGCAGTTCGAACAGAGCCCGACCGGGCCGCGCTCGGCCGCGGCTCGTACCGCCTCGAGCGCCCCCTCGCGTCGGGTCACCGTCGGGTCGAAGGCGGCAACGACGGCGTGTCGGACGACGTTGTCTGCGGCCGCGACGCCGCGCGAGTCGAGAGCTGCGCTCACGTGCGCCGGCAGTGGCGTCTCCGCGCCCGCCGGCGCCTCGACGTGGTGCTCGCCGTACGCGACGTGCCAGTCGTCGGGAACGGGGACGTCGCGCGACTCAAGCTCGCGCGCGACGACCTCGGCGGGGTCTGTCGGGTAGTCGACGTCGACGAGCGTGCCAAAGAGATCGAACGTAACTGCCACGATAGACGGTATAGGGGCAATCGGGGATTTAAGCTGTCGGTCGCTCGCCGGCCCGACTAGAGGACAGGAACAATGTGCAGCGTGTAGAACCGGTAGAGTCCCGTGAGCCACGCACAGAGCCAGAAGATCATAAACCCGGCTACGCCGAGCCGAAGCCGGCTCCGCCAGTGACCGATGTCCTCGTGAATCTCGTCGATGTCGACGTCGGGGTCGTCGTAGGCATCAGCACTGCGTTTGGCCTGTAAGATCCGAACGATACCGGTGAGCGCAAGCGTCAACATCGCGTACGCCTGTAGCCCCAAGACGGCGTGTATCACTGCCCCGCCTGACAACTGGTCGAGTATCCGCGGAAGCATCCACGTCGTTATCGGGATCGTCGTGAGCGCGAGGCCGACGAGGATGAACTTGAGGTGGTACGTCAGCACGTTCCACGTCACCACCTCCGCGTCGATCATGATCCACGCGCCGTACAGGAGGAACGGCAGGCTCGCCGTCACGGACAGCCCGGCCACCGCCGCGATCACCGACTCGTCGACCATGTACGTCGATCGGGCCGGAACGCGTAAAACTCCCCGATCCGCCGTCACCCACGAGGCGGTCCCGGACGAAAACAGTTAGCCCCCCGAGCCCGTACGTGGGGATGATGGAGGACACCTCGACGCGGGCGGCGTCGGACGACCCCGATCGGAGCGCCACCGAGGACGCTACCGATCCCGGCGAGGGGGCGGACGGCGAGCACGACGACGGTGGCGTCACGACGAACGTAGACGCGGACGAGGTGGCTCCCGAGTCGGACGCGCGTACCGCAGCGGCCGACGCCCCCCACGACGCGGATGGTGACGACTCCGACGACGCGGGTAGCTCCGACGGCGCAGACCGCGACGGTTCCGGTGACGCTCCCGACAACCTCGATGCGCTCCGCGAGCGCGTCGACGCCGAGTACGACTTCGACGACTTCGGGCCGGCGGACATGGCACGCATGACCGCCGAGGAGTGGACCGCCGCGTTCGACCCCGAGACGTGGATCACCGGCGGGCGGCTGCTCGACCGCGTCGAGGCGGAACTCAAGTCGCGAATCGCACGACGGGAGGTGTTCGGGGTCCTCGAGCGCGTCCGTGAGGACGGCGAAGAGCGCGTCCTCGTCTACTCCGACGAGGGGTACGCGATCGTCCGCCCGACGGGTGAGGTGAGCGGCCGTGGCACCGTGCTTCGCGACGTCGAGCCGCTCGTCGCGATGGCGGCGATGGAGGCGTACGAGGTACCAGAGCCGCCGGCAGACTGGTCGCTGCCGCACCCAGAGAGCGTTCCCGAGGGGTCCGGTGAGTTCGGCAACCTGATGATACAGGTGATCGCAGCCGTCCAGGTGATCGCCGGCGCGGTGCTCCTCGGTGCTTCGTTCTTCTTCGACCTCGAGAGCATCATCGGCCCCGCGATGGGGGTCGTCTTCCTCCTCGTCGGCGGCTTCTTGTTTGCCATGGTCGCAAACGCACGACTCTCCGATCGGTTCCGCTCGGCGGAGTACCGCGACCGCCTTCGCGCGCTCCGAGAAGCCGAAGAACGGCCCGAGTTCGTCCCCGTCGACGAGGCCGCGTTGACCGACGCTCGAGACGATCAGTGAAACGGCCGAATTCGGGGGTTTCACACCCCGTATGTGGCACCAGACGGACGTCGATAGTCGGTGGGTTTAAGCGCACCCCGTGCGCAGTAAATCTGTATGAAAAGGCGGGAATTCGTGCGGACGGCCGGCGGGGCAACCGCCGCGGCCACGGCCGCCGCTGGCACGGCCGGAACGGCCGCCGCACAGGAGGTCAAACCGGACTGGCCGAGCGGGGTCACGAACGGCAACCTCGGGACCTACCAAGACGCTCGTGGCGAAAGTGAGGTGACCGTCCAGGTCGGTGCCGGCGGCAGCGGCCTGGCGTTCGACCCGACCCAGCTGTGGGTCGACCCGGGCACGACGATCACCTTCGAGTGGACGGGTAACGGCGGTGCCCACAACGTGAAGGCGGTCGAGGACGGCGGCCCGGCGGGCCTCGACAGCGGCGACCCGGTCGGTGAAGAAGGATACACCTACGAATACGAGGTGACCGAAGACGACGCCGGGATCACCCACTACCACTGTGTGCCGCACACGGCCGTCGGCATGCACGCCGGCCTCGCCGTCGGCGGTGACGTCCCGACCGTTGAGGCGGGCGGCGGCGCCGCGAACACCGGGTGGCCCGAGGACATCGCCGACGTCGGGATGCCGATCCACGCCCACTGGGTCGGCGTCGCGGCTGGTCTCGGGATCGTGTTGACGTTCGTCTTCACGTTCTATACGTTAAAGTACGGCGAGTCCGCACACACGGGACACGGGGGAACCCAATGAGCTCGAGCGGATCGTCGTACGGTGACATCCACCGATACGAGCCGGCCAGAGAGAGCACCGCGGCCGCCATCGCCATCGTCCTCCTCACCGTCATCGAGGTCGTCTTCGTCTTCCTCTTCGTCTACGGACTGATGTTCTCGTGGGCGTCGACGGAGTTCGGAAACATGTTCATGGGCGCCGTACTGGCGCTCATCTTCCTCGACCTCGCGTTCATCCTGCTTCTGTACCGCAAGGAGTTCCTCCCCGACGTGATGATCGTAAAGAAGCGTCGGCGGAAGTGGGAAGACCTCTACATCCGCGAGGAGGACAAAGACGGCGTGGAGATCGGCACAGACGACGCCTGGGAGACGGTGAAACGCGCCGTCTACCCGTACTACAAGAAGTGATCACCCAATGAGCCTCAAAAAACGCGACGAGATGGACCACAACGCGTGGCTCAAGAGCCAGGACCTCACGGTCATCGAGACGGCGTTCTTGACCACGCTCATCTGGATCGACAAGCGGCTTCGCATCGTCGACTACCTCGAGCTGCTGGAGACGATGTACTACCGCGCGAACCTTCAGATGCCGAAGAGCCACACCGAACAGTACGACCTCGACAACAAGTTCTGGTACTGGTACCCGCTGTACTCGCTCGGGTCCTTGTCGATCCTCGCGTACCTGGTCGCCGCAGTCTCCGGTGCCTTACTCGGGTTCTACTACTCGCCGTCGACGGCGGGTGCCGCCGCTCAGGGCGACCCGACGGCCGCGTACAACTCCGTCGTGACCATCCTCCAGGACGTCCAGTTCGGCTTCATGCTCCGGTCGATCCACAACTGGGCGGCACAGTTCATGGTCGCCGCGGTGTTCCTCCACATGCTCCGCGTCTACTTCACCGGCGCGTACAAGGAGCCGCGTGAGGTCAACTGGATCCTCGGCGTGATCCTGATCGGATTGACGCTGTTCTTCGGCTTCTCCGGGTACGTCCTACCGTGGAAGCAGCTCTCCTTCTGGGCCGCACAGATCGGCGTCGAGATGGCGCTCGCAACCCCGATCGTCGGGGAGTGGGCCGCACAGCTCCTGTTCGGTGGGTTCACGCTCGGGCAGGCGACGCTCGTGAGAATGTACATCCTGCACGTGTTCGTGTTGCCGTTCGTGGTGACCTCGCTCATCGCGCTCCACGTGGGCATCGTCTGGGTGCAGGGTATCGCGGAGCCGCACTAAGCCAATGACCGACGACACCGAACCGATGACGGACGGCGGAACCGACGAGAGCGCACGGACCGACGGCGGCGCCCCAGCGACGGTGCCACCGGACGACGAAACCCCGTCGTGGACCGAGCGCAAAGAACACTCACAAGGGCTCGCACAGCTGACGTACCAGTACTTCGAGCGATCCCGCCGTGAGGACGAAGACCTCCGCGCGGAGTCGACGTACGTCGAGCGCGACGTGCTCGGCTTCCCGACGTGGCCCCACGAAACGATCCGCAACCTCGCTATCGCGAGTTTCTTTGTGGGAATGATGCTGTTCATCGCGGCGCTCATGCCGCCGCACTTCGGCCACCCGGCGAACCCGGGTTCGACCCCGGCTATCATCCTGCCCGACTGGTACCTGTACTGGTCGTTCGGGCTGTTGAAGCTCAACCCGTTGAACCCGGAACTCGCCGTGCTCGGCGGCAACATCCTCATCGGCAACGAGTTCTTGGGGATCGTCGCACACGGCATCCTGTTCGGCTTCATCGGACTCGTTCCGTTCTTGAACAAAGGGAACGCGCGACGTCCGGTCGAAGAGCCGTTTTGGGCCGGCGTCGGCATGGCTGGCGTCGTGTTGTCGCTCACGCTGGCGGCGCTCGCCATCCAGAACTTCTTCCCGTTCGAGCTTGAGCTGCTCGTCACGCTGACGTTCATGCTCCCGGTGCTCGCGGGGGTCATCACCTACGCGGTGTTGAAGACGATGCGTGAAGGGTACATGTACGACCTCAACCGTCGCTACTTCATGCTGCGGCCGCCGAAGTAATCGGCACGTCCGCTTTGTTCATGTCTGAGTCCGACGACTACGACGACGTCCAGCCCACGGATGCGACCGGCGACCCCATAGCCGCCGGTGACGAGGCCGACCCGCGCACCGAACCGGTCGGTGCCCGCGTTGGCCCGAACGGCCGCGAAATCGTCGTCCCGCTCTCACTGTACAAGACCGTCACGGCGTTGTCGACGTTCGTCGCAGTGGTGACGTACCTCGTGGGGTTCATCCTGATCGACGCGGCGACGCTGCAGGTGAGCATCCTTCGTCGGATACTCGTCTACGCCCTCTCACGGGTCGGTGTCACCCCGCCCGACGACGTGTTGACCGCCGCGTTCGCGATCGTCGGCGTCGGCTCGATACTGCTCGGAACGGCGGTGTACGTGCTCGGAACGCGGTTCCGCGCTCAGGGAATGGGAAAGCCTCAAGAGGACTCCACCGAAGGGTAAACCAATGGCAGACGAGTTCATTAAAGGACTGGCCCTGTTCGCGCTCGGGGGCCTCGGCTGGATCACCTTCGGCGCGTGGTACCGGACGCCTTCCTACTACGAGGTCGTCCAGCTGGTGAACCCCGCAGAAGGGGTGGAGACGGTGTACGGCCAGGTGGGCGTGCTCACCGGTGACGCACTCTACTGGCTGATGATCCTCGGGCCGCTCACCTTCTGGGTGCTCATCCCGATCACTAGACAGATCCGTGACAGCGTCGGCGAAGACGCCGCGAACTGAGACTGCGTTCTTATCTAAAATGCAGGCGGGCAAGACCCCTTCCTCAAGGAGTCGTTCGAGAATCTTTGATTCTCGTGATCCCGAAAATCGGAGATTTTCGGACGACAACGCAGGGAGCGAAGCGACCGAGTAGCGTTAACGAGAGCAAAGCTCTCGTTCGCACATCAGAACGCAAAGCGTTCTGAGGACGCAGTAGGGAGGGGATACGCCCGCCGTCATCCACCAGAAAACACCCCGAATCCAACATTTAACATTTGTTCTAACAAATAGTGTAATAGAATGGTTCAGACGCTCCAGCAAAACCTCCGTGGGCTATCCGCCGACGAGTACGAGGTACTGCGGGGTCTGAGCCATCTCTCGAAAAACCTCTATAATAAAACGCTCTACGAAGTCCGACAGCACTACTTCGACAACGGCGAGTACCTCAACTACTACGACGCCTACGACCAGTTGAAGACAAACTGGAATTACGAGGTACTCCCAAGTCAGGTCGCTCAACAGACGATGAAGCAGGTCGATAGGGGCTTCAAGTCGTTCTTCAATCTCGTGGAGAAAAAGCGCGAGAACAAGTACGACGCCGAGGTGAGTCCTCCGTCGTACCTGCCAAAAGACGGATTCTACACGCTGGAATAGCCGTCGCAGTCGTTTCAGGTCAAAGACGACTATATCCGGCTCGGTATCCCGCGAGCATACCGCGACGAGTTCGACTGTGACCTGACCGAGATTCAAATCCCGTTCACCTACGACGAGGTACGGGACGCGAACATCAAGCGCGTCCAGATTCTTCCGAAGGCCGACGCGCAATACTTCGAGTACCGTGTGTTGTATGAGCAAGATGTAGAGGAAGTCGAGACAGTCGATGGGTCGTGGCTCGGTATCGACCTTGGCGTGGACAATCTGGCGACGTGCGTTGACCATCGAGGCCACTCGTTCATCGTGGACGGTCGGCAACTCAAATCCCAAAATCGGTGGTTCAACAAACGACTCGCCCACTACCAGTCCATTAAGGACAAACAGGGTATCGAGGGCACGACTCGTCGTCTTGAACGACTGCATCAGAAGCGTCGGTACGTCGTCAACGACTACCTTAACAAGACGGTTCGTACCATCACCGACTACTGCATCAAAAACCGTATCGAGAGGGTGTACGTCGGTGACGGGAAAGGCTGGAAGCAGAACGTGAAACTTGGGGATAGGACGAACCAGAATTTCGTCCAGATTCCGTTTGACAAATTGAAACAAAAGTTGAAGCATAAACTCGAAACCCGAGGTATCGCGTTCGAGTTAGTGCCTGAATCCCACACGTCGAAATGCTCATTCTACGACGAGGAAGCCGTCGAACACCACGACGAGTACGTTGGCGAACGTGTCGGGCGTGGACTGTTCGAGGCATCGGACGGGACGCGCTACAATGCCGACGTAAACGGTGCGGTGAATATGGCTCGAAAAGCCACAGGTAAGCCCAATTCGGACTTGTTCGAGTCCGAGGAGGGTGTAGAGCGGGCTGTGGACGCCCCGCGTCGAATAAGCCTCTCGGATATGGAGGAACCTTCGACGGAAGCCCCTGCCTCAAGGAGCGAGCGCGTCAGCGCGAGCGAGTAGGCAGGGGTAGTTCACTCGGCGTTTCGACGATCCGTACTGAGCGACCATCTGTTATGTTGGTCTCAGGACGCCAGCTAGTCGCCGACACGCTCTCGGCACCAGCGTTCGATCACTCGCAGGCGAGCATCTGCGCTGACCGACTATGGCTCACGAGCGGTGATCGACAGGAGTGGACAACGCGGTCGACCGCGACGGCTCTCACGCGAGGATAGCCTGGTTCCAGACGTCTGCGACGAGGAAGAAGAACGCGTAGTAGCCGGCGTACAGCAGGATGAGCGCCGAGGTGACGATGGCGCTCTTCGGCGCTTCGATCGGCATGTCGTTGCGGGCCTCGACGTTCCGTGACTCGAATTCGAAGAGGTCGGCGAGCACGAGCGTGACGGCGAGGATCGAGAGGATCGCGCCGCCGGTGGGCTGGTGGATCGCGAAGAGGAAACTCAGCGTGACGAGACCGAAGTTCGTGAACGCGTGTGGCCCGTA
Source organism: Halorubrum zhoui (assembly GCF_051194155.1). Lineage (NCBI taxonomy): Archaea > Methanobacteriati > Methanobacteriota > Halobacteria > Halobacteriales > Haloferacaceae > Halorubrum > Halorubrum zhoui. The sequence goes on along the minus strand of NZ_JBLZNJ010000002.1, from coordinate 345,733 downwards.
CGGCTCGACGCTGTCGCCGACACTCGCCTGCTCGACGTGGCGACTGTGTGCGACGTGCCGGGTGGCGAGGTTCGCGACCGCCATCACGAAGATGGCGAACGGCAGCGCCGGCCCGACGGCCGACAGCCAGCCGAGCGGAACGAGGAACTGCAGTGGGTCCATATCGATCCATCCGGTCACGGGTTATTAGAACCTTTCCGATCGGCGTGTGCCGCGTCACCCGGTCGAGTAGGTACCGCCACGGTGACGTGGTCTGTGACGGTGACCGCGACCGTCTCACCGGGTTCGACCGCCGAACGGCGCTCGCCGTCGACGACGAGCGCGACGGCTCCGTCGCCACGTTCGAGTCCCACGTGTACGCCACCGTCGACGACCCAGACCGGCTTCTGTGTGCTAAACGGTGCCACTGGGACCACGGCGAGGCCCGTGTCGGCGTCGATCTGTGGCCCTCCTACGGCGGCGGCGTATCCACGACTCCCGAGCGGCGTGGCGACCACGACGCCGTCGGCTCGAACCGACACGTGCCGGCCGCTCGGCCGTTCGACGCCGTACCTGGCTATCTGGGCGGGCTCGTCCGTGACCACGGCGACGTCGAGTGCGGCTCGTGCCGTCCCGGACGCGCCGACCACCGAGAGGACCGGATGTTCGACCCGTCGGGTCTCGGCGGCGAGCAGCCCCTCTACGGCGGGGAGTACGGTCGAGCCGGGCGCGCCCTCGTCGTCGACCACGGGCACCACGGTCGGTCGAGCGTCGCCCGCAGCCGACGACCCGGCCGGTGACACGCGCGCACGGACCGCCTCGCCGACCGCCTCCGTCCCGATCGCCACGAGCGCGTCGGCCGCGGTCGGGTCGACGAGGGTGGCCCCGGCGTCCTCGACGACCCGTCGCACTCGCGGTCGAAACGACGCGTCGGCGCCGACGACGGCGACGCGCGTGGGCGGCTGTTCCATGCGTGAGGCGTGTGTGCGGCACGCTCGAAAAGGTCCCGGTTCGGGTGACCCGCCGCGGGCCACGCGCCTGGCCGCTTTCCAAACGCTCAATCCGCCCGCGGACGGACCGTGTCACCCATGAGCACGTGGATAGGTGACGCCTTCACGAGCGACGTCGGCTGGGACCACCTGGAGACCCTCGTCGACATCGGAAACCGCATGGCCGGAAGCGACGGTGAGCGCCGAGCGGCCGAGGCGACGCGCGAGGCGCTCGCCGCGGTCGGCGCCCGCGACGTCCGGCTCGACCCCTTCGACGTCCAGGGGTGGACGCGGGGGTCATCGGCGGTCGAGGCCGGAGAGACGACCCAAGACAGCATCGCGCTCCCGCGAAGTCCGTCGACGACCGTGACGGGCGAGCTGGTCGACCTCGGCTACGGTCTCCCGACCGACTTCGAGGACGCAGACCTCGAGGGGTGTGTCGTGATGGTCGCTTCGAACGTGCCCGACCACTACGACCGGTTCGTCCACCGCCGCGAGAAGTACTACTACGCCGTCGAGGCCGGCGCGGCCGGGTTCGTCTTCCGCAACCACGTCGAGGGGTGTCTCCCGCCGACCGGAAGCGTCGGCACGGAGGCGTCACCGATCGGCGAGATCCCGGCCGTGGGCGTCTCGAAAGAGGTCGGTGCCAGACTCGGCCGACGGTTCACCGGCGAACCGGTGACGGTCCGCGTCGACGCGACGATTCACGACGCGACGAGCCAGAACGTGCACGCCGACGTCGGTCCCGACACCGACGAAGCCGTGCTGCTCACGAGTCACGTCGACGCCCATGACATCGCCGAGGGCGCCGGCGACAACGGCGCTGGGACCGCCGTCGTCGTCGAGGTCGCACGCGCGCTCGCCGCCCGCGAGGACGAGCTCGACACCCGCGTCCACTGTGTCGTGTACGGCGCCGAGGAGGTCGGCCTCGTGGGATCCGGTCACGACGCCGACGCGCGGGATCACGGGACGGTTAAGGCGATCGTGAACAACGACGGCGTCGGGCGAGGCCGTACGCTCCGACTGTACACACACGGGTTCGAGACGCTCGAGACGGCCACGACGACGGTCGCAGAGCGGTTCGATCACCCGATCACGACGGTCCCACAGCTCGGGCCGCACAGCGACCACTGGCCGTACGTCCAGTGGGGCGTGCCGGGAATCCACGTGATGAGCGAGACGGGCGACGAGGGACGCGGCTGGGGGCACACGTTCGCCGACACGCTCGACAAACTCGAGCCGCGCACCGTCCGCGAACAATCGATACTGCTGACCGAGCTGGTCGTGGAACTGGCCGCCGACTCGACGACGATCTCTCCCCGCGATCCGACGTCGATAGCCGAACAGCTCGAAGCCGAGGACCTCGCCGAGGGGATGCGGATCATCGGCGACTGGCCGTACTGAGTCTCAGCTCAAGCGCCGACGGGAGACACGCAGACACTCAGGCGACCGGACACTCAGACCCCCGGCAGCGCCGGCAGCATCACCGCGGCCGTCTCGGCGGCGCGGAACGTCGAGTCGTAGACGTGGTTCAACAGGACGTACGCGACGACGCCGAGAACCAGTGAGAGCAGCCACGCGCTCGCGGCGATCCGGCCGACCGTTCGGTGGGGCGTCTGCGTCCGAAGCTCGTGTTCGGTGTGGGTGAGCCCGAGGACGATGGCGTAGAGCACGACCGGCACCGAGAGGATAGAGAGCGCGATGTGGACGGCGAGCATGATCAGGTACGCGTAGTACGCCGGGTCGGGGCCGACGAAGTACTTCGTGCCACCGCCGGCCACCTTCGGGATATACATTCCGAGAAAGATCAGGATGAGCGCGAACGACGAGACCATCGCCGCGGCGTGTTTTCGGACCTGGTCGGTGCGGATCCAGTACCACCCGAGCGAGAGCGTTCCGATCGTGATCGTGTTCACGACGGCGATCGCGTGTGCGAGCAGGTCGACCTGTCCCCGCGTCAGCTCCGGGAACAGCGCCTGGAACTCGGGGACGAGGAACGCTCCGAGGACGGCTCCGTACCCGACGACGGTGAGCAACACGGTGATCTCGCGGGTCCGCCTTTTTGCCCGATCGCGGACGGTGACGGTGGACATACCTCCGGTACGAACGGGACCGTTATCGTCCTTTCGAGCCCGGCCTCACCGCTCGACGACACCCGTCGCCGTCGCGACCTCCATCGCGGCCGCTTCCGTGATCCCGCCCTGTAGGATCGTGTACCGGTCGCGGATCTCGTGGGCGGTGGTGAGCGCGGCGATGAGCTCGTCGTCGGCGACGCCGAGGTCGCCCGCGGTCGTCGGAGCGCCGAGTTCGGCGAGCGCGTCGCGGATCGCAGCCCACTCGCCGTGTTCGCCACTGTGGAGGTACTCGGTCACGATCGCGGCGACGCCCACCTGGTGGCCGTGCAGCGCCTTCCCGGGAGCGATCCGGTCGAGCTGGTGTGAGATCAGGTGTTCTGCGCCCGAGGCGGGCCGCGAAGACCCCGCGATCGACATCGCGACGCCCGAGGAGACGAGCGCTTTCACCACCACCCACGATGACTCCTCGACGCCAGGTCGAATCAGGTCGGCGTTCTCGACGAGCAGCTCCGCGGTCATCTCCGAGAGGGCCCCGGCGTACTCGCTGTACTCGACGTTGCGCAGCCGGTGTGCGAGCCGCCAGTCTTTCACCGCAGTGTAGTTCGAGATGATGTCCGCACAGCCCGCGGTGGTGAGCCGCCACGGCGCCTCCGCGAGCAGGCTCGTGTCCGCGACGACCGCCAGCGGCGGGTCGGCAGCGACCGAGTGACGGGTGTCCCCTTCGGGGATCGACGACCGACCCGAGACGATCCCGTCGTGAGAGGCCACGGTCGGGACCGAGACGAAGCCGACGCCGAGGTGGTCGGCGGCCATCTTCGCGATGTCGATCGGCTTGCCGCCGCCGAGCGCGATCAGGTACCCTGGATCGACCGCCTCTGCGGTCTCTTTGAGCGACTCGACCGCGTCGAAGGACGCGGACTCGACGACCGCGGTCTCAGGGTCGTCGAACTGCGCGCGGACGCGGTCGCCGGCGATCGACTCCGGGGTCGGGCTCGTCACGATGAGTGGCCGGCCGCTCAAGTAGAGCTCGTCGACCGCGGTGCCGAGGTCGCCGACGACGTCGTGGCCGACGAGCACGGTGCGTGGGAGCTTGATCCACGTCGACTTCTCGAACATACCGGCATCTCACGCCGGGCGGGGAAAGCCGTTGTTCCTCGCCGCCGTAACCGTCGCCCGAAACGTGTCTCGAGCACCACGACGACGGCACCGTCGCTCACCACGAGAGGACCGTCGTCGCGGCGTCGACGAGAAAGAACACACCGAACCCGGCGAGCACCAGCGCGGAGCCGACGGCGACGACGGGTGCGACCGTCTCGATTCGGCGTTCTGCGGCGGCGAGTCCCGCCGGAAACAGCGTGATCCACGAGAGCACGCCGAGGAAGAACCCGCCGAGCAGGGCCGGAGAGCCGGTCGCCACGACGAGCGTCCCGGCGAGGTCTGTGCCGACGACGGGGAGCCGCGCGAGGACGTCGAGCTCGCCCGGGCGCAACATGCCGACGCCGACGGTGAGCCAGAACAACACCTGGAAGGGGTTCGTGAGCGCGAGCGCGAGCGCCTTCCGGAACCCCTGTCCCTCGGCGAGGCGCGGCTCGTCGTCCGACGTCGGCCGAAACGACGCGCGCGCACCGCGGGCCGCACCGACCGCGAAATAACACATCAGACAGCCGCCGACGGCGACCATCGCCGTCTGTAGCCGGGGGACCGACCGCACCACGGAGACGACGCCGAGGTACGCGAGCACGAAGAATATCGCGTCGGCGGTCGCCGCGCCGAGTCCCGCCCTGGTGCCCGCGACCCACCCGCGCAACACCGCCTCCTCGGCGATGACCGCGTTCATCGGTCCCGGCGGCGCCGCGAGCGCTAACCCGAACACCACCCCGACGAGGAGGGTCCCGACCGTGTTCACGACGCGCAGGAACGGGTGGCGCTGTAAAAAATCCCGTGGCCAGCAGGGTCGTCGGTGGGCCGTCAGGGCGCGTCCTCGACGCGAATCGAGCGCGCTACGGCGGCAGGAAGGCTTTGTTCGCCCGCCGGCGTCTGCACCGTGACCATGCCGAACGGAGCGACGTCGACGACCTCGACGGTCGTCCCCGGCGTGATGCCGGCGTCGGCGAGGTAGTCGAGCTCGGCCTCGTCCCGGTCGGAGACGCGCGTCACGACGAGCCGGTCGCCCGCTGGGTGGTCGACGAGTCGTCGCCCGCCGGACTCCGGGATCGGCTCGAGGTCGGCACCGGGGATCGGGTCGCCGTGTGGGTCGACCTCGGGGTCGTCGAGGGCGTCGGCGACGCGTCGTTCGAACTCCTCGGAGATGTGGTGTTCTAACGCGTCGGCCTCGTCGTGGACGTCGCTCCAGTCGTAATCCAGTTGGTCGGCGAGAAACGCCTCGATCAGGCGGTGGTGGCGGACGACCTCGAGTGCGACCGCCTCGCCCTCGGCCGTGAGCTCGACGCCCTGGTACGGCTCGCGGTCGAGAAGCCCCCGGTCCGCCAGCTTCCCGATCATGTCGGTCACCGACGGCGAACTCTTGTCGAGGTACTCCGCGATGGTGGACGTCGAGACGGGAGGCCCTTCCTCCGCCTGAAGCACGTAGACGGCCTTCAGGTAGTCCTCCATCACGTCACTCAGCATTCGTCGGCCGTAGTCGGAGGCGAGGCAAATACCTACCGACCCGTGGTCGAGTCGGACGTCAGAGGGGGCAACCCGAGCGCCTCGAGGTCGACGTGCTCGCACACGAGCTGTGCCGCACGATCGATCGGATCGCGGGAACGTGTCCGTGACCCGCCGTTTTCGGGCCTCGCCGGCGACATTCCGGCTCGCTGGCGAACGCGCGCGACGAAGCCACGACGAAACCCGTCGTTCCCGAACAGTCCGTGGAGGTACGTCCCGAACACGTCCGGCGCTGCCGCACCGAGCGCGACACCCTCGCGATCGGCGTCGGGATCAGACACGGGCGTCGAGACCGAGGTAGTGTCGGTACATCGACTCGTCTCTCCCATGTGGATCTCGTAGCCGGTCACGGGGATCGCCTCCCCATTGCTCGCCGTTCCCCCGGCGACGACGTCGGTTGCTCTGGGGTCGACCTGAAGCTCCGTGGCCACGACCCGCTTTTCGGCCGAGAAGGCCGTCTCGACGGGGAGCAGGCCGAACCCGTCGACTACCCGTGGCGCGTCCGAGGCCGCGCTCTCGACGTCGGCACCCGTGATCCGTTCGCCGAGGAGCTGGTACCCCCCACAGAGGCCGACGATCGGGCCGTCGAATCGACGAAGCGCCTCGTCGAGGCCGGCCGCACGGCAGGCGCGGCGGTCGTCTACGGTGTTCTTCGTGCCCGGAAGCACGACCGCGTCGGCGTCCTCGAGCGGGTCGTCGAGCGGCACGTACGCGACTCGCACCCCCGGTTCGGCCGCGAGCGGCTCGACGTCCGTCGCGTTCGAGATGCGCGGCAGCCGTGGGACGGCGACGGTCACCACCTCGTCGGCCTCGTGTTCGTCACCGCGGACGACTCGCTCGCCGGCGGCGGGAAGTGCGACGCTGTCCTCTTCTGGAAGCCCCGGGTCGTCGTACGGGAGCACGCCGAGTACGGGAACGCCAGTTCGTTCTTCGAGGGCCTCGATACCCGGGGTCAGGAGGGACCGGTCCCCGCGGAACTTGGTGATCACCACGCCGGCCACTCGGTCGCGGACGTCGGCCGGCAGGAGCTCGAGCGTCCCCACGATCGACGCGAAAACGCCTCCACGCTCGATGTCTGCGACCAGCAGCACGTCGACGTGAGGCCCGTCCGTCGACTCGTCTCCCGCCCGGCCGAACGCCCGCGCCGTCTCGACGTTCGCCAAGTCCCGGTCGTGGAGGTTGATCTCGGCTATCGACCCGGCCCCTTCGGCGACCACTACGTCGGCGTCGGCGGTGAGTCGCTCGTGGGCTGCGGCCGCGGCCGCGCGGGCCGTCTCCCATCGTCCGCCGTAGTAGTCGGCCGCAGACGCGTGGGTGAGCGCCTGTCCGTTCACGACGAGCTGGCTCTCCCCTTCGCCCCGGGGCTTGAGCAACACCGGATTGTGATCGGTCTGTGGCGTCACCCGAGCCGCTCGGGCCTGGACGTACTGGGAGATCCCCACCTCGCCGAACGCGGCGTCGACGTCGGCACCCGGTGCAGTCGAGACCGCCCGGGCGTTGTTCGACATGTTCTGTGCCTTGTACGGGGCGACGGCCACCCCGGCGTCCGCGAGGTGTCGACAGAGCCCGGCGGCGACGGTCGACTTTCCGACGTGCGAGGCAGTGCCTGCGACGAGCAGGGTTCGCCCTGGCGTGGCCGATCCATCGGGCATGTCGTCTTTCACGACGGCTCGTCCACAGTGTCGTCCGTGTCCCACGCTCCCGCGGCGAGGCTCGCGGCCAGTGAGATCGCGGCGTCGACGTGGCGGTCGGCCGCCTCGTCGCCCGTCTCGTCGATCGCGGCGAGTAACGTCTCGACCTCGCCGGCGGTGTCGCGGACGACAGACGCAGCAGTTTCTTCCGGTGTGATGGCCTCCGCGAGCGCCTGTGCCTCACCGAGTCGCCACCCCGCTTCCCGGTCGACCGGCCGGGTCTCCGTCGCGACGAGGTGTGACGCGAGTGCCTCGGCGGCCGCGGCTCGCGTCGACGGATCGTCGGCGTCGTCGTCTGCGTCGACGTCGTCGCCAGTCATCAGTACTCCGTCCCCTTGCGGGCGCGCTGGCCGGCGTCCATGGGATGGATCTCCTTGCGGACGTTGGTGATCAGGTCTGCGACGCCCTCGAGGTACGCTGGTCGCGTGTGACTCCCGGTGAGCACGAGTTCGAGCTGCTCGGGCGCGCGGTCGATCAGGTCACAGACCTCCGCCGGCGTGACGAGCTCGCGGTCGGCGGCGTAGAGCACTTCGTCGAGGATCAGCATGTGTACTCCCGCCTCTGGCTCGGCGTCCAGCGGAATTGGCGACTCGAGGGCTGCCTCCGCGGCGGCGTCGACGAGTTCACGAGCTCGCTCGAGTCCGGCGCGCGCATCGCGCTCGTGGTCGTCATCTGCGGAACCGTCCGCGAGTCCATGCCAGCCGTAGTGACCGGTGTTTTCGTACGAGAAGCCAGGCAGTGCACGAATCGCGTTGTACTCGCCGCGAACCGCCTCGACGGAGTCTGCCCCGCCTTTCATGAACTGAAGCATGTGAACCCGGTACCCGTGGCCGACCGCGCGGGCAGCCATCCCGAGCGCTGCCGTCGTCTTTCCTTTTCCGTCACCCCACCACGCTTGCACGAGGCCGAACTCCTCGGGTGCGCTCGCCTCGATCGGACTCGCTGGCGGGGAGACGCCGCGTCCTGGGGTGTGCTGTCGCGTCTGTGCGCTGGTGTCGTCGGCGTCGGCCGGCTGGTCGGCGTCGTTCGTCATGCGACGGCGTTGGCGGCCGACGGGCTTATGAGTGCGGTCCCCCGTAGGCTGGGTCTCCACTGGCTGGGCTCCCGTGAGCCGGCCCGCCGGCAATGGGTCTCGGCTGGTCGGTCCACCCGGCGTGGGTCGATCGGCCCGGCCCGGTCGTCGCGGTCACTCGTCGTGAATGAAGACGAGTCTGCGGTCTTCGGTGTTACAGATACACAACTCGATCCCCTCGCGGGTCGCGCCGATCCGTTGCCATCCGTGGTCGCTGACGAACAGCGTCTGAAACACGCCGAGGTCGCACTCGGGGTTGGGACAGCCGACGCCCGCCGCGTTCTTGTACACCGTCGTCCCGCCACCGGACCCCTGGCGAACCAGCCCGTCGGTCAGCGACCGGAACTCCTCGGCCGACATCGCTCCAGCCGCGTTCTCGTCGCTCATAGACCATGATTTGCGGCCGCGAACATAAATCCGATCCGCGCCCCTACGATCTCGCCTGTCGGCTCACGCGTGGCCGCTCAGGGTTCGACGAGCACCTTCAGCGCCTCGCGGTCGGCCATCGCTTGGTACCCTTCGGGAACACCGTCGAGGTCGACGGTCTCGGTGAATATCGGCGCGGGATCGAGCGTTCCGCCGAGGACGTCTTCGAGCAGTGCATCGGCGTACGCTCGCACCGGTGCGACACCGCCCCGGAGCGTGATGTTGTCGCGGAAGAAGTCCGTCAGCGCGAGTCCGGCCTCGTCGACGCCGTGCGGGACGCCGACGTACCCGACCGTGCCACCGGGCCGACAGACGTCGACGGCGGTCTCCATCGACGACGCCGCGCCGACACACTCCAGCACGTGGTCGACACCGCCGTTCGTCGTCGACAGCACGCGTTCGACTGCGGCGGTCTCGTCGCCGAGCACCGTCTCGGTCGCCCCGAAGTCGCTGGCGAGGTCGAGTCGGTCTCGATGATGACCGACGGCGAGTATCCGACGGGCTCCCAGTCGGTTGGCAGCGAGGACGCCACAGAGCCCGACTGCGCCGTCGCCCACGACGACGCAGGTACTCCCGGGTTCGACGCCGGCACTGACGGCCGCGTGGTGACCAGTTCCCATCACGTCCGTGAGCGGCAACACCGACTCGAGCACGTCCTCGTCGTCCGCGTAGCGGTCGGGGACGCGTACGAGCGTGCCGTCGGCGTGCGGCGCTCGCACGTACTCTCCCTGTGCCCCGCCGTTGGCACCGCTCCACGAATCGCCGTTCACACAGGAGGTGTGGAGGCCTCGCCGACAGAACTCACATCGTCCACAGCTGATCACGAACGGTGCGAAGACCCGGTCACCGGGTTCGACCCGGCGCACCTCGTCGCCGACGGCCTCGACGATTCCCATCGGCTCGTGACCGACCCGCGAGCCCGCTTCTCGATCGCTGTCACCGTTGTAGAACCAGAGGTCAGATCCACAGATCGCTGTGTGTGTAACGCGGACAATCGCGTCCGTCGGCGCCCGAAGCGCCGGTTTCTCGACGTCTTCGACCCGAATATCGCCTGGCCCGTGAAAGACAGCTGCGCGCATATCGACCGTACGGCGAGTCGACGGATAGGCGTGACGGAGCGTCCTAGCGGCCGACGTGGCCGGTGGATTCGGTCGGGTCGATGCTGAGCTGTCGGCGGGTCTCGAGCCCAGCGTGGAACCGTTCGACCAGCTCACTGCGATGTTCCGGACAGGCAAGCACGCCGACCGCCCCCGACTCGACCGGCACGACGAGCTGGTCTGGGCTGTACGGCACGAGCCGACAGCTGGGACAGCTCACGCCGCCTGCGGGCCGGTGCTCGACGACCGTCGCGGAATCCGCCGTCGTGTATCCACACACCGACGCGAACCGCTCGACGTGGTCCGTACAGCCGACGAGCGGGACGGTCAGGTGGTCCAACAGCAGGAAGGACAGCTCACTGCGCGTGGGAGACCGCATCGCGGCCGCACACGCCCCACACGAGCCCGGCACGCGGTCGTCCGAGTCGTCGGATCGTGGCGGTGAAGGGTCTGTCTGGTCCATCAGTTCGAAGTATCGTACACACGGTCGCGAGCCTGGTAAGTGGTCGGGTCGACGATCGCCTTGGTGAGTGGTCGGGTCGACGATCGGCAGGGTCAGTGGCCCCAGCGCCGGCCGTCCTCGCGGTAGCGGGCGTCGGTGATCCGGTCGTGTTGGGCCTCGCTCATCGACACCGCGGTCGCACCGAGGTTCTCCTCCAGCTGGTTGACGGTCCGTGCGCCCACGATCGGGACGCAGGTGAACGCCTCCTGGTCCATCAGCCACCGCAGTGCCACCTGTGCCGGGGTCGCGTCGAGCTCGTCGGCGACCTCCCGCACCGTCTCGAGCACCTTCCAGCCCCGCTCGGAGAGGTAGAATCGCTCGAACCGCTCGTCGAAACTCCCACGGGAGCCGTCGGGTGCGCGCACCGATTTCGGGTCTTCTGGGTCGGCCCTGGTGTACTTCCCGGTGAGGAAGCCGCCGGCGAGCGGCGAGTACGGACACACCGCGAGGTCCTGGTCGGCGGCGACGTCCAGGTACGGCTCGACGTCCTCGTAGTAGCCGGCGTGGAACAACGGCTGGGTCACGTCGAAGCGCGCGTAGTCGTTGACGTCCGACGTCCAGAGCGCCTTCGTGAGCTGCCAGGCCGCCATCGTCGACGCGCCGAGGTAGTTCACGCGGCCGTCCTCGACGAGCCCATCGAGCGCGGAGAGCGTCTCTTCGATCGGCGTGTGTTCGTCCCAGCGGTGGACGTAGTACAGGTCGAGGTAGTCGGTCCCGAGTCTGTCGAGCGTCCCCTCGATCTGATCGCGGATGTGCGTCCGTGAGAGCCCCGACCCGTTGGGATTCGCCTCGTCGAACTCGAAGTACACCTTCGAGGCGAGGACGTACCGGTCGCGCTCGCGCGTCTCGAGCCAGTCGCCGATGTACTCCTCGCTCGTCCCGTTCGGCTCGCCGTAGATGTTCGCGGTGTCGATGAACGTGCCGCCACCCGCGGCGAACGCGTCGAGGAGCTCGTGTGCGGCCGTCTCGTCGGTTTCGAGGACGCCTCCGGTTCGTCGGCCGAACCGCCACGTGCCGAAACAAAGCTCCGAGACGCGCGTCCCGGTCGCCCCGAGCTGTCGGTAATCCATACGACTCGATTCTGCGGCATCGAACAAAAACGTCCGCGTTGCGGCTCCCGACGCCGCGGCGGCTCTTGGGGTGGCGGTGCTCAGCGCTCCTCGTGCTGGCGCTCCTCGTGCCGGCGCTTCACGCGGTCGGCGTGAGCGTCGGCGAGTCGGGTCGGCTCCGGCAGCTTGTAGCCGGCACAGAGGGCCGCGACGAGGTCGACGGCGGCAGCCGCTGAGACGCGGTGGCCGGGACTCACGTACAACGGGTTCACCCGCTTGCTGTTGGGATACTGACGCGACTGGTAGGCGTACCCGATCACCGGCGGCTCCGCGCGCTCGTCGTCGGCGTCGCCCACCGGCTCTACCGAGTCGTCCGCGCGTATCGGCGTCCGCCAGCCTGCAGGCCGTTCGTCGACCGACTCTTCGGGGGTGCCACACAACAGCCGTTTCGCGACGCCGACCGCCGGACACCCGACGGTCACCCCAACGTGGGTCGCGAGTCCGGCTTGGCGGTAGTGGATCCGTCCGGAGCCGTCACAGACGAGGAGGTCGGGTGCGACGGCGAGCGACTCGAGTGCGGCGAGGATCGGTTCGCCCTCGCGAAACGAGAGCAGTCCGGGCACGTACGGGATCGCGACCGGCGTCACCGCGCTCGCGTACTCGATCACGCGCCCGCCGCGCATCGCGACGGCCGCAGCGACCGCGGTGTCGGGCTCGTCGTCGCGGTCGGTACAGAACGCCTGGTCGACGCCTACGACGACCGGGTCGCTCGGACCGCCGGCATCCGAGTCCGGTTCGGGGAGCCCACTCGTGAGGGAGGCGGCCCCGTCGACGGCGACAGACGCGGGCGTGCAGTCGTGGTCGTCGCCGAACGTCGCGACGGCCGCCAGGTCGCGCTGGAGCGCGATCATCTCGTCGCGCGTGCGGTTCGGATCCGGTCGAAACGACGGACGCGCGAGCGTCATCGGATCGAATTCACCGTCGTCCCCCTGGTCCACCCGGCCCCCGCGGACCGCCGGGACCGCGCACCCGTCCCCCGCCCATCTGGATACCGCCAGACCCGCCCGCTCGGCTCGCGAGGTCCTCGTTGCGCGTGCCGTACGCGAGGCCGATCGCGAAGCCGATCAGGTGCGCGACGTGGGCGATGCCGCCGACGCCGCCCGCACCCGACTGCACCACGAGCAGCGCCGAGACGATCGCGATCCCCCAGGTGAGGTACTTGAGCTTCATCGGGACGACGAAAAACAGCAGCACCTCGAGGTTCGGCCGCCAGATCGTCAACACGCCCAAGAGCGCGAACGTCGCCCCGCTCGCGCCGAGAACGCCGACGACCCCACCGGTCGCGAGCACGAACAGCACGTGTCCGAGCCCGGCGAGAACGCCCGCCACGAGAAAGAACCCCACGAACCGCTTCGAGCCCACCGCGCGCTCAACGAGCGGTCCGAAAAAGAAGAGCACGAAGCTGTTGCCGACGATGTGGAACAGCCCCGTCGGCGAGTGTGAGAAGACGGACGTCACCCACGTCCAGACGTTACCGAGGGCGTCAGAACGAAGCACGAACAGCGTGCTGTGGAGCTCTGTGCCGCCGACGAGCAGTGCGGCCCACTGTGCGACGAACGTGAGCCACATCGCCGCGAGCAACACGTACGTCGCGTTTCCGCGGACGTAGCCCGCGATACCGCCGGTCCCCCGCTCGCGAGCGAGGCGGCGTTTGAGCCGGTCGACGATACCACCCGCGTCGGCGCTGGATTCGGCCTGGACGCTGTCGTCGAAGCCGCTGTCGAACACGCCGCCCGGGTCGTTCCACTCGGCGAGCCCCGGGCAGTCGTGGTTCTCCGGCAGGCGGTGATCCGCACAGAACGTCTGCCCACACCGTCGACACTGGTACGGGAGGTTCTCGTACGCCCCGCACTCGTCGCACGTCGCCATTACGCACACTTACGCCGGGGCTGGTAAAGCGGTTTGGCTCTCGGCGTCGCGACCCGACACGGCTACGCACTCCCGTCAGCCGACCAGGAGCGCTGCGACCGCGAGGGTCGTCGCGGGTGCGATGACGATCGACAACGCCTGCCATCGAGTCGGTGGGACGACGAATCTGCCGGCCTCCTGTGCCGCGGTCGGGTTCACGATCACGGCGATGTCACCGCCGGAGAGGCTCCCCGTGTACCCCAGCGCGAGCACCAGTGGCACGGCGAGTACGCCCTCGAGCGTCCCCGTCGCTCGGACGATGACGGCGACGCCGAGCGATATCGGCGCGGGGGCGACCGCGACCGCACGGATCACCCACGTCGGTGTCGTCGCGTCGATGACGGCGTCGAACCGGCCGAGCGGGACGCTCTGTCCTTCCCACCGCGGGAGGAGCTCGATCGTGGGGTCGAGTCCGGCGACGCGCGCGACGAGTGCGTGAGCCAGCTCGTGCGGGAGCACGATCGGCGCGACGAGGGCTCGGGCGACGCGGCGTCGCGGACTGGACGGCGACCGCCTCGTCATTCCAGCACGACGCGGTCGGTGAGCCAGCAGCCGTCGAACGGGCCGTCAGCTCCCTTCGAGACGCCGAACCGGTACGTCACGGTTCGGCCTCGCGGTCCGGTGAGCGTGACGCGCTGTGTGGCCCGTGAGCCGTCCCGCTCGACGGGTCCCGTAACGGCCGACACGTGGTCTATCATTGGGGCGTACTGCGGCCCCTCGACCATCTCGATGAATCGGTCGAGCGGACCCGTCGCTCGGCGGTTCGCCGGCGACGCGAAGTTGTACGCCGTCTTGATCCCGGCGTTCTCGACGGGCGCGTCGTTGTCTGCCAGCGCCGTGAGCTGCGTCTCGACGACGGCACCTGGTCCCCGCGACGGGTCCGGTGTGGGAAGCCCCTCGACTGGATACGATGAGTCGTCCATAGCACGCGTGAGTACGTGCGTCACGCGCTCGGGCCACTTCAAGCTGTCTCGGCACCGCCGGCTGGCCCGTCTCATCGACCTCGGCGATGTAGCCACTGTGCCGTCGGGAGCTGCCACCCCCGCGCGACCGCGACCAACCGCGTGCCGACGGTGACGCCTGCACTGACGAGGACCGCGGTTCCGGCCGCCGTGCCGGCCGTCGTCGCCCCCCAGTAGGTGACACCGCCGAGAAGCGCACACGTCGCGTAGAAGTCGTCGAAGAGGATGAACGGCGCGCGGTCGAGCAACACGTCTGCGAACGCGCCGCCGCCGACCGCGTTGATCGTCGCGATGGCGACGACGCCGAACGCGGAGACGCCAGCCTCGGTTGCGACGATGGCGCCGGTCGTCGCGAAGGCCGCCAGCCCGATCGCGTCCGAGACGAGCGTGACCGGGTGGTCGTCCGGAGAGGCTAAGACGGCGCTCAGTCCGATCGCGACCCCGACGCCGACGAGCGCCAGCGCGACCTCGCTCGGCGACCGCAACACCAGCGGAATCCGTCCCACGAGCACGTCTCTGGTCGCCCCACCGGCGAACGCCATCGAGAGTCCGACGACACCGATCCCGAACAGGTCGAACTCCTCGCGGATCGCCTTCGCGGCCCCGACGAGCGCGAACGCGACCAGCCCAACCGCGTTCATCACCGCGAACGGGTCGGGCGTCGGGACGACGAGTACCGCGTGAGTCACTGTGTACGCGTCGGTCCCCGACGGGTTTCAGTGCTCGGGTTCGGGGTAGTCACCCATCTCGGCTGCGCCGCGAAGGTCGTCGACGAGCCGCCGCAACGTGTCGAGCGGATACTGCCCAGGAGCCGTGGCTTCGGCAGCCACGACCGGCGCGTAGCCGATCACCGACCCGTACACCGGTGCGACCGCACGGGTGTGCCGTCCCGGTTCGCCCATGCACATCGTCGCCACCCGGTGGCCCGCGGCGGTCGCCCGGTCGGTCGCGCGGAGCATCGCGAGGGCGTCGCCGCGGTCTCTCGCGGTCGTCGCCAGCTTCCCGACGTCGCCGGCTGCTGCCGCGGTCGCGAGCCGGTCGACGAGCTCGTCGACGGCCGGCGTCGATTCAAAATCGTGGACGGAGGCTACCACCTCGACGCCCGCCTCCCGCGCCCGTGACCGGAGTGCACTCGCACGCGACTGCGCTGTCGCCGCGTCTATCGACCCGTCGGCCGGGAGGGTGCCGGCCAGCGCGGCGAGTTCGACGTCGACGGCGACGACGGAGGGGTGGTCGACTGCCGCCGAAAGCGCGTCGTAGCGGGCCGGTCCCTCGGCCGAACCGCCCTCCCACGCCGCGCGATTGGTTACGATGAGCGGCAGCGCGCCCTCGTAGGCGGCTAGCTGGTCCAGCGGATCGCTCGCGAGGTCCATCCGGAACTCGACCGCGTCGGCAGCGTCGGCCCGAGCCGCCGTCGCCAGCGTGTCGGTACTCGCCGCCAGCACGAACTCCTCGAACATACGCGACCGTGTCCCCGCGTCGACTTAGCTCTCGTCGTCTGGATTCGGCTGTTCGCTCGCGTCCGGTCTGGAACGAGCCGACCGTCCGCGTCGCACGCGGAGCCAGCCGGCGGCTGCGGCCAGCGACCCACCGGCGATCAACACGGCCGAGAGCGCGTCGAGCCCGTCTGCCAGGCCGTCGGCACCGAGTGCGACGATGGCGACCCCGAGGCTCGCGGTGGCGAGGCCGCGCGCCCGCTCGTGAGATATCCCGACGCCAGCGATGGAGTGTTGCTCCGCATCGACGACCGCTGCAGCGAGGTACGCACCCCCTGCTACGACACACCCGGCGACGGCGACGACGAGCGCCGGTCGTCCACCACCGGTGCCGGTGGTACGAGCGAACCAGCCGGCGACGGCGAGTACCGAGAGCCCGGAGACGACGTCGCGGATGTGCATCATTCGTGACTCACGACGGGACCGATCGGCTCTCCCGCGTCACGCGACGAGGCCGTCTTCGGCCTCGAGCAGCTCGTGGTAGCGGTTGCGGATGGTGACCTCGGAGATGTCGGCGACCGCAGAAACCGCGGCCTGTGTCGTCTTCTCGTTCGTCAACAGCGCGGCCGCGTAGACGGCGGCGGCGGCGAGCCCGACCGGCGACTTTCCGGAGTGCACGCCCTTTTCTTTCGCGTTCTTCAGGAGGCCTTTCGCCCGCATCTCCGACTCCTCAGAGAGTTCGAGGTCCGAGGCGAACCGAGGCACGTACTGTTCGGGGTCCGCCGGCTTTACTTCCAGTTTGAGCTCGCGAACGACGTACCGGTAGGTCCGCGCGATCTCTGCTTTCTCGACGCGAGAGACGTCGGCGATCTCGTCGAGGCTGCGCGGGACGCCCGCCATTCGGGCGGCGGCGTACACACACGACGTCGAGACGCCCTCGATAGAGCGGCCAGGGAGGAGGTCCTCGTCGAGCGCGCGTCGGTAGATCACGGAGGCGGTTTCACGGACGTTGTCCGGCAGGCCGAGCGCGCTCGCCATGCGGTCGATCTCACCGAGCGCCTGTTTCAGATTGCGCTCCTTCGAGTCGCGCGTACGGAAGCGTTCGTTCCACTTGCGCAGCCGCTGCATCTTCTGGCGCTGGCGTGCGCCGAGCGAGCGGCCGTAGGCGTCTTTGTCCCGCCAGTCGATGTTCGTCGACAGCCCCTTGTCGTGCATCGTGTTCGTCGTCGGCGCGCCGACGCGAGACTTCTCGTCTTTCTCACGCGAGTCGAACGCGCGCCACTCCGGCCCGCGATCGACGGAGTCCGCCTCGACGACGAGTCCGCAGTCTTCACACACGGTCTCGCCGTGTTCTTCGTCGGTGACGACGCGCCCCTCACACTCTGGACACCGCAGCGTCTCGTCGGTTCGGTCCGATTCTTCTTCGGTCTCTCCGCGGGCGCGACTCCCCCGGGTATGTAGTCGTTCGGTCATGGCTATCTGTCTGCCCGTAATCGAAAACGCACGGGAGCAGTCTTACCAGGTAGACGGCAGAACGTAACTTAAAAGACCCGAAACGACTCCCGGCGCGGTCGGCGGATATCACGATCCCTCACGCCGGCCGCGCGGACGCGGTCGATCGGGGCTGGTCGTCGACGTCCCCCGCCACGAACCGAACGCTTTCGAGGACTCGTACCCAACGCTCGCGTCATGACTGCCACCCGCTCGGACCCACTCCGTGTAGTCTCGCTGGCCCCGAGTGCGACCGCGACGCTCGCCGCGCTCGGGGCGGCCGAGTGTCTCGTCGGCGTCACCCACCGCTGTGACCCACCGGCGACCGCCGGGTCCGCACACGATGCGTCGCCGGTCGCCGTCGGCGGCTGGACGACGCCTGCACTCGATCGCGTCGAAGCGCTCTCTCCCGACGTCGTGTTCACGAGCGACGGCCTACAAGCCGAGGTGGCGGCCGAGTGTCGCGAGCGCGGGCTCCCGGTCTCTCATCGGGAGCCGGCCACGCTCGACGACGTCATCACGGGGTTCTGCGCCCGGGCCGAGGCGGTCGACCGGCCGACCGCAGGGGACCGACTCGTCGCGGCCGCTCGCGCACGGCTCGACCGCGTCGCCGCGGCCGCTGCCGACCGGCCGCGTCCCGTCGTCTACTGTGAGGAGTGGTCCGACCCGCCGATGGCAGCGGGCAATTGGGTTCCGGACGCGGTCGCCGCAGCCGGTGGCACCTACCCCTTCGTCGAGGCCGGTGCGCGGTCCCGCGAGGTCGACCCGTCGGCGGTCGCGGCTGCCGACCCCGACCACGTCGTCGTCCACGTGTGCGGGCACGGCGAGCGGGTCGACCCGGCGACCGTCGCCGAGCGCGACTGGGTCGACGCCCCGGTGCACGTGATCGACGATTCGCTGTTGAACCAACCGAGCCCCGTGCTCGTCGTCGGCATCGAGCGACTCGCCGGGCTCTTCGGGGTCGTCGACCCCGACTCGGTCCCCGCTGGGCCGCCGACGGCGGCCGACCCTCGGGCACCAATCGACGCACCGTCGCCCGACTCGTGTACGACCGCACTCGACTCGACGGGGCCGTCGTGATCCCAGCGCCGCTCCACGACCGACGCATCGGCGTCGGGAGTGGCAATCCGGCGAAGCGTCGAGCGACCACCCGGGCGCTCGCCTGGCTCGCGGCCGACGCTGAACCCGAGTCGGCCGTCGACGGGGTCGACGGCAGCCCGGCTGGCGCACCCGACGACGACGACGACCGGATACCGGCCGTTGAGGCCGTTCCGGTTCCCTCCGGGGTGAGCGACCAGCCGACGGGCCACGCCGAGACCGCGACGGGCGCCGTGAACCGCGCCGCAGCGGTCCTCGAAGCTGGCCCGCACGATCTCGGCGTCGGTCTCGAGGGCGGCGTCGCCACCTACGACGGGATCGACGGCCGGTACCTGGTGATGTGGGCGGCCGTCGACGACGGCGATCACGTTGGCCGTGCCGCAGGGCCGAGCATCGAACTTCCCGCAGACGTCGCCGCGCGACTCGACGACGGCTCCGAGCTCGGAGCCGTGATGGACGACGTCCTCGACACGACCGGCGTCGCGAGACGTGGCGGCGCCGCGGCGGCCCTGACCGCCGGTGCCGTCGACCGGGCCGACGCGCTCGCCGTCGCCGTCGCGGGTGCACTCGGCCGCTTCGTCTCACCACTGTACTGAACGCGCGGCGGATTCGCCGTCCGTACCTACACGGGGTGTCCACGGTCGGTCTTCCGCCGTCGGGCGCGGCCCAAACCGCACGAAGACGACGGGTTAACCGATCGTACCAACCGGCTTTTGACCCGTCCGTCCGTTCCGATCGGTATGAGCACGGCACACACGGAGCCCGCGGCGGCCGACTACGCCCGACTCTCGACGACGCAGGCTCGCATCCTCGAGTACCTTCGCGCTCACGTCGACGACCAGACCTACTTCAAGTCGCGACTCATCGCCGACGACCTCGGCCTCTCGGCCAAGGAGGTCGGCGCGAACATGCGTGCGGTCGTCGAAGCCGCGGACGAACTCGACGTCGAAAAGTGGGGGTACTCCTCGGGAACGACGTGGATGGTCACCGCCTGAGCCTGGACCGCGACCGTCGACGACCTGCCGACGGCGAGCCGACGCACCCGCCAGTCACGGGTCGTGCGTGATGATCGAGGCCGCGTCGTCGGCGAGTGCGACCGTCTCGTCGTCGAAGGAGTCCGCGTATCGCACGAGCAGCGTGAGCGTCGTCTCCGGCTGGACCAGTTCGTACCCGTCGGTGCGGTCGAGCATCCCGGCCTCGGCCAGCGTGCTTGCGGCCGCACTTATCGTCGACCGTGAGACACCGAGCCGCTCGGCGAGGGTCGCGCCGGTCGCCGTGGGGTCACGCAAGAGTGCGATCGCCACCCGTCGCGGTGTCGTCCGGCGCAACACCCTGAGCGTCCGCCGCTCGCGGTCGGAGAACCGACCGGCAGGGACGTAGCGCCGGTAGTCTGCTTCTTTGTGTGACTCGACGATCCCGCCTCGCTCGAGTCGCCGCAAGTGGTGTTGGGTCTCGCCGGTCCCGAGGTGGAGGTCGTCGCGAAGCTTGGAAAAGTGAACGCCCGGCGTGGCGGCGACGTACCCGCGGATCGCCTCTCGGGTCTCGTTGGGCGCTTCGTCCCCCGCAGCAGCCGCTGCACTCGTCGTCCCGACGAGCGGTGTTGCGGCCCCCACCGCGGCGAACTGTCGAAGCGTTCGCCGCTTTCGTTCGTCGACCTCGTCCGTCACACTCGTCGATACTTCAGGGTGAATAAAAAGGGCTTCGCCGGGTTCATCGCGATGAAAACGATCGATTTCGACCGGCTCACACCCCACTAGCGGTAGTCTCCGCTGACATCGGTTCACCTCACCGACAGCGGCCACCGCCGCTGGCACTGACTGGTCTCTCGTACTTCTTCGGCCCGCTCACTCCTCTTTGGCCCGCTCACTCCTCTTCGGCCCGCTCGACCTCGCCGTCGGGAACCTCCTCGTCCATCTCTTGGATGACCTCGTCTGCCGACCGGATGTTCGCTCCCGACCCGCTCTTTACCGCCTCCGCCTCCTGTTCGAGCTCCTCGACGTCCATTTCGGCCGCCTCGTCGATCTGACCGAGAATCTCGTCGATGTCGTCGAGGCCGAGCATCGCGCGGGTGTCGTCGTCGAACTCGAGCCCCTCGAGTCCCTCCATCTGTTGGGCGTCCGAGCCCGAGAGGCCCTTTCCGTAGCGGCCCACGAGACTGGTGAGCTCTTGTGGCACGACGAACGTGGTCGAGTCGCCCTGGCCGATCTCGGCGAGCGTCTCCATCCCGCGCTCGATGATGGCGCGCTCGCCCATCGACTCGGCCGAGCGCGCGCGCAACACCGTCGAGATGGCGTCGCCCTGTGCTTCGAGGATCTGGCTTTGTTTTTCGCCCTGCGCGCGGATGATGTTCGATTGTTTGTCACCCTCCGCCTGCTCGACCGCCGAGCGTCGTTCACCCTGTGCCTCGAGGATCATCGCGCGACGACGACGCTCCGCCGACGTCTGTTGTTCCATCGCCTGTTGAACGTCCTTCGAGGGATTCACCTCGCGGACCTCGACGCTCTCGACGCGGATCCCCCACTCGTCGGTCGGCTCGTCGAGCTCGCGTCGGATCTTCGCGTTGATCTCCTGGCGCTTGTTGAGCGTGTCGTCGAGCTCCATGTCGCCGAGGACGGCCCGAAGCGTCGTCTGTGCGAGGTTCGAGACGGCCTTCTTGTAGTCGTCGACCTCTAAGAACGCCTTCTTCGCGTCCATCACCTTGATGTAGACGACCGCGTCGGCCGTCACCGGCGAGTTGTCTCGGGTGATCGCCTCCTGTCGCGGCACGTCGAGCGTCTGTGTCCGCATGTCGAACGCGTACGTCCGCGAGACGAACGGCGGGATGAAGTTGATCCCCGGTTCGAGCAGCTTCCGGAACTCGCCGAAGACGGTGAGCGCCTCCTTGTCGTACGCGTCGACGATCGCGACGGACTGCCAGATCGTGACGACCGCGAGGAGGAGCACGAGGAGCCCGACACCGGCCAGTCCGAACCCGGCCTGCAGGAGGAACGATAACATACACCTGTTTGGGCTATCGGCGGCTTAATTGTTCGCCTGCGAACCGCTCGAATTGATCTCCTCCCGCGCCTGAACTCGCCCACGTGTCACTCGTCGTCGGCCGCAAAGCGGGCCGCGACGTTGTCGAGCGTCGTTCGCAGCTGCCGCGCGTTGAACCGCCTGAACACCGGTGCACCGGCGGCCGTCAGCAGCGACTCGGGCAGCTGGTAGGCCGCCTCGTACCCGAGGATCGTCTCGTCGTCGACCGCCTCGAAGGTGAGGTCGATCGTCCCGGTGAGCCGCCCTCGAAGCTCGAAACACATCCGTGTGCCCGGCTCGTGGACGGTCTGAACGATCTCACCGTCGACGCCCACTCCCGCCATCCGATAGGTGTACGTCAGCCGCTTCCCGCCGTTTTCGAGCCGCTCGACGTCCCTGACGTCGGTGAGCCCGGGTGTTACCGCCGCGTGGTTGTGCGGGTCGTCGAGGAAGGCGAACACGGTCTCGGCGTCGGCTGTGATCCGGCGCGTGTCCGCCGCCGTTATCGGTCGACTCACGGGTCGACGTACGCCTCGACGAGCTTGCGTTCGGCCGCCCTGAGGTGTTGGTGGAACGTCTGGCGGGTGATACCCATCTGTGAGGCGATCTCGTCGCCGTCGACCGGTCGCGGCCACTCGAAGTACCCATTCAACGCCGCGGTCTTGAGCGCCGAGCGTTGTCTGTCGGTGAGCCGGCCGTCGACCGCGGCGGCGAACTCGGTGAGGCTGCGGTCGCGGTTCTCTCGTTCGACGCGCGAGTGGAGGGTGACGCCGTCGTACTCGCTGCGGAACACGTCGAGTATCGACCGGACGTTCTGTTCTGGCGGGACCTCGACCGTCAGGCTCGCCGTGCTCGACTCTGCGGTCGCCGCATCGACGACGCCGCCGTGTTCGGCGAGTCGGGCGAACGGCGGCGACTCGGTCGTCGTCACCGCGAAGGTGACGTCGTCGTCCGTCTCCGAGACGACGCGGAGCGACGCCACGAACGACAGCCGCTCTACCGGATCCCGGTCGAAGTCGGTCACGTGGGTGGTAAAGTAGAGCTCACAGCCGTCGTCGTCGAGCCGCGTGGTGCCGAGGTGCGCTATCTGTCCGCCGACCGCGTCGGCGATCTGCGAGAACGTGAACTCCTCGTCGGCGATGTCGACACAGAGTTCGATCACGCGGTCGGTGGTCAGCATCCGGGTCGTCTCCAGCGAGTGGAGCCCGTTCGCGATCATCTTTCCGAGCGACTCACACACCTTCTGTTCGCGCCGATCGAGCGCGTCGGCCTCGCTGCTGTAGATCCCGAGCAGGCCGTATCGGTGGTGGCCGTAGGTGATCGGGACGACGAGGAGCTTCCTGGCGTCGATGACGTCGGGTGCCAACGATCGGCCGGCCGCCTCACCCGGCGCACAGCCCCGAACTTCGTCGGTCTCCTCGGCTCGCTCGACCGCCGCCGGCACCGACTCCAGGTCGAACGACGCCTCGCCGTCGATGTCGACCCCGCTCGAGGCGGTGATCTCGAGCCGGCCGGTGCTCTTCGACACCTCACCGATCCACCCGCCGGCGTACCCCGGCTCCTCGGCGATCTTCTCACAGATGCGTCGCGAGGCCGTCTCGCCGTTTTCGCCCTCGACGAGGATGCGGCTGATCTCGTTGAGGAGGCCGTTCACGCGCCCGAGCACGCGGTCGAGCGCCTCCCGCTCGGCGGCGATCTGCTCGGCGCGCTCTTCGGCGAGCTGTTCGGCCATCTTTCGGTCGGTCACGTCGTTTTGAAAGCCGACGTAGTGGACCAACTCGCCGTCGTCGTACACGGGAGCGATCGTGAGCTCGTTCCAGAACGGGGTCCCGTCTCGCCGGTAGTTCCGTATCTCGACGGTGATCGGCTCCTCTTGGCCGATCGCCTCGCCGAGCCGATCGATCGTCGCTGGGTCGGTCTCTGGTCCCTGGAGGAACCGCGGGTTTCGACCGAGCACCTCCTCGCGCTCGTAGCCGGTGTGTCGCTCCCAGGCACCGTTCACGTACACGAGCGGATAGTCTTGGATGTCCGGATCACAGAGGCTGATCCCGATCGGCGACTCGCTTATCGCCCGCTCGATCTCCGCGGAGGTCGGCTCGTGTCCGCTCACGTCCTGTTGTGGCTGTGCGATCCCGTCGCGCGCACTCACCGTGGCCGCCTCGTTTGCCAATCGACCGGCGGTCTCTGCACCGTCGCGCCGGACGACCCGATCTGCGCCGCGGTCGTACGCGTCCGCGGAGACGCCCGCCTCGTCGGCCACCATCACCGTCGGCAGGTCCACACGCGACTCCGCGAGGGCGTCGAGCAGCGCGATACCGTCGTCCCCCGGCAGGTCGTGTGCGGCGATCAGACAGTCGAACGCGCCAGAGACGGCCTTCGCGACGCCGGCCGCAGCCGTGTGTGCTGCCGTCACGTCGAACCCCTCCGTCTCGAGCGCCGACACGACCCGGTCGATCCCGTCAGCTCCGTGGACGACGAGCACCCGCGAATCCGACATTACCCCCGCTTCGGGCTCGGGTACATTAACGATTGGTAGTCACGTCGCCGATCCGTCGATCGGTGGCGTCGGCGCGCTCTGTTGCAGACCGCACGCGACCGTCGCCCGGCATCGTCGCCGGACGGCGAGGCCTCTTTGACGCTCCCGCTCGTAGCTCGCGACATGTTGGCTTCACCCGGTCGATCGGGACACACCGACCACCACCCGCGGTTCGTCGCCGTGCCGACGGTCGAGAGACCGGTGAGAGCATGACTACCCGGGTCGCCGTCGTTGAGCCGCCGACGTCGCTGCCGTCCCGCCGCATCGGCGTCCCTCCGTCGGTGTGTGCAGCACTCGGCGTCGACACCGGGGACCTGCTCTCGGTGACGGGCGAAGACCGGACCGCGGCCGTCGTAGAGCGTGTCGGTGCCGACCACCAGGGCGTCTGTCTCGGGCCGTCGCTACGCGAGGGTGCGGACGTCTCCGTCGGCGACAGCGTCGCACTCGAGCGCGAACCGCCCGTCACCGCCGAGGCCGTCCGGCTCCGACTCGACCGCTCTCTCTCGCTCACCCGCGTCGAGGAGTCGTTGCGCCGTCGACTCACGGAGACGGCCGTCACCGTCGGCGACGCCGTCACGGTGAGCCACCTCGACGGAGCGCTGACGCTTCGGTTCGTCGTGGACGCGGTCGAGCCGTCGTCGCCGGCGGTCGTCGAGTCCTCGACCGACCTCGACGTGGTCACCGACGAGGAGCCCGACGCGGTCGCCGTGGAGACGAGCGTCGGCGACCCCGACCGAACCGTGCCGCAGTCGACGTACCGACGCCTCCGCAAGGTCGTCGCGACGCGGCTCGACGAGACGTCGACGTTCACGACCGCCGGCCGCCCGGCGTCGGTCGGCATTCTGCTCTCCGGGCCGCGCGGGGCCGGGAAGACGTCGCTCGTCGAGGCCGTCGCCGCGGCGACCGACGCTGAGTTCGTTCCCGTCTCGACGGCGACGCTCCGGGCGGCGCCGAGCACCGACCAGCGCGACCGACTCGACCGCGTCGTCGCCACGGCACGAGAGGCGGACCGGTGTGTCGTCCTGCTCGACGATCTCGAGGTACTCGGTGGCTACGACACCGGGTCGTCGCTCGGTGGCCGGCTCCGTGAGCCGGTCGACGAGCTCCGTGCGACCGACGGGACGGCGGTCGTCGGGGCGACGACCGACCCCGGATCAGTTCCGGAGGCGCTGCGTCGTGGCGGTCGATTCGACCGCGAGATCGCGCTCGACCACCTCACCGGTGCTGACCGGTGTGACGCACTCGAGACGCTCACCCGGGACGTCCCGCTCGCAGCCGACGTCGACCTCGAGGCGACGGCGGTTCGCATCAGCGGTTTCGTCCTCGCTGACGTCGCTGCCGTCGTCGACGCGGCTCTCGAGCGGGCGGTTCGGCGGACCGGCGAGCCGACCGTCGCGCAGGCAGACCTCGATCGCGCCATCGACGAGATCGAGCCGACCGGTCTCCGGACCGTCTCGCTCGAACTCCCCTCGGTGTCGCTCGAGGACGTCGGTGGTCTCTCGGCTGCCAAACGCGAGATCGTCCGAGCGGTGTACTGGCCACTCGCGTACGCCGACCGCTTCGAGCGCGCCGGGATCGAGCCGCCATCGGGCGTGCTGTTGTACGGCCCTCCGGGAACCGGAAAGACGCTCCTCGCGCGCGCCGCGGCCGGCCTCAGCGACGCGAACTTCATCTCGGTGAACGGGCCAGAGCTGCTCGACCGCTACGTCGGCGAGAGCGAGCGCGCGGTCAGAGAGCTGTTCGCGACCGCCCGCGAGAGCGCTCCCGCCGTGGTCTTCTTCGACGAGGTCGACGCCATCTCGTCGGCCCGTCGCGGCGACGACACCGGCGTCGGCGAGCGCGTCGTCTCACAGCTGTTGACCGAGCTCGATGGGCTCGAACCGCTCACGGACGTCGTGGTCGTCGCGGCGACGAACCGCCCCGAGACGATCGACGAGGCGTTGTTGCGGCCGGGTCGCATCGAGACGGCCGTCGAGACGCCGCTGCCGGACCGCACGGCTCGCCGCGAGATACTGGCTATCCACACGCGAGAGACGCCGCTGTCCCCCGACGTCGACCTCGACGACGTGGCCCGACGAACCGCCGGGTACAGCGGCGGTGACCTCGCCGCATTGGTTCGGGAGGCGGCGATGCTCGCGATCGAGACGACGCTGACCGACGGCACCGCGGCCGCCGATCCAGCCGCGGACGTCACCGTCGGTCGTGCGGACGTCGAGCGCGCACTCGACGAAACCGAACCGTCGGTCGACACCGACGGTCGGTGGGACGTCCCGGCGGAGTGATGCCGGTACGGCGTCGGCTCACCCGCGCGTCTCGTGCAGGTTGAGCACGAAGTACGCGATGGCGAGTGCCGTCACCAGCTCGACCGCCGAGACGAGCCAGAAGGCGGTGTTGAACCCGATCCCGGTGTTCTGTAGCGTTGGCAGCGCGAACAGCGCTCCGGCCGCGATGACGAAGCTAATGCCGATGCCGACGGCGGATCGAACGTTTAGTACCGCGACTTCGGTCTCTGGTGTGTCTGACATTGCGTGATAAAATACGTCGGCAGCGGGTCGGTTCGTCGGTCGGTGTCTCAGTCGGCGGTCGCCGCCTCACCGGCGGACGGCTCGGGTGCGTCGGTGTCCGGAAGGATGGCGCGGCTGCTCAGCAGCACGAAGCCGAAGCCGACCTTCGCGGTGACGTCGAGCACCATGAAGCCGAGCGTCTCGACGCCGAGGCCGACGACGCCGGCACCTTCGGTGCCGATGATCCACAGGATTGGGTACGCGGTCCACAACACTGCGGTTATCACGGCGAGTGTGTTGAACGTGCTCTGAACTTCAGCCGAGCGTTCTTTTGCGGCACTCCGGAGGCTGGTGAGCAGGTAGTACAGCACGAAGATGAACGCGATCGTGCTGACGAGCCACCAGCTGTACCGTGCGAGCATCGTCTTCGAGAGCGCACCGATGAGACCGGTGACGATCATCAGGGCGTCGACGCCGATGAGCGTCCCGATCGTGACGCGGTCGACCTTCGCGAGCAGCGCGAGGTCAAGCAACAGCAGCGGCGTGGTGAAGAGCCAATCCGCGTACCGGGCGTAGTAGATGTCGAGCGTACCACGTCCGGCCACTTCGACCTCGGTCAACCCGACGCCGAAGAACATCGACAGATACGCAGCCGTCGCGATTCCTGGCACCAGGATCGTGATCGCGTAGTACTCACGGGCCTCCTCGTCGGTGACACCCCATCCCTTCGCGATGAAGTAGAAGGTCCCGATGAGCATCAGTAGCGTTCCGATTCCCAGCCACAACGTTTCTGGTCGACCATCCCCCAGGAGGTCGAACCCTGCCTGCATCACTGTCGGATCCATGTTGCATCTCGATATATACACTATTAGGTAATGAACGGTAGGCCGACATAGTAAGGATCGCTACACAGTCCGGTGAGGAGCGCTCACGACACCACCATCGGGCATCCCGGACGTTCGCTTGGCCACGATCGGGGGCGAATCGACCGGACGTGACATCGATCCGGCAACACTCGACGACGCCTCCACCTCGCCGACCCTTACTAGTAACCCAAAATCACATCTCCGAGGCACTCCATGTACCGACATGGCCGAGGAAAACGCCGAAGAAGAGCTGACGGAGGCCGAATCGACTGCCGAAGAGCAGACGGCAGAGGAGACGGGGGACGCGATGGCGCTCGACGTCGAGGCGCTCGAGGCGTACGAGTCGCGCGTGGACGAACTCACCGACGCGCTTGAGGACCGCGAAGAGACCATCGAGGAGCTCGAGTCGGTCGTCGAGGCCCAATCAGCGCAGCTCGACCGGCTCGAAAGTCAGTTCCTCGACCTCTCTGCTCGCGTGGCCGACGGCCGAAACCTCGGCGTGTGCCCGGAGTGTAACGGACCGACCGAGAAGAAAGAGCGGCTCTTCCGAAGCGACACGATCGAGTGTAACCGGTGTGGACACGTGGTCCACACGTACTGACCGGTCACACCCATCCTCGATGCCGCCGATATAACAAGCCCTAAGAGCGGCGTCGTCGACCTTCTCGCATGCCTATGCGGGCCGTCGACCGGTTGGGGCTCGCCGACGCGGTCACGGTGGCCAACGCCGCGGTCGGCTTTCTGGCCGTGCTCGCCGCCACCGTCGACCTCGCGCTCGCCGCCAGGTTGATCCTCGTCGCTGCCATCGCCGACGGTCTCGACGGCGTCGTCGCCCGCCGCCGTGGATCGACGCCCGCGGGTCCGTACCTCGACTCGTTAGCCGACGTCGCCTCTTTCGGCGTCGCGCCCGCGACGATCGTCGGCGGTGCCGCGCTCGCGGCGCCGGCACCTTGGCTCGTCACCGCGGGGATCGGCGTCGCCGCCCTGTTCGTCGCGATGGCCGTCGCCCGGCTCGGCATGTACACCGCGTACGACAGCGAGTGTGGCGAGACCGTCGGCGTGCCGACGACTCTCGCCGCGACGGTGCTGGCGGCTGCCGTCCTCGCCGGGTACACGGACCCGATCCTGCTCGTCGCCGGTGCCGCCGTCTTCGCGCTCCTCATGGGATCGTCGGTCCGGTACCCGGACCTCCACGCGCAGGACGCGCTCGTGATGGGACTGGTGCAGGCGGCCGTGGTCGTGACGCCCGCCGTCCGTGCGGTCGCGAGGGCACTCCCGGCGTGGATCGGCGAGGGATTCGCGTTCGCGCTGTTGTTTCTCGCGACTGGGTATCTCTTGTTGGGACCATGGCTGTACTGGGGCGACGAAACGCGCCGACGCGAGGCGGACGTCGACCGGTTGTGAGTCGGTGGGTACCGTCGCCGGATAGCGGCGGCTCACGGTGAGCGCGCACGGAGGAGACGACTCGTCGATTCGCTTACAGCAACGCGTCGACGTCGTCGTGTCGGGTGATGTCGACGCCCTCTTCGGTGACGACGGCGACGTTGATGCCGTTTCCGGACGCGAGGTCGCGCTCGACGGCCGACTGAATCGCTTTCGCCGCGACGGCGGTAGCCTCGTCGATCGAGAGGTCCTCGTCGTATTCCTGTTCTAACACACCGAGTGCGTACTGTGACCCGGAGCCGGTGACGGTGTACTCCTCTTCTGTGGTGCCACCGAGTGCGTCGATCGAGTACACGTGCGGCCCCTCGTCGTCGACGCCGCCCAGGATCGGCTGGACGATGAAAAACGCGCCCGTTCGCAGGAGGTTCCCCGTGAGCGTCGAGAGCGCCTCCATCGACATGTCGTCGCCGCGACGGGTCTCGTAGAGGCTCGTCTCGGCTTTGAGCGTGGAGATGAGGTTCTGAGCGGCGGAGACCGAACCGGCGATCGTGAGCGCGCCACGCGGGTGAATCTCCTCGACCTTCTGGACGTCCTTCGAGGAGACCATCCCGCCGAGAGATGCCCGCATGTCCGTCGCCATGACGACGCCGTCGGCCGTCTTGAGCCCGACCGTCGTCGTCCCGGTCTTGGTCTCGCCCTCGCCGTCAGCCTGTGCGGCGCGACGTTCCGTGTGTTCGAACTCGCCGAGTTCCGGTCCGAAGACCGGCTGGTCGCGGCCGAGATCGGCGGACAGCCCGTTCGAGAAGTCGTCGGTCGGTGTTCGCATTATCAGATTGTTCGCCCCTCGCGTTCATAAAGGCAACCCTTCGTGGACCGGACACCGGTTCCGACGGGCCTTTGTGTGACGGCGACCCGCCGCAGTGTCACTCGTCGGAAGACCTCACGACTCCATCCGGTCGTACGCCTCGCCGGTGGCCTCGACGAGCCGCCGGATCGGGAGCGTGATTCCGAGTCGTTGACGAGCGAACACGGCCACCGGGAACGCCGAGATCCCGACGGCGACGGTCGCCTGATGTGCGCCGAAGAGCACCGCGGTGCGGATGCGATCGAACATGACTGCTCTGTCGTCGCCAGTGTGGTGCTACACGTAAACCTTCCGGGTGCGCAGATCGCGTGATCCGGCTGCAGTCTGGCGATCTCGTCGACGCGGCGTCGCGGGGCCGTCTTCCGCCCCCGACGCCGGTGTGTGGCGTATCAGCGCGCCAGTAGACACGCGTCGTCGGCATAACGTATCCAAATATTCGAGCGTACGTCCGCCTCGCATCCGTCCGCTGTGAGTCACCTCGTCTGGCCGCGTGGCCCGTTGCCCCGTCCGGTCGCGTGCCGATCGCTACCGAACCGGCTATTATCACTCGCATCTGTGTCCCGGTCGTGAAGAACGTCACCGACCGCACGCACAACCCGTTCGGGATGCAGCCCGACTGTCCGTCGTTCGTGCCCGGATACGGCGACGCCAACGCCGACTTCCACGTCGTCGGCGACCACCCCGGCGTGCACGGCGGCCTCGAGGCGTCGATACCGTTCACCGGCGAACCGTGGTCCCCGACCCTCTTCGACGCGCTCGCCGACGCCGGGCTCGTGACCGACGTCGACCCGGTATCGATGAATCGTACCTTCCTCTCGTACCTCCATATGTGTCTTCCGGACGGCGACCCCGCGCCGTCGTCGTACGACGACATGGAGCGGTTCTTCGACGCGGAGCTTCGCGCTATCGCCGCACACGTCCTGCTGCCCGTGGGCGCACGCGCGACCGAACACGTCCTCGAGACGTACACGGCCCGCGCATGGAAGACGACGATCGACATGGAGGCACTCCACGCCACCGAACTCCTCGGCTCCGGCTGGCTCGTCGTCCCGGTCCGCGACCCCGCTGCCTGGGAGGCAGACGAGGGGGCCCAGTTGGTCGAGGCGCTGTGCGACGTCCAGTCGACGGACTTCCGCCGCGAGAGCGACCTCGGTCGGTTCTTCGCCGGCAACGACCCGTACCTCGTTCGGTGAGTCGACGCCGACGACCGCACGAGAACCGGGACGTCGGCCGGCTCGCGTCGATCGAAACCGTCGAATTCTGACCCCCGTCTGGCGACGCTACCTGACGTTCGAACTGAAACCGCGCGTAATTTGTTACGATCGCCCGGAGTCATCCGGTTTCGGGGGTCATATTTGTCGCAAGACCGCGGATTTTATACCACACCACCCTTCCGACGAGACGACGCCCGGAACGATCGGGCGTCGGCCGCAGGACTGGTACTCCACACGCGGCTTGGTCAGGGCCGACTCACCCGAGTCGGTTCTTTCTCGATCGAGGTCCTACGCGCCCCGTGAGTCCGAACGCTCGCCGGTCTCGGTCGCCTCCGCGAGGAGCGCCTCGACGTACTGCCCGACGTGGTCATCCAGCCGCCGTTTGAACCCGCGCTGGCGCGCGAGTCGGTCGAGTTCCCGCGAGACGTACGTGCCGTACTGTACGGCCTTCTTGTCGGCCGTCCGCACGGATTCGGGGACGAGACCAGACGCGGCGCGTCGAAGCGCGATCTTCCGCCGCGTCGGCGTCGCGAGCAACGAGGCCGGCAGCCGGAGCGCCGCCGCGACGAGTCGGTCGTCCAACAGCGGTGTGACCGGCTCGACGCCGGCCGCTCGCAGCGCGAGCACGTCGCGTTCGAGCTGTGCAGGCAGCGTCCGCACCGTCTCGGTTCGTGCTCCACGGACGGTATCGGCGTCGACGCGGTGGTCGTCGGCCGGGTCGACGACCTTGCTGTACCCGCCGAACAGCTCGTCGGCCCCCTGGCCGACCGCCAGTCGGTCGACGCCGTCGGCCGCGGCCGCCTCCGCGGTCAGGTACAGCGGCACGGCGATCGCGAGGTCCATCGGATTCCGTCGTCCGGTCGCGAGTGCGACGTCCACGACGGCCCGTCGGAGCGCATCGTGCGTGATCGTCACCACCCGAAGCGTCCGATCCATCGCGCGCGCCGCCTCACGGGCGGCCGCGACGTCGTGACTCCCATCGAATCCGGCGACGTAACACGGGGCGTCCGGCACCCCGCTCGCCACGAGCGCGGAGTCGACGCCCCCGGAGAACGCTACCGCGAGCCGTCCGGTGGACCCCTGGCCGCTGCGTCCGCCCTGGGCGTCGTCCTCGGCAGCATCGGTGTCTCCGGCAGCATCGGCACCCCCGGCAGCGTCGTCTCCATTGAGCGTCGCGAGTGCGGCCGTGAGCGCCGACTCGACGGCACCCTGGGCCTGTGCCGGCTCGGCGGCCGGCGGCTCCGGGAGCGACCAGCACTCGACGACTCCATCGGCAGCGACCACCGCTCCCGCCGGGACCGGTTCGGGAGTCGCGAGCGAGCCGGGGTCGAACCCCCACGCGTCCGGCGCCGTCGGATCTGGGGCCGTCGCCTCTACGAATAGCGGTTGGCGGCCGAGTACGTCCCGGACGAGCACGGAGGTCCGGTCGGCCTCTCGGTCGGGGCCAGCCCGTGTCGACCGGTCGCCGGGCACCGCCGAGGCGTCTACTCGCAGGCTCCCGGCAAATCCGCCGGTGCCGGGGAGTGGATCGCGGGCTCGCATCGCGGCTCTGATTGTGGCGGCGTCGGCTCCGCGGAAGTCGTCGTGGCCGGGGAGCCGTGTGTGGTCTCGTGACATCGAGTGAGGGCGGTCTGCTGTGGTCGTCGGTCGGCCGTCACCGCAGGTCGGCGATGGTTCGGAGCGCGCGGCGTTTGGCGCCGCCGGCGAACTGCCTGAGCGAGACGCGCCACGGGGTTCGGCGGCCGACTACGCTCGTGCGGCCGTCGGCGACCGCACGGAGGATCGCCGAGGCGTCGCGCTCGTCGACGTCGACCTCGGTCACCGCCTGCCCGACCATCTCCGAGATGTGCGCGTCGCTGCCGGCGGTCGTGGGGAGACCGTTTCGAAGCGCGAACCGCTCGGCTCGTCGGTTCGCTCGGCCGGTGAACAGCCGAGAGTTGTACGCTTCGATCGCGTCGGCACTGGCGAGCGCCTCCTCGGAGACGTGGGCGGCGACGCCGTGTCGCGTCTTCTGAAACGGGTGCGGCACGACCGCGATCCCGTCGTCGGCGTGGATCCGGTCGAGCGTCTCCCGGAAGTCGAGGCCGCTCGGGATCAGGTCGTCGATGCCGAACGCGAGGACGTGGCCGGCCGCGGTCGTGACCTCCATGCCCACGATGCCGACGAGTCCGTAGTCGGCGGCGCGCTCGGCCGCCTCGATGCTCGCGTCGATCTCGTCGTGGTCGGTGACCGCGAGCGCGTCGAGCCCGACCGCGGCCGCCTGCTCTAAGAGGAGGTCGACCGGGTCACGACCGTCGTGCGAGAGCGCGGAGTGGGCGTGGAGCTCGACCGATAACACGACGCGTCGTTCGCATCTCGGCTAAAAAAACTCCCCGGTACGAGAGACGTCGTGCCGGCCGCATCGACGACGACCCGACACGGACACGTTTAAGAACCCGTGTGGCGTCGCTCACGACGGGAACAGCACAGCTGCGGATCCGACGCGCCGGGGACCTTTCACCCACGGCTTGGGAACGTAGCAGTGCGCCGCCGTCGCCGCCTCACAGCCCGTGCGGCTCGTATCGACGAGCCGATTCGTGGTCTGTCTCTCGCGGCGGCGCGGTCACCGTCGACGCGGTTGTGCCGTTCCAACCCGACCAATGGCACGAATGCACACACGCCGTCGCGGCTCGTCCGGTTCGGACAAGCCGACGGCAGACGAGAGCCCAGCGTGGAGCGACGTCGACCCCGAGGACATCGAGTCCCGCGTCGTCGAACTACACGAGAACGGACACGACCCGAGCGTCATCGGGATCAAACTGCGCGACGAAGGCGTCACGGGCGTTCCAGTCCCGGACGTCAAGCTCGCGACCGGCAAGAAGATCACCGAGATCCTCGAAGCGCACGACGCGGCCGCGGACATCCCCGAGGACCTCAGACACCTCCTCGCGCGTGCGGTGCGCCTCCACGAACACGTCGAACAGAACGGCCAGGACTACCAGAACAAGCGCGCGCTCCAGAACACGGAGTCGAAGATCCGCCGCCTGGTGAACTACTACCGCGGGGACGAACTCGACGAGTCGTTCGTCTACACCTACGAGAACGCGGCCGAACTGCTCGCCGACGAGTGAGCACGCCGGCAGCCAACCGACCGCCACCCGAGACGTGACCGACGCCACCACCGATACGACGCCTGCCCCGGACGCGCTCGCGCGCACCTTAGCGGAGGCGCCGTTCGTGCGGCTCGTCGCGACCGACGACGGCGACGCGCTCGCCGCTGCGGGTGTGCTCGCTCGTGCCCTCCGGACGCACTCGGTGCCGTTCCACCTTCGGGTCGCGGCCGATCCGCGTCCGGAGCCGACCGACGACGACCGCGCGGTCGTCGTCGGTGCCGACCGGGGACCACACGCCGTCGCAGGGACACACGTCCCGGCGAGCGTCACGGCGTTCGCGGTCGCTCGGGCGCTGGGCGCCGACCCGGACCCAGTGACCGCGCTTGCCGGCGTCGTCGCAGCCGGGTCGACGCCCGGCGGCGATGGCTCCGACGCCGTGCTCACCGCGGCCGAGTCGGCGGGACGCGTCGTCCGACGACCGGGCGTCGCGGTGCCGACCGCGGCGGTCATCGACGACCTCGCGGCCTCGACGCTGGTCCGGACGCCGTACTCCGGTGATCGCGAGGCGACCCACGCGGCGGTCGAGTCTCTCGAGCTCCCCGCGGAGTTCGGGGCGGACGCCCACCGCCGGCTCGCGTCGCTCGTTGCCGTCGACGTCGCGACGGGCGAGGGCGCCAGTGCGCGGAGTGCGACCGCGGTCGAACGGGCGCTCGGTCCGTACGCCGTCGACGACGATGACGTCCCCTTCGAGACAGTCGGCGGCTACGCCGACGTGCTCGAGGCACTCGCACGCGAAGCACCCGGAACCGGCGTGGCGCTCGCGCTGTCGGCCACACCCGACGACGACCTCGTCGACGCCGCTCTCGACGCGTGGCGCGCACACGGCGCCGCGGCACACGCCGCCCTCGATGCGGCGACCGTCGGTCGGTACGACGGGTGTGCCGTGTTCCGGGTGGACGCGACACGGGCGGTCTTGCCGACGGTCGCCCGGATCGCTCGCGACTTTCGGTCGCCGGAGCCGGTCGCGGTCGCCGTCGACGAGACTGCCGGTCGCGCCGCGGTCTCCGCGACGGAACCGTGCGCGATCGGTGACGCCTGTCGGGCTGCCGCCCGCGAGACCGACGGTACCGGCTGGGGGACGCCCACCCGCGGTGGCATGGACGTCGCTGGCGACCCGACGGACGCGCTCGCCGCGTTTCGGGAGGCCCTGTGATGAGCGGCGACTCGCCGT
This sequence comes from Halorubrum zhoui, assembly GCF_051194155.1. Classification (NCBI taxonomy): domain Archaea; kingdom Methanobacteriati; phylum Methanobacteriota; class Halobacteria; order Halobacteriales; family Haloferacaceae; genus Halorubrum; species Halorubrum zhoui. The sequence goes on along the minus strand of NZ_JBLZNJ010000002.1, from coordinate 310,525 downwards.
CACACGCACGCCGGGCGACGATCCGGGCGACACACCCCGCGGCCGACCTCGTCGCCCGGGCGCTCGCTCCCGACGACACCGAGTCGACGGCCGTCACCGCCGACGGCGACGCCGTCGTCTGTCGGGTTGAGCGGCCGACGACGGGCGGGCTCCGGTCCACCGTCGACGACTACGTGGTGAACCTTCGGGTCGCGACCCGCGTCGTCGATCGCGCGAGCGAACACGCAGCGGCGACCGACACACGACCGAACAGTACAGTCGACACGAACACACAGACAGACCACACAGACACCACATGAGTGAACGATCCGTATCCAAGAGCAGAGGAGAGAAACGCTGGTACGAGATACTAGCACCCGAACAGTTCGACCGCGCCACCCTCGGCGAGACGCTCGCCGAAGAGCCGACACAGGTCGTCGGTCGGACGATCACGACCACGCTCGGCGAGCTCACCGGCGACTCGAGCGCGAACAACACCAAGCTCACGTTCAAAGTGACCGACGTGGGCAGCGACACGGCGTACTCCGAGTTCGTGACCTACGAGCTGACGCGCGACTACCTGCGTTCGCTCGTCCGCCGCGGTGCCTCGAAGGTTGAGGCGTCGATCACGGTCGTGACGACGGACGACTACCGCGTCCGCGTCCAGCCGGTCGCGCTCACGACGAAGAAGGCCGACCGCTCTCAAGAGAAGGCGATCCGCCGCGTCATGATCGACAAGGTGAACGCCGCCGCAGCCGAGCGCACCTTCGAATCGTTCGTCGACGCCATCGTCGACGGCAACCTCTCGTCGGCGGTGTACGCCGACGCGAAGACGATCTACCCGCTGCGCCGCGTCGAGGTCCAGAAGCTGACCCTCGAGGCGCGTCCCGAGGAGATCGCCGCCGAAGAGGAGGCGGCCGTCGACGTCGACGCGGGCGACGTCGCCGTCGAGTGAGCCGGTTCTGACCGGTATCTTTCGTCACGATGCGCCGCCGTAACAGCGGACCGATTCGCCCGCTCGTCCGGGAGACGAAACGTTGAAGCGGCGTTCTCTCGACCCTGCGGTATGGAACTGCGGGTCATCGAGAAGACGGACGCCGAGTTGCGGATCGAGATCGCCGGTGAGAACCACACGTTCATGAACGTGCTGAAGGGAGCGCTCTTAGAGACCGACTCCGTCGACGCGGCGACGTACGACATGAACCCAGAGCAGTCGGGTGGCCAGACGGACCCGGTGCTCACGGTGAAGTCGACGGACGAGGATCCGCTCGACGCACTCGAGACGGCGGCGACCGCGATCACCGACCAGACGAGCGCGCTGCGCGACGCCGTCTCGGCGGCGTAGGATCGGCCGATCGATCATTATGTGGCCGTCTCACTCGCCCGGTTCGAGGGACCATATCTAAGTACCGACTCCCCGATCGTGAGGTATGTCGCCGAGCGTGCTCATGTTAGGGTGGGGGTATCCGCCGAACATCACCGGCGGGTTAGACGTTCACGTCGGAGAGCTCTTCTCTGGACTCCGCGACGCCTTCGACGTGGACGCGAAGCTCGTGTTGCCCGCCGAGCTCGCGCCCGAAGACGAGCCGGGACTCGAGGGCGTCGAGACCGGTGAGGGCGACGTCGCGGCCCGAGTCGGCCGGCTCAGCGACCGGTTCGTCGAGCTCGCGCCGTCGTACGACGTGATACACACACACGACTGGTTCGGGTACGGTCCCGGCCGAGAGGCCGCCCGCGCCTCGGACGCGACGTGGGTGTCCTCGTTCCACTCGCTCGCGAGCGACCGCAACATCGACCCGCCGACCCGCGAGGTCGAGACGGAGCGTCGGCTCGCGAACGCCGCCGACACGAACATCGCCGTGAGCGAGATCGTCCGCGAGGACATCCGCGAGCTGTACGGCGCAGACGCCAGGGTGGTGTACAACGGCTTCTCGACGCCGGAGTTTTCCGGTCGGGACGTCCGCGGTGACCTCGGCATCGACGGCGAGATGCTCTTTTTCGTCGGTAGACACACGGACCAGAAGGGGATCGCACACCTGTTGTACGCGATGAAGAAACTCCGGGGCCGCGATGTCACGCTCGTCGTCGGCGGCTCTGGCCACCAGACGGAGCAGCTCAAACGGTTCGTCGAGCTCGTCGGTGTCGACGACCGGGTCACGTTCGTCGGGTACGTCCCCGAGGCCGAACTCGGCGACTACTACGCCGCCGCCGACGCGTTCGTCTCGCCGTCGTTCGCAGAGCCGTTCGGGATCACAATCACGGAGGCGCTTGAGGCTGGCACCCAGGTGGTTTCGACGCGGTGTGGCGCCGCGGAGGTCCTCCCCGACGACTGTCTCGTCGAGGTTACGCCGGATTCCGAGTCTATCGTCGACGGGCTCATCACGGCGTTAGACCGCGAGTCGCCCCCGACGTACGAGCGCCGCGACTGGTCAGCAGTCGCCGAAGACACGCTCGCGGTGTACGAAGACGTCGCGTAGCCGGGGTAGCTGGGTCCTTATGCCGTCTCGCTCGGCCGGTAGACGTCGATCTCGGTCACCGCTTCCGGGTGGCTGATGCGGAATCCCGCAACGGTCTCGACGACGCCCCGCGTACTCTCGACTGCGCCTCGGTACGGCGTGCCGTCGTCTTCACGCGCGCCCGCGCTCTGATACGGCGACGTGTACGGTGAGGCGTACGGCGAGTCCTCCACGGGCTCGTCGAAGTCTTCCGGCGGTAAGTAGATCCGTTCGCCGCCAGCAGAGCGCACCACGACGGCGACGTCGCGGCTCCCGCTCACCTCGATGACGGTCCGGTCGGCGGTGACGTGCGTGTCGATGTCGACATCCTCCATGCCCACGAGTGCGGCGGCGAACGGCTTAGATGTGAGGGTGTGGTGGTCGGTGGCTTAGGTGTGGGTGTCGTGGTCGGCTCGAAGCGACGCGTCTGGCGTCCGACCTGGCGACACTCGTCACGTCGAGCATCCAATACGATCGCCGCGCTGTCGGGCCATTTAGTACGATAGTAGTAATTATTTTACCACCGATTCGCAAGCAATATATACCGCTCTCAACTCCGACGATGCGAGGCCAAATTATCATGATCGACCACACGACAGACGAGACGTCGGCGACCGGGCGGGACTCGACGCGGCGACTCGACCGTCGGACCGTACTGAAAGCAGGAGCCGCCGCAGGGATCACCGGACTCGCCGGCTGTTCGGGCGGCGGTGGCGGCAACGACACGATCACGTTCGGTGCCATCCACCTTCTCTCCGGGTTCGCGTCGGTGTACGGCGAGTCCGCACAGCTGGGCTACGAGATGGCCCGCGAGGAGATCAACGCCAACGGCGGCATCGACGGCAAAGAGATCGAGCCGCTCATTTACCGCGACAGCGAGGGGAGTGGTCCGACCGGCATCGAGGCCGCCCGGTCGCTCGTCGAAGAGGAGAACGTCGACGGCCTGATCGGCCTCGACTCGAGCGGGGTCGCCCAGCAGGTCGCCCCGATCGCCGAACAGCTCCAGACGCCGTTCATGATCACGCACGCGGCGACGCCGTTCGTCACCGCGACCGAGGGGGAGAACGCGGTCGGCAACGATTACGTGTTCCGCGACGGCGTCAATCTCTCACAGAACGTCTACGGCGCCGCGAAGATCGCCGAGCGGCTCGACGGGCAGTCGTGGACGACGCTCGGCCCGAACTACGCGTTCGGGACCCAGTCGTGGGACTACTTCAAGGCGTTCACGCAGGGCCTCGGACTCGGCTACGACTACCTCGATGACGCTGCCGCGTTCCCCGAACTTGGCGCCAGCGACTACACCCCACAGATTAACAAGGTGCTCAACGGCGAACCCGACGGCGTCGTCGTGAGCCTCTGGGGCAGCGACCTCGTCACGTTCATCAACCAGGCCCAAGACACCGCCTTCTTCGACGAAGTCGACCACGTCGTGTTGACGCTCGGCGCCGCGACCGACGCGCTTCGGCCGCTCGGCAGCGACATCCCGGACGGGCTCTGGGCGGGGACTCGCTACTGGTTCGAGACGCCGGACACGGAGGCGAACCGCACGTTCGTCGAGGCGTTCGTCGAGCGAAACGACCAGCAGCCGTCGTACAACGCCCACAACGCCTACGTCGGCCTGTACCTCTACAAACAGGCGATCGAGGCCGCCGGCAGTGCCACGGCCGACGACGTCACCGGTGCGCTCGAAGGCATGAGCACGTCGGCACCGATCGGCGAGTTCAGCATCAATCCGGAGAGCCATCAGGCCGTCCTCCCGGCCGTCTGGGGACAGACCGCCTACTCCGAGGAGCTCGGGCTGAGCCGGCTCGACCCGGTCGAGCGCATCGACGCGCCGCCGGAGACCATCCGGTCGCTCCTAGCCGACTCCGAGTACCCGGCGGGCGTCTAAGATGACCGCCGGTCTCCCGATTCAGGAGATCCTCACCGGCCTGAGCATCGGCAGCCGACTCTTTTTGGTCGCGCTCGGGTTGAGTCTCATCTTCGGCGTGCTCGGCGTGCTCAACTTCGCACACGGTGCCTTCTACATGGTCGGGGCGTACGCGACTGCGTCCATCGTCGGTGCCGCTGGCGGCAACTTTTGGGTCGCTGCGGTCGGCGCCGCGCTCACCGTCGGGCTCCTCGGTGCCGTCGTCGAGTTCGGGCTCATCCGCCGGATATACGACCGTGACGAGCTCGATCAGCTCATCCTCACGTTCGCGCTCGTGTTGATCATCAGCGACCTCACGCGCACGATCTGGGGCTCCGGCACCCAAACGGTCGAGACGCCGGCCGCGTTCGCGACGAATGTCCCGGTGCTCGGCGTGAGCTTCCCGGCGTACCGCCTGTTCGTCATCGTCGTCGCGTTCCTCGCGATGGGCGTCTTCTGGTACGTCCTCACGCGAACGTACGTCGGCCAGCTCGTGCGCGCCACCTCGAGTGACCGCGACATGGCGGCGCTTCTCGGCGTCGACGTCCCGCGGCTGTACACCGGCGTCTTCGCCGTAGGGAGCGTGCTCGCCGGACTCGGCGGCGCACTCACGACGCCGATCCAGTCGTTCACGCCCGCACTCGGCGACCAGGTGATCATCAACGCCTTCGTCGTCGTCGTGATCGGCGGGCTCGGGTCGTTCACCGGCGCGTTCGTCGGTGCGATGCTCATCGGGCTCTTCCAGAGCTTCGGCGTGCTCGTCGCCACCGGCGTCAACCAGTTGCTGCCGTTTTTGGCGATGATCCTCGTGTTGATCTTCCGACCCGAGGGACTCTTCGGAGGTGAAGAGCTGTGAGCGATGTCCACCCGCTCGTCGAGCGCCCACCCCGGTCGGTGGTGGCCGTCGTCGGCGTGCTGCTCGTCGTCGCGCCGCTCGTGCTCCCGTCGTTCCAGACGTACCTCCTCACCGAGGTGCTGGCGCTGGCGTTGTTCGCGACGGGGTTCAACCTGCTGTACGGCTACACCGGGCTGCTCTCGTTCGGGCACGCGATGTTCTTCGGGACCGCCGGCTACACCGTTGGGATATTCATGCGCGACGTCGCCCCCGGGCTCGGCCTCGGCGGGGCGACGCCCCTCGTCGGCTTTCTGATCGCCGGCGTCCTCGGCGTGCTCGTCGCGGTCGCGGTCGCGGTGCCCGTCGGCTACCTGAGCGTCAGACTCGAGGAGATCTACTTCGCGATGATCACGCTGTCGTTCAGCATGGCGCTGTACGTGCTCGCGATCCAGAACTACCTCGGGCTGACGAACGGCAGTGACGGCTTCTCCGTCATCCTCGGCACGGCGACGCTCGGCGGGTTCGATCTCGCGCTGTACGACCGGGTGACGTACTACTACCTGACGCTTCTCGTCGTGGCTCCGGCGATGTACCTGCTGTGGCGGATCGTTCGGTCGCCGTTCGGGTTGGTCTCGGAGGCGATCCGCGAGAACGCAGAACGCACCGGCGCACTCGGCGTGGGTGTCCGTACCCACCGCTGGGCGGCGTTCGTCGTCTCGGCGTTGTTCACCGGGGTCGCCGGCGTGTTGATCGCGCCGCTACACGGCTCGCTGTCGCCCGGTGCCAACCTCCACTGGTCGATCAGCGCGGAGCCGGTGATCATCACCGTCTTCGGCGGCCCCTACACGTTCATCGGCCCGACGATCGGCGCGTTCTTCTTCGAGTACATCCGGTGGGGGATCACCCAGTTCCCCGTACTCGAGGCCCACTGGCAGCTGATCTTCGGGACGCTCATCTTGGGGATCGTGTTGTTCGCCCCGCGGGGTGTCTCCGGATTCGTCTCCTGGGTCGTCTCGCGGGCCACCGGGGGTGAGTCGGCGTGACGACGGTGCTCGAGACCGAGTCGCTCCGACGGCAGTTCGGTGACCTCGTCGCCGTCGACGACGTCTCCGTCGCGATCGACTCGACGGAGATCACGTCGATAATCGGCCCGAACGGGGCCGGTAAGACAACGTTTTACAGCCTCCTCACGGGGGCGCTTGAGCCAACTGACGGCCGGGTGTTTATTACGGACGCGAACAACGAGCGCGACGAGCTCACGGGACGGCCCACCCACGAGATCGCCCGGTGCGGGCTCTCGCGAGCGTACCAGATCAACAACAGCTTCCCGGGGATGTCGGTGCTCGACAACCTCCGAGTCGCCCGGATCGCGGCGACCGGCCGGTCGAAGGAGCTCCGCACGCGCTATCGTGACGACACAGGGCTCACCGAGAGCGCTCGTGAGGTGCTCCAGATGATGAATCTGGTGGACGTCGCAGAGACGACCGTCTCGAACCTCAGTCACGGTGACAAACGAAAGGTCGAAATCGCGCTCTCGTTGGCGACCGACCCGACGGTCGTGTTGCTCGACGAACCAACCGCAGGCATGAATCCCTCGGAGTCTGCGGACATGGTCGAGTTAATCAAAGACATCGACGAGACGACGGAGACGACGTTCGTGCTCACCGAACACGACATCGACATGGTACTCGACATCAGCGACCGCATTCTCGTGTTACACCAGGGGCAGCTGATCGCCGACGGGCCGCCAGCGACGGTGATGGACGACGAGGCGGTCACCACGGCGTACCTGGGGGAACAGCCATGAGCGACCCCGTACTCGCCGTCTCTGACATGCACGTCTACTACGGCGACAGCCACATCATCCATGGGGTCGACCTGACGATAGACGAAGGAGAGGTGGTGACGCTGCTCGGTCGCAACGGTGCCGGCAAGACGACGACGATGCGTGGAATCGTTGGCGTCGCCCCGCCGCGACAGGGGACCGTCACCTACCGCGGCGAGCCGATCGCCGGCGAGTCACCGGACGCGATCTCCGACCGTGGAATCAAGCTCGTTCCGGAGGATCGGCGCGTCTTCCCGACGCTCTCGGTCCACCAGAACCTCACGCTGGCGAAGCGGCTCGCACCCGACTCGACACAGACGGTCGCAGAGATGTACGAGGTGTTCGAGCCGCTCGCCGCGCTCAAACAAAGTGCAGGCCAGAACCTGAGCGGCGGTGAACAACAGATGCTCTCTGTCGCTCGGGCGCTGGTGCAGGACCCGGACGTGTTGCTCTTAGACGAGCCCACAGAGGGGCTCGCACCCGTGATCGTCGACGACCTGCAGTCAGTGCTTGCAGACGTCGTCGAGCGAAACGTCACCGTCTTACTCACCGAACAAAACGTGCAGTTCGCGTTCGAGCTGGCAGAGCGGGGTTACATCATCGACAACGGCGAGATGGTGTTCAATGGGACGACCGCGGAGATCCGCGAGCGCGACCAGCTGATGCGCGATTACCTCTCGGTCTCTGGCGCCGATCTGTAGTCGGCGGTAGCTGCGGTCGCGCGCTCGGGGCCGCTCGCGGGTGGAGCCGCTCGCGTTCGGGAGCTGCTCGCGCTCGATGTGCCGCGGTCGCCGCGAGTGAACCCTTTTGTGCGGTGCCGGCGAAGAGCGTCGTGATGGACGTCACCGACCGTGCCGAGGAGCTCGCCTCCGACCTCGGCGCAGACACCGCGGAGGTCAAAGCGGACCTCGAGAACCTCCTCGAGTACAGCGTACCCCTCGACGAGGCGGTACAGAGCGTGCGACGAAAACACGGCGGCGGCGACGGGGGCGGCGCGACGCCGACGTCGGTCGACCTCGCGGAGATCACCACCGACCACGGGAACGTCACCGTCACCGTGCGCGTGCTCACCCGGGGGACGCGTTCGATACGCTACCAGGGCGACGACCTCACGATCCACGAGGGCGAGCTCGCAGACGAGACGGGAACGATAGACTACACCGCCTGGCAGGACTTCGGGTTCGAGCCGGGCGACTCGCTGACGATCGGCAACGCCGGCATTCGCGAGTGGGAGGGCGCTCCCGAACTCAACCTCAACGAGTCGACGACGGTCGCGATCGCCGACGAGCCGGTCGCGGTCGACCGGCCGGTCGGCGGTGAGCGCGACCTTGTCGAGATCGACGCCGGCGACCGTGGGCGGACCGTCGAGGTGCGTGTGCTCGACGTCGACGAGAAGACGATCTCCGGCCGCGACGGAGAGACGGATATCCTTGAGGGGGTTCTCGGCGACGAGACCGGTAAACTACCGTTCACCGACTGGGATCCGACGCCGGCACTCGAAGCGGGCGCAGACGTTCGAATCGAAGACGTCTACGCGCGCGAGTTCCGCGGGGTCCCCTCGATCAACCTCACGCGATTCTCGACGGTCACGCCGCTGTCGGCGTCGATAGCGGTCACGAACGAGGCGCCACACCACTCGATCGCCGCGGCGGTCGACACCAGTGGGATCTTCGACGTCACGGTGACCGGCACGGTGCTCGAAGTGCGCGACGGCTCGGGGCTCATCGAGCGCTGTCCGACGTGCGGCCGCGTGATCCAGAACGGCCAGTGCCGGAGTCACGGCGCGGTCGACGGCGAAGACGACCTCCGTGTGAAAGCGATCCTCGACGACGGCACCGACACGGTCACCGTCGTGCTCGACGACGAACTAACCGCGGACGTGTACGGCGGGGGGCTCGAAGACGCGCTCGCGGCCGCCACAGAGGCGATGGACAAAGACGTGGTCGCGGAATCGATCGCGGCCGACCTGGTCGGTCGGACGTACACGGTTCGGGGGAGCCTCTCCGTCGACGAGTACGGCGCCACGCTGGACGCGACCAACTTCGAGCCGGCGGCGGCGGACCCGGCGGCGGCCGCTCGAGACGCGCTCGCGGAGGTGCGCGAATGAGCGACGACGGGCCGGGGACGCGAGAGGTCGCACACCGGGTGTTCGCCGCCGAGTTCGACGACGCCTCGCTGTCATACTCCGAGAGCGACGAGGAGCGCGCGCCGAACTACGTGGTGACGCCCACCGGCGCGCGGGTCAATCGGCTGTTCGTCGCGGGCGTGCTCACGGAGGTCGAGCGCGTCAACGACGAGACGAGTCGCGGCCGCCTCGTCGACCCCTCGGGCGCGTTCGTCACGTATGCGGGCCAGTACCAGCCGGACGAACAGGCGTTCCTCTCGCGGGCGGAGCCGCCGGCGTTCGTCGCGTTGACCGGGAAGGCGCGGACGTTCGAGCCGGACGACGGCGATCGGGTGTTCACCTCCGTGCGCCCCGAACGGCTGAGCGAGGTCGACGCGGCGACGCGCGACCGGTGGGTCGTCTCGGCGGCCAAAGCGACGCTCGACCGGCTCGCCGTGGTCGAACGCGCGCTCAAATCCTCGCTCCGTGGCGACGACCTCCGGAACGCGCTCACGGCGGGTGGCGCGCCGGCGGCGCTCGCGGCCGGGATTCCGTTGGCGTTCGACCACTACGGCACCGGATCGGCGTACGTGGAGGCGGTTCGCCAGCTCGCGGTGGACGCACTGGCGCTCGTCGCCGGCGAGCGCGACGACGTCAGAGCCCCCTCGATCGAGCCCGATGCGGCCGGCTCGGTCGACATCGGGCCGCTCCCGGAGACGGACGTCCGGATCGGAACCGACGCTGGGGACGTCGGGACGGAGATCGCCTCGGAGACCGCAGCCGACCCCGACGTCGATGTGGACGAGGCCGAATCTATCGGGGAGTCTGACGCCGGTGTCGATGGTGCTGTAACCGAGGCCGAGGCTGAGGCTTCTGCGTCTGAGGCCGGAGCTGCGGCTCCCGAGACCGATGCTGCGCCTGCGGCCCCTGAGGCCGTACCCGCGACGGAAGCTGCTGACTCCGAGGGTGCCGACGTCGACGCCACGGCGGGTGACGCCACCGACGTCGACGACACCACTAGTACGACCGAGCCGACGCCTGCGTCGTCGCCGCCGACCGACACCGCCGAGCACGACGACGGCCTCGACGAACTCGACGAGCTCGGAGACTTCGATGCAGGACTCGACGACGCGTCGCCGGCCAGCGAGGAGGCGTCGACCGGGGCGTCAGATACGGGTGACGACGAGCTGTTCCAGCTCGACGACGACGAGCGCGAGGAGATCGAAGCAGAGTTCGGCACCGACTTCGCCACGGGGTCGGAGGTCGACGAACCCGGTGCCGCCGACATCGACGTGCCGGGCCCAGACGAGTTTGAGGCGGTCGAGACGGGCGCGACAGACGCGGGCGCTGCGGTCGCAGACGACGCCGGTGTTGACGCGGCGTCGACTACCGACGCAGACGCGGACGCCGATTTGACCGAGGGCGTAGACGTCGATTCGACCGCGACCACCACCGCTGACACGGACACCGATTCGACCGCGACCGCCTCTGCAGATACGGACGCCGATCCGAGCGTGGCCGACGCGGATGCCGGTGCGCCGGCGGTCGACCTCGAAGACGCGGTCGTCGAGGCGATGTCGTCGCTCGACGACGGCGACGGGGCCGACCGCGAGGCGGTCGTCGAGCAGGTCGTCACCGGGCACGGGGCCGACCGCGAGGCGGTCGAGGACGCGGTCCAGGACGCGTTGATGAGCGGCAAGTGTTACGAGCCGGGCGAGGGCGTGCTCAAAGCCATCTGATGGCGCGGGTCGAACCCGTCGTCGGCGAGCCGGCCGCGGTCGCCGACCTCGGTACAGAACGAGCCCTGCTCGTCGCCGACGTCCACGCCGGCATCGAGGCCGGTCTCCGGTACGAGCGCGGCGTCGAACTCGCCGACCGAGCCGACGAGCGTCGCAGCCGACTCCTGGGGCTCATCGCAGCGACGACCCCAGACCGTGTCGTCGTCCTCGGCGACCTCGTCCACCGCATCGGCGCGCCGGACGGCGACGAGCAGGCGGAACTCGAGGCGCTCGTCGCGGCGGTCACGGATCGCGTCCCACTGACGCTCGTCGAGGGGAACCACGACGCGGGCGTCGCGGAGGCGATCGGGCCGGCTATCGACGTGGTCGACCCACGGGGCGGGGTACTCGGCGGAGCCGACGCGACGCACGACCTGCCGGGGGGTGGTTCGGTCGGTGTCCTCCACGGCCACACCTGGCCCGATCCCGCGTTGTGGGGAGCCGACGTGATCTGCGTCGGTCACGAACACCCACAGGTTCGACTCGAGGACGCGGTCGGTGGGTCACGGACGGCCCGCGCGTGGCTCCGCGGACCGCTGTCGCCCGCGGCGTTCGGTTACGAGACGGACGGGAGCACACCGGACGCAGGCGAGTCGGACGCCTCCGAGTCGTTCACCGGCGATCCTCCGGAGCTCGTGGTGTTCCCGGCGTTCAACGAGCGCTCTGGCGGGACCTGGATCAACGTCGCGGGCGACGACTTCCTCGCGCCGTTCCTCCCAGACGGGCTCGTGACGGGCGACGCCTACCTCCTCGACGGGACGCGCCTCGGCGACTTTCGGTCGATCTGAGCGGCGTGCGGCCGCGGTCGTAGTGGGCAGGTCGGCACGCTCACTCGACCGTATCGTCCGACAGCGACCAGTCGTCTTCGGCTTCGCTCGCTCGCTCGTCGGCCGGCAGGCGGCCGTGTCGGTACAGCGACTCCAGACTCTCGAGGGTGTGGGTCACGTCGTACGCCTCGACTGCCGCCCGGGTGTCCCGCTCGGCCGTGAGACACGACTCGATGGCGTCGGCCATCGCCTCGAGGTCGCCGTGGGCGTACCGCGCGCCGTTTTCTGGACCGATGGTCTGATCGAATGGCGGGACGTCGGCCGCAACGACGGGCGTCCCGCAGGCGTTCGCCTCGAGCGTCGACAACCCGAGCGTGTCGCCCGTCGAGGCGGTAATGAAGGCGTCGAGTGACGAGTAGAAGGTCGGGAGGTCTTCGCGTGGAAGAAAGTCACGGAGCTCGACGTTCGCGGGCGCCTCGCGTTCGAGCTGGTCGCGTCGGGGACCCTCGCCGACCACGACGAATTGGTACTCGTCGAGCCGCTCGGCGACCTGGAGCACGTGTTCGACGTGCTTTTCGAGACTGAGCCGACCGCTGTAGCCGATCACGGTCGCTTCGGAGTACCAGTCGGTCGCCGTCGGCTCGAAGAAGTCCGTGTCGATGCCGACGGGTAGGGGGACGTGTTCGACGTCCCGGTCGATCCGCGCGGTCGAGGCGGTCACCACGTCGAAGCTCGCGAGCAGCGCGGTCTCGAGTGGGACGTACAGCCGCGAGAGCGCGCCTGCGATCGCCTCGCGCCCGACGCTCTGCTCGAAGTACTCCTCGATCGGGGTGTGGTGCGTGTAGATCGCGGGCAGGTCGTTCGCGTATGCGTAGTAGCGGCCGAGCAGGCCGACCGGCGCGGGCCCGTGACAGTGGACGACGTCGAGGTCGGGCAGCGACGACGGCCGGCGGAGCGTCGGGACGCGGTACCCCCGATAAAACGGGTTCGGCAGCGACCGGACGGGGAGTTCGTGCGGGCCCGGTTCGTAGTCACCGTCTGGGTAGACGACGAACACCTCGTGACCCCGGGATTCGAGCTCCGCCCGCCAGAGGTCGATCGTGTAGGTGACGCCGTCGATCCCCGGAAAGTAGCTGTCGGTGAAAAAGCCGATCCGCACTCACACCACCTCCGCGTAGAGGTCGGCGTAGTCGTCCGCGAGCGTCTCGAGGTCGAACGCCTCGCTGCGGACGGCCGCGTTCGCCCCGAGCCGATCGCGCAGCGCCGGGTCGGTGAGCGCGTCGAGTGCCTCGACGACGGCGTCGACGTCGGCGTCGGCGTCGACTTTCAGACACTCCTCGCCGTCTTCGAGCCACGCGAACGGCTCGATGTCGCGAACGAGCGCGGGCGTGCCGGCGGCCATCGCCTCGAGGAGTGCAATCCCCTCGTTTTCCTCGTGGGTCGGGAACAAGAAGACGTCGCCGGCGGCGTACGCGCCGCGGATGTCTTCGACGTAGCCCGTGAAGGTGCAGTTGTCGGGGGCGGTGTCGATGAGCCGGGTGGTCTCACGCCCCTTCAGCGAGCGGTCGAGCGGGCCGAACCACGCGAAGTCGAGGTCGGGTCGGCGCCTGGCGGCTTCGACGAACGTCTCGAGGCCCTTGCGTTTGATCACGTGGCCGACGAGAAAGACGACGGGTGGGGAGAGGTCGTAGCGGTCGAGGTACTCGTCGCGAAGCGCGTCGGCACCCGCGAGTTTCTCGTGGTCGACCCCGTTCGAGATGACGCGAGTCGGCACGTCGGTGTAGTCGGCTATCACCTCACGGTTGTACGTCGACGGGCAAACGAGCGCGTCGGCGTGGCCGTACGCCCACGCGAGGTACGGCCGAAGCGGACGCGCGAGTGCGTTCGTGAACCGGAAGCTGTCGCCGAAGTCCTCGGCGGTCACGTGGGTGTTCGCGACGACCGGGACGCCTCGGGCGGCCGCGCGCTTCGCGTACCACACGGATCGCGGGCCCACGAGGTTACAGTGGAAGACGTCCGCGTCGAGCGTCGGCTCGGTCGTGTAGGCGACGTCGAGGTGTTCGAGCATCGTCCGTTGGTGGGCGACCGACTCACGGATCCCGCCGGTGACGTGGGCTTCGAACTCCAGGTAGTGGCTGACCCTCATCGCGGCCTCATCGGCTCACGCCACGTCGAGCCACGGCACCTCCACGAGCGGGGGGATGTGCGTCTCGATGTGGTGTTCCCAGACGCCCTCTTCGCCGAACGCCTCGCCGTGGTCCGCGGTGACGACGACGTCGCCGTCGAGGTCGTCGACGAGGTCGGCTATCGACTCGAGTGCGATCCGGAGGTTTGCTTCGTACAGCTCCAAGGCGGCGACGCGGGTCCCGTTCGAGAGCAGCTCTTTCGGGTCGAGTTCCAGCCAGAGACCAGCCTTCTGGGCCATCTCGCTGTCTTCGAGCCGTGACTCGATCTTCGGGCGGATGGTGTCAGAGAGGGCGGCGAGCGTGCCGTCGTCTTGAGCGTCGGTGCCATCCTCGTCGGCGGCCTCGCCTTGGGCTTTGATCCCCTTCTGGATCTGTTTGAGCTTCCCGCCGGAGCCGTAAGAGAGGTACGGAGCGTGCGGCTGCATGTAGTGGAGGACGGTGCGGTCGGCGCGGGCGACGGCGGCGGACTCCTCGCGGAACGCGGCTTCGATGCCAGACGGTGGGACGGTGCCGAGGTCGTCGTCCCAGTGGGTCTGCCAGACGTCGAAGATGTCGGTGATGTGGTCGCTCGCGGTCCACTCGTAGTCACAGCTCGCGCCCCACTTGAGCTCGTTGAGGGGAATTCCGAGGTCGTTGATGAACGGGTTCCCGGAGAAGTACGCGATGTCGTGGTCGCCGGTGAACGTCTTCGAGGCCCACTCGGGCGTCGACGAACCGACGCTCTGACGCTTCTCGAGGGTGCCGTCGAGGTACTCGTCGTAGACGTCGCGGAAGACGTCGTACCGGCAGGCGTCTAACACGAGACAGTAGTCCCAGTCGGACTCGAGAAAGCGGTGGTCGGTCATCCGTTGTGGACACGTTTTCTATCGACCGTTGTATGTGTATCGAAGTCCCCGAGACGTCGAGGTGAGCGGACGTATGGTCGGTGACCGCGTGATGGCGTCGACCCGAGACACCCGGAGACGCTGGTTGGCAACGCGTTCGCGAGCCGATTCCATACGTCCGGAGTAGCCGTGTGACCGGGACGAACCGCGGTACTCGAGTGCCACTTGGGCCACGCCCTCCCGGACCGATTCGCTCTCATACGTGTGTGGTAGGTATGTGACCGAGACGACCCGCGGTACCCGGGCGTCACTCGGGCCACACCCTCCCCAGCCGATTCGCGAGTCGCCGCCGGCGACTCGCTCATCCCTCGCACGCGCTCGTGGGCACGCTTCGCGGCCCACGAGGCGCGCGCCACCGCGAGAGTTGGCGTTCGGAGCGGGGTGCCGCACGACGTGGGTGTCACCGTCTGTCAGTCGTCTGCGGCCACCGGATCCGGACGGTACGCCTCACTTATCCGCTTCCAGCGGCCGGACCGGAAGCGCCAGTAGTTGATCGACGCGGGGATCGACGTCTCGGCGAGGAACGCGAGGTAGAGCCCCCACAGGCCGAGTGCGGTCGTCGCCCCGAGGTACGCGAGCGGAATGGCGACGAGGAACATGCCGACGAACTGACTCGCGAACGGAACGGTGGTGTCGCCGGCCGCGTCGAGCGGGCCCGCAGCGCCCCCAGAGACGCCCTGAAAGACGACCGCGATACAGGCCGCGTAGACGAGGTCCACGGCGATCGGTACCTCCGGACCCGTCGGGTCCTTGACGAACAGGGCCACGACGTCGGGCGCGACGACGGCGACGAGTCCGGCGCTCACGAGGTACGTCCCGACGGAGAACCGAATGATGTCGCGGGCGTACGCCTCGGCTTCGGCCGGGTCCTCGGAGCCGAGCGCCTGCCCGACGAGACTCGAGGACGCCAGCCCGAACCCCCAGCCAGGCGTGTTCATAATGCCCCAGATCCGACGGGCGATCACGAACGCGGCCACGGTCGTCTCCCCGAAAATATCGAGCACGAACAACATCGGGAACTCCGCGGCGACCCAGACGAGGTTGCGCGCGCCGACTGCGAGTCCGATCTCCACGAGATCAGCGAGCATCTCACGGTTCAGATACGACCCGAACGGGTCGATCGCGACCGGGAACGCGCCGAGCACGGGAAGCCGCCCGCGCACGATCCCGAGCGCGAACGCGGCTGTGACCGCGAGGTTCGAAACGACGGTCCCGAGCGCTGCGCCCTCGACGCCCCAGCCCAACCCGAAGATGAACCCCGCGTTCAACACGACGTTCGCAGCCGCCCCGCCGGCTCGGAGCTGCATCGCGGTGTACGCGTCGTCACAGCCGACGAGTACCCGACTGGCGACGAGGTTGAGTCCGGCGAACGGGACGCCGAACCCGACGATTCGCAGGTAGTCGGCGCCGTAGGCGATCGCCCGCTCGTTGCTGGAGAGCAGCGAGATGAGCTCGTGGGGAACGGCGTAAAAGACGGCCGTCACGGGGAGACTGGCGACGACCACGAGGAGCACGCCTGCGCGGACGGCGTCTCCGAGCTCCCCGAACGTCTCGGCCCCGTAGCGCTGGGAGACGAGCGCGATCGTGCCTCCGGCGGCACCCCCGCCGATCGCGAACGCGATCCCCCAGAACGGCCCGGCGAACCCAACCCCGGCGACTGCGCTGGTGCCGATGGCGACCCCGACCATCGCGACGTCGACCGCGTTCTTCGACATCCGGGCGATGCCGGTGACGACCCGCGGCCACGCCAGATCCGTCGTCCGGACCACTCGGTGGCGGTCGATGACGCCGAGTCGAGCCAGCAGCAGACCCACGGCGAGTACGACGAGGCGAATCGGATTCGGGACGGAGACCACTGAACCGATGGGACTATCGCCCACGTATCAAAGGCGTTTGCTCACGCGGCGGTCGTTTCCGGATCGACCGGGCGACCGTCCCCGGAGACGCGCGGCTCACGCACCGGAGACCAGGTACACCGAGACGACGGCGAACCCGATCCCGAGTGCCTTCCGCGCAGAGAAGCTCTCACCGAGCAACACCACTCCAATGAGCGAAGAGAAGACGAGAAACAGCGCAAAGATCGGCGTCACGACGCTCACCGGCCCGAGCGAGAGCGCCCGATACAGCGCGAGGATCCCGACCGCGAGGAAGACGCCGGCGACGAGCACGTACGACAGGTTTGGTGACCCGAGATGCACACTGAAGCCCTGATCGGTGTACCACACGACGGCGACGGCGATCCCGATGAGCAGCGTGTTGGAGACGATGACAGCGACGTCACTTGGCACGGCGTCGGGACCGGTGGTCGCGAGTCGCATGAGCGGCGACACGAATGTGTACGCGGCCATCGCCAGGATCGCGTACGGAAGGTAACTAACGTCCATACCAGTCATTTCCGTGGCGCGGGCAAGTGTGTGCCGACATCGCGGCACGGTCGACGATCACGGTCGACGATCACGTGCGGGGGTCGTCGCCGACGAGCCACGCCGGCTTCAGTACGTTTTTGCGTCGAGCCGCCGATCTGTCACGTATGGAGTCTACCGTCGACCACGTTATGATGCGCGTCGAAGACCTCGAGGAGAGCCTCGAGTGGTACCAGACGCACCTCGGCTACGAAGAGAAGGGCCGGTGGGAGGCCGACACGTTCACGAACGTGTTCCTCGGTCCGGAGTCCGTCCACGAGTCCGGCGCGCTGTTGGAGCTCACGTACAACCACGACGACCGGGAATACACGATGGGTGACGCCTGGGGCCACATCGCGGTTCGCGTGCCGGAAGACGAACTCCAGTCGTCGTACGACGAACTGCTTGCAGGTGGCGTCGAAGACTACCGCGATCCCGAGTCGTGTAACAACCGGTACGCGTTCGTCAAAGACCCCGACGGCCATGAAGTCGAGATAGTAACACGCGACCACGGTGCGAAGTGGAGTCTCGACCACACCATGATCCGGGTCGAGGACGCAGACGAGGCGCTCGGCTACTGGAGCCGAAAGTTCGAGTACGGCGAGGTGAGCCGCTGGGAATCCGACACGTTCGCGAACTACTTCGTCGAGCCCGCGGCCGCTCCCGACGAGGCGATGTCGATCGAGCTCACGTACAACTACGACGGGCGAAGCTACACGATGGGCGACGCATGGGGCCACCTCGCGGTCGCCGTCGACGACCTCGACGACGCCTGGGAGACGCTGATGGAACGTGAAGCGCCCGACTACCGCGACCCCGAGTCGTGTGACGACCGCTACGCGTTCACCACGGATCCCGACGGCCACGAGGTCGAGATCGTCACGGAGTAGCTGACGGCCAGACTGCAGCGACTCCGACGACCACGCTTCACTCGGCGTCTTCTTCGATCAGCTGAAACACGACGACGCGGTCGGGCGTTCCGTCCCGCGTCTCGACATCGGCCGAAACGTGCGTGCCCACGTCGACGTCGGCACCGTCGTCGATGCGGCCGTCTTCGCCACCGCCGACAGTACCCGGGTCGACGCCGCGGAGCACACCGGTCAGCCGAACCGGACCGAACGACGCGATCGCGGTCACGTACGGGGCGTCACCGGCGAACGACGGCGGCGGGACGTGGACCACGGAGAACGTCTTCAGGGTACCCGTCTCCGGTAGCGGCTCACGCGACAGCGTGGTCGCCCCGCACGTCGGACACGCCCGGCGCGGCGGAAGCGACCCGTGCCCGTCCGGACACACGAGTGCGTGTCCGTCGTCGTCTCGAAGCGCGTCGAGCCACTCGTTGTACCCCCCCTTGCGGTCGCTCATCGGGCCACCTCCAGCACGTGGACGACCGCACTCGCGACCGTGCCGCCGGCGTTGTGTGCGACGCCGACCCGCGCGTCCGGGACGTGCTCGCTGTTCGGGTGGTCACCGCGCAACAGTCGGGTCACCTCGACGATCTGTGAGCCACCCGTCGCACCGACGGGGTGTCCCTTCGCTTTGAGCCCGCCAGAGAGGTTCACCGGGGTGTCGCCGTCGGCAGTCGTCACCCCGTCGCGAGCGGCAGCGACGCCGGCACCCGGTTCGGCCAGCCCGAGCGACTCGATCGCGAGCACCTCTGCGATGGTGAAACAGTCGTGAACTTCCGCGAGGTCGACGTCGTCGGGTTCGACGCCAGCCGCGTCGTACGCCGTCTCCGCGGCGGCGACCGCAGCCGGCGTTCGCGTGAGGTCCGCTCGGTCCGCGAGCGCCATCCGGTCTGACCCCTGGCCGGCTCCGGTGACGGCTACCGGCGCGTCGATGTCGTTGTCGGCGGCGTACGACGCCGAGACGAGCACGATAGCGCTCGCCCCGTCGGTGATCGGACAGGCGTCGTAGAGGTGCAGCGGGTCGGCCACTGGTGGGGCGTCGAGCGCGTCTCGTACGGAGATCGGATCGCGGAACTGCGCGTACTCGTTCGGCACCGCGTTCGCGTGGTTCTTTACGGCGACGTGTGCGAGGTCGCGTCGGGTGCCACCGTGTGCTTCGAAGTACGCCCGGGCCAACAGCGCGTACGCCCCGGGAAACGTCACGCCGGCGTGAACCTCGAAGAGGTCGTCGGCGGCCATCGCGAGGCCCTCCGTCACCGCCGGCGTCTCGAGGTTCGTCATCCGTTCCATGCCGCCGGCGAGGACGACGTCGGCATCCCCGGCACGGATCGTCCGAACTGCCTCCCGTACTGCGACCCCGGCGGACGCACACGCCGACTCGTAGCGGGTGGCGGGCGCACGGATTCCCGCGGCTTCAGCCATCAACGGCGCTTGATGTCCCTGTTGTTCTGCAAGCGCGCCGATGAAGTTGCCGTAGTTGAGCCGCGCTACGTCTGCACGCGGGACGTCCGCGTCGGCGAACGCCCGCTCGGCCGCCGTCGCGAAGAGGTCCCGGCCGGTTCGGTCCGGGTGCGAGCCGAACCGCGTGAGTCCGACGCCGGCGACGCGTACCTCGGTCATACACGATCGATGACCGTGGACCCGATTTAGCTCTGCCGAAACCCGAACACCCTGCGCGGCCGACTCACCCGATGTACCGCAGGTCGTCGTCGGGAATGGCCGGACCGTCTTGCATCTCTCGGATCTTTCCGACGACCTCTTCCATCTCTTCGGCGCGGTCTTCGAGCGATTCGTACGCGAGGTCGAACTCGAGCAGCGTCGAGAGCGACTCGAGGACCGCCCGGGCGCTCTTGGGATCGACGAGGTACCCGCTCGTCTCGCCCATCAGGCACGCCGCCTCAAGCCCGCGACGGGATCCGAGTCCGAGCACGAGCCCAGAGACGCCGACGATCCCGCCGGCCGGCTCGTCGGTCCGAAACTCGACGTCGGCCTCGCGGAGCTCCGCGGAGAGCGCCTCGTCTGACACCGCGCCGAGGACGGTGTACTCCTCGACGAACTCGCCGGTCGGGACGCCACCGAGTGCGAACGCGCGCGTCGCCCCGAACGACTCGGCGACGTCGAGGAACGTCGACGTCAGCCGGTAGTGTCCCTCGTTCGACCCCGCCTGGTGGTCGCCGGTCAACACGAGTAGGTCCGATCCCCCGGTTTCGACCGCGTGAAACTCCGCACACGTGAGCGATGCGACCCCGTCGTCGCCATCGACGCTCACCTGCGGTGGGAACTCGGTCGAGTACACCCGGCGCACCAGCTCGCTGTCACACTCTTCGAGCAGGTGCTCTGCGGCGAGCTTCCCCACGTGCCCGACACCCGGGAGCCCCTCGATGAGCACCGGCTCCGCGAGTGTCGGCGTCGCCACCTCGTCGATCTCGATGTCGTCCATACCGCGTCCGTCCGGTCGGCGGTCACAAGAGCGTGGCTATTTGGACGTTCCTCGCTCGTACGGCCGGTCGTCACTCGGGGGCGTCAGAACGCGCCCGACGACGGTACTTCCCGTACCGATCCGTCGGATCGAAGGGTGCAGGTGCGCTGTTTTCGGCCGGCGCACCACAGATCGGACAGGTATCGGTGAGCGTGTACACCGGTCGGTCGTGAACGGTCTCCCATGTCGAGCACACGCGAATGTCGGATCGCATCGGGCGTTCCAGTACCGGCGTTACTCGTCGTCTTCGCGGCGTTCACGGTGGAACGCGCCAGTTCCGCCCGCGGCAGCTATCGTCTCACGGGCGCGCTCGGCGGCCGCCTCGAGCTGTGCTTCGGCCGTCTTGTAGTCGGGCGCCCGGACCGTGATCCGGTACTCCGGCGAGCCGACGTACGCCACGTCGAGGTCGACGCCGTCGGGTATCTCGCCGTTCCCTGCGGCCGCCTCGAGGGCCTCACGCACGTCGTCGACGCCCGCAGCAGCCGTCGACTCGAGGTCGACGTACCCCGTCACGTCGACGTACGGCACCGACACGTTCTCGCGGGCCGCGGCGACGATCGCCTCGGCCGCGTCCGCGTCGATGTCGGCGTCCTCGAGGGCCTCCTCTCCACGGATCGCCGCCGCCTCGAAGGCGTCGTACAGCGAGTCGTACTCGCGCAACAGGGCGTTCGCGACCGAGGTGTAGCGGTCGTCGGCGACGTCCTCACCCAGCGCGATGAGCATCCAGTTGTCGGCCTTCCGCTCGTTTTTCCAGTCCTGGATCGTCTCTTTGCGCTGGTGTTCGTTGACGTCTTTGATCGAGAGGTCGATCTGGTTCGACGACTTGTCGACCTCAAGCACCTTCGCGACGACCGTCTGTCCCTCGCGGACGTGGTCGCGAACGTTCTTGATCCAGCCGGACGCCACCTCGCTTATGTGACACAGGCCGCGCTTTTCTTCGTACTGGTCGAGGTCGACGAAGACGCCGAAGTCGGCGATCTCGTCGACGTCGCCGACCACGAGCTCACCGGGTTCGGGCCAGCCGCTGTACTTCATGAGTGGATGTGAGGCGGTTACCGTGCCTCGACGGTTTCGACGACGTCGCCCTGCAGTTCGGCGTCCCCACCCGTGGGGGTCGCGAGCGTCGTGCCGCAGACGGCACACGACACGACGGACGCGGCCTTGCCGAAGACGACCTGTTCGTTCTCACAGTCCGCACAGACGACGCGGTAGAAGCTTCCTGCCATGCTCACTCCTGGAAGGTGAGTCGGCCGGCGCGCCACCCTTCACGCATGTGTGCCTTCCCGCAGTCGCCACAGCGGTACTTGAGGTGGGTCTTCTTCGTCGGCTTGTCGCCACCGGGCACCTTCGAGTACCCGCCGGCGTTCCCGATCGTCGCGAGGGCGCGGCGCCGCTGTCGGGCGTCGCGCTTCATTCCGGTCGCGCGGCCAGAGCGCACCTTCTCGACCTCGTGCTCCTGGTGGGAGTCACAGTGCGGGCAGTACGTATTGAATCGGCGTGGCATCTCCATAGATAACTACCTTATCCCGTGATTCGACGCCGACAGTTAAAACGAGTTTGGTCTGCACCGGCCACGGGGAGCCGTGGACGGCTCCGCCTCTCACCGCTTCGACGAGACGCCCGACCGCTACAGCGTGTAGTCGTGCTCGCCGGTCTCGGTCTCCAGAAATCCGGTCAGGAGGTCGATCGTGGCGACGACGTCGTCGACGGCGGCCGTCTCGGTGACGGTGTGTAGGTACCGCGTCGGGATCGATATCGCGCCGACGGGCTTCGCGCCGTGACTGTTCTGGAAGCCCGCCGTGTCCGTCCCACCGGCCGGGAGCACCTCGTGCTGGTGGGGGATGTCGCGTTCGGTGGCGACCGCGGTCAGGCGTCGATGGACCTTCGGGCTCGTGATCACCGAGGAGTCTTTGAGCTTGATCGCCGCTCCCTCGCCGACTTCAGTCACCGCGTCCGCCGGCTCGCCGATCTGCGGGACGTCGTTGGCGACGGTGACGTCGAGGGCGATCGCTAGGTCGGGATCGATGTCCACGCCGAGCGCGTTGGCCCCACGAAGCCCGACCTCCTCTTGTACCGTCGCGGCGAAGTGGATCGTCACGGCCGGGTCCTCGACCCGTCGGGCCGCCTCGAGCATCGCGAACAGACACACGCGGTCGTCGAGCGCTTTGCCAGTCACACAGTCGCCCAGCTCGGTCAGCGTCTGGTCTAGCGTGACGAGGTCGCCGACGCTCACCAGTTCCGCGACCGCCTCGGCGTCGCGTCCGAGGTCGATGTACACGTCGGCGACCTCGTCGTCGGCCTCGCGCTGTTCGTCGGTGAGCGTGTGGGGTGGTACCGATCCGATCACGCCGGTGAGGTCCTCGTCCGCAGTGTGGATCGTCACGCGCTGGGCTCGGAGCACCCGCGCGTCGAACCCGCCGAGCGGATCGACCTGGACGAACCCCTCGTCGGTGACGTGTCGGATCATGAACCCGATCTCGTCCATGTGTGCTGCCACCGCGACGCTGGTATCGCCCGACCCCTCGAGGGTGCCGACCACGTTTCCCATCGCATCGGTCTGGACGCGGTCGACCGTCTCGTCGAGTTCGCGACGGACGACATCGCGCACGTCGTCTTCGTAGCCGGGGACGCCACAGGCGTCGGTGAGTTCACGGAGCAGGTCGTCGTCGAACGGCGAATCCATACGTGATGTTATCGGTTCCAGCGGCAAAGTATCGTAGGATTCCGTATCCGACATCGCGGCGAGCGAGCTCGCACGAGTCTGGTCGCAATCCTTTTGCGGGCGCTCTGGCCACGTGTGCACATGACAGAGGCCAAAACGGAGCTTCGTGAACAGTTCCTCGACGCGTTCGCCGGCGCAGACTTCCCCGTCGAGAGCCAGATGGACCTCGTTCCGGCGCTCCCGGACGGTCCGGCGACGCGATTCGAGGCGGGCGAGGTCAGCTTCACGGCCATGGAGCTCGCCACCAAGCTCGCCGGCGAACAAGAGTTTCCGTACGACAGCGTCGAGGCGCTCGTCGACGACGTGATGGCTGCCGTCGAGGCGAACGGACTGATCTGACCGGTGACGTGTGCTCGGCTGGTCACACGTGTCTCTGACGCACCCTACGTGAGTACGGCCGTCGACGACGCGACCAGCTCCGAGGGATTCATACTCCCAGCCGCGTTACATCGGGCGTGACCGTGGTTGGACCCAGTGGCCTTCCGCCGTGGGTGATCGCCGGCGTCGCGCTCGGAGCGGTCGCCTCGGTCGGCGTCGCACTCGTCTTCTACTTCGGCAGCCGGCTCTCCCCGCCTCAAGAAGGGCCAGGCGGAGACGGGTCCGGCGGAATCGGAGAACGCCGACACGCCGAAATACGGGCGTACTTGACGGCTATCGACGAGCAATTCCACGAAAACCACGCTGTCGATGGGGTCAGCGTCCCGTTCTACCTTCCGGCGCGGAACGTCGCGGTGACCTTCGATGCGCGCGACTACTTCCAGCTCGACGATACAGACGTCTACGCGGTGTTGTGTGAACACGAGATGCCGGGCCGTGGTCTCGGTCGACGCCTCCCGTTCGACGTCTCGGAGCCGGACCGGGCGTCGCCCGCAGGTCGGTCGGTCCCGAACCGGTCCGTCGCGGACGCCTTCGCCGAGCTCGGGCTCCCCCCGAGTGCCGACCCCGACGCGGTGAGAGACGCCTATCGCGAGCGGGTCAAAGACGCCCACCCCGACCGTGGCGGCGACGAAGAGGCGTTTCGGCGGGTACAGGAGGCGTACGCCACGGCGAGCGACCACGCCGACGGGAGCCGACCGGAACCCACCCGGGGCGGTGCACGGACGACACGACCCGGGTTCGGTCGGTGACGGCGTTCACGGTTGTTGGGCGAGGGGCGTACCTCGAGACGGCTGCGACGCTCGTGATCGCCGACACGCACGTCGGTCGCGACGAATCGTCTGCGGTCTCACTGCCGCTCGGGGCGGCGACAGACGTGCGTGAGCGGCTCGGCAGACTACTCGCCCGGTTCGACCCCGAAACGGTCGTGATCGCCGGCGACGTCGTCCACACGTTCGGTCGGGTGAGCGACCACAGCCGCGAGGCGCTCGAAGCGCTCGAGACCACGTGTAAAGACGCCGGTGCCGACCTCGTCCTCGTCGCCGGTAACCACGACGTCGGACTCACGAACGCGTGGGACGGCCCCCTCCACGACGAGTACGTCCTCGCAGACGACGGTACGAGCTCACACACGGTCGTCTGTCACGGCCACGAACTGCCGACGACGACGGCCGACAGCTACCTGATCGGACACGTCCACCCGACGATCGTCCTCGAGGGCGCCCGCCACCCGTGTGTGCTCCACGGTCGGGCGTGTTTCCGTGGCGCGGACGTGGTGTGTCTCCCGGCGTTCACCCGGCTCGCGTCCGGCGTCGTCGTCAACGACTTGACCGCCGAGGCGTTCGGCTCACCACTGGTGACCGACGCAGACGCGCTCGAACCGATCGTGTTCGACGACGACGCCGGCGAATCGCTGCGATTTCCGCCGCTCGGCGACCTCCGGCCGCTCCTGTGAGCGGACGCCTCGACCATTCATAACGAACGTTTATGACAGCCCTCCGCGAAGTGTGCCGTGCATGCAAGCAGCACGACTCCACGCGTACACCGACGACATGACCGAGGGACTCGAAATCGACGAGGTCGACCGACCGAGTGCTACAGGTGCGAGCGACGTGATAGTCGACGTCGAGGGTGCCGGCTGGTGTCAGACGGACAATCACATCATTGAGGGAATGTGGGCAGAGTACGTCCCTCAGGAGCTCCCGATGACGCTCGGTCACGAGAACGCGGGAACGGTCGTCGAGACGGGTGAGGACGTCGAACTCGTCTCGGCGGGTGACGCGGTGATCTGTCACCCGGTACAGACCTGTGGGACGTGCCGGCCCTGCCGGCTTGGCGAGACGATGTACTGTGAGAACGACGCGTTCAACGGGCTCACCACGGACGGCGGCTTCGCCGACTACCTCCACACGAGCGAGCGGTCGGTGATCCCGCTACCCGGCGGGGTCGACCCGGCCGACATCGCGCCGCACGCCGACGCCGGTATTACCGCGTATCACGCCGCGAAGAAGGCCGCCCGAGCGCTCAACCCGGGCGACCACGCGGTCGTCATCGGTATCGGGGGACTCGGCCACATCGGCCTGCAGTGTCTCGACGCGATGAGTGCCGCACGGATCACCGCAGTCGACGTGAAAGACTCAGCACTGGACCTCGCCGAACGATACGGTGCCGACGCCGTGGTCAATCCCACAGACGCCGACGTCCGCGAGGAGGTGGCGGCGATCACCGACGACACCGGCGCCGCACAGGTGCTCGACTTCGTCGGCGAGGACATGACGACCGCGTACGCGCCGGACATCACCGCGGCTGGCGGCGACCACCACATCATCGGCTACGGCGGCCACGTCCACGAGCCGGCCCAGGCGCTGGTGAACGGTGAGTTCTCGTTCGTCGGGAACATCGTCGGGCGATACGCCGAACTGCAAGAGCTCGTCGCGCTCGTGGAGCAGGGTGACGTCGACTTACACACGAGCCGATACAACCTCGACGACGTGAACACGGTCGCCGAAAAGCTCGAACACGGCGAGATCGACGGGCGAGCCGTCATCACGCCGTAGAGCCCCGAGAACCGGTCACCACTTCTGGGCGCTGGAGACGTTTCACGACGAAGAAACTACTCGGCTCGAAATAAATTTATAATCGATACGTCTCGGTGAACGTGCCCCACCACCCGTCGGTGCCCGCCAGTCCGTGGGCGGAGCGGAGTAGGAGGTCGCGTTCTTCGCTAGCGACGGCTCTCGGAGGGGGAGACACACATGAACGCTAACAATACGCTCTGGGTAACGGTGATCGTGCTGTTGGTTGTTGCTGGTGGCATGCTTGCTACAGAACTGTCTAGTGTGAGTGCAGCATCAACAGATGATATCTATCTGAGCAACTCAGGCACACCAGAACTGTTTGTGCCTGGTGACTCGGCTCACGTAATACACAGTGTCGGCATTGATACACCTGGCCCTGGCTTTGAGGATGAACTTGTCCTATTAAGCATTGATCTGTCAGTAATTCAGTCCAGAGGCGTAGATACTTCATCAGCTAGAGTAACGGCTGTTTCGAACGCGAGTTTAGTACGTCAGGAAATGTATGAATCTTCAGACGGGAACAGAAGCCTCCATATGGTAATTAACGGTACCGAATCTGAGTCAGGTATCCATATCGACCAACTCATCATAGATGGATTGTCGTCAGTGAATGCAACCGGTGGCTCTGAACTTCGGTACCCGATTGAGGTGAGCAGTCACCACACACGGCCCCGTAGCGAGCCGTTGTCAAGCGCTGCCGAATATAACTTAACTGAACAGTTTACGATTGCTGATGCGTCTGTTGACTTTAGGGATCAGGCCACCGGTTCTAGTGATCTAACCACTGGCCGACATACTATGCCTGGGGTAACGTTTGATCGGGTTAATTCAAACATCAATAGTACGATTGTCATTGGATATAAGCAAAACAACACAAACATTGCAGGTATCAAATCGTTTTCTGCTGACGATCTTAATGGGCAGCATCAGATATCGATCCCAATCCGATACCTGAATAGATTCCCAGGCCCTCAGACGGCTTACTTAATTCCTAGACAGCTGATGAACGAGAGTAATTATTCTCCCGGAGAGTTATTTCCAGATAATCTCAAACAAGAGGCAATTGTAAGTAAGACGCGGGATCTCTATTTTTCTCAGGTCGAATTTACTGATGTAGAGTATAATAATTCTAACATACGTGAGCTCAGAATTAAAAATGTCGAAGTCGATGATAGAAACAACGGAAATACCTCGTATATTCTGACGGCACATCCAGTAGATCAGAATAATAATATGTTGCAATCAGAGTATATCGGAGCCTCCGAAATAATTTCTGGAGCAAACACAGATGTTAGAATAAACCTATCAAGCAGATTTAACCGGGGTGGCCCTATTTCGCAATCCAACCGATACGCAGTCACCGTGCGACTAGTTGAAGATCGACTGGAGAATAATTCTCTTTCTCACGAGGATCTCTCTATTCTGCCAAATTCAGACACCATTCGAGGTTTTGTATCAAATGGTGTTTCCGACAGCGCGACTATATCTGTCCCTGCTCCTTCTGGTGACGTAGCCAGTTCACACACATTCGATACTCAGAGCTCGTACGATGGGAAGATTATCTACGATACTGGGTCCCTTGCTGTGAATGTAAGTGGCCAGATAGACACAGTAGAAGCTTATCGAGTAATAGACAGTGCGCACTCAGAACTAGCTGGAATAGGAACACATAACAGCGAATCATCATATATCACGTACAACACCACACAGTTCAAAACTGGTCAATATTACTTCAACAGTTCTGCTCATGAGATCAACTACACCTTTACATTTGTCAGTAGCGATGATACGTACAGCAACGTTTCATTGACCAGCTCAAGCCACACTGCTGGTGAAGTTGTCAACGCCAACATATCCGCGGATGCAAACACCACCTCTCTCGCCTTCTCACCCGTTAACGATACCGGCGCGCTCGCGACTGCGACGGTCTCGACTCCACGGTCTGTGCCGACTCCGATCGGGGTCAACACCTACGCACTCGGTGACCCGTCTCTCGCCGGCGAACTCCTCTCTGTGTCTCCCTCCACGACCGTGACGTCGGTGTCGACCACGTCGACGAATGGATCCCTGTCACCTGGAGCGTACGTCCTCACTGCTACGGCGAATCCGAGCGGTGCGACGGAGACGACGACAGTCAGCCTCGAGAACCGGTCGACGAGCAACCTGACCGTCTACGCGACGTCACGCGAGCCGACGGCCTTCGACTCACCGGCTGCGATCGCGGAGGCACGCTCGAACGGGACCCTCACACCGGCGACGACGGTGACGGACGACGACACCGTCGTGTACGCGATCGAGGCGACCGGGCTGGATGGCTACGAGGCGACGCAACCCGGATCGCTCGAGACGGGGACCGACCTAGACGAGATCGCCGGGCTCGAGTTCACCGTGTGGACCGCTCACGACACACCAACCAATCGAAGCGTCTGGACGACGGCTGCGGGGACGACGGTCGTCACTCACACCGACGGGCTGTACCTCGTCGGGAGCGTGGCCGAGACGCTCGGATCGTCGACGCACGCAGACGGGACCACGGCGTCTCTCACACCGACGTTTTCGGTGACAGACGACCGACTCCGGGGGCTCTCGGGTAGCAGTGACCCGGAAGCAGAGACCGTGTCCGTACCGCTCCGGTACGAGCCGTCGACCGCCGATGCCGACGCGACGAACACCAGCTCGTCGCCGTCGAACACGACTGGCACAAACGAGACCACCACCGATTCGTCCGACTCGAACGAGACACAACCCACCGACCCGGACGCTACCACAGGAGACACAGACTCGACGACGGACACCTCGACGCCCACCGACGGCGACACTGGTGGGAGCGCAGACGGCGACGAAAGCGACAGTACCGGGACCTCCGGCAGTAGCTCCGACGGGACGAGCGGAGATGGCGGGACGAGCGACGGGGGAAGCAGCCGTGGTGGCGGAACGAGTGGTGGCGGAGCGAGTGGTGGCGGAGCGAGTGGTGGCGGAACGAGTGGGGGAGGGAGTGGCGGTGGTGAAGACAGTGGTAGTGAAAGCGGGAGCGATGGGACGGACGCGAGCGGGACCGACGGTGGAAACACCGAGGGTGAGACCGGCAGTGGGGTCGAGGGGGGCAGTGGCAACACCAGCTCTGGTGCCGACCCAGGCAACGAGACTGGGGACGCGGGTGGCACTAGCGGTGGTACCAACGGGAGTGCCGACGGCGACGGTAGTAGCGGCGGTGCCGGCATCTCGGGCGGTGAGGCCGACGACGGCACCACGGACGGCAACCACACGCAAGGTGGCCCAGACGAAGCGGCCGGTCCTGGAGGAGGTAACGACGGTACTGGGGCGGACGCAGGCGGCAGTGGTGGCGGTGGTGCTGGCGGGAGTGGTGGTGGCGGTGGTGGTGGCGGCGGAGGCGGCGGAGGCGGCGGTAGTGGTGGTGGTGGCGGAGGCGGCAGTAGTGGTGGTGGTGGCGGAGGCGGTGGTGGTGGCGGCCAACCCGCCGATGGCACAGCCACAGCAGGTACAAGAAGCAGTGGGGAAGCGACGAACACGAGTCAGCGATCTGGCGTTCAGTCCGTGCTCACCACTCACACCACTCCCGCCGTCGATCCGAGCGAACGTTCTGTGGACGAGGAGCGACGGTCCGGGCCCGCCGATCAAGAATCCGACGCCACCTCGGAGGCCGTCTCTTCGACTCCCGACGGTGGAGAGTCACGGGCCGAGGAACTGAGCGGCACCGCTCGGTCGGACGAACTTCCGGGCTTCGAAGACGCCCCGATTCGCCGAACGGCGTACGACGTCTCTGGATTCGGTATCGTACCGGCCGTCGTCGCACTCCTCGTCGTGGCCGGAATTGCGGCGCGCATACGAGCGGAGTGAGACCGCGGCCCGTCTGACCTCCTTTCACGACGACATTGTAGGCTTGTCGCGCGTGCATGAGTTGCATCGGGATCTCTCGTGCAGGGTGACGTCAATGTCGTACGGTGACGCGGTGGGTGCGCAACTGCACGTGACACACGGTGACGTCGCGAGCAGGACATCGTGGTTCGTCGGGAGTCGACGACGGTACGCTTTTTGTACGGAGCCGCGTAGCGAGCGTCATGGGCGTCACGATTGCACCGCCGACGGAGCGAACGTGTGAACGATGTGGCCGTACCGAACACTGGGACGAAGAAGCCGACGGCTGGCAGATCGCAACCGAGGTAGGAGACGTCTACTGTATCCACCACTGGGACATCAACGGTACGTACGTGCCGATCGAACGGTGAACATACGGCGATATATATCCGAAGCCGCGCGTCGTCCGCCCAGTATTCTCTACGATGATAGTACTATCTGTCGCAGCTGGAGATATAACTGATCGATCCGTGACTGTATGTCCTGATATCCACCCCTGATGAATAATTACCTTATATTCCCTAATGTGTATGCGATAGATCCTACCCGTATCAGGGTTATACATTTAAGCGGCGCTCCGTGTGTGTACGTATGACCAAGTCACGTAGTACCACCCGCACGTCACCGACCGACGCCGGTCGCGAGCGAGAGGGGCTCGCGGACCCGGCTGACGACCGGTCGAACTGTGGTATCGGTGGGGTCGTCGATCTCGACGGCGGACCGACTCACGAGACGGTATCGGACGCAGTACAGCTGTTAGAGAACCTCGAACACCGGGGAACGACCGGCGCAGAAGAGAACACCGGTGACGGCGCCGGGATCATGGTGGCACGCCCGGACGACTTCTTCCGAACCGTCGTCGACGCCGAGTTGCCCTCGGAGTACGCAGTAGGGTCGGTGTTCATGCCGACCGAACCGAGCGTCCAGGCAGAGATTCACGACGTCATCGCCGAGGTGCTCTCGGTATACGGACTCGAGGTGCTCACCTGGCGAGACGTGCCGACGAACAACGAGGGGCTCGGCGAGACCGCGCTCGAATCCGAGCCACACGTCGCCCAACTCTTCGTCGCTCCGGTCGAGGGTGCGGGACTCGCCGAGCGATTCACCGACCCTTCGAGCGATCCCGACGACGCCGATCCAGCGGTGCTCGGCTTCGACCGCGCGCTGTATGCGGCTCGACGCGAGATCGAAACGGCGGTCGCCGACATCTCGGGTGCGGGCCGGTTCTACGTCTGTTCGCTCGACCGACAGCGGGTCGTGTACAAGGGCCTGCTGAAGGGCTCACAGCTCGCCGACTACTACCCGGACCTCGCCGACGACCGGTTCGCCAGTCACGTCGCGCTGGTACACGCGCGATTCTCGACGAACACGCTCGGCGCGTGGCACCTCGCACACCCGTACCGAAACGTCGTACACAACGGCGAGTTCAACACGATCCGCGGGAACGTAAACTGGATGCGAGCCCGCGAGAACGACCTCGAACACCCGGCGTTCGGCGCGGAACTCGAGACGATCCGGCCGGTGATAGACGACCCCAACCAGTCGGACACCGCGAGCGTCGACAACGCGGCCGAACTGCTCTTACAGACTGGTCGTGACCTCCCGCACGTCCTCCGGATGCTCGTCCCCGAAGCGTTCCGCGACGACGACCTGATGTCGGACGACCGCGCAGCCTTCTACGACTACCACGCCTCGCTCGTCGAGCCCTGGGACGGACCGGCGCTCGTCATCGGCTTCGACGGCGACGAGGTCGCCGGCGTCCTCGATCGCAACGGGCTCAGACCGTGTCGGTACGAGGTCACGACCGACAATCGGCTCGTCGTCGGGAGCGAGGTCGGAGCGCTCCCGACCGACGCGGCAGACGTTGCCAGCCGCGGCCGGCTCCAGCCGGGTGAAATCTTCGTCGCCGACCCCGAGGCTGGTCGCATCGTTCCCGACGAGGAAGTATTCGCCGACCTCACCGACGAGCGGTACGGCGAGTGGGTCGACGACGAGCAGGTCGCGTTAGACGACCTCGTCGACGACGGCGGCCTCGCGGCTGGCATCGACGACCACGAGACGTCGTCGGTCCGCGCACACCAGGCCGCGTTCGGGTACACGACCGATTCGTTGAACCACCTCGTCGAACCGATGGCCGAACAAGGGAAGGATCCGGTCGGTTCGATGGGAGACGACACGCCACTCTCGGTGCTCGCGGACGTCGACCGCCCGCTTTTCACATACTTCAAACAGCTGTTCGCACAGGTGTCGAACCCGCCGATCGACTACATCCGCGAAGAGCTCGTCACCTCGCTCGAATCGCGCATCGGCAACCAGCGCAACCTGCTTGCAGAGACGCCTGCACACGCCAGACAGATCGTCGCGTCGTCACCCGTCCTGTCCGACGGCGAGACCGACGCGCTGCGGACCGTCGACGACCGCTCTGCAGGTCGGTTCTCCGCGGCGACCGTCGACACGACGTACGACCGCGACACCTCACTCACCGACGCCATCACCGACATCCGGCGTGAGGCCGCCGAGGCGATCGAGGCGGGCGCGGACGTCGTGCTCCTCTCTGACCGCGCGGTTGGTCCCGACCGGCTCGCCGTGCCGAGCCTACTGGTCACCGGTGCCGTTCACCACCACCTCGTGCGAAACGGACTCCGAAATCGGGCTGGACTCGTCGTCGAGTCGGGTGAGCCCCATGAGGTTCACCACGTGGCGACCCTCGTCGGCTACGGCGCCGACGCGGTGGACCCGTACTTGGCGTACGAGTCGATCGCCGACGTCGTCGCAGGTCCAGACGGAGCCGACGAGGCCGAGGCGCTCGCGGCGTATCGCGGCGCGCTCGAAGACGGTCTGTTGAAGACGATGGCGAAGATGGGGATCTCGACGGTCGAGTCCTACCAGGGCGCTCAGATATTCGAGGCGGTCGGGCTCGACTCCGACTTCGTCGCCGAGTTCTTCGAGGGAACCGAGATTCGAACCGAGGGGATCGGCATCGAAGAGATCGAAGACGACCTCCGAACGCGACACGCGATGGCGTTCGGCGCCGACCCGGAGCTCGAGACGACCGGCGAGTACGAGAACCGGTCGTCTGGGGTGTATCACGGCTGGAACCGCGAGACGGTCGGGACGCTTCAAAAGGCAGTGCGCGCCGGCGACTACGAGGCGTACGAGGAGTTCGCCGACCTGGTCAACGACCAGTCCGAACGGCTCCAGACGCTCCGTGGTCTCCTCGAGTTCGAGTCGGACCGAGACCCGGTCCCGCTATCGGAAGTCGAGCCGGTCGAGTCGATCGTCGAGCGATTCTCGACGGCTGCGATGAGCCTCGGGAGCCTCTCGCCGGAGGCTCACGAGAACAACGCGATCGCGATGAACCGACTCGGCGCGAAGTCAAACACTGGTGAGGGCGGCGAGCCGCCGGAGCGGTTCGACACCGAAAAAGAGTGTACGGTCAAACAGGTCGCGTCCGGCCGGTTCGGTGTGACTGCCGACTACCTCGCGAACGCCGACGAGCTACAGATCAAGATGGCACAGGGGTCGAAACCCGGCGAGGGTGGACACCTGCCCGGAGAGAAGGTGAACGAGATGATCGCACACGTCCGGTGTTCGACCCCAGGCGTCGGGCTCATCTCACCGCCACCACAACACGATATCTACTCGATCGAGGACCTCAAACAGCTCATCTTCGACCTGAAGGCGGCGAACCCCTCGGCCGACGTGAACGTGAAGTTGGTCTCTGAGGCCGGCATCGGCACCATCGCGGCCGGCGTCGCGAAGGCCAACGCCGACGTCGTCCACGTCTCTGGACACTCCGGCGGCACTGGTGCGTCGCCGAAGACGTCGATCAAGAACGCGGGACTGCCGTGGGAGCTGGGGCTCGCGGAGGCGAACCAGATGCTCTGTGCGACCGGGCTGCGCGACCGGATCCGCGTCACGGCCGACGGCGGACTCAAGACGGGCCGTGACGTCGCCGTCGCCGCGGCACTGGGCGCAGAGGAGTACGTCTTCGGAACCGCCTCGCTCGTCACCTCCGGCTGTGTGATGGCCCGACAGTGTCACGAGAACACCTGTCCGGTCGGCGTCGCCACCCAGCGTGAGGACCTCAGAGAGCGCTTCCCCGGCCAGCCGGACCACGTGATCAACTACATGACGTTCATCGCGCAGGAGCTGCGTGAACTCATGGCCGAGATCGGGGTCACCGACATCGAGTCACTCGTGGGGCGGCCAGAGCTGCTCACGCAGCGCGAGACCGACCACGAGCAGGCGAAACACCTCGACCTCTCGGCCGTGATCGCCGAGCCGGCGGGCGAGTCTCGGACGAAGACCCGAGCACAGACTCACCCGGGTATCGAGGCGCAGCTCGACTGGGACCTCATCGAAGAGGCGTCGCCGGCCATCGAGGAAGCAGCGCCGGTCGCGCTCACCCGAGACATCGAAAACGTCGACCGGGCCGTCGGCGCGACGCTGTCGAACCGGGTCGTCACCGCTCACGGCGGGGACGGACTCCCGGACGACACGGTCGCCTGCCGGTTCGACGGCCACGCCGGACAGAGCTTCGGGGCGTTCCTCGCCGCCGGCGTCACGTTCGAACTCTCCGGTGCGGCCAACGACTACGTCGGCAAAGGCCTCTCGGGCGGACGGATCGTGGTTTCGACGCCCGAGGACGCCGGCTACGATCCCGCCGACAACGTCGTCGCCGGCAACGTGTGTCTGTACGGTGCGACCGACGGCGAACTGTACGTCAACGGCATGGCGGGCGAGCGCTTTGGCGTCCGTAACTCCGGCGTCGCCGCGGTCGTCGAGGGCGTCGGCGACCACGGCTGTGAGTACATGACTGGTGGCGTGGTCGCCGTGCTCGGCGAGACCGGCCGGAACTTCGCGGCCGGGATGTCGGGTGGCATCGCGTACGTGTACGACCCCGACGACCGGCTCACCGACCGGCTCAACCGGGGTATGGTCTCGCTCTCACGCGACCTCGAGGACCGCGACGAGGCCATGCTCCGACGACTCGTCGAGAACCACCAGACGTACACCGACAGCGATCGTGCGGCGGCGCTGCTCGACGACTGGGAGGCGGCGCTCGACGACTTCGTACGCGTCTTCCCGGACGCGTACGCCGAGGTGATCGACGAGGGCGTCGGTGCCGACGTCCGCGACACGCTCCCGGCCGCCGCCGACGCGACGCCGGACGCCGGCCGCGACGCGACCGGCCAGGTCTCGAGTGACGACTGAGCTGTGCGGAGCCGTCCCGGCTTCGACACGTCCCCGGACCGCTTATTAGCCCCCGCCCGAAGGATTCGGCGTGGACGAACTCGTCGTGTGCACCGAGGTGTACGCCGACCCCGAGGCGGTGTACGACTTTCTCGTCGACTTCCCCCAGTACGCCCGGTACTCGGCGTACTTAGAGGAGGTCGAAACGCTCACCGGTGACGGTGGTCCGGGAACCCGCTACGCGCTCACCTTTTCGTGGTGGAAGCTCACGTACACCGCCCACTCGCGCGTGACCGACGTGGAGCCGCCGGCCACGATCGACTGGACGATCACGAAAGACATCGATGCTGGGGGTCGATGGCGGGTGACGCCGACGGCGGACGATGGGGGCGACCCCGATTCCCGTGAGACGGACGCCGAGAACGCCACGCGACGCGACGACGGATCGAGTGCGGCTCCGTGCCGGGTCGCCCTCGAGGTGGAGTTCGACCCGAGTTCGGCGAGTCCGGCCGTGCTTGATCTACCGCGGCTCGTTTCTTTCGACTGGGTGTTGAAAAAGGCGATCCCACTCATCAAGTCCGAGGCCGAGCGGGTCGTCGAGCGGGCGGTCAGAGACCTCGAAGGGTCCTCTCGGAGCGTCGAGCTGGACGTCTACGTCGACTCGGACCGGCTGTGAGTCGCCCGATCTGCAGACCGAGTCGAAGCGCTTAAGAGATACAGCAGGGTACATCTGAGTGCGAACGCGGGCTCGTAGATCAGTGGTAGATCACTCCCTTGGCATGGGAGAGGCCCCGGGTTCAAATCCCGGCGAGTCCATCGGAGCGACCGAGTTCTACGAGGGAGTGAGAATGGGCGAGATGGGATTGGAATCAGAGGAGTCGCAGCGCCGAGCAGAGCGAGGCGACCGTCTTCCCGTGGTTCAAATCCCGGCGAGTCCATTCTTTCGCTCACTTCGTTCGCTCAGTCGTTCCCTCGCCGACGTCCCCCTCGCTCCGCTCGCGGGACTCCCGGCGAGTCCACTCGCTTTTGCGGCTCCATCACCGACCGACGCGTGACGTTCGGTCGACCACGTCGTAGCCCTGTACGTTGAGCGCCTCGTCCCGATATCGCGCCGCGAGGAGCTGCTGTGGGATGCGCCGCAGGCCGAATCGCTTATCCGCCGTATACTCGATCGTCACGGCCGTGTGACCGGCCTCACGGCCGATCGTCGCCGCGTACGTCCCCCAAGGGTGACCGCTCTCGGTGACGGTGAGTTCGACCCGCCGGTCGCCGCTCGGGAGCGTGATCGTCTCGGCCCGGACCGCCACCTCGACGGTCCGTAACCCGAAGAGGTACGAGACCTCGTAGTACACGGTGTCGTCGTCGGTCTCCACGGCGTCGGCGAGCCCCCACTGGAATGCCAACACCGGCGGGTGTGGGCCGGTAAACGATTCGCCGACGCGGCCTGGGGCACAGGTTGTATGGAGTGTGACCGTACCACTCGACTGCCACACGGGGACCCGAAGGGCGATGACGGTAAGGACCCCGGCTGCGACGGCCGGACCCAGCGACGTACGCGCGTAGACCCCGACACACACGACGCCGACGCTCACGGCGACGAGCCAGGAGAGCGGCCGCTCGAGTCTACGATACCGGCGGACGACGGCGCGGGCCGCGTCGGTCCGCGCCTCGCGTGCCGAACGGTCGGACGTCTCGATTCGCCCATCGTCGTCAGGTCGGTCGCGGTCGCTCATGGAGGGCATCGCGTGGACCACGCGTCGCCCACCACGTATCTCTGGCGGACGACGCTGCGCGCGTTTGGCGTCGGCGTGGTCAGCCGCCGGACGCGCCACACTCGACGTCGTGGACTTCGATCCGCGCGCCGCCGTCGTTCCCGGCGAGGACGTCGAGCGACCAACCGTGGGCCTCAACCGCCGCCTCGACGATGCGGAGTCCGAAGCCGGTTCCAGCCTCGGCCGTCGTGTATCCGGGCTCCAGCACCGACTCCTGATCCGTCGCGGGGATCCCCGTGCCGTCGTCTTCGACGGCGAATCCGCCCTCGTGTGACTCGACGCGCACTGTCACGTCCGGGGCACCGTGTTCGACGGCGTTTCGGAAGAGGTTCTCGAAGACCTGCTTGAGCCGGCTCTCGTCGGCTCTGATCGTACACTCGTCGTCGATGGCGACGGTGAGGTCGGCGTCTGCCGTCTCGACGACGCGCCAGCTCTCCCGTGCGACCGCAGACAGGACGACCGGTTCGGGATCGACCACGGGGGCACCACCGCGCGCCAACCGCCGCATGTCGGTGAGAAGCGACGCCATTCGCTCGTGGGCGCGCTCGACCGCAGCGAACGCCGCCGTGTCGGCGACCGCAGGGTGGCCGTCACCGATCTCCCCGAGGCGTCCGCGGGCGACGTTGAGTGGACTTCGGAGGTCGTGTGAGACCGTGTCGACGAACCGGTCGAGTCGCTCGTTCTGTCGTCGTAGCGCGCGCTGTCGTCGGGTCCGTTCCGTCACGTCTTGTATCGTCCCACGAACCCGCGTCACCGAGTCTCCATCCATCTGTGGGTCACCACGCGTCCGGATCCACCGCTCGTCGCCGTCCGCGTCGATCAGTCGACACTCGAGGTCGTACGACTCGCCGGCCTCCTGGGCCCGCTCGAACGCCTCGCGTATCTCCGGTCTGTCCGCCGGGTGATAAAAGTCGAGGCTCTGTTCGGGCGTGAGGTCCGCAGACGGGTCGAGGCCGTGGATGGCGAGTGCTTCGTCTGTCAATATCGACGCGCCGGTCTCGACGTCGTACTGCCACGCGCCGACGTCTGCGATCTCCTGTGTCCGTCTGAACAGCTCTCGCTGCCGTTCGAGCGTTCGTCGCCGCTCGCGTCGTTCGGTGACGTCGGTGTAGATGGCGAACCCACCGGTGCCGTCGTCGTACACCGCGTTCTGGAGGAGGAACTCGCGGGTACCGTCTGCAGTCTTCCTGGTGACCGACCGCGCCTCCAGGCTGCCACCGGAACGAACGTGCTCGTTGATCGCTTCGGCCTCCGTTCGGTACGCCTCGGGGACGATGTACGCGTCGAGTGAGTCGCCGACGACGGTGTCCGCGTCGTAGCCGAACCGCTGCTCGAAGGCCTCGTTCACCCCTCGTACGATCGGCGTCTCGTCGACGTACGCGACCTCTGCGACCGGCTGTGAGAGGCGGTCGAACAGCGTGCGGAACCGGTCTCGTTCGTGTTCGACTCGCCGCTCGGCGCGCGTCTTCGCCACCGCGTTACAGATTCGATTCGCGAGTAGCTCGTAGTGTTCGCTTCCGCTCGACTTCTGTACGTACGCTGTCACCCCAGCGGCGATGGCCTCACTCGCGACCGCCTCGGACCCTCGGCCGGTGTACAGGACGAACGGGACGGAGTCGTCCCTGGCTCGAACCTGGCGCAGAAACTCGATCCCGTCCGCTGCCGGCATCTCGTAGT
The DNA here is from genome assembly GCF_051194155.1 of Halorubrum zhoui. Classification (NCBI taxonomy): domain Archaea; kingdom Methanobacteriati; phylum Methanobacteriota; class Halobacteria; order Halobacteriales; family Haloferacaceae; genus Halorubrum; species Halorubrum zhoui. Next base: position 271,777 of record NZ_JBLZNJ010000002.1, on the reverse strand, counting down.
CGCTGACTACACAGTCGATACGGTTCGTCTCGAGCCGCTCGAGGCCCGCCGCAGCGTTCGGCTCGTCCACGACGGTGAGCACGTCGCGGTGTCGTTCGAGCCACTCGGTCGTCAGTTCGCGCATCGCGCGGTCGTCGTCGACGACGAGGACGGTGATCTGCGTCTCCGTGCGCTGGTCGGTAGGCGTCGGGTCTCCTGTGAGTGGACCCCCGGGCATACCCTCCCCTCGTGGCGAGCGGGCAAAAACCCCGCACCGCCGGTCGACCGTCGACCGCTCATCTCGCCCCGTCTGGGTCGACGACACGTCGACCGACTACGGCTCGACCGAGAGCCGCAGTTCGACGGGTGCGCCTCCGGCGAGCGCCTCGACGAGGTCGCGGTCGAAGTCGGCCGCGGCCGCGTCGGCATCGACGAGGATCGTCCGTGTGTCGTCGGTGTACGCACTCGTCCGCGCCACCATCGACCGGTCGTCGAGGAGGTCGAGTCCGGGATCGCCGCGTCCAACGATCGTTTCAGTGTGGGTTGCTGCCGGTCCCGCCACGGTGACCGTCGCCGTGATCGTCGCGTCGGTCGTCGCACACGCGTCTCGAAACGCGGGCGAAAAGTCACGCGGCGCACGGTCGGCTTGGACCGCCAGGATGCAGTCGCCAGCCGGCGTGAGCCAGTCGTCGGTGGTGACCTCGAACGTGCTCGCGTGCGTCGCGGAGACGTGTTCGTGCCCACGGGCACACACGACCTCGACGAGCGGGTCAGTCATCGATCGCACCCTCCGAGAGAAGCACGCAAATCGTCGTCGGTTCGGGCGCACCGGACCACGCCGCATCCCGCCACTCGACGTCGTCTCGGATAGCACCCTCGACTCGGGGAGCCACCCGTCGACAGCCACTCCACCGCACTGCCGTCTGGCGGTCAGCCCGTGGATAGAGCGACAGATATATACAGAAGCGCTAGCCTACTGGGCGATGTATGGCATCCCGTACTCACCAACCGTTGTACGTGCTCTCTGAGGACAGCGAACGAACTCGTGGCCGGGCCGCTCAGGACTCGAACGTCGCCGCCGGCAAGGCGGTGGCCGAAGCGGTACGCACGACCCTCGGACCGCGCGGGATGGACAAGATGCTCGTCGACTCGTCCGGGACCGTCGTGATCACGAACGACGGGGCGACCATCCTCGAGGAGATGGACATCGACCACCCGGCCGCACAGATGATGGTCGAGGTCGCAGAGACCCAAGCGGAGGCCGTCGGCGACGGCACGACGACGGCGGCCGTCCTCGTCGGTGAGCTGCTCTCGCGTGCAGAGGACCTCCTTGACGACGAGCTTCACCCAACGGTCGTCGTCGAAGGATACGCCGAGGCTGCTCGCCTGGCGGCTGAGGCCATCGACGAGCAGGTGGTCGACGGCGACGTCGACACGGCGCTCCTCGAAGCGGTCGCAGAGTCCTCGATGACCGGGAAAGGAACCGGTGACGTCACCGCCCGTGACCTGGCCAGCCTCGTCGTCCAGGCGGTCGACCGGGTCGCGACCGACGACGGCGCCGACGGCGACGCGATCACCGTCCAGGCTCGGAGCGGGGCGGCGTCGTCGGCGACGGAGCTCGTCGACGGCGTCGTGTTCGACGACGAACTCGTCCACGACAGCATGCCTCCCACCGCCGAGGACGCGTCCGTCGCCGTGCTCGAGACGAAACTCGAGGTGCGCCAGGGCGACGTCGACGCCGAGTACGCCATCGGGTCCGTCGACGAACTCACCGCCGCGCTCGAGGCGGAGGAGGCCGAGCTTCGCGGGTACGCCGACACCCTCTCTGCGGCCGACGTCGACGTGCTCGTGTGCCGGAAGGCGATCGACGACCGCGTGGCCGGGCACCTCGCCGACGCCGGTATCCTGGCGTTCGAGAGCGTGAGCGCGAGCGACGCCGCCGACGTCGCTCGGGTCACCGGCGCCTCCCGGCTCGGGACGCTCGATGGACTCTCTGCTGATGACCTCGGTCATGCCGAGACGGTGACCGTCGAGCCGGCTGGCGACGACGACGACGACATCGTCTCCGTTCGCGGAGGCGACGACTCGGAGGCGGTCACCCTCCTCGTCCGTGGCTCGACCGAACACGTCGTCGACGAGCTCGAACGCGCCGTGAGCGACGCCGTCGACGTGGTGATCGCGGCGCGCGAGAGCGGCGTCGTCCCGGGTGCGGGTGCCACCGAGATCGCCATCAGCACGCACCTGCGTGCCGCCGCCGCGTCGGTCGAGGGACGGGCACAGCTCGCCATCGAGGCGTTCGCCGACGCGGTCGACGCGCTCCCGCGCACACTGGCGGAGAACACCGGTGCCGACCCGATCGACACGCTCGTCGACCTGCGGGCGACACACGACGGCGAGGGCCGTGCCGGGATCATCGCCGAGGGACGGACGGCGACCGTCGGCGATCCGGTAGCTGCTGGCATCGTCGATCCAGCGGCGGTCAAACACGAGGCGGTCGAGTCCGCTACCGAGGCGGCGACGATGGTCCTCCGCATCGACGACGTCATCTCAGCCGAGTAGTGCGACCGCTTCGGTGCTGCCGGCTCACGGGCCAGCCGTCGAGACGATCTTCACCACGTCGCCTTCTGCGAGCTCGTGATCCTCACCGATCCGGCGGCTCGACCGGGCGTCGACCGCGTGGAGGTACCCGTCGCCGATGTCCGTGTGTACCGCGTACGCGAGGTCACGCGGCGTCGAGCCCGTCGGTAGCAAGAACGCGTCTGGGAGCATCGTCCCGGACCCGTCGGTCCACCGACTCGCGTCCTGAACCGGGTAGACTGTGATCCGGTCCAGCCGGTCGTAGACGGCCGCGTTCAGCGCCGACTGCACGCCCGTTCCGCCGAGCCGAGCCATCACCTCGCGGATCGCATCGAGCCCCGTCCGCTGGGCGTCGGAGACGTCACCGACGACGTCGAAGTCGTCGTCGCCGGGGTTGTAGGCGACGACGCCCGCCTCGACCGCCCGACGCAGTGCGAGCTCTCCGTCTGCGGTCGCCGGCACGACCGGCTTGTCGGTACCCACGCGGAGTCGCTCGAGGGTCGCTTCGGACGCGGCGTCGGCCTTGTTCGCGACCACGACCATCGGCTTCGTTCTGGTGCGAATCGCCCGCGCGAGGCGGTCGCGGTCTCCCCCCGTCCACCGCTTTGGATCGTCGGGGTACGCGAGGTCACGCAACACGGCCGCGACGTCGGGTTCTGTGGCGCCGACGCCGGTCAACATCGCCGTGAGCGCGGCCTCGAGGTCGAACTCGGGCGAGCGCGACTTTCGTTCGACGCTCTCCCAGTTGTCGTCGACGAGCCCCGCGAGCCAGGCGTCGAGTTCCTCGTCGACGAAGTCGACGTCTGCTGCCGGATCTCGGCTGCCCGGTTCGACCGGCTCTCCCTCGGCGCTCGTCCCGCCGGAGGCGTCGACGACCTGTAACACGACGTCCGCGGCGGTCAGTTCGTCGAGGAACCGGTTGCCGAGCCCCCGTCCCTCGTGGGCGCCGGGGACGAGCCCGGCGACGTCGAGAAGCTCGACCGGAACGTACCGGACGCCGTCGTGACAGCGATCGTTGCCACACCGCCGGTCGCGGTCGAGACAGGGACAGCGGGTACGGACGGCCGCCACGCCGCGGTTCGCGTCTATCGTGGTGAACGGGTAGTTGGCGACGTCGACGTCGGCCATCGTCGAAGCAGTGTAGAACGTCGACTTGCCGGCGTTCGGCTTGCCGGCCAGCGCGACCGTGATCATGTCCGAGCGAGGCGACGACACGAAAAGCACCTTTCGGTCGCCCCGTTAGTAGGCCGGGCCCCAGCCGCATGATTCACACCCGTTGGCGCGCTCCGGTGAGCGCCCAGCGGGCGCGAACCGAGCGCGAGGGCGTCGCGAACGCAGTGAGCGACGCGGCTGGGGAGGTGCCGAGCGCGACCATCGGGAGCGCTCGGCCGGCGAACGGTTCTGCCGTGAGCCGCGAGGCGCGGTGCGGTTGCGGGGCGGCCACACTGCGCCCGGCGACTCGTCTCCGACGCGGGAACCCTGCGCACTCGGAACGAAGCGCCCTCGAACACCCGAAACGAAGCGACACCGGACACTCCGAGAGACGCGCTACCGAGTCGAACCACACGCAGCAGACACACTTCTTCCCTCTCGACGGTCTCAGATCCTACGCGGTCTCCTGTCTGGTCTCAGATCCTACGCGGTCTCCTGTCTGGTCTCAGACCCCACGCCGTCCCGCGTACAGTCTCATTTTCGAGCGACGACCCGGAGCACGTCCTCGTCTGCGAGCTCGTGGCCCTTTCCGACCTGCTGTTCGTCGTGTTTCGCGCTCGGCCCGGACACCCGTGCGAACTTGAATCGCTCGTCGAGCTCGCCGCCGAGCTTCTCGCAGGCGTCGCCGACGGTCGCCCCCGCGAACAACACCAACGGTTCCTCGTAGTCGACCCCGCGGCCCGGCTTGTCCATGTAGACCCGGATGAGCCCGAGCTCCGACCACAGGCGCGCTTTGAGCCCGTCGAGCCCGCGCTCTTCCTCGGCGGAGATGAACACGACCTCCTCGGGGTCGAGGTCGCGTTCCCGGAGTGCCTCGTTCACCGTGGGGAGGTAGTCGCGGTCGATCAAGTCGGCTTTGTTCACCGTCACCATCGACGGGAGGTACACCCGGTTGTCCATGACGGCGTCGACCAACTCGTCGATCGTGAGGTCGTGTGGGATCGTGACCTGGGCGTTGACGTAGCCGTACTCGCGTAACACCTGCGTCACGGTCTCCTCGTCGAGTGTCACGCCGTCACCGGTCGTGACCTGGATCCCGTCTTTGTGCGTCTTGCGGATCGTGACCGTCGGCGGCCTCGTGTCGAGCCGGATGTTCGTCGCGTACAGCTCCTCGTGGAGCCGGTCGTACTGCTCGATCTCGAACACCGAGAGCACGAAGACGACGAGGTCCGCGGTGCGGACGACAGAGAGCACCTCCTTGCCGCCGCCGCGCCCGCCAGCCGCCCCTTCGATCAGCCCTGGCACGTCGAGCATCTGGATGTTAGCGCCGCGGTACTGCAACATCCCCGGGTTGACGTCGAGCGTCGTGAACTCGTACGAACCGACCTCGCTGTCGGCGTTGGTGAGCGCGTTGATGAGCGTCGACTTACCGACGCTCGGGAACCCGACGAGCGCGACGGTGGCGTCGCCGTGTTTCTCGACGGCGTAGCCGTGGCCGCCGCCGGCCGAGGACTGGTTCTCCAGTTTCTCTTTTTTCTCCGCGAGCTTCGCCTTCAGCCGCCCGACGTGCGCCTCGGTCGCCTTGTTGTAGGGCGTGGTGGCGATCTCCTCGCGGAGGTCCTCGATCTCCTCTTCCAGTCCCATCGTGTCCCACTCGGCCGGTGGAGTCGTTAAACGTGTCCTTCCGTATCCGCGGACTGCGGGCGTCACCGTGCGACCGACGGCCGTGGTCGCGCCCACGAGTTGTTGGACTGATACTTCGACACGGTTATCTGATGGTCGGCCGTCAGTCGAGACGTCGAATGCCAGACGCCGCGACGTTCCGCGACAGTACGCAGATCCGCGTCCCCGCTCACGCACTCAATGGGCTCCGCGACGCGCTCGAAGCGCGGTGTACCGTGACGATCGTCGAAGACGGTTCGCACCGTCGGATCGTCGGCAGCCCGACCGCGATCAAGACCGCGAGCGCGTTCTTGACCCGACACGGCGTCTCGATCGCGTGAGCGACGCTCCGCGCTGTCTCCGCCGTCGCCCCGTCTCCGGTGAGCCCCCGCCGGCCTTAGCCGATGACGCCGACGATGAGCTGTCCGACGACGAGCACGAGGAACGCCAGTCCGGCGGCGAACGACCCGGCGGCAATACCATGGGCGTTTCCAAGCCCACGGCCGCGAGCGCCGAAGTACGCCCCGGCGAAGACGAACCCGACGAGCAGGAGTCCGACCACGCCGTAGACGACGGCGAAGAGCGACCCCGAAAGCCCCTCGACGAGGTCGAAGTTGCCGACTGCGAGCACCGCGAGCCCACCGACGCCCAACGCGAGCACGACGAACGCGATCGACCACACCGCCGGGGTGCGGGCGAGGTCGCGGAGCGCGTGGGTCACGGCGGTGTAGCGGTCCACGGCGTCGTCCGTGCCCGGCGCGGTGCGTTTGCTGCCGATCCGCGCGACGGCGGCAAACGTCCCGACGACGAGTAGCCCCATCAACGCGGTACTCAAGAGGGTGAGCGAAACCATGATGTCCTCGGTATCGTCCAGTTCGCCCGTGTGTACAAATAGCCTTCGTGTACACGGTCGCCGACGGTCCGACAGCGACCCTACGAGGAGGTTCACGACCGTGTGCTCGACGGTGGTTTTCGGTACGCGGTCGGGCCACCGGACGGTGGAGTACAAAAGAGCTAAGTGCGCTTTCACCTTCTGACAAAGCAGAGCTGAGAGACGAACATGATAGACCCAATCACCCTACAGCAAGGGACCGACTGGCAGGCGCAAGCGGAGGTGTTCGAAGAGATCTTCTTCGTCTTCCTCTCGCTCGGCACCCTCGTCGGCATCGTCGTGGTCTCGTACACGCTGTGGAACGTCTACAAGTACCGCGACGACGGCAGCGACCCCGACGAGGAGTTCGACGCGCCGGTCGTCGGTGAGCTCCCGACCGGACAGGGCGGGCCGAAGGCGAAGAAACTCTTCCTCTCGTTCGGGCTGAGTGCGGTCGTCGTGATCAGCCTCGTGGTGTACGCGTACGGTCTCCTCCTATACGTTGAGGACGGCCCCGACACCGGCGCAGAAGGCGACATCGAGATCACGGTCGAAGGGTACCAGTTCGGCTGGGAGTACATCTACCCCAACGGGCACTCCGAGATGAGCGAACTCGTCGTCCCGGCCGACCAGCGGATCGACTTGACGGTGACCTCACGAGACGTGTGGCACAACTTCGGCTCCTCGGAGTTACGCATCAAGTCTGATGCTATCCCTGGCGAGGAGAGCGAGACGTGGTTCTCCGTCAGCTCCGAGGAGGTCGAAGCACAGGGCGGCGAGGCGACGTACATGGTCGAGTGTTTCGAGCTCTGTGGCTCCGGCCACTCGGCGATGAAAGGACAGATCACCGTCCTCCCGCAGGACGAGTGGGAGGAGTGGTACGCGAACACGGGCAGTGACGCCGCAGCCGAAAACAGCTCGAGCGTCGAGGCGACGACGCTCGACGGGACCGAGAGCGCGTCCGTGAGCGTCGACCGCGTGACCCGCGGCGGTGACCGTGCGACCGTCGGAGGTGTCCTCGCGTGAGCGAACTGCCGCCGACCACCTCCGTCCGCCGATGGCTCGTCACGACGAATCACAAAGACATCGGGATCCTCTATCTGATCACGTCGCTGTTCTTCCTGCTGTTCGGCGGCGTGATGGCGCTTCTCATCCGTCTGCAGCTGTGGGATCCGGCGAACCACATCCTCTCTGGGCTCGCGTACAACGAGGCCGTCACCGCCCACGGGTTGATCATGGTGTTCTGGTTCCTCTCGCCGTTCGCGTTCGCCTTCGCGAACTACTTCGTGCCGCTACAGATCGGTGCCGACGACCTCGCGTTCCCGCGGCTCAACGCGTTGTCGTACTGGATGTACCTCTTCTCGGGCGTGCTGCTCGGGCTCAGCTTCTTCCAGGGCGGGACGTTGAGCGCGGGGTGGACGATGTACGCGCCGCTCAACGTGCCGATGTACACGCCGACGATCGGGTCGACGGGGGCGATCCTCGCGCTGTTCATGTTCGTCGTCGGCGTCACCGCCTCGACGGTGAACTTCCTCACGTCGATCCACCACTCGCGCGCCGAGGGCATGGGCATCATGGACATGCCGATGTTCACCTGGTCTATCCTCGCGACCGTGTGGATGATGTTGTTCGCGTTCGCCGCGCTGCTCGCGGCGATGATGATCCTCGGTGCCGACCGCGTCCTCGGGAGCGTCTACTTCTCGGCGACCGAGGGCGGCTCGCTGCTGTGGGGACACCTCTGGTGGTTCTTCGGCCACCCAGAGGTGTACATCGTCTTCTTCCCCGCGCTCGGCGTGATGCTCGAGCTCTTCCAGACGTTCTCCGGGCGTCGACTCGTCGGCCGGAAGTGGGTCATCATCGCGATCTGTCTGATCGCCGTGCAGTCGTTCCTCGTGTGGATGCACCACATGTTCTTGACGACGATCAACCTCGAGATCAAGACGCTGATGATGGCGACGACCATCGGCATCTCGCTCCCGTTCGACCTGCTGGTGTTCGCGCTGATCTACACGCTGATGAAGGGACGAATCCAGTTCACCACGCCGTTCCTCTTCGCGTTCGGCGCGCTGTTGTTGTTCATCCTCGGCGGTATCACGGGCGTCTTCCTCGGCGCCATCGTGCTCGACTACGAGTTCCGTGGCACCTACTGGGTCGTTGCGCACTTCCACTACGTGATGTTCGGTGGGGCGACGGCGCTCGTCGGCGGGGTCTACTACTGGTTCCCGAAGATGACGGGGAAGATGTACGACGAGTTCCTCGGAAAAGTGCACTTCGTGACGTTCTTCCTCGGCTTCAACGCGGTGTACTTCTCCATGTTCCTCGCGTGGGAGACGCCGCGGCGCGTCTTCGAGTACAACCCGGCGTTCCAGCCGATCCACCAGGCGGGGACCGTCGGCGCGTTCGTGCTCGGTGGCTCCTTTTTCATCATGTTCTACAACCTCGCGAAGTCGTACGTCGCCGGCGAGGACGCAGGCGAGAACCCGTGGGACTACTCGCGCACGGCCGAGTGGGCGGTGCCGTCGCCGCCGCCACTCGAGAACTGGCCGAACCGCCCCTCGTACGCCTCCGGAAAGCTCGAGTTCGTGAAAGACTACGTGCCTGACGGTGGCCCGGCCGTGCGAGCCGACGAGAACGGCAACGCCGTCACCGACGGCGGCGACGCACACTCGAACCACATCCGCGCGTACCCACACTGGGACAAACACCCGAGCCACGCGAGCATCTGGCCATTTGCGCTCTCGCTGGCGACGGGTATCTTCCTGTTCGGTCTCTCCGGCTTCCGTGAGACGGTCACGTTCACGCTCGGTGAGTCGCTGGCTGCGACCGGGCTCACGGTGACGAACCCGATGTACCCGGTGTTCGCCGTCCTCGGTCTCCTCGCGCTCGTGTACACCGGCGTGAAGTGGGGCCTCGAGGACTTCTACGCGCCGCCGACGGAGTTCGCCGAGCGCTGGCCGTTCAACGGCGTCGAGAAGGTCAAACTCGGCATGTGGTTCTTCCTCGCGTCCGACGTGATCGTCTTCGGGGCGTTCATCTCGGCTGCGGTGTTCATCCGGTTCAACGCCGGGTGGCGAACCTGGCAGCCGCTGACGGAGTCGCTGCCCGGACTGATCAACACGTTCGTGCTGCTCACGTCGTCGTTCACGGTTATCCTGGCGCTCGTGGCCGCCCACCGGGGGAGCCGGAAGGGCGTGTTGGCGACGCTCGGGACGACGATCGTGCTCGGCTGTACGTTCCTCGCGATCAAGCTATGGGAGTGGCACCACGAGATCTTCCACCGCGGCGTGACGATCTCGGCGAACGCACACGGTGACCCGATCCAGGCGTCGATCTACTACGTCACGACCGGCCTCCACGGCATCCACGTCGTCGGTGGGCTGCTCATCGCCGGGTTCCTGTTCTACCGGGCGTACCAGGGGGCGTACCTCGACGACAACCGGCCGATCGAGTACTTCGGCCTCTACTGGCACTTCGTGGACATCGTCTGGGTGTTCCTCTTCCCGCTGTTTTACCTCTTCTGAGGAGACGCGGATTCCGTTCTACAGGCGGAGCAGGCCGAGTGCCTCGGGGTCGTACGGAAATCGGAGATTTCCGTGATGACGAGACGCTTCGCGTCTCGAACCACTTGACCCCGAGGCGGTTCACGATCGCGCTTGGGTCGCGCCGTCCGCGGCCGCCGTCACCCGTCGACCTCTCACGACACGTTCATGCGACCGTGGTGACCGTCTCCAGCGGTGACGCGCCACCGTGTATGGGAATTAGGTATGAGTGAGACACGCGGCTCAGTCGTCGTCTGCCGGCGGTGAAGGGTCACCTGCAGCGTACCCGGCCGCCGGACGAGGTGTCGTCGTGGTCAGCGTCGGCATCGGCCGACGAGTTGCCCGTTTGCGCCGACTCACCGGTTGGCTCTGCGTCGACCCGTGGCGGGTGGTACGTGTAGAGATAGCCGTCGTGACCGACGTAGTACGCCGAATCGTCCGGGTCGTCGACGACACTGTTGTCGGTGTCGATAGCGAAGTCCACGAGTGCGCCGAGCGTTGTCGCCTCGGCTCGTGGAAGGTCGACCGCCGCCTTCGGTAGCCGAATCGGTGAGATCCACTCGTCGAAGTCGCGACGGTCGTCTTCGTACGCGAGCCGCTCTCGTACGCGTACGGTGATCGTATGGCCGAGACGACCGCGCGACACCCGGACACCACTTCGCCACACCCTCCCCAGCCGATTCTGTACGTTGTTGATGACTGTGTGACCGAGACGACCGCGCGACACCCGGACACCACTTCGCCACACCCTCCCCAGCCGATTCGCTCGGTCGCTGCGCTCCCTCGCTCATCCCTCGCACGCGCTCGCGGGCACGTTTCGCGGCCCGCGAGGCGCGCGCCACCGCAACAGTGTTCGAGGGGGGCTGACTGTCGCGTCGGAACCTCGACCGTCGCGTCGGCGTCTCGACCGTCGCGTCGGCGTCTCGACCGTCCGCTCACTCCGCCACGAGCGACTCGAACTCCGCCCGCACCTTCTCGACTTTCGGCTGTGCGTGGAACGTACAGTAGGCGTCGTCCGGGTGCTTCGCGAAGTAGTCCTGGTGTTTTTCTTCGGCACGGTAGAACGTCTCGAGCGGCTCGAGTTCGGTGACGACGTCGTCGTCGAGTTCCGCGTCGAGCGCCTCGATGTAGGCCGCCGCGGTCTCGCGTTGCGCCTCGTCGTGGGTCAAGACGATCGAGCGGTACTGGCTCCCCACGTCGGGTCCCTGGCGGTTACGCTGTGTCGGGTAGTGAATGGCGAAGAACGCCTCGAGCAGGTCGGCGTACGCGATCACCGTCGGATCGTACTCGACCTGTACCACCTCGGCGTGACCGGTCGACCCGGAACACACTGCCCGGTAAGACGGATCGCTCGTGTGGCCGCCGGCATAGCCCGACGTCACCGACTCGACGCCCGCCAGCTCTTCGAGTGCCGCCTCGATACACCAGAAGCAGCCGCCGCCCAGCGTCGCCGCCTCGTGTTGGTCTGTCATGCGACGACGTAGGGCCCGCGCGGGCTTAAATGACGCCCGGGCGGTCGTCGCCGAACGGTAGACCTTTGCCGTCGCCGGTTTGAGTCGAGGTATGGTCTCGCTGGGACTCGTGGTGGCCCGGTTCAACGACTCCGTCACGGAGCCGATGGCCGCCGCCGCCAGGGATGCAGCCACCGACCGCGGCGCGGTCGTCACCACCGAACTGACCGTGCCGGGCGTCTACGACAGCCCGCTGGCCGCCGACCGACTGGCCCGACGCGACGACGTCGACGCGGTCGCGGTCGTCGGCGCGATAGTCACCGGCGACACCGACCACGACCGCGTCATCGCCGACGCGACGGCCGAGGGGCTCACCCGGGTGAGCCTCGACCGCGACACCCCGGTCACCTTCGGCGTGAGCGGCCCGGGGATGTCCGGCGCAGAGGCGCGCGAACGCATCGACAAGGGCGCAGAGGCCGCCCACGCCGCCATCGACCTCACCGAAGAACTTCCATGACCGACGTGTACGACTACTCCGACCGAATCGGACGCGTAGAGCCCAGCGCGACGCTGGCGATATCGAACCTGGCCGCAGAAAAGGAGGCCGAGGGTGCAGACATCGTCGACCTCTCGGTCGGCGAGCCGGACTTCGACACCCCCGCGAACGTCGTCGAGGCGGGGAAAGCCGCCCTCGACGCCGGTCACACCGGCTACACCTCCTCGAACGGGATCCCCGCGCTCCGCGAGGGCATCGCCGAGAAGCTCCGCGGACAGGGCGTCGACGCGACCGCCGAGGAGGTGATCGTCACGCCCGGCGGTAAACAAGCGCTGTACGAGACGATCGGCACGCTCGTCGACGACGGCGACGAGGTCGTCCTCCTCGACCCCGCGTGGGTCTCCTACGAGGCGATGGTCAAACTCGCCGGCGGTGCGCTCTCCCGCGTCGATCTGGCCCCGCACGGCTTCCAACTTGAGCCCGCTCTCGACGACCTCGCCGAGGCGGTCTCCGACGACACTGCCCTCCTCGTCGTCAACTCCCCGTCGAACCCGACGGGCGCGGTGTTCTCTGAGACGGCACTCGAGGGCGTCCGCGACCTCGCCGTCGAACACGACGTCGCCGTGATCTCCGACGAGATATACGGCCAGATCGTCTACGACGCCGACCACGTCGCGCTCGCGAGCCTCGACGGGATGGACGACCGCACCGTCACGATCAACGGCTTCTCGAAGGCGTACTCGATGACCGGCTGGCGACTCGGGTACCTCCACGCCACCGAGGCGTTCGTGAGTCAGGCGGGCAAGCTCCACTCACACTCGGTCTCGTGTGCGACGAACTTCGTCCAGCACGCGGGCGTCGAGGCGCTCGAGCACACCGACGAGGCGGTCGAAGAGATGCGCCAGGCGTTCGCCGACCGCCGTGACCTGCTCGTCGACTTGTTCGAGGAACACGACGTCGACGTCGACGTCGGCGAGGGAGCCTTCTACATGATGATCCCGGTCGACGACGACGACGCGGCGTGGTGCGAGCGCGCCATCGAGGAGGCGTCGGTCGCGTGTGTCCCCGGCACCGCGTTCAACGCGCCCGGCTTCGCGCGGATCTCGTACGCGGCGAGTGAAGAACGGCTCCGCGAGGCGGTCGATCGACTCGTCACGAACGACCTCCTCTAGACAGCCGCCGCCACTCAGCCGTCAGTATCGTGTTCGACCCCAGCGAACAGCGTGTCGGCGCGGGGGCGCTCTGCCGCTGTGAGCGCGGCCGGGTAGGTCACTCCGACGAGGACGAAATCACCGGCGTGTGACACCCGACAGACGAGGAGCCGAAGCGTCGCGGTCGTCGGCCCGACCCGTGTCGTCCCCTCGAAGACTCCGAGTGTGGTCGCTGTCCCGAGCACGGTGGCTTGTTCTTCGCCGACCGACGATAGACCGTCGAGTCCATCACCGGCTAGCTGGTCGCCGACGCGCTCTGCCGCCCGATCGGCGAGCGAGTCGAGAGACGCGTCGGCGACCGGATTGAACTCACGGCCGGCGACGGCGATCGACGGCGTGGTGACCACCGTCGCCCCGGCAAGTGGGCGTTCGCCCCCGGCGACGACCACGTCTCGCTCGTACTCGGCGACCTGGTTTCGAACGGTGATCTCGCGTTGTGACCCGCCGAGGTCGACCGTTCGTCGCGCGACCGCCTCCGTCTCGGTCACCAGCCGGTAGCCGGCCGCGTCGGCCGCAGCGGCGCTGAATCGTCCCGGTGCGGCCTCGAACTCGGTCTGTGTCGCGGCGCAGCCGGCGAGCCCGATCGTAAGCCCGGTCACGCTCGCCGCGAAGTGTCGTCGTCGCATACAGGTCACTCCAGTAGGTGCGCGACCGGTTCGCACCGCGATGATAAAAAGGCCGCCTTCGTGCCCGCTATTCGACGACTTCGACGCCGCCGATCTTGCCGTTCGCCTTGTGCGGCGTGCAGTAGTACAGCTGGATACCCGCCGACTCGAACGTCTGTTCGAAGGTGTAGCCCTGCTCGTCTATCGGGTCGCCGCTGTTGAACTGAGTCGCGGCGGCGTCCTCGGAGACGACGTTGTGTGCCCCGCCCTCGCCGGTCCACTCCCAGACCACGGTCGTGCCGGCGTCGACGCGGATCGCCGGTGGGGCGAACGCGAAGCCGATGTCGCCGGCACCGACGTCGACGACGACCTCGTCCTGGCCGGTGTAGTCGGCGATCGTCCCCTCGTACTGTTTGGCCTCGCCCTCGCTGAGGTAGTCGTCGATTTCGGCCGGCACGTCGTCGAGCATCTCGACGCTGCTCCCGTCGCTGCTGCTCTCCTCACCGCTGCTCTCCGCTCCACTGCCACCGTCACTGCTCCCCTCGTCGCTGCCGCCGTCACTGCTGCTCTCTTCGCTGCTACTTTCTTCGCTCTCACCGCCGCTTCCGCCGGAACAGCCGGCGAGCAGTCCGGTGGTGAGCGCCGCGCCAGTCCCAACGAGATACCGCCGTCGAGAGACTCTTCGTGCCATCATCGTTCGGTACCACGCGAGCACATACAAGGGCGTTGATCCGTCCCGCCGATCCGACCGAACGTTCGGTAGCGATCGACCGCCTGCGGCTGGATGTCGACCGAATGCCACCCGTTAAGCAGTAGCCACGCCTCCGCCGTAGCATGCGGGAAGACGAGCTGGCGGCGCGGCTGGTCGACCACTACGAGGCCGTCTTCGCGGACCCGGTCGTTCGCCTCGAGGAGCCGTACGACGCGGCCGGCCGTCAGGGGGTCGTCGACCTGTACGTCCGACGCCGAACCCCGACGCGTGTCGATCACGTGATCGAGTTGAAAGCCGACGCGGCGGTCCGCCAGGCGACGGGCGCCAACGCGATGCTCAGACAGTTCAACCGGATGCAGCGCTACTTCCACGCGGACGAGACACACGCGCTCCGGCCGCGACTCGGCCGGACCGAACCCGGCGCGCGCTACTACCTGTTCTTCGCGCCGACGCCGACGTGCGTGTACCACGTCGCAACCCACCGACGGCTGTACGAGTCGGTCACACGGGCCGGACGCGTCGACGACGTCCCCATCGTCCGGACCGTCGGGTTTCTCACGGGGCTCGCCGGCGATCCGCCCGACGTGGGATACCTCTCGGTCAACGGCGACGCCTCCTTCGGCTCCCGTGCGTTCTTCGACGCCGTGCCGACTCCCTCGCGTCTCGTAGACGCGATTCACGCCGTCGACGACGACCTCGTCGAGGGGCCGGATGGCGCGGGCGATGAGGCCGATGCCGGCGGCGGCTGATCCGCACGACACGCCGCGGTCACACACCGCGCGACGCCGGTAGTTCACATCGGGCTCGACGGGCCTCACATCGGGCTCGACGGGCGGCCGTTCCCATCGCACGACCCTCGCGCGACAGTTTATACGCGAGGAGGCGGTATCGTGCGTGTATGTCGTTTCGCCGGCTCGTCCGCGGCAGCGCAGACTGGCCAGCGCTGGAGCGGGTCGGACGCGAGTTGGCGGACCGGTACGACCGTGACTGCGTCCGAATCGAGTTTCTTGACGCCGACAACTGGCTGTCGACGCCGATGGTGCTCGACGACGATCGCTTCGTGAAGGTGATCACGCCACAGAACACGCTCGTCCACACGCTGTTTACCACCGGCCGAAACCTCGGGGCGTTCTCGGCCGGCAGCGAGGGATTCTTCGAACGCCACGAGACGCCCTACGAGATGGCGCGTCACGAGCTTGAGGCAACCCGACAGGTCCGCGACCTCGGCGTGAACGCCCCGGAGCCGATCGAGGCGCTCGCGGTGGGCGACCTCGGCGTCGTCGTCGCGGAGTACCTCCCCGAGTTCTGTACGCTCGACGAGCTCGACGCCGATTCGTGTCGCGCGCTCGCCCCGGCGTTGTTCGACGCCCTCGCGACGATCCACGACGCGGGGCTCGCACACGGCGACCTCCGCGCGGAGAACGTGCTCGTGTTGGACGGCGAGCTGTACGTGATCGACGCGACGAACGTGAGCGACGACGGTCGGACCGACGCTCGGTCCTACGACCTCGCGAGCGCGCTCGCGGCGCTCGAACCGCTCGTGGGGGCGACGAGTGCCGTCGACGCGGCGCTGACGAGCTACGACTCGGACGCGCTGCTCGCCGCCAGACGATTCCTCGACTTCGTCGCGATTCGACCGGACCACGACTTCGACGCGGCGAAGCTGCGCGGCGAGATAGAAAAGCGCGCCGCCGGTCCGCCGGACGCGGACGGGGGGTGACGACCACGACGCTGGCCCGCAGTCGACGTCCCGAGGCCGCCTCACGGACCGTTCACTTGTCCGTCGCGCGGCGGACCGCAGCCAGCCGCGAGTCGAGTTCGGCGTCGATCCGGTCGACGAGCGCCGCCATCGGCTCGCCGAGGTACGGCACCCACTGGTCGAGGAACCCGGACCGGCCGAGCACGCGAACGACGCGGTAGATCGACTCCCGGACCTCGAATCCCGCCGGCAGGCCTCCGGCGCGGTCTCGGTACCCGTCGATGACGGCGTCGGTGAGTCGATCGGGGCCCTCGGAGTCGAACCCGTTACACAGCTGATCACGCGCCCGGACGAGGTCGCGGGACGGGTCGCCGACGTGAGCGAGCTCCCAGTCGAGCAGCCCGATGTCGCCGGCGGAAGCACCACTCTGCCCGTCGACCGCGAACGCGTTCGGCTTGGTGACGTCGCCGTGAAGCAGCGCCGCGGGAGCGTCCTCGAGCAGCAGGCGACGTCTCTCGATGCAGTCGACGACCGCGTCGAAGTGTCGGTCGAGTCGGTCGGTCGTGGCGATCTCGCGGGTCTGTTCGACGGTCTCGAGGAGGACGTCCGGCCACGGCGCGATCGACAACTCGAGCCCCGGTCGCGCGGATGGGCTCTCGACTGCATCGTTGGATTCAGCCGGCGTACCACGACCGACCGTCTCTCTACGATCCACCGTCTCTCCACGGCCGACCGTCTCGCCGCGCCCACGAATCGTGCCGTGGTCGTCGAACCGCACCGCGTGAAGCGCCGCGACCGCCCGGCCGACCTGGCGGAGGAGCCACTCCTGTGTGTCGGGCCCTGCCGTCTCGAAGCGCTCGTCGACGGACTGACCAGGGGCGGGCGCAGTAGCGAGGTACGGTACCGGGCCGCTCGTCTCGACCGCGAGCGTCGCCGGGACGGGAAGCGATCGGTGCGCACGGAGGTACGCGAGCGTCGCCGCCTCTCGGTCGAGCCGGTGGCCAGCGCCGTCGACGGCCGTCTTCAGGTAGGCGTGGCGGCCGTCGGCGAAGACCACGGAGACCGTCTCGTTGCCGCCGTTCCAGGAGGGCCCGGCGCTCTCGACGCCGACGACCGTTCGGTCGGGGAAGGCGGCGTCAAGCGCCGTCTCGACCGACTGGTGCATACGGTCGGTGGCCGGGCGGCTTCGAAAAGCGTTGTGCTCCCGAACGCGTCGCCGCCGTCACGGGCACACCGGGTGCCGAGGCGTTCCACACGCTTTTGACCCGGTCGGACGAATCGCCGCTATGCCACAGATACACCTCGACGACGAGACGGTCGAGCGACTCGACGCGCTCCGCACCGACGGCGAAGAGTACGACGACCTCGTCCGTGAGCTGATCGTCGGCCGCGACGCGGACGTACGACCGTCCGTCGAGAACAGCACAAACGGCGACGACGCGTGAGGGTCCCGACCGCGGTTTCCGCCGGCTACTCCTGGTAGGCGATCCGGATCTGTTCCCACCGCCCGGCTTCCTCTAAGTGCGCTTGGAGCTCGTCCGCGTACGCTTGGACCAGCTGTTCTGCAGCCTCGAGCTCCTCGTCACTCGGGCCGTCGCTCGAACCCCCGCCGAGACCGAGTGCGCCGAGCACCGATCCGAGGATCCCGCCGCCCGAGCCGCCCCCACCGCCGTCGTTCGTGGCACCGCCCATCGCGGCGACCTGCGAGCGGACGTTCTCCAACTCGGGCATCACGGCTGGGAGGCTCGTCGTGTCCGCGACGATCCGCGCCGCGTCTGGATCGTCTGCGTCTGCGATCTCGAACTCGGTCGCGGTCATGATCAGTCCCCACTCCTGACTCGAGAAGCGGGAGGCGGTAACCCGGTCGGTGAACTGGTTGTCGACGGTCATGCGCTCGCCGACGATGGCGTCGGTCCACTCGCTCATACCCGCTCTTCGTCGCTGTCGGTGAAAACCTCTTCCACCCGGTGGGAGCAGTCGAGACGTTTTAGCTCGCCGGCACCAACGACCGATATGGTCGAACACAGTCGGCGGGCGATCCTCGGCGCGCTCGGGGTCACCTCGCTCGTCTCGCTCGCGGGATGTGGCGGTGCCGGAGGCACAGACGGCGGTGATCCCCCGACGACGGACGTGAACGCGCCACCCGTCGATCGAACCGGCCAGGACGAGGTCGCCGTCGCCGTCGGTGCCGGTAACGGGTTCGCCTTCGACCCGGCGCCCGTTCGCATCGACGCCGGCACGACCGTGGCCTGGGAGTGGACCGGTCGTGGCGGCGGCCACAACGTCGTCGCCGTCGACGAGTCGTTCGAGTCGACGCTGACCGCAGAGGCCGGTCACACCTTCACGCACACGTTCACCGAGCCGGGCACCGTCGAGTACGTGTGTACGCCCCACCAGACGCAGGGCATGCGCGGCGTCGTCGTCGTCGAGTGAGCCGTTCCCTGGATACGGTCCCCCTCACCAACCGTCCACGATCACCAGTCGTACGCGTCGCGCGGGTCGACGGCGTCGCGCTCTCGGTCGAAGACGTGTTCGCCGTCGACGAAGACGTGCCGCGTCTTGCTGTCGTTCTCGTAGAAGACCCCGTCCCACACCGCGACGTCGGCGTCGGTCCCAACCTCGAGGGTTCCGACCCGGTCGTCGATCCCGAGGATCTCCGCGGGGTGTCGCGTCACCGACTCGAGTGCCACCTCGGGCGGGAGCCCCTCGCGCACGGCGAGGCCGACACAGACGTCGAGGTGGTGTTGCGGAAGCACCGGCGCGTCGGTCTGGATGGCGACCTTCACGCCTACTTCGTGGAGGATCGCGGGCGTCTCGAAGGTGATGTTTCGAAGCTCGTACTTCGCACCCGAGTACAACGAGGGGCCGACGACCGCCGGTACGTCCCGCGCCGCGAACTCCTCGGCGATCAGGTGTCCTTCGGTCGCGTGCTCTATCGAGAGCGCGTCGATACTGAACTCCTCGGCGATGCGGAAGACGGTCATGATGTCGTCGGTCCGGTGAGCGTGGACCCGTAGTGGGAGATCCTCTGTGAGCACGCGTGCGAGGTTCTCCATGCCGAGGTCGCGGTCGAACGGCTCGCCCGACTCGCGGGCGTGTTTGCGCCGGTCGACGTAGTCTTCGGCCGCCATGAGTGCGGACCGAAGGGTGGCGGCCACGCCGGGACGCGTCGCGGGCTGGCGGTCGTGTTCCTCGCCGTGGAAGCGCTTTGGATTCTCGCCCATCGCGGCCTTCATTCCGTCTTCACGGATGCACATCTCGTCTGCCGTGCGGCCGTACGTCTTCATCGAGCAGATGATGCCGCCGATCACGTTGCCCGAGCCCATCCGCGCGGAGACGGCCGTCACGCCGTGTTGAAACGCGTGCCGTAGCTCCTCGTCGCGAGGGTGGAAGCCGTCGAGCGCCGACACCTGTGGCGTGACCGCGTCGGTGCCCTCGTTGATGTCTGCGTCCTCGGGTTCACCCCACTCGGCCATCCCGGCGTGGCTGTGGGCGTCGACGAGCCCCGGCGTGACGTGGTGGCCCTCGACGTCGACGACCGTCGCCTCCGCGGGCGGCTCGACGTCGCCGAGCGCGACGATCCCGTCGTCGAAGACGACGGTCCCCTCGAACGTTCCCTCGGCCATGGCCGTGTGTACCGTCCCGCCGACGAGTGCGTACATGTGCCGCGGTACGCGGGCTCCAGGTGTTAACCGTTGTGTGCGCGCCGGATTGGTCGGCCGACAGCGCGGCGTTTTTGCTCGCGCGGACGAACGGAGACGTATGAGCGATCCCGAGCACACCCTCCCCGACCGCGTTCGCCGGGCGTTTCGTGCACACGACTCGTTTACGCCGGCCGGTGAGGCCACGTGGACGTTCGAGACGACCGCCTTCGACGCGACCGTGACGGCCGAGCCGACTCCCGAAGACGACCCGCGCATCCGATACGACGTGGTCGTCCGTGTCCCGACGCTGTCCGCGGTCACCGCCGAACACGTCGCCGACGTGGTCGAGGACGGCTGGACGGAGACGTTCGAGCGGCGCGTCGTCGACGTGGGCGGCGTCACCCGCGGCGACCACACCTTCGATCCGACCGTCGAACGCGCCGACGAGGAGATCGTCGTGCGGCTGTCGGTGACCGACCTCAACGAGCGACGCGGCGTCGACGACGCGGGCGCGCTCGTCGACTTCGTCGAGGGAACCTACGTCCAGGGCGTCATCCCCGGGTACGAGTACACAGCGCCGGTCGACTCGCTGATCTCGTCGGCGAGACAACAGGGCGGCGGCGGGCCGTTCTGAGTCGTGCGCGGCGAACGCAGTCGTCTGCCGTGAGACGCTCGATCGAACGCTGGCAGGGCGACACAGCAAAGAGTCCCGACGACGAACGACGTGTATGCTCGCGTTCGTCGGGTTTGCGACGCTCCTCGGTCTCCTCGCGTTCCACACGCTCGTCGCCGGCGTGGCGACCCGATTCTTCAGACTGCGGCTCGCCACCTCGTGGGGGTGGGTATTGTACACGCTCGTGTTGACGCCGATGGTGTTGTTCGTCTCGACGCTCGTGTTCACCGGGTTCTTGGGCGTCGGAGCCGGAGTCGACCTGGGGAGCCCCACCATCGTCGTCGGTGCGCTCGTCGGGCTCCCGGTGGTGCTCGGTGCGGTGATCGACTACCTCTACGTCCCCCCGCCGGAGGAGTACGAACTACCGGACACGCAGTGATCGACGACTCGACGACCGCCGTGTGATGTTCGCGACCCGGCGACGACAGCGCGACGATCACGGCTCGACGAGTGCCGCGACCGCGGACTCGACCCGCTCGACGACCACTTCCGGCGGCTGACTGGCGTCGACGCGGACGAACCGTCCTGGCTCGGCGTCGACGAGTCGCTCGTAGTTCGCTCGGACCGCCGACAGGTACCCGTCGCGCTCGAACTTGTCCGTCCGGCCGGCCCGAGCGGCCGCCGTCGTCGGGTCGAGGTCGAGGTAGATGGTCGCGTCCGGGGGACGCGAGAACGCGGCGTGGATCCCCTGGATGTACTCCATCGGCCGGTCGACGTCGATGGCGTCGCTCGCGTCGAGCGTGGCTGCCTGGTACGCGAACCGGGAGTCGGAGTAGCGGTCGGAGACGACGAGGGTACCCTCGGCAAGCGCCGGTCGGATCGTCTCCGAGAGGTGAGCCGCGTGGTCGGCGGTGTACAAGAAGAGCTCGGCGAGCGGGTCGGCGTCTTCGTCGGCGAGCGACCGGTACACCGCGTCTCCGTACCAGCTCTCTGTCGGCTCTCGGGTGAACACCGCGTCGGGATACTGGTCGTGGAGCGCCTCCCAGACAGTCGTCTTCCCGCTTCCGTCGATCCCCTCGAGCGTGATCAACATGGCCCCGCTCCGGTCCGGTAGCCGATAAACTGGCGGGGTTTCCGCTCTACAACCCCCTTGCGACCCCCGCGACCCGCCCGCGGCCCACCCACGACTCGCCCGCGGCCCACCCACGACTCGCCCGCGGCCCACCCACGACTCGCCCGCGGCCCACTCACGACTCGCCCGCGACCTGCTCACGACTCGCCCCAACTCACCCGGACGAGTCGAGAGATTCGACCGATCGCCTACGTCACGGTTGAAATCCGCCGAGAACACACCATTTATTTGCCCGTCTGTGATCGGTTTACACAGCACACTGCGGTGCGTGTTGGACGAGGCCGTCGTGCGGTTCGGGGGCCGACGGTCGGTACGCACCGCGGTCTCTCACACAATGAGCTTCGAAGTTCCCGACGACGTACGCTATCTGGAATCGCACGAGTGGACGACGGTCGACGACGCGACCGTTCGGGTCGGTATCTCTGATTTCGCTCAGGACGAACTCGGCGACGTCGTCTTCGTCGAGCTCCCCGCCGTCGGCGACGAGGTCACCGCAGGGGAGGCGTTCGGCGTCGTCGAGTCGATCAAGGCGGTTTCAGACCTGTACGCACCGATCTCGGGAACGGTCGCCGCGGTCAACGAGGCGCTCTTCGACCGCCCGGAGCTCGTCAACGAGTCGCCGTACGACGACGGCTGGATGCTCGAGGTCGAACCGAGCGACGGCGTCGACGAAGCGGAGACGCTCGCCGCGGCCGAGTACGCCGACCAGATCGCCTGACCGTGGTCGTCGATCACGACCGCGGTCGACCGCGCCAATTCGAACACAGACACATGTCATCGACACACCCGCACCGACGACCCGCCGACGACCCGACCACCAAACGAACCGGCGTCGGGGCCACCAACCAGGCCGACGGCAAGTCCGCCACGATCGAGGCGCACCGATGAGTGGGAGTCCGTACGCGCCCCACACGGACGCCGAGACCGAAGCGATGCTCGACGCCATCGGCGCCGAGAGTGAGGAGGGGTTATTCGACATTCCCGCGGCCGTCGGGTTCGACGGGACGTTCGGAATCGAGCCACGGACCGAACGGGAGATTCGTCGCGAGTGTGCCGACGCGCTCGCGGCCAACGACGACCTCGTCGAGTTCCTCGGCCGCGGCCACTACTCCCACTACGTACCGAGTATCGTCGACCACCTCGCCGACCGCTCGGAGTTCCTCACGAGCTACACCCAGTACCAGCCGGAGGTCTCACAGGGCTTCTTACAGGCGCTCTTCGAGTACCAGTCGATGCTCGTCGAGCTGACCGGTCTGCCGGTCGCGAACTGCTCGATGTACGACGCCGCGACCGCACTCGCGGAGGCGGCGACGCTCGCCGACCGCGTCCGGTCGACGACCGGTGACGTCGTGCTCGTGCCGGCACACCTGCGCTCCGGCAAACGGGCGGTACTCGAGAACTACTGTGACGGTGCCGGTCTCACCGTCGAGTCGTACCCGATGGCCGACGGCATCGCCGACGTCGACGCGCTCGCCGACCGCGCCGCCGCCGACGTCGTGATGGTGTACGCCGAGAGCCCGACCGTGCGCGGCTGTCTCGAAGCGCGACTTGAGGCGATCGGATCGATCACCGAGACCGCCGACGCGCTGTTCGTGCTCGGGTCGGACGTCGTCGCCCTTTCGGTGCTCGAAGCGCCGGCGAGCGTGGGTGCAGACGTCGTTGTCGGTGAGGCGGGCGCGCTCGGACTTCCGGCGAGCTACGGCATGGGGCTCGGCATCTTCGCGTGTCGCGAGGACTACCTCCGACAGGTGCCCGGTCGCCTCGTCGGGGCGAGCGAGGACGCCGACGGAACCCGCGCGTTCACGCTCACGCTCCAAACCCGCGAACAGCACATTCGCAAGGAGCGGGCGACGTCGAACATCTGTACGAATCAGGCGTGGGTCGCGCTCAGAGCGGCGATCCACGCCGCCTCACTCGGGCCGTCGGGGCTCGTCGATCTCGCGAACGACTGCGTCACCGACGCGGCCGCCCTCGCGAGCGACCTCGACGCGATCGAGGGGGTGACCGCGCCGGTCCACGACCGCCACCACTTCCGCGAGTTCGTCTTCCGGACCGAGTCGCCGGCGCCGGCGGTCGCGTCGGCGCTCGAAACGGATGGATTTGCCGTCCACGTCGTCGACGACGACCACCTACAGGCGTGTGTGACCGACCTGACCGCGGACCAGACGGACGACCTCGTCGCCGCGGTCGCGGAGGTGATCTGAGATGTATCACGATCAGGCCACCTACACGAGCGAATCGGACGCGGTTCGGGAGCCCCTGCTCGACGAGAAGGGGACGGCGACCGTCGACGTGTCGGCGGACTCGCCGCTGCCGGACGACCTGACGCGTGAGTCGCTCACGTTGCCGAACCCCTCCGAGCCGGAGATCGCCCGCCACTACACCCGACTCTCGCAGATGAACTGGTCTATCGACTCGGGGCCGTACCCGCTGGGGAGCTGCACGATGAAGTTCAACCCGTCGTTCACCGAGGACGTCGCGGCCGACCCGAACGCGGCGGTCCACCCGGCCCGGTCGGACCGGTCGACACAGGGGATCCTCGAGATCCTGTACCGACTACAGGACGTCCTCGCCGAGATCGGTGGCATGGACGCCGTCACCCTCCAGCCGCCGGCGGGCGCGGCAGGTGAGCTCACCGGGATCCTCGTGGCGAAGGCGTGTCACGAACACCACGGTACCGACCGCTCGGAGGTGGTGATCCCCGCGTCGGCACACGGGACGAACTTCGCCACCGCCGCGACCGCCGGCTACGACGTGGTCGAACTCCCTTCCGGCGACGACGGCCGCGTCGACCTCGATGCGCTCCGGGCGGCCGTCGGCGAGGACACCGCCGCACTCATGCTCACCAATCCCAACACGGTCGGCCTCTTCGAGCGCGACATCGCCGAGGTCGCCGACATCGTCCACGATGCCGGTGGACTCCTCTACTACGACGGCGCGAACCTCAACGCGTTGCTCGGCCGAGGGCGCCCGGGCGACATGGGATTCGACGTCATGCACTACAACGTCCACAAGACGTTCGCGACCCCACACGGCGGGGGCGGCCCCGGAGCCGGACCCGTCGGGGTGACCGCCGAACTCGCCGACTTCCTCCCGACGCCCCGGGTCCGCGAGGCGACCGACGGCGACGGGTACGAGCGCTTCGCGCCACCCGAGTCGATCGGGAAGGTCCACGGCTTCCACGGCAACTGGCTGGTGTTGATCAAGGCGTACGCCTACATCGCCCGACTGGGCGACGCGGGGCTGTCCGACGCGGCGGCGAAGGCGGTGCTCAACGCGAACTACCTGGCCAACCAGATCGACCTCGCGGTCCCACACGGCCCCTTCCATCACGAGTTCGCGGCGACGGCCGGGGACCGTGACGCCGCGGACGTCGCAAAACGGATGCTCGACTTCGGCGTTCACCCGCCGACGACGAAGTGGCCCGAGATGGTCCCCGAGGCGATGTTGACGGAGCCGACGGAGATCGAGAACAAGGCGTCGCTCGACGACCTCGCGGCCGCGTTCAACGTCGCGTTCGGCGACGACGCCGAGACGCTCAATTCGGCACCGAGCCGCACGGCCGCCTCTCGGATCGACCAGGTCGGTGCCGCACGCACCCCGCGGCTCTCCTGGCAGGCGCTCCACGAGACGGAGTGAGCACCGAGCGCTCCACGGGGCCGAAGCTCTCGGATGTCGGGAACGTGCGGTGCGCTCTTTAGCCGTGTCGACGAACCGTCACGTATGCTCCGACAGATCCTGGCGGTCCTCGGTGGACTCGTCGCGCTGGCGCCACGCCGGACGCTCGCGGCGTTCGAGACCGTCGCGGTCGACGTCGACACCGACGCCGAGAGCGACGAGGCGGTGAGCGTCCCGACGATTCGGCCGTGGGTTCCCTCGCTGGTCCGTGCGGAGGGAGTGCTGTTAGTCCTCGCGGCGCTCGTGGGTGGCCGACTGTATCGGCTGGTGATCGGTGCGGTCGGTGTCGGCGGGAGCATTGTGGTGACGTTCCCGCGACGATACCAGCGGCTCGCGACGCGACTGATCTTCGAGGACCCCGACCGCGTCCGGTGGCACGATCGATCGACGCCGCTGCTCCGAGCGATCGGTGCGCTGTACGTGGCAATTGCACTCGCGGCACGCCGGTCGGGAGCGTCCTCGGCCGACGCCGTCGTCGCGCCGACGGAGGCCGTCGCTGGCGACGACGCCGGACGGTGAGGCCGACGCAGGTGTGCGAACGAGCGCGACCGAGGACCGACACTTATCACTCCCGACACCGACACTCCGATCGAGTATGCTCGTCGGTCTCGTCTCTGACACCCACGACGATCTTGACGCCATCGAGGCGGCCGTAGCGCTGTTCGAGTCGCGCGGCGTCGACGCAGTCGTCCACTGTGGCGACTTCGTCGCGCCGTTCTCGGTGACCCCCTTCGACGCTGACTTCGATTTCTACGCGGTGCGCGGGAACAACGACGGCGAGTGGGCCGTTGAGTCGACCGTCGACGCGTTCGGGGAGTACCTCGGCGAGGCGGGTGCGCTGTCGTTCCCGGTCGGGGCTCCTGGCCAGTCGGCAGTCGAGGTGACCGAGTCGGTCGAATCGGCCGAGTCGCTCGACGTCGCGGTCACCCACGGTACGAGCGAGGTCGTCGTCGACGCCCTCGTCGACTGTGGCGACTACGACGTCGTGGTACACGGCCACACACACGCCCGAGCCGTGGAGACGCGCGGCGAGACGGTTCGGGTGAACCCGGGTGGACTGCCGATCCCCGTCGACGGTGCCGACGACGCCTTCCACGTGGCGGTGCTCGACACCGGCGTGGCGGGTGCCGAGGCGGTGACGAGCCATCGATTGCGGTCCTGAATAGTGCGGCCGCAGATCCGGCGATCCGCGTGGTGACCCGGAGGTTTATTGACGCGCTGGCGTATGGTCGGACATGAGACACGCACAGGGCGATCTCCTCACGATCGATCTGACCGAACGGACGGCCAGCACCGAGCCGATCGAGACCGTGCTCGCCTCGTTCGTTGGCGGCCGCGGGCTCAACACCCGGCTCGCGTACGAGCGAATCCCGTTCGACGTCGACCCGCTCGGCCCGGAGAACCGCTTGTACTTCTCGACCGGGCCGATGCAGTACTCGCGAACGTCGTACACCGGGCGGATGGCGGCGACGGCCGTCTCGCCGCTGACAGACGGTCTCCTCTCGTCGAACGCGGGCGGCTTCCTCTCACGCAACTTCACCGGCGCGGGATACGCCGCCGTCGAGCTCGTCGGGGCGAGCGACGAACTGCTCGCGGTACACGTCCGTGAACCCGACGACGACGGCACCCCGAACGTCACCTTCGAAGCCGTCCCAGGGCTCGCTGAGGCGCGCGTCTCCGACGTCTCGGCGCACGTAGAATCCACCCACGACCTGGAGCCGGAGCACGTGGCGTGTGTGGGTCCGGCCGGCGAAAACGCCGTCCGGTTCGCGTCGATCATGACCTCGGAATCGCGGGCGTTCGGTCGTGGCGGACTCGGTGCTGTACTCGGCTCTAAGGGGGTGAAAGCGCTCACCTTCGACGGCGACGCCGACGCCGACATCGACGTCGAGTGGCCGGACGAGGCCGGCGACGTCCACCGGGAGGCGGCGACCTCCGACTCGATCATGAAACGACAGGGGACGGCCAGTGTGACCGAACTCGCCAACGAGGTGGAGGCGCTCCCGTCGTACTACTTCGCCGAGCAGTCGTTCGAGGGAGCGGCCGGCATCTCGGGTGACCGCGTCGAAGAAAAAAAGTACAAGAAGGGAACGTGCTCGCAGTGTGCGTTCGCGTGTAAGCTCCCCACCCGCGACGAGGCGACTGGCCTCGAAACCGAAGGGCCAGAGTTCGAGACGGTGATGGCGTTCGGCAGCAACGCCGGCGTCGACGACGTTGTCGACGTGATGGCCGCGAACGAGCTGTGTGACGAACTCGGGATGGACACCATCTCGTGTGGCGACACGGTGTCGATGTACCTCGCGAGCGAAGACGAGTTCGGTAACGCGGAGCTCGCACAGTCGATAGTCGAACAGATCGCCTATCGTGAGGGGGTCGGAGACACGCTCGCAGAGGGCGTCCACCGGGTCCACGACGAGTTCGGCGTCGACGACTGGACGGTGAAGGGACTCGACTTCTCCGGACACGACGGCCGGCACCTGAACGGCCAGGGGCTCGCGTTCGCGACGGCGAATCGCGGTGCAGACCACATGTACGGCGAGTTCTACGCGTACGAGTATCCCCTAGTCGGGAAAGACGAGGCGCTCGACCCGCAGGGGCTCGACGGAAAGCCGCCGAAGCTCGTCGAAAAAGAGAACCGGAACGCGGTCCTCGACTCGGCGGTGGTGTGTAAGTTCTCGCGGGGCGTGGTCACCGACGACCGGCTTGGAGCGCTCTTAGCCGCCGACTACGAGGACCTGCTCGCGGTCGGCGCTCGAATCGTCGAGCTCGAGCGGGCGTTCAACAACGCGCGCGGATTCGACCGCGCAGACGACACGCTGCCGTACGAGATCGACGGCTTCGAGGCGGGCCTCTCCGAGTACTACGCGCTCCGGGGATGGAACGACGACGGCACGGTCCCCGGGTACGGCGACGACCTCCTCGCCGGTACTGGCGACGTTGCGAGTACCGCAGACGACTGATCCAGCGATACGGCCCGGCCGTCTCCCCGCCGTGTCGGGGTCGCGGTTCACTCTTCGCCCGGCTCGTGGACGTGTCCGCACTCGGGACACCGCACCTCCTCACCACGGAGGTCAGCGGAGGACTCGCGCACCTCACGCATCACCGCGGAGATTCGGTCCTCGGCGTCGAGCTCCTCTGCGACCGCAAGGTCGACGCCCTCGACTTCGAGGAGGAACTTCGCGACCTCCGTCACCTCGTACATCATCTCGTCGAGATCCTCGGCGGTGAAAAAGCCCGACATCGCGCCGTAGAGGAACGTCGCTCCGGCCTTCGTCACCTTCTCTTCGAAGGCGTATCGCGCCTGATTGACCGCCTGTGGCGTGTACGTGTCGGTCATGAACGGGACGAGCTCGGGGAGGTTCTCGCCGATCTTCGTCATCTCGACGCCCGTCTCGGTCCGAAAGTCCGCACAGAGTCGAGCGATCGCCCACTCGCGGGCCGTGACGTACGTGCGATCTCGCAAGAACTCGTTGACCCGCTCGTAGCGGGCCCCGTCGATCTTCGTGAACCGTTCGTACGTTTGGACGTCGCGCGGCACCGACGCGTCGGCGTCGGTCGTCGGCGCGTCGGCGTCGGTCGCGTCCGCACCGTCGCGGTTCACGTCGCTGCGGTTCGCGTCGTCGACGCCGTCGCGTTCCACCTCGTCGTGGTCCGCGTCGCGGTCCGCATCCGCCGTGGCGTCCGTCGACGGCTCGGGATCGTCAGTCATGGTCGCTCACAGTCGCGGCGCGGACAAATGGTTGTGGGTACGGTCGGTCGATTCGACGGCGAACGCTTTTTTGATCCCCGGGTGAGAGAGCACGCATGCACGTGCTCTGTGGGATCGGTGGCAGCGACGACTCGCTGCGTGCGCTCGAGGAGACGGTCGAACGCGCGGCGGTCGCCGGCGACGACCTCACCGTCGGGGTGGTAGAGAACCCGAACGCGGAGATCGCCGTCGAGGAGGTGGTTCGCCGCGCGGAAGCGGCGATAGCCGACGCGGGGATCGACGCCGCGGTCCGCCGCATCGACGGCGACCCGGGCAGCCGACTCGTCGACATCGCCGAACAGGAGGAGTTCGACCGGATCGTGCTGGGCGGCGGGCACACGAGTCCGATGGGAAAGATCTCGATCGGGCCGATAGCCGAGTTCGTCCTCTTGAACAGCAACACCTCGGTCACGCTCGTACGATGAGGGAGCGACGCTACCCGGACGCGGTCGCGGGACGCTTCGAGACGCCGCCGATCACGTTCACCGACGGCGAGGGCCGCGAGGTCGAGATACGCGAGTACGACGGCACGGAGGCGTCCTACGAGGCACTCGTCTCGATGTACGACTCCTTCGACCCGTCGGACCGCGCACAGGGGATCCCTCCCGGCGGGGAGTCGCGGGTGCGCGAGTGGCTCGATGCGATCCTCACCGACGACTGCCTGAACGTGGTCGCCTGGTGTGAGGGGTCGGTCGCGGGTCACGCGACGCTCGTGCCGGACGACGACGCGTACGAGCTCGCGATCTTCGTCCACCAGACCTACCAGCGTGCGGGGATCGGAACGCGGCTCATCCGCGGGCTCCTCGGGTGTGGACAGGCGGCCGGGATCGAGCGGGTCTGGCTCACCGTCGAACGGTGGAACCGCGCGGCCGTCTCGCTGTACGAGAAGATCGGCTTCGAGACGTCGAACACCGAGAGCTTCGAACGCGAGATGGCGCTCCGGCTCAACGAGTCGACCGCCGACACAGCCGCCGAGCACGCCACGGACGACGACTCGACCGCGTAGCCCGATTGCGGCGCGCGTCGCAGAATCTTCAAGGCTTTACGTGCGGACGCCGAGCGGCAAGCCATGAGTCACCGCATTCTGTTGTTGGGAGCGCCGGGCGCTGGGAAGGGCACACAGAGCGCGAAGCTGGCCGACGCGTACGACCTCGAGCACGTCACCACGGGGGACGCGCTCCGGGCGAACAAAGACGTGGAGACGGAGCACGGGACGCCGCGCTCGTACATGGAGGCGGGCGAGCTCGTGCCGGATCCCGTCGTCAACGAGATCGTCGAACAGGCGCTTTCGGACGCCGACGGCTTCGTTCTCGACGGCTACCCACGGACGCTCGAACAGGCCGAGTTCCTCTCGTCTATCACCGACCTCGACGCGGTCGTCTTTCTCGACGTCGACGAGGCGGTGCTCGTCGACCGGCTCACGGGCCGTCGCGTGTGTGAATCGTGTGGGGCGAACTACCACGTCGAGTTCCAGCCGCCCGAAGAACCCGGGGTCTGTGACGAGTGTGGCGGCGACCTCGTCCAGCGCGAGGACGACACCGAAGAGACGGCCCGCGAGCGGCTCGCCGTCTACGAGGAGAACACGGCACCCGTCGTCGAACACTTCCGGACGGAGGGCGTCTTGGAGACGGTCGACGGCGAGGCACCACCCGAGGCCGTCTTCGAGCGGATCCAGTCGGTCGTCGAATCGTAGGCCTCGAGCCGAGGTCTCGTCGAGTGCGGTTCGCGGGGACATCCCGCTCGTCGATCCTGCAAGCTTCTTAACCGTCGACGACGAACTAACGGTCAATGGGTAAAGTCGAACGACGAGTTCGCTCGCTCGTCGACGGCGACGACGAGATGCGAACCGCCGTCGAAGTGGTCCTCGATCGCGCCACGGACGGTGAGGTTCGATGGGTCGACGTCCGCGACGAGATAACGAGCGGCCAGTGGGGCCGGCTAATAGAAAAGGAGGTGCTCGTCGACGGCGAGGAGGGGTTTGCGCTCGCAAGCACCGAGGCTATCGAGGCAGGACTCGAGACGCCCGACGACTCCACCGGAAGCGACGTCGAGACGCCAGAGACCACGTCGTGGTCGAAGTGGGACAAGCTGGCGGCGGTCGCGACGGTCGGTGCGTTCGTCGGCTACGCGGTCGCGCCGGTTCGGAACCTCATCGCTGGCGCGATCGACGTGGTGTTGGGGCCGCTGCTCTCGCTCGTCCCCTTCTACGTCATCATCATGCTCATCGCGCTCGCGACCGGGCTCTACTCCACGTTGTTGCGCGCCGGGCTCATGGACATGGAGAAGATGAGTATGTATCAAGATCGGATGAAAGACATCCAAGAGCGCCGTAAGGACGCCAAAGAACGCGACGACGACGAGGCGCTCGACGCGATCCAAGAAGAACAGATGGACGCGATGGGCGACCAGCTCGGCATGTTCAAAGAGCAGTTTCGACCGATGGTCTGGATCATGTTCCTCACGATCCCGGCGTTCCTCTGGATGTTCTGGGTCATCGGTTACCGCGGCTCCGAGTCTGCGTATCCCGCGATAGCAACGCAGGAGATCGTCGTGCCGCTCGCGGGCGCTGTGACGTGGGACGCCGGGCTCGTCGGCCCGTTGCAGATGTGGATCGTCTGGTACTTCCTCTGCTCGATGGCGTTCACGCAGATCGTCCAGAAGAGTCTGAACATCCAGATGTCGCCCTCGTCGTCCTGATCGGGCGCGCCGCGCGACTGGACACCGGTCTTTTTTCTCACCGCCTCAGTCGATTGGGTCGTCTGGTCGACCGGGCTACTCGGCGTCGTTCGACCCGCTGTGTTCTGTCTCGCCGTTCCCCGGCTCCCCGGCAGCCTGCACCGTTTCGGCGACCGCCTCGAACGCGGCGAGAATGACCCGCTTACACGCCTCGCCGTCGGTCGTCCAGTGGGTGGCGTAATCGAGCATGTCGTCGTAGATGTCCGGCTTACAGCCGGCCGCCTGTGGGTGCCCGCCGCCGTTCACCCGCCCGGCGACCTCGTGAGCGTGCTGGAAGGTCTCGGATCCACGGATGGACGCCGACCCGGCCGGTTTGACGATCACGGCGGCGTCGGCACCGGCCTCGCGGAGTCGTTCTGCCACCTCGTTCTGTGAACACCGGCCGTAGGTCACCCCGACCGACCACGCGCCGACCTCGTGGACGACCGCGCGGTCGACGGCCGCGTCGATCCGGGCGGCCTTCTCGACCCGCCGCGACTCGAGGTAGTCGTCGACCGAAGGCGGGAGGTCCGGACCGTAGGCTCCGACGAGTGCGACGTACGTCTCGCTTCCAGACCAGTACGAGAAGTCGGCGAGGTCGTCGGACCGCCGGTCCGTCTTGATCCACAGGTCGTGGTCACGCGTCACCGTGGCGAGCTCGTGCCATCGTTTCTCGAAGTCGGTCGCGAGCGACCGGAGCGTCACGTCGGCGGTGCACTCCTCGTCTGACGCTCCGACGACGAGGTCGACCCCGACATCGCGGACCGCCTCGGCGACCGCCGAGTCCCACTGGTGGTGGTCGAACCAGCGCACCGTTCCTGCGAGCGACTCGAGTGAGTCGGCTATCGGCTCGTAGTCGTCCGGACAGAGGTCACAAACGTACACGTCGACGCCCGCATCCGCGTGGGCCGCGACGCGTTCGAGGGCGGTATCGAGTGCGTACGGACCGGCGGGGAGGAGGCCGACCGAAGACCACGTGTGTGCGTCCTCGGTCGGATCGTCGGCCGCGTCGACGTCGGTGGTTACGTCGACGGCCTCGGTCGCGCCGTCGGCTGCGGTCGCGCCGTCGCCCACGCCGTCAGTCGCCTTTTCGGTCAGTGCTCGCTCGAAGGGTTCCGGGTCGAGCGCCGCGTCGTGAGCGGCTCGGATCATCGCCGCGCAGGCGAGTCCGTCGGCGTCGCCGTCGGCTATCACGATCGCATCGGCGCCTTCGATCGTCTCGCGGTCGCGGGTCGCTGCCCGCTGTTCGTCGAGTGAGTCGGGATAAAAGAACCCGGCACCCGGGAGGCGGGTGTACCGGGACAGCGGTCTCCCCGCGTCATCGATGAGGTCGTCGTCCATACGCGACTGCTGGTCGGGAGCGGGAAAACTCCGCCGCTCTCTGGCGGTCCCGCACCCGCCTCAGTCGCGTCGGCTCGTCGGGAGCGTCGTCGGGTCCGGTCGCGGCCCTCGTCCGGCCGGCGCCATGGGCACGAGTCGCTCGACCGTCGCGTCTGGACCGTCGAGGGCGGTCGCACCCGTCGGCGTCGTCGGGCTGGTTCGGTGCGTTGGTGCCTCGCCGCGGGCGTTCGGTGCGTCTGTCTGTCGCGTCGTCGGCTTCGTGCGGTGGGTCGTCGAGTCAGGTGTCATTTGGGCGTATCGGGGGGGCGGGTCGGTCGGTCGATCGGTAACTCATACGGGCGCTGGTAGTGGACGTGGTCGTGACCGCGTACAGGCATCTCAACTGCACCTGTGTCTTCGACCGACTTAACTCTAATGAACGATAATGATGATCTCGCGGACGGTTCCACGAGACCCGTTCTGGACCGAACGTTCTAATCGCCCGGCGGCCGTGGTGCGGTCGTGAACGAGCGCGACGCCCTCCGACGACTCGCGGCCGACCTCTCGCCCGCCGGCGACGACGCGGCGGTCGTCGACGACACCGTCATCACCACCGACATGCTCCACGAGCGAACCGACTTCCCGCCGGGAACGACCCGGTACACCGCGGGGTGGCGTGCGGTCGGGGCCTCGCTGTCAGACGTCGCGGCCATGGGGGCACGCGCCACCGCGGCGGTCGCCGTCTACGCGGACGAACGGTTCGATCCCGACGCGCTCGACGCCTTCGTCGCGGGCGCGACCGACGTCTGTGCCGCCGTCGACGCGTCGTACGTCGGCGGCGACCTGGACACCCACGCCGAGTTCACGACCGCGACGACCGCGATCGGGACGACTCCCACCGACGGCGTCGTCCGTCGGTCGGGCGCGGCTCCCGGCGACGCCCTCTGTGTCACCGGCCGATGGGGCCGCTCGGCCGCCGCACTCCGACTCTTCGACCGGGAGACCGCCGAGGCGACCGACCGGGCGAACGAGCTCTTCCGATTCACCCCACGGGTCGCCGCCGGCCGCACGCTCGCCGAGACGGCCACCGCGATGATGGACTCCTCGGACGGACTCGCCCGGTCGCTCCACCAGATCGCCGAGGCGAGCGACGTCGGAGTCGCGCTCGACGGCAGCGCGGTCCCAGTGCACCCGGCCGTCGAGGCCGTGACCGACGACGCCACAGAGCAGTTCCAGATGGCCGCGCACTTTGGCGAGGACTTCGAACTCGTGTGTACGCTTCCTCCGGCGGCCGTCGACCGGGCCCGTCGTGACTGTCCGGTCGAGCTCACTCGCGTCGGAACCGTCCGTGCGGCCGATGCCGGCGTCACCGTCGACGGCGATCCGCTCGCGGACCGCGGCTACACCCACGGGTGAGCCCGGGACCCGCGCGTCGTCCGTCGGGTGCCCGACGCGTCACTCGGTCGATTCGTCGGCGTCGACGTCCGCGTGAATTTCTTCGAGTTCCGCCTCGACCGCCTCGTCGGTCTCGGCCGACACCGTCGGCTCACCGCCCTCATCGGAGGACTCCTCCTCGCCGACGTCCCCCTTGAGCGTCTCGAGTTCGGCGTCGACCGCTCCCTGCGTCGAGAGCTCCTCGAGCTCCCGGTCGATGTCGTCTTCGTCCGAGAGCGCGCTCTCGAATGCACCGGACGCTTCGAGTTCGTCCATCGCCTCCGAGCGCGCTTCCATCTCCTCGGTTCGCTCTTCGGCGCGTTCGATAGACCGACCCACGTCCTCCATCTCGTCGCCGACGCCGGTCATCGCCTCCGAGACGCGTGAGGAGGCCTCTGCTGCCTCGTAGCGGGCCTTCATCGTCTCCTTTTTCGTCCGGAACTCTTCGATCTGGTTCTGGAGTCGGTTTTTCTTTTCGACGAGCCCCTGCTGAGTGTCGTCGAGGTCGGCTATCTGCCCCTCGAGCGCCTCGATCTGGCTCATCTTCGACTTCTTTTTTTCGAGGGCCTTCCGCGCGAGGTCGTCGCGGTCCTGTTGAACCGCCTCGCGGGCCTGTCGGTTGTGCTTCTCGACGTTCTCTTCGAGCTTTCGCTTCTGGATCTCCAGGCGCTTCTTCTGTGTCGTGAGGTCGGCGATCCCTTGTTTGACGTCCTGGAGCTCGTCTCGCATCTGTTCGTAGGAGTAGTCGAGCGTCTCCGTCGGGTCTTCTGCGCGATTCAACAGCGTGTTCACCTTCGAGCGGATGACGTAGGAGGCGCGCGAGAGGATTCCCATAGTCCGAGTAACGGCTCCATGCGTTAAAATCTCATGTGGTTTCGCTCACCCAGCACTCCTACTCGAGACGGAGCCACGACCCACGCACGTCCAATCCAAGCGCCGACGGGGCGGCGTCGTCACGAGTCGCTCGTCGTCGCGTTCGTCGCCGTCGCATTCGTCGTCGCGTTCGTCGCCGTCGCATTCGTCGTCGCGTTCGTCGCCGTCGCGTTCGCCGTCACGCTCGAGGTGTCGTCGCCCGTGCCGTCCGAGCCGTCTCCGTCGCCGCTCACCAAGAACTCGACAACCCCCGTGAGGAACGCCTCGTTGTCGGCCACGTCGTAGCGCGCGGCGGTGGCGAACGAGGTGTCACCCACGGCGAGCACATCTCCGTCGCGCACGGCGAGCGTGTGGCGTCTCGGGTCGTCGGTTCCCACGGTTCGAGTCGTGGATCCCGTCACGAGTACCGGCTCGCCGTCGCCGGTGCTCTGCACTTCGCCGGCGACGCTGAACGCAACCGTCGCGTCCGCATCGAGCGCCGCCGTACCGCCGTCCGAGAGCGCTGCCTCGCCGCTCGGCTCCGCGACGACCTGTTGGTAGGTGCCGTCGTTCCGGCGTTGGTCGTACACGTACCGCGTGTCGAACTGGACGTCGAACCGCGACCCGAGCCCGGTGAGCCGGCTCTCCCGCTCGCTCAACTGGGCCCCGAAGAGCCCACCGCTTATCGAGGTGCGCGTCGGCTCGGCGAGGATCAGCAGCCGCCCACCGTCGTCGACGAACGCGTCGATGGCGTCGATCTCGGACTCGCTGTACGCGGTCGCGGGATCGACGACGACGAGTGCGTCCGCGGACCCGAGCGCCTCCTCGAACTCTCCCGTCTCGTGGAACTCGACCCGCGCACCGGACCGCCCGATCCCCTCGGTGAGCGGCCCGATGTCCGCGCGGGTGAATCGGTTCCCGTTCGAGTCGTCCACGAGCACGACGGCTCCCGTGCCGATCGACGGGTCGGGGTCTACGGAGCCGCCGCGGGGTAGGGGTTCGCTCACGGCGTCGGCGTCGAACGCGTCGAAGCTCGCGTTCGTCGACGCGGTCGACGACCCCCCGACCGAGAGCCCCACGGCTGCGACCACCACGAGTGCGGCGACGACGACGGTCACGAGCAGGCCGCGTCGGAGACTCATCGGTCACCCCCGAGAGCCGCAACGGCTTCATGTGTCACCGGCGCGGGGTGTCCCGGGCCGGCCGAGTGCGCGAGGCCGGGTGGCGACAGACGCTCCGTCGACGACCGGGTGTCGTTCCGCACCGATGACGCCGTCGCCTCGGCCGTCCCGGTGCCCGTCTCGCCGGTCGCGTTGACCGCGGTCACCGCAGTCGATCCGTCGACGACCGGCGTCTCGGTTCCGAGCACTCCCGCCGGCACCATCAGATACGTCGGGAGCCCGGCTCCCTCCTCGCGATACACGTCGACGCCGGTGAGCTCTCGCGACGGTGTGTCGCTCGCGAGATACGCGCTCTGTGTCAGGAACGTCGACCGCGCGTTCGACGGCCGCATCACCTCGACGGTCGGATCCTCGATGTCTGCCGCCGCCGCCGCGGCGTCGACCGCGCGTTCTCTGTCGCCCACCGAGTCCGCCAGGCCGTTCTCGACCGCCGCGAGTCCGGTGTAGGTCGCCGCCTCGGCCAGTTCGTCGCGCTCGAGTGCCAGCCGGTCGGCGCGGTGTTCGTACACTGCCCCAAGGAACGCCGATTGGATCGTCGCGAGACCGTGAAGGAACTCCCGTCCGTCCCCGCCGCTGAGCTTGTTCGGTCCCGTCGTCGCGATCTGTTCGTTCGGTTCGATCTGTGGCGGCGCCTGCGCGACGACGCCAACGCTCCCGACCGTCGACGAGGGCTTCACGTAGATCGACTCTGCGGGCGCGATCGCGTAGTACGCACCCGAGGCGGCCGCGGCGTCGACGGCGGCGACGACCGGCATCTGTTCGGCCGTTCGTACGGTCTCCATGTACATCTCCTCGCTGGCCGGTGCGCTGCCGCCGCC
Source organism: Halorubrum zhoui (assembly GCF_051194155.1). Taxonomy (NCBI): domain Archaea; kingdom Methanobacteriati; phylum Methanobacteriota; class Halobacteria; order Halobacteriales; family Haloferacaceae; genus Halorubrum; species Halorubrum zhoui. The sequence goes on along the minus strand of NZ_JBLZNJ010000002.1, from coordinate 234,688 downwards.
GCTGTTGGCGACCACGACGACCGCGTCGGCCTCCGCTCTGGCCGCCTCCATCTGTGCCGAGTACGAGGTGGCCTGCGCGCCGGTGATGCTGCCGTCGACGTAGACGACCGCGACGGTGCCGCCGGGTGCGGACGCCAGGCCGACCGCCACCGGCGCGAGGACGGCGCCGAGGACCACACCGAGCACGACGAAGACCACGTACGAGTCGACCGCGAAGCGCCAGGCACGTCTGACCCGTGAGAACATTGTGCAGTATACGTGGCGTCGAACACATAAACCACGTGGTGGGCGGCGCGCCGTCAGCGGCTCAGGATCTCGTCGGGGGTGTCGACCCGGCGTCGCGCAGCTCCGACCCGGCGTCTCGTTCGGGGTCGTAGCGGGCGAGCGTCTCCTCGCGGGCGAAGCCCGTGGGCTCCCACACCACGGTCAGCTCCTCGCCGGGAGGCGTCGGAGCCAGCGTCACCTGGTCGCCAGTCGAGACGACGCCGGTCTCGGGCCACGGCTTGACGGATACCGTCTCGTTCGCGGCCTCCCGATGGACCGAGAGTTCAGTGGCGGGGACGGCGTCGGGGCCGAGCGCCGTGACGACCACGCCGTCCGTCGTCGACTCGACCTCGAAGCTCGCCTCCGGCGGCGCAGTGTCGTCGACGAGTCCGAACACGCCCGCGCCGACGACGGTCAACACGAGCGCCACGACGGCCACGAGCACGCTGGTGCCGGCGACGGGAACGAATCCGCGACGGTCGGGTACGAGAGAGCGCATACGTCCTCTCGCCCGTGACGGCAGGTAGCTGTTTGCCTCTATATATCAGATTTGATACTCGGGTGTCGACACAGAATCGCAATCGCATTAGTGAGTCGGTCCGTAGACGGGCTGTGACTCGCTCGACCGAGCGCTCCGACGCCACGAACGCCAGAACGACGCCGGAGACCCCCGCGGGTCGGGCCCGTGGTCCGCGCGGCATCGTGCAGGCGTGGATCGCGGTCCTCACTCGACCGACCCGATTCTTCGCGCGCGGCGTCGTCCCCGGTGACCAGGCGCCGGGACTGACGTTCGCCGCGGTCGTCGCCGGGGTGTTCACCCTCGGGTGGACCGCGACGGAGCCGGCGGTCGTGCCCGGTATCGCCGAGAGCGTGGCGCTCTCTGCGGTCGTCGTCGTCCTCGTCGTCACGGCTCTCGCCGCTCCCGTCGGACTCCACCTGACGGCCGCGCTCGCGACGCTGTCGCTTCTCGTCGCCAGCGTGGACGTCACGCCCTCGTTTCGACTCCGTGACCGTGGTGGCGTGAGCGAGACGGTGCAGGTGGTCGCGTACGCGAGTGCGCCGATGGCGCTCGCCGGCCCTGCGATCCCGGGGCTCCGGATGCTCTGTGGCGCGTACGCGACGCTGCTGCTCTTGCTCGGTCTCCGCACCGTACACGAGACGACGCCGCTCCGCACGCTCGTCGCCGGCGTGCCACCGGCCCTGTTCGGCTACGGGGTCGGCTACCGCGTCGTCGCCGCCGTCCGTACGGTTCTGGGCGCCTGAGTGGGTTTCGACAACCGTTTTAAGCGGGAGCCACTCGATACACGCAAATGGGATCCTGTATCATCTGTGGCACCGACGTCGAGGGTGACGGCCGGATCTGCCGGTCCCACCAGGAGGACGTCGTCTTCGACTTCCGCGGGAACAGCCCGGACCAACTCGTCGCGAACCGCTTTTACCGCGGCGTCGTCGACGGCTACGCCGACTTCGGCGTCTTCGTCGACCTGGCGCCCGGCGTCACCGGTCTCCTCCACCGCTCGGAGCTGGACGTGCGCCTCGAGAGCCTCGAGTGGGAGCCCGGCGACGACGTGTTCGTGCAGGTCACCGGCGTGCGCGACAACGGGAACATCGACCTCGCGTGGTCGATCCGACAGGCCGACCGCGAGTTCCGTGGTGAGCTCGTCCACGACGGCGACAGCGAGTGGCTCCCCACAGACCAGGCCGACGAGACGGAGGCGACCGATACCGCGGTCGAGACAGAACCGGTCGAGGCGACCAGCGAGACAGAGCAGACCGAGACGGCACCGACCGAGACGGAGCCGACCGAGACGGCCGACGAACCGGAGCCGACCGAGACGGCCAGCGAACCGGAGACGACCGAGACGGCCAGCGAACCGGAGACGGAGTCCGCCGTCGAGGCGGCGGCCGAGCCAGCCGACTCGGTGACAGCCTCGGACGAACGCGTCACCGTCGCCTCACTCGGCGATCGCGTCGACGAGACGGTCCGTCTCGAGGGCGAGGTCGTGAGCGTCAGACAGACCGGCGGGCCGACGATATTCGAGCTACGCGACGAGACGGGCGTCGTCGACGCCGCGGCGTTCGTCGAACCGGGCGTCCGTGCGTACCCGGACGTCGTCGTCGGCGACGCGATTCGGCTCGACGGCGAGGTCGAGCGCCGTCGCGGCGATCTGCAGGTCGAGACCGAGGCGCTCGCCGTGCTCGCGGGCGACGACGCCGATGCCGTCGAGACGCGACTCGCCGAGGCGCTCACCGCAGAGGCCAGACCTGAGGGACTCCAGCCGCTCGCCGGTGACGAGGCGGTCGCGGGGCTCGGCGAGGGGCTCTTGGACGCCGCCGAGGCGATCCGCCGTGCCGTGCTCGAGTCGCGACCGATCGTCGTCCGACATCCGGCGACGGCAGACGGCTACGTGGCGGGTGCGGCGCTCGAGCGGGCCGTGCTCCCGCTGATCGACGACGCACACGAACAGAGCGACGCGGCGTACCACTACTTCACCCGTCGGCCCACCGACGAGCCGGTGTACGGGATGGACGCGGCGACGAACGACGCCACGCGGATGCTTCAGGACCGCGACCGGCACGACGAGAAGCTGCCGTTGTTCGTGCTCGTCGGCATCGGGTCGACGACCGAGTCCGCGGACGGGCTCGACCTGCTCTCCGTGTACGACGTCGAGGCGGTCGTCGTCGACGCCGCGGTCGCCGACGCCGAGACGCGTGCGCAGGTCGACACGCTGGTGTCGCCGACGCTCGAGTCCGTCGACGCCGACCTCTCGACGGGAGCGCTCGTCTCCTCGCTCGCCTCCGCGGTCAACGACGCGGTGCGGTCGGACCTCGTGCACCTCCCGGCGGTGAGTTACTGGGCGGAGACGCCGGACCGATACGTGACGCTCGCCCGGGACGCGGGATACGACCGCGAACGGATCGCAGAGCTTCGCGAGGCGGTCGCACTGGAGGCGTACTACCAGTCGTACCAGGACAAACGCGAGCTGATCGACGACCTGTTGTTCGACGACGGCGGCGACCTCGCCGCTCACGTCTCGGCGCAGTTCCGCGAGAAGCTCGAGACCGAACGCGAGACGGCGAGCGCGAACCTCGTCACGGAGTCGGTAGACGGCGTCGAGTTCGCGGTGTTGGACACCGACGCGTACACCCACCGCTACGACTTCCCACCGACGCCGCTCCTGCTCGACGACCTCCACCGACACCACGCCAACGGCGACGCCGCCGCCACCGTCGGCATCGGCACCGACGAGCTGTACGTCCGATCGACGGGTGACCTCTCCGTGCGGTCGGTCGCCTCCCGAACGGCCGAGATCGCTCCGGAAGCAGACGTCTCGACGGCGGGGCGCCGCGAGGGGAAGATCTCGTTCCTCGCCGGCGAGCGCGACGCGGTCGAGGACGCGGTCGTCGCCGCGATCGCCGACGCGTTCTGAGAGGGCACTAGTCGTCGTCGGTCGCGGTACCTGCAGTCGTGTCCTACACGGTCCGCCGCGACGGAGGCGACTACTGCGACCCGGCGCGGCGGAACGGCCCCGGCGGCAGTCGGAGTTCGTCCAGTTCTGGGAGGTGTTTGACGTTGAACACGAGCTTCAGCTCGTCGGAGGTCGGATACCCGTTACACGAGAGGCGGAATCCTCGCTCGGTGAGCTCCGGAGAGAGGATGTGGTTCGCGGGCTGTGAGAGGTCGCCCTCGTGGACGTACACCGCACAGTTCGCACACGCGCCCCCTCGACACGAGAACGGCCAGGCGTATCCACGATTCTCTGCGGCCTCGAGGAGACTCTCGTCGGATTCGACGAGGAACCGACCGTAGTCTCCGGCCGACAGCCCCGCGTCGGCCGCCTTCGCAAACAGGGCCTCGTCGTCTAAGGCCCAGCCGCGGTCGGCGACCGCCTCGTAGTCGAGAAACGTTACGCGAGTCTGTGCCGCCTCTGTGTCCCCTTCGGGATCGACGTCGAACGACTCGTCGATCGTCGGGTCCGTCGCCGAACCGTTCAGGTCGCGGTCGGCGAGCTCGCGGTACGCACGTCGGACGAGGGTGAACTCGGCTACCGACCCGCCGGTGTCGGGGTGTGCCTCTTTGACACGCTCTCGGTACGCCCGTTCGACGTCGTCGTCGTCGGCGTCGTCGGGGACGTCTAACACGTCGAACGGCGATACCATTCGCAGTACAGCGTAGCCGAGCCACACACATAAACGTCTCACTCGACGCCGGTGACGTGTCGCAGTCGGAGGTGACCCGACGGGCACAGCCGACACCTCCGCCGCGACGGACTCATCTGCTCACCGTTTAAGCGGTCGGAGCGTCTGTGCTACCACGATGGGAAACGCGGACCTGCGCGATCTCGCGTCGATACGGACGATCCCCTTCGACGACCTCGAGGGGAGCGTCGTCGCCGTCGACGCGCACAACTGGCTGTACCGGTACCTCACGACGACGGTGAAGTGGACGAGTTCGTCGGCGTACACGACCGCCGACGGCGTCGAGGTGCCGAACCTGATCGGCGTCGTGACGGGCCTCGCCTCGCTCTTCGAGCACGACCTCACGCCGGTGATGGTGTTCGACGGCGAGGTGACGTCGATGAAAGCCGACGAGGTCGCGGAGCGTCGCGCCCAGCGAGCGCGCGCCGAGGAACGGCGGGCCGAGGCGGTGGCCCGCGGTGACGACGTCGAAGCCGCCCGGCTCTCGGCGCGAACACAGCGACTCACCGACGTCATTCAACGGACGACCCGCGAGCTGCTCGGGCTGCTCGACGTGCCGGTGGTCGAGGCACCGGCCGAAGGCGAGGCGCAGTGTGCACACATGGCGGCGGACGGCTCGGTCGACCACGCCGGCAGCGAGGACTACGACACGTTGTTGTTCGGCGCGCCGACCACCCTGCGAGGCCTGACGAGCAAGGGCGACCCCGAGCTGATGGACCTCGCGGCAACGCTCGCCGACCTCGAGTTGGACCGTGGAGGGCTCGTCGACGTCGCCATGCTGTGCGGGACGGACTTCAACGATGGCGTCCACGGCGTGGGTCCGAAGACGGCCGTCTCGGCCGTTCGCGAGCACGGCGACCTCTGGGGAGTGCTCGAGGCGCGGGACGCGTCGATCCCGAACGCGGAGGCAGTCCGTTCGTTCTTCCTCGATCCACCCGTCAGAGACGTCTCCGTCGACGAGACGGTCTCACCGGACGTCGACGCCGCAATGACCTACGTCGTCGACGAGTGGGGCGTCGACCGGGGTTCGGTCGAGCGAGGCTTCGACCGGATCCGGGAGTCACAGGTGCAGACCGGGCTCGACCGGTGGACGTGACGGGGCAGCGGTCAGCCGTGCGCACGTCGTCGTCTCAGCGTCTGACGAGCACGGTAAGTTTACAGTTGCCCCTCGCTAACCGAGAGTCATGAAGGTGCTGGTAGCCGGTGGAACCGGCTTCATCGGGTCACATCTCTGTCGCGCGCTCGCCGAGGCCGGTCACGAGGTGACCGCGCTGTCGCGGTCGCCGGCACAGACACCGACGGGCGTCGAAAGCGCCGTCGGCGACGTCACGGCGCCCGACTCGATCGCGTCTGCGGTCGACGGGCAGGACGCGGTGGTGAACCTCGTCGCGCTCTCGCCGCTCTTCGAACCGAAGGGCGGGAACGTCATGCACGACCGCGTCCACCGAGCCGGGACCGAGAATCTGGTTCGCGCCGCCGAGTCGGCCGACGTGGGTCGGTTCGTCCAGCTCAGCGCGCTCGGTGCCGACCCAGATGGCGACACGGCGTACATCCGCGCGAAGGGTGCGGCCGAACGGATCGTCGAGGAGAGCGACCTCGACTGGACGGTGTTCCGTCCCTCCGTCGTCTTCGGGGAGGGCGGCGAGTTCGTCTCGTTCACGAAGCGGCTGAAGAAGCTGTTCGCCCCACTCGTTCCGCTGTACCCGCTCCCTGGCGGTGGAACGACGCGATTTCAGCCGATCCACGTCGACGACCTCGTCCCGATGATCGTCGAGTCGCTCGAGAGCGACGAACACGTCGGTGCGACCTACGAGATCGGCGGACCAGAGCGGCTGACGCTTCGTTCGGTGACCCAACTCGTCTACGAGGCGGAACGAAACGGGGTGACGATCGTCCCGTTGCCGATGCCGCTCGCGCGGATCGGCCTCGGCGTGCTCGGTGCGGTCCCGGGGTTCCCGATGGGTAGTGACCAGTACCGGTCGTTACAGTTCGACAACACCACCGACGACAACGACGTCGACGCGTTCGGGGTCGACGCCGCCGACCTCACGACGCTCGGCTCGTACCTGGGGGTCGAGTGATCATGTGCGGGACGGTCCACGGCCGCGAGGTGCTCGGCGGCGCGTCGGGTCCGGGTCGACCACCAGAACGATTATGTACCCGATACGACTCTGCACATTCAATTGAGCGGGTGAGTTCACGATGAAACTGGCAATGATCGGCTTCGGACAGGCGGGAGGGAAAGTCGTCGACAAGTTCTTGGAGTACGACAAGCGAACCGGCTCCGAGATCGTTCGCGCCGCGGCGGCGGTGAACACGGCGAAAGCAGACCTGATGGGTCTCGAACACATCCGCGAGGACCAGCGCGTGCTCATCGGCCAGTCGCGGGTGAAAGGCCACGGCGTCGGCGCCGACAACGAACTCGGCGCGGAGATCGCCGAGGAGGACATCGACGAGGTGCAAGGAACGATCGACTCGATTCCGGTCCACGAGGTTGACGCCTTCCTGATCATCGCCGGGCTCGGCGGCGGGACGGGGTCTGGCGGTGCACCGGTCCTCGCAAAACACCTCAAACGCATCTACACGGAGCCGGTGTACGGGATGGGCATCCTCCCCGGAAGCGACGAGGGGGGGATCTACACGCTCAACGCGGCGCGGTCGTTCCAGACGTTCGTCCGCGAGGTGGACAACCTGTTAGTGTTCGACAACGACGCCTGGCGCAAGACCGGCGAGTCCGTCCAGGGCGGGTACGACCAGATAAACGAGGAGATCGTCCGTCGGTTTGGGATCCTCTTCGGTGCCGGCGAGGTGCAGGAAGGCCAAGAAGTCGCAGAGAGCGTCGTCGACTCCTCTGAGATCATCAACACGCTCTCCGGTGGGGGAGTCTCGACGGTCGGCTACGCCGAAGAGGAGGTCGACGACCCGAACAGCGGTGGACTGCTCTCGCGACTCCGCGGCGACGACGGGGCCGACGAGCTCGACAGCGCCCACACTACCAATCGCATCACGAGTCTCGTCCGCAAGGCGGCGCTCGGCCGGCTCACGCTTCCGTGTGAGGTCGACGGGACGGAGCGTGCGCTGCTCGTTCTCGCCGGGCCACCGGCGTACCTCAACCGGAAGGGAATAGAGCGCGGTCGGAAGTGGCTCGAAGAACAGACCGGCTCGATGGAGGTTCGCGGCGGCGACTACCCGTACAGTGGCTCTGGCTTCGTCGCCAGCGTGATCCTGCTCTCCGGTGTGACGAACGTCCCGCGGATCAAAGAGCTCCAGCAGGTCGCCATCGAGGCACAAGAGAACCTCGACGAGATCCGCCAGGAGAGCGAAGAGAACCTCGAAGAGCTCGTCTCCGACGACAGCGACGAGCTCGAGTCGCTGTTTTGACCCGGCCGCCGGATGGACGTCATCGTGCCGTTCGCCGTCGACGATCCGAAGTCACGCCTCGAACCCGTCCTCGCCCCCGACGAGCGACGTGAGTTCGCCCGGGCGATGCTCGCCGACGTGCTCGACGCCGTCGTGACGGCCGGCGGCAGCCCGCACGTCCTCGCGACAGCGCCCTTCGACCCGACCGCCGACCGCTCTGGGTCACTCGATCCCCCCGTCGTCGTCGACGACCGGCCGTTGACCGACGCCGTCAACGCGGCGCTCGAACGCCACGGACACGCGGCTGCGGGCCCGACTGCCGAACCACGCACGGCCTCCTCGTCCCGAGATGGTGTCGCCGTCGTGATGGCCGATCTCGCGCTCGCCACGCCGGGCGCGCTCGCGCGGCTCTTCGAGCCCGACCGAGACGGCGACCGGTCGGACGAGCCCCCCGCCGACGTGACGATCGCGCCGGGGCGTGGCGGTGGTACCAACGCGCTCGTCGTGCGGCAGCCGGCGTTCCGGGTCGACTACCACGGCGCGTCGTACCTCGACCACCGACGCGTCGCCGAGCGGCTCGACGCGACGGCTCGGGTCGTCGACTCGTACCGCCTCGCGGTCGACGTCGACGAACCGGCCGACCTGGCGGAGGTACTACTACACGGATCGGGCGCCGCGGAGGCGTGGCTCCGTGACGCGGGATTCACACTCGATACCGCCGATGGCCGTGTGACCGCGACGCGAGCGTGACCGGGTACGGTGTGACCGACGATCGGCGCGACCGCGACGCTTTTGCTCTTCGGTCACCCAGCACGGGACGTGTTCGCGGGCGCAGCCGAGTACGGCGTAGACGTCGACGTCGAAGAACGGGCGGTCGAGCGACTGCTCTCCGTCGAGCCGGCCGATGTCGACACGCCCAGGTCGCTCACCTTCGCCCGGAACGTGTTCGTCCCGCTGACGACGGCGTGCCGGTACACCTGCACGTACTGTACCTACTACGACGTTCCAGGAGAGGCGAGTCTGCTCTCGCCGACGGAGGTGCGCGACCAGTGTCGCGTGGGTGCAGACGCGGGCTGTACCGAGGCACTGTTCACCTTCGGTGACGCGCCCGACGCGCGGTACGAGGCGATCCACGAGCAGCTCGACGCGTGGGGATTCGAGCACATCCACGACTACCTCTATCGTGCCTGTGAGATCGCCTTAGAGGAGGGCCTGTTACCGCACTCGAATCCAGGTGACCTCACCGAAACCCAGCTCGAAACCCTCCGTGAGGTGAACGCCTCGATGGGAGTGATGCTCGAGACGACCGCCGACGTCGACGCCCACAGCGGCAGGCGTCGGAAGACGCCCGGCCAGCGGCTTCACACGATCCGCGCCGCCGGGAAACACGCCGTTCCGTTCACCACGGGCATCCTCGTCGGTATCGGCGAGGGGTGGCGCGACCGCGCGGAGAGCCTTCTCGCGATCCGTGCGCTCCACGAGCGGTACGGCCACGTTCAAGAGGTGATCGTCCAGAACGTCGTGCCGAATGAGCGCTCCGACTTCCCGAAGCCGAGCCTCGAGACGATGCGTCGGGTCGTCGCTATGGCGCGAGCCGCGCTCCCACCGGAGGTCTCGGTACAGGTCCCACCGAACCTCTCGCCGGCAGCCGAGCTGGTCGACTGTGGGATCGACGATCTGGGCGGAGTCTCACCGGTGACGGATGACTACATCAACCCGGCCTACGCCTGGCCCGACCTCGACGGCCTTCGTGCGGTCGCCGACGCCGGCGGACTCGCCCTTCGCGAGCGGCTCCCGACGTACGGCCGGTACCTCCCGTCGGACCTCCAGCCTCCGAACGCGTCTCCGGCGTCGACCCCGGTGGCATCGGCCCGTGACTCGTGGCTGTCCGCGCGGATTCGCGACCGGATCCGTGCCGACGACGTCCACGGACGGCGACTCGCCGCCGTCGCCCGCGGTGACGGACCGCTCGATCCCCGACCGGTTGGTGCGGTCCCCGCCCGCAACGGGTGACCGTCCCGGTACGCTATTACGTCGTCGGAGAGAACGGGACAGGCGATGGTCTCGTTACAGTTCGGACTGACGGCGATCACGGCCGTCGCAGCAGACGTACTGCTCACCGCCGTGTTGTTCGTCGGCGGTTTCCTCGGCGTACTGCTCCTCGGGCGGACGGTGTTCGTCCCGGCGATCGAACGAGCGCTCACCGCCCGTGGCTTCGACGAGGCGGTTCGTGGCCTCGGGTCGCGCGTCGCGAGCGCGGTCGTCTGGGTGGCGGCCATCACCGTCGCGTTCACCCTCGCCGGGTACGGCGCGTTTCTCTCGGCGTTCGCCGTCTTCGGCAGTGCCCTCGCGCTCGCCGTCGGATTCGCCGCACAGGACCTCCTCGGGAACTTCGTCGCGGGCGTGTTCATCCTGAAAGACAAGCCGTTCCAGGTTGGCGACTGGATCCAGTGGGACGGCAACACCGGCCGCGTCGAGGACATCGACCTTCGCGTCTCGCGGATCCGAACGTTCGACAACGAGCAGATCACGGTGCCGAACGGCGACCTCGCCAACAGCGCGGTCACCAATCCAGTCGCCTACGAGACCCTCCGACAGAAGTTCGTCTTCGGGATCGGCTACGACGACGACATCGCAGCGGCGACCGACATCATCCTCGAGGAGGCCGAGGCACATCCAGACGTTCTCGAGGAACCAGAACCGTCGGTTCGGCTCGTCGAACTCGGTGGATCCGACGTCGGACTTCAGTCGCGCTGGTGGATCGACGACCCCGATCGCGGCGACTTCGTCCGCGTCCGCTCTGAGTACGTCACGGCGGTGAAAGAGGCGTTCGACGAGGCCGGCATCGACATCCCGTACGTCCACCGACAGCTCACCGGAAGCGTCGAAGTCGTCGACGTCGTCGCCGAGGAACCGTAGTCGGTCGGGCTCACCCGCCGGCGCCTTCGGATTCCGTCCCGCCGGGGCGGTACTGTCGACTGACCGCCTGCCAACGGTCGGATCGGAACCGCACCACGTTCACTCCCATCGGGACGAGCTTCTCGACGAGCACGGCGACGTAGAGCCCACCGACGCCGAGCGCCGTCACCGTTCCGAGGAGGGCAGCCGGGAGCGCGAAGACGTAGAGGCCGAGCATCGCCGCGACGAACGGCCACCGGGTGTCTCCGGCACCCCGCAGTGATCCGGTGATAGAGCCGTTCACCCCGAGCGGCACCGCCGAGACGGCGGCGACCACCACGAACGCCGCGGTTGCAGCGGTCGCCGCCGGGGCGTCAACGAACACCTGCGCTATGGGCGTCGCCGCAGCCACGACGGCCGTGGACGCGAGGACGTAGACCAACGCCGAGAGACGGATGATGTCTCGTCCGTACGCCGTCGCCCCGTCCTCGTCGCCGGCACCCAAACGCTGCCCAACGAGGGTACTCGCGGCGATAGAAAATCCCCAACTAAAGCTGCCGAGCAGGGCCCGAACCCGTCGACCGACCTCCAGTGCGGCGACGGTCGCCTGACCGAACGACGACGCCACCCAGAGCAGCGGAAAGACGGCGATCCCCTCCGCGACGCGGCGCGCGACGAGAGGGGCAGACACCCGGACGAGCTGTCCGATCAGCTCCGCGTCGATCCAGGTGCCGTCGCGACCGACGGGGACCGGTGAGGCGCCGTGACCGAAGTACGACCGACCACTGAGCCCCCACGAGAGCCCGACCGCGACCGCCGCGATCGAGACGGCCGTCCCGAGTGCGGCACCCGTCACGCCGAGGCCCATACCGAGTACGAGTCCGACCGTGAGTCCGACGTTGAGGAGGGCACCGCCGGCACGAAACACCATCGGCGTGAACGTGTCGCCCACGCCGGCGTACGTCCGACTGGCGATCATGTTGAAGAACTCGAACGCGAGCGCCGGCGCGGTGACGACGAGGTACGTGACGCCGTAGCCGAGCGCGTCTCCCTCTCCGCCGACGAGCGCGATCAGTGGCTCCGCGAACGCCACGAAGCCGACGACTATCGGCAGCGCGAGCGCTGCGGCGACGACGAGCGACTGTTTGACCACCAGCGCCGCCCGGTCGCGCTCGTCACCGCCGTAATTCTGTGAGACGAGCGAGACGGTGCCGCCTGCGAGGCCGATAGAGACGAACTTGGCCAGCTGCCAGTAGGCGAACGCAAAGGCGATCCCAGCGACCGCAGGCGCACCGAGCACCACGCCGATGACGGCGAGGTCGACCGTGTTCTTCGACATGATGGCGAAGCCCGTGACGATCCGCGGCCAGGCGAGGTCGAGGGTCTCGGTGAGCCGGTCCCGCTCGATGATACCAGCACGATCGAGCGCGCTCGCGACGGTCGTCGCGACGAGTACGGCCGCGCTTCGAAGCCGGGAGCCCATATCGTTCTCTTGTGGCGTCACCGGCTTGGGTCTGTCTGTCGACTTCGATCGCCTGGAGGGCCCACGCATACGTCGGTGGCAGCAGAACACAACCGTTTTGTTGCGACCACAGCTAGGTATCACTCATGAATACACGTGCGTGGCGGACGTACCTCGTGACGGACGACGCCCGCTCGGCCGGCCGGGAGACGCCGGCCGTCGTCGAGGCGGCGCTCGAGGGCGGCGTCGACGTCGTCCAACTCCGCGAGAAGCCGATGGACGCTCGCACCCGGTACCGTGTCGGCCGCACGGTTCGTTCGCTCACCGCCGAGGCGGGCGTCCCGCTCGTGGTGAACGACCGCGTCGACCTCGCAGCGGCCATCGACGCCGACGGCGTGCACCTCGGTCAGACGGACCTCCCGGTCGAGGTCGCTCGTGATCAGCTCGGTTCGGACGCGATCGTCGGTGTGTCCGCGGCCACCGTCGCGGAAGCGCGCGCGGCCGCCGACGCGGGAGCCGACTACCTCGGCGTGGGTGCCGTCTACGGAACCAACTCGAAAGACGTCGCCGACGATCGCGACGGCGTCGGTCCCGAGCGAATCCGGTCGATCACCGAGGCGGTCGACATCCCGGTCGTCGGCATCGGCGGGATCACCGCCGAAAACGCCGCACCAGTCGTCGAGGCAGGCGCAAACGGCGTCGCGGTCATCTCGGCTATCACGGCCGCAGACGACCCCGAGGCGGCCACAGCGGCGCTCAGAGAGGTGGTCGAGCGTGCCCGATGAGCGAGCCACCGCGCCGCCGCTCGACGACGACGCCGTCGGCGGTGCGCTGAGCGCAGTCGCGGCCTCCTCGCCGCTCGTCCACCACCTCACCAACGACGTGACGACGAGCGAGACGGCGAACGTCACGCTCCACTGGGGCGGGCTCCCGGTGATGGCGGACGCACCGGCGGAGGCGGGCGACATGGCCGCCACCGCGGACGCGCTCGTGCTCAACACGGGGACGGCGACCACCACAGACGTCGACACGATGGTCGAGGCCGGTCGCCGCGCGAACGAGGCCGACGTTCCGGTCGTCCTCGATCCAGTCGGATACGGGTCGACGCCGCACCGCGTCGAGTCGGTCGGGCGACTTCTCGAGGCGGTCTCCGTGGACGTCATCAAGGGAAACGCCGGTGAGATCCGTGGACTGGCCGGCGAGGAAGCGGCCGTCAAGGGCGTCGAATCGGTCGGACCGGCTTCGGGGGTCGCCGACGCGGCGAGTGCACTGGCGGCGTCGTCGGGTGCCGTCGCGGTCGCGTCGGGCGCGACGGACGTCGTCGCCGGCCCGGACGGCGTGTACACCGTCGATGCCGGTCACGAGCAGATGGGCTCGTTCGTCGGGTCGGGCTGTATGCTGGGGAGCACGCTCGCGACGGTCGCGTCGACCGTCGGCACGGCTACGGAGGCGCCGGCATCGACCGTCGAGGCGTCGCTCGTCGCCGTCCTCGCGTACGGACTCGCCGGTGAGCGTGCAGCCGACGAGACGTCAGGCGGGCCGGCGAGTTACCGGACCGCGTTCATGGACGCCGTGGCTCGGATCGCGTCCCGACCGCCGACCGTGGCCGTCGACGCACGCGTCTCCATGCGGTGAGCGACCGGTCGGTATCGGGCGGCCGTGCGCGCGGCTCGTACGCGTGTCCGAGGCGAGTAGTGTGGCGAACGGACGGTGTGGTGTTCACGCGGCGATACGTCGGCGGTAGCCTCACCGCCGCCACGCTCTGTGGCCCGCGGGGGACCACACCGCCACCGCGTCCGCGACCCCCGGGCACTGGTGTGTCGCACGGAGTGACTGTGGCGGTATCGTACTTAAGCTGCGGTCGTCGGCATCGCCCGGCTCACCGGGTCGCGCGCTTCCACTCGCGGAGTCCGATGCGGTCGCCATCGAGGTCGTCTTCGGGCGCTTCGGTGGCTGCCCACACGAAGAGCGGGGCGACGCTCTCGGGGTCGCGGGCGCGTTCCATCCCGGTGAGGTCGGTGGCGACGAGGCCGGGGTCGACGACGCCGACGGTCGCCTTGAGGTCGGCCGCGAAGCTCCGGGCGACGCCTTCGGCGGCGGCCTTCGAGACCCCGTAGGCGCCCATGCCCGATTTGACCTCGTGTGCGACCGATCCCGACGGGACGAGGACCCGCGCGTCGTCGGCGAGGTGAGGTACCGCCTCGGTGATCGTCGCGAAGACGCCGCGGGCGTTCGTCCGCATCGTGTCGTCGAACGTCTCGTAGCTCACCTCGCCTATCGGTGACTCGCCGGGAGCGCCCGCGAACACCGCGGCGTTGGCGACGACGACGTCAATCGGACCGAGCGCTGCGGTCGCGCGCTCGAAGAACCGTTCGAGGTCGAACTCGTCGCGAACGTCGGCGCGCGTCCCCCAGACGGTCCCCGCTGCGTCCGCCTCCGTCGTCTCCTCCCGGTCGGTGAGCGTGTCGACCGTCTCTTCGACGGCGGCTCCGTCGCGCCCAGAGACGGCGACGGTCGCTCCCTCGTCGACGAAGGCCGTCGCGACCGCCCGTCCGATTCCGCTCGTTGCGCCGGTGACCGCGACCGTCACGTCCATACTGACTCTCGATACGCCCGAGGAGGACTTAGTGGTGTTCACCGACCGCCGCCGGCTCACGCGTGGCGGTCGGCACGCGGGCCGGGGTGGCTGGTATTTATACGGGTGCCGCCCTACCGATCGAGCATGGACGCGGCCCCCGACATCGACGCCGTGGCTGGTGAGTCTGTCGTCGTGATCGGCGGCGGATTCGGCGGCCTCTCGACCGCCTGTTACCTCGCCGACGCCGGCGCGGACGTCACCGTGCTCGAGAAGAACGACCAGCTCGGCGGACGCGCGAGTCGTCTCGAAGCCGATGGGTTCCAGTTCGACATGGGCCCATCGTGGTACCTGATGCCGGACGTCTTCGAGCGCTTCTTCGGCCACTTCGACCGCTCACCCGAGGAGTACTACACGCTCTCGCGGCTCGACCCACACTACCGCGTGTTCTGGAAGGACGGCGACCGCGTCGACGTCCTCCCTGACATGGAACACAACCGCGAGCTCTTCGAGTCGTACGAGCCGGGGGCGGCCGACGCGCTCGACGCGTACCTCGAGGAGTCGAAACGGACCTACGAGATCGGCATGGAGCACTTCGTCTACGAGGACCGACCGCGCCTGCGCGACTACGTCGACACCGACGTGCTCCGGTACTCGTGGGGCCTCTCGCTGCTCGGGAAGATGCAGGGGCACGTCGAGGGGTACTTCGATCATCCGAAGCTCCAGCAGCTGATGCAGTACACCCTGGTGTTCCTCGGCGGCTCGCCAACGAACACGCCAGCGCTGTACAACCTGATGAGTCACGTCGACTTCAACATGGGCGTCTACTACCCCGACGGCGGCGTCGGTGCGGTCGTCGACGGGATCGTGGAGCTCGCGGGCGAGCTCGGCGTCGAGTTCGTCACCGGCGCCGAGGTCACCGGGATCGAGGGGCGGTACGGCGCGTTCGCGGTCGACACCGTCGACGGTGACCGTCACCTCGCCGATCTCGTCGTCTCGAACGCCGACTACGCACACACCGAACAGTCGCTTCTCCCCGAGCAGAAGCGACAGTACACCGAGGAGTACTGGGAGTCGCGGACGTTCGCTCCCTCGGCGTTTCTCCTCTACTTGGGCGTCGAAGGCGACGTCGACGAGCTCGCACACCACACGCTCGTGTTGCCGACGGAGTGGGACGAGCACTTCGCGCAGATCTTCGACGACCCGGCCTGGCCCGACGATCCGGCGTACTACCTGTGTGTACCGTCGAAGACCGACGACACGGTCGCACCGGACGGCCACAGCAACCTCTTCGCGCTCGTGCCGATCGCCCCCGGCTTGACCGACACGCCCGAACGCCGCGAGCAGTACCGCGACCTCGTGCTCGACGACATCGAAGCGAACACGGGGACGGCGCTTCACGACCGGATCGTGTTCGAAGAGACGTTCTGTGTCGACGACTTCGCCGACCGGTACAACAGCTACGACGGAAGCGCGCTGGGACTCGCGCACACGCTCCGACAGACGTCGTTGTTTCGACCACCGAACCGCTCTGATGCGGTCGACGGGCTGTACTTCACCGGCGGCACCACGACTCCCGGTATCGGTGTTCCGATGTGTCTGATAAGCGGCGGGCTGACCGCAGAGCGCATCGCGGATGCGATCTGACGCCGTGAACGACCGCGACGACGCTCGCCGTGGCGCAGCCGAGCCGGACGCGACAGCCCAGGCGGTCGAGCCGGACGCGACAGCCCAGGCGGTCGAGCCGGACGCGACAGCCCAGGCGGTCGAGCCGGACGCGACGGCCCAGGCGGCCGAGTCGGACGCGACCGGTGGTCCAGATCGGTCTGGACTCGTCGGTCGGCTGCGATACCTCCTCGTGCTCTCACGGCCGCGATTCTGGCTCTACCTGGCCGGACCGGTCGCCGTCGGCGTGACCTACGGGATCGGCGACGTGAGCGAGCTGTTCACACCGGTCACGATCTCGCTCGCGGGCTACTTTCTGGTCCCGGCGAACGTCTTCTTGTACGGCATCAATGACCTCTTCGACGCCGACGTCGACGAGTTGAACCCGAAAAAAGACGACCGAGAGACGCGCTGGCAGGGCGACCGGCTCACCGTGACGGCGGTCGGACTCGCTGCGGGACTGGGCGTCGCGACGTTTGCGATCACCCCGCGTATCGCGTGGCCGTACCTCGCTGGATTCCTCGTGCTTTCGGCCGGCTACAGCGCGCCGCCGCTGCGGTTCAAGACGACGCCGCTCGTGGACTCGGTCTCGAACGGGCTCTACGTGCTTCCGGGCGCAGCCGCGTACGCGACGGTCGCCGGGACACAGCCACCGCTCGCGGCTCTCGCCGGTGCCTGGCTGTGGACGATGGGAATGCACACGTTCTCGGCCATCCCGGACATCGAGCCCGACCGGGCGGCCGGAATCCGCACGACGGCCACAGTGCTCGGGGCTCCTCGAACCTACCTGTACTGTCTGGCGTGTTGGGCGGCCGCGGCAGTCGCGTTCGCGGTCGTCGACGTCCGCCTCGGGCTGTTGCTCGGCGTGTATCCGGTCTTCGTGACGTGGGTGGCCCGCTCGGCGGTCAGCGTCGACCGGGCCTACTGGTGGTTCCCGGCGCTCAACACCGCGGTCGGAACGCTCCTCGCGATGGGTGGCCTCTGGCGGGTGTACCCCGTCTGGGCGGTGGTCGGATGAGCGACGACGCGCCCTCGACTCCGTCTCACGCCGAGGCGCTCCGCGACCGAGTCCCTCGCACGCGGGCCGGGTTCGAGCGCGAACTCGACCGGCTCGTCGACGAGAACCGCTTCACTATCGCCGTCGTGTTCCCGGCCGTCGGGGCGGTGTCGCTCGTCGGCAGCGCTGAGGGGTGGATCCCAGAGCCGTTCGCGTTTCACCCCTGGTTCGTGTTGTTCGGCGTGCTCGTGATGCGGTCGCCGCTCGTCGTCGGCGTGCTGCCGCTGTTCAGTCGGCGGGCCGTCGGCTGGATCGGCGCGCTGATCGCGTACACCTACGCGATCGAGACGATCGGCATCCAGACGGGGTGGCCGTACGGGAGCTTCGCGTACACGATCGACCTCGGACCGATGCTCGGCGGGGTGCCGATCGCGCTGCCGGTGTTTTTCATCCCGCTCGTGGTGAACGCGTACCTGCTCTGTGTGCTCTTGCTGGGCGAGCGGGCACAAAACACCTGGCTTCGGCTCCTCACCGTGAGCGCGACCGTCGTCGCGATGGACGTGGTGTTGGACCCAGGTGCCGTCTCGCTCGGTTTCTGGACGTTCGACGGCGGGGCCTTCTACGGCGTGCCGCTCTCGAACTACGCCGGCTGGGTGTTGTCGGCCGTGGTCGCGGTCGTCGCCCTCGACCGCGCCTTCGACCTCGGTGCGGTGCTGGCCAGGCTCAGACGGTGTCCGTTCATGCTCGACGACATGGTGAGCTTCGTCATCCTCTGGGGGGGGATCAACGTCTGGTTCGGAAACCTCCTGCCGGCGCTCGTCGCGGGCACCTTCGGACTCGGTCTCCTCAGGGCGGACCGATTCGACAGCGGGCTGTTACGGCTCCGAGACGCCTAGTCGGCGTCGCGGCGTCGCTTTCGAGGACGGCGCGGACCGACTCGGAACCACTTATATGTCAGCCAGTCGTTTCTGACGCTATGGCGACGAGTCGACTGCGAGCCGGTGGCGGTGAACGGGGTGTCGATGGATAGTCTCGCGATCGAGTACGGGGAACACGACCGCGTCAGGGAGGTGATTGACCGCCTCCGCTTCTGTGCGGAGCACGTCAGCGTGGACTTCGGCGAGTGGGACGAACCCCACGTCAAGGGCCCAGGACTGTACTTCGCGGTCGTCGCCGACAGGGAGTTCGGTGCGTACGCCGACGCGATGGGCGACAATCGGTGGCCCAAAGACCGATGTGCGTCGGTGTTCGACGAAGACGAGTTCGTCGCGGCGACCCAGTCGGTGAGCGTCAGCCAGGATGGGGGGGTCGTCGTCGCCGTCGACGGCGAGGTCGAAGCACAGATGGTCCGCTTTCGCGACCTCGGGACGCGGCGCGAGGAGGCCGACCTCGTCGACGACGTGGGGTACGAGCCGTGGATGGGATCGCGTCACATGAGCGCGATCGAGACCTCGGTGCGTCCGGAGGTGGTCGCGACGGTGACGCTGAGCGAAGAGACCGGCCGCGTGAGCGTCTTTCGCGACGGCGAAGCCGACTCCGTCACCCGTGAATCGATCGGTGGCACCTGGCGTGCCGAGTGAGTACGCGGCACACCGGGTCACTCAGCGCGTCGGATGCGTGCTCGGTACATCGGGTACAGTTATACTGTCCCCGGGGTAATGGCGACGTATGTACGACGACGTGTTGATCCCGACCGACGGGAGCGAGGCCGTCGACCGGGCGCTCGACCACGCGATACCGCTCGCCGGCGACCACGACGCGACGGTCCACGCCCTCTACGTCGTGGACGGCCGCGTGCTCGCAGCGAACTCCGGGGACCTGCGCGAGGCGGTGGCCGCGGACCTGGAGTCACAGGGTGAGACGGCCGTCCAGGCGGTCGCCGACCGCGCCGAGGCGGCCGGCCTCGACGTCGAGACGACCGTCACACGAGGCACACCCGACACCGAGATCGTCGCGTATGCCGCGTCGAACGACGTCGACCTCGTCGTGTTGAGTCCGACGGGCAAGTCACCGCGTGAACGGATCCAGTCGCTCGGGAGCGTCTCCGACCGGGTCGCAGACGACGCGACCGTTCCGGTGCTCCTCGTCAAGTGACCCGCGGCGAGTCGACGCGGCTCACCGTTCTCGGCAGCGGAAGCGCGATGCCCACACCGGGACGGGCACAGTCCGGCTACCTGCTCGAGGCGTACGACTCGGACGCCGAGACCGACCGGGCGCTGCTCGTCGACTGCGGAAGCGGCGTGCTCGGCCGCCTCGCCGAGACGAGCGTCGGCTACGAGGGCGTCTCGACCGTGCTCGTGACTCACCACCACCTCGACCACGTCGCGTCGCTGCTCCCGCTCGTGAAAGCGCGGTGGCTCGCCGGCGAAACGCACCTCGAGGTGATCGGGCCGACGGGGACGAAAGCGCTCGTCGACGGACTGCTCGACGTCCACGACTACCTCGACGGCCGGATCGACCTCGCGATCCGGGAGGTGCCCGCCGGGCGTCCGTTCACTGCCGGCGGGTTCGGCGTCGTCGGCCACGAGACGCGCCACTCGATGCCGTGTCTCGCGTATCGCGTCTCACCGCCGGCCTATTCGGCCGAGCCTGCGACGGGACCGGTGACGCTCTCGGGCGATACCGAGGCGTTTGCCGGGCTCGCTCGATTCGCCGACGGCAGCGACCTGCTCGTCCACGACTGTTCGTTCCCCGACGACGTCGACGTCTCGAATCATCCGACGCCGACCACCCTCGGCGAGTCGCTCGCGGGCGTCGACGTCGACACGCTCGTGTGCTCGCACCTGTATCCGCACACGACTGGCCGTGAAGACGAGATGTCCGCGAGCGTGCGTGCTGCCGGCTTCGACGGGACCGTCCGGTTCGCTACCGACGGCCTCACCGTGTCGGTGTGACCAGCGCGTGTGTGGCGGGGTGGTGCGTCTCGTGTGCCGTGCGATGCAGTTGGCCCACCCGTCGCGAGCGCGGCCGGTCACTCGCAGGCGAGCCGTACCTTGCAGGCGAAACGTAACTTTGAGTGGTTTCGTCTTCCCGGTATCGAACCGGATGTTTAATAGATCACAGGCGGAGTTCGGGGTATGACCGAGCCGCTCTCTGACGACTTCGGGCGGGAGGTGACGGGTGTGCGGGTGTCACTCACCGACCGGTGTAACTTCGACTGCGTCTACTGTCACAACGAGGGTCTCGGCGACACGCGCGGTCCGATGGACCCGAGCGACGACGAGATGGACGCAGACGACGTCGTCCGATTCCTCGAGGTCGTCGAGGGGTACGGCGTCGAGAAGGTGAAGTTCACCGGCGGCGAGCCGATGTTGCGGCGGGACCTCGAGGAGATACTCGAGCGCACGCCGGAGTCGATGGAGGTGTCGATGACGACGAACGGCACCTTCTTACCCGGGCGCGCGGCGGACCTGCGGGCGGCCGGGCTCGACCGAGTCAACGTCTCACAGGACGCGCTCGACCCGGACGACTTCGCGGCGGTGACGAAATCCGGCGCGTACGAGACGGTGCTCGAGGGGGTCAGAGCCGCCGTCGACGCCGGGCTCGATCCGGTGAAGCTCAACATGGTGGTGTTCACCCACACGGCGGGATACGTCGAGGAGATGGTCGACCACGTCGCCGAAAACGAGGGGCTGCAGCTCCAGCTCATCGAGTACATGCCGGAGCTCACCGGGAAGCCGGAGTGGAACATCGACATCGAGCGGGTCCACGACTGGCTCACGGAGATCGCCGACCGGGTCGAACACCGGGAGATGCACGACCGGCGGCGGTACTACGTCGGCGAGGAGGCGCCCGGCGAGGGCGGCGGCATGGTCGAGATCGTCGACCCCGTCGAGAACGAGTCGTTCTGTGCGAACTGTGGTCGCGTTCGGGTGACACACGAGGGGTACCTGAAGGGGTGTCTCAACCGCAACGACGACCTCCGGTCGATGGGCGAGATGACGCGCGCTGAGATCGCCGAGGCGTTCGAGGCGGTCGTGGCCAACCGGGTGCCGTACTACGGCGAGTACCTGGTGCAAACCGAGGAGGGCGCGTACGAACTCAACGAGAAGTACCTCGGAACGCCGACGATCGCCGACTGAGCCGCGGCGGTCGTGGTGAGCACCGCACGGCACAAGCGTGGAGTCGATGGGATTCGATCGCGCCGTGACGGTGTGTGAGCGGGCTGACCGAGACGACCACGAGACCTCCGGGCACCACTTGGGCCACACCCTCCCGGGCCGATTCTATGCGCTGGTGGTGGGCGTATGACTGAGACGACCGCGCGACACCCGGGCACCACTTGGGCCACGTCCTCTCCAACCAATTCTATACGTTGGTGATGGGCGTATGACTGAGACGACCGCGCGACACTCGGGCACCACTTGGGCCACGTCCTCCCCAGCCGATTCGCTCGGTCGCTTCGCTCCCTCACTCATCCCTCGCGCGCGCTCGCGAGCCCGCCTCCGGCGCGCTCACGAGGCGCGCGCCGGAGTGGGATGCCGGAGTGCTCTCGGTGGTGGTGTGTGTGCGGGTTCGTGGCGGGTGCGGTCGGTCTTACGCCGACCGGCCGCGGTAGTACCGCCCGAGGTCGATCAGGAGCTTACAGGTGACGGCGAGGACGATGAGCGGGCCGCGTGCAGCACCCTCGATGCTGACTGCTCTCCCGTCCGCGAACTCGTACGCGAACAGCAACACGAACACGCCGACGCCCGCGAGCAGAAACCCCTGCCAGAAGATGCCCGTGACCGCACCCCACGTCGAGGTGTCGCGGTAGCCACCACGCAGGAAGTACGTGACAAGCGTCTGACCGCCCTCGCTCACGAACACCACCCCGGTGCCGGTGATGACCCACGTCGGGGTGTCGGTCGCGTTCGTCGCCGCGACGACCGGACCGGCGACGACCGCACCGTAGCCGAGCCACACCACCGCGAGCATCGGGACGATCACCACGAGCGCGGGAATCGTCCCGAGGTAGACCCCGACGTCGGTCCGCGGAATTCGGATCCGCCGCGCCCGCCACGAACGCCCCGAGGCGGACGTCTCGTCGCGTTCGTCCCCGCGCGAGAGCCACCCGTAGACGACCCGCAGCGTCGCCCACCGGCGGCTACTGAACGCCGACCGGTCGCGCTCGGCGTCCGGGCGCTTCCCGGCGAACGTCGCGCGAACCGTCGCCCACACCGACACCACACCGAGTTCGAGCCAGTAGAACGCCAACAGGGCGGCCGCAGACACGTCGAAGGCGAGCAATCCGGCGACCGGTACACCGTTGGCGACGAGGACCGAGAGCAGCTTCGGGTCTGTACCCGACCACCGCGTGTCCGTCACCCGTGTCATCGCGTGGCGGTTGTGAAAACGCGTGCAGCCGGTTTTCTACGACGCCATCCCGGCTGCCTCCCGCTCACGCTGTGAGATCGATTCGTGGACACCGGCGTGAACGCTACTGTAGCCGCCCTCCGCGGGCGTGGGGTGTACTGATCATCAATCGACCGTGTGATACACACCGCGCCAAGTGCCGTTGAAAGCTTCGGTCGTGCGGCTGTGCCGTCGGTCGCCACAGCGGGGGGCTTCGCGATCGGGGGTACGTCGTGCGCGTGACGAACGAACGGTGGACGAGCACGATGGGATCCTCGCGAGCGACGCGAGCGAGAGTACGTCGTGCGCGTGACGAACGAACGGTGGACGAGCACGATGGGATCCTCGCGAGCGACGCGAGCGAGGGTACATCGTGCGAGTGACGAACGCAGTGAGGAACGAGCACGATGGGATTCGAACCCACGACCATCGGATTAGAAGTCCGACGCTCTATCCTGGCTGAGCTACGTGCCCTCACGATTAGTTCCGGGTGGACCGATAAAAACGCTCGTGGTTCACGCCGAGGCGGCCACACAACAGCAGGTCTAAGGCTCCGACGCCAGTATCACTCGGCGATGAGAGTCATCGGCACCGTGGGACTGCCAGGAAGCGGGAAAGGCGAGGCGGCCGCCGTCGCCGAGGCAGCCGGCGTGCCAGTCGTCGTGATGGGCGACGTGATCCGCGAGGCGTGCCGGGAGCGCGGCCTTGACCCGGCCGAACACCACGGCCGAATCGCGGGCGCGCTCCGCGAGGAGGAGGGTGCAGACGCGATCGCGGCTCGGACGTTGCCGCGGGTCCGCGAGGCGGTCCGCGAAAGCGACCAAGACGTCGTCGTGGTCGACGGCCTCCGGTCGACGGTCGAACTCGAGACGTTCCGCGAGGCGTTCGGTGAGTCGTTCACCCTGCTCGCCGTCCGTGCCCCCTTCGAGGTACGGGCCGAGCGTCTCGGCGACCGCGGTCGCGACGACTCCGACGCCGACCTCGCGGCGCTCCGCGAGCGCGACGCCCGCGAGATCGACCTCGGGCTCGACGAGACGATGGCACGCGCCGACGTCACGGTCGACAATACGGGGTCGCTCGCGTCGTTCCGCGACCGCGTTCGTGCGGTCCTCAACGCCGACACACCGGCAGCCGAGGCCGACCGCACGGAGTCAACCGACGGTGGTTCCCCGTGATATACAGCGTCGACGTCCGGATCGAGACGCCGGTGAACGACACGGAGGTGACCGACCGCGTCGTCGATGCGGTTCGAAACGTCTTCCCCGACGCCGAGCCCGTCCACGAGGACGGCCGGCTGGTGGCGACGACGCACACGCTCGACGCCTTCTCCGACGTGCTCTACGACCAGGAGATCCTGGACACCGCTCGTCGCGTGTTCACACAGAACGCGACAGAACCGGGGTTCGACTTCGATCTCAAAAAGCAGGCGGCGTTCGAGGGGGTCGTCAACTTCGCCGTGGGTGAGCCGGACGCGCTCGGCGACATTCACGTCGATGTGCGGGTCCGCGAACCCGACGTGGAGGCGTTCATCGACTACGTCGCGCCCGCGACCGACGAGGGCCAGCCGGTCGATCCCGCTCGCACGTACGGAGAGCGACTCGACTCCGCCGCGGGCGGGCGCTGACCGTCCGCGCTGGATCGGTCCTCTCCGGCAGGTTGAAACGCTTCGGCTCGTAACTATGTTTATGAGCGTCGAAGTTGCCCCGTTAGAGGAGTGCGGACGAGAGCTCGGCGAACAGATCGCTCAGACGGCCGAGTACGAGCGATTTGAGGAGGCGCGAGAGGCGGTCCAGCGCGACACGGCCGTCCAGGCGAAGATCGACGAGTTCGAACAGCTCCGTGCCGAGTTCATGCAGGCCCGCCAGACTGGAGACGCCACCCAGTCGGACCTACACCGCGTCCAGAACGCACAAGAAGCGCTCCACTCGATGCCCGTCATGCGCGAGTTCCTCGACGCACAGGACGCGCTCTCAGAGACGCTCGAGGCCGTCAACGAGGCCATCTCCGTACCGCTCGCCGTCGACTTCGGCGGGGAGGCAGGCGGCTGCTGTCAGGACTGAGTCGTTCTCACCGTCTCGCGTCACCGACGCCTTATGTACGGAGACGCCGCAGATGCCCCGTGCTAGCCGTCGCCGGAGGCAAGGGAGGAAGCGGGAAGACGACCACCACGGTCGGGCTCGCTCGTGCACTCGCGAGGCGCGGTGCGTCGGTCGTCGCCGCCGACGCCGACTGGGACCTGCCAAACCTGACGACAGCGGCGAGCGAGACCGCAGGCCGGGTCGCGACGTCAACGCGGCAGACGACCGGCACGCGAGCGGCCGTCGACGAACGGACGCACTCGCCGTCGGCTCCCGCACAGAACGCGCCGAGCGTGCTTGACGTTCTCACAGCCGGTGAGTTCGCTCCCGCTGAACACCCGTCGCCGACGATTCTCGACGCCCCCGACCCGGGGACCGACGTCGATCTGACTCACACGTTCGAGACCCTCGAGACGTTGGTCGCGCCGTCGTCACCGCTGCTCGTCGACTGTCCAGCCGGCGTCTCTCCGGACGCCGCGGCTCCGCTTCGGGTGGCAGACGGCTGCGTGCTCGTGACACCGCTCCGGAGGGCCGCGCTGTACGACACGGCGAAGACGGCGGCGTTCGCCCGCCGGCTGGACTGTCCGCCCGTCGGGACTATCGTCGCTCGAGCCGACGCTGTGCCCGACGCGGTCGGGTCGCTCTTCGGCTGCCCCGTGCTCGGAGCCGTCCCCTCGAGGCCGCCGACGCCGTTGTCGACTCGGTCCGTCCAGTCGGCGTACGACGTCGTCGCTCGCCGACTGTGTGCAGCGTACGGAGGTGATCGATGGCGCGTCGCGTGAGCGGCGGTGGCCGTGAGCGCCCCGTTCGGCGACACCGACGAGCCGGAGCCGGTGCCGCTCGCTCGACGCGACCACCGAGTCGTGAAACCCGAGCGGGGTCGGTCCCGGCGGACCGACGGTCGACGGGGGTTCCGGCGCTCGATCGTGAACTCGACGGTGGCGTTCCGACCGGATGTGTGGTGGCGCTGACGGCCGACCCAGCGAGCCAGTCGGAGCTGTTCGTCCACGCGTTCGCCGCCGTTCACGAGACGCAGTACCTGACGACGGTCCGGACCGCCGACTCGGTCGCTCGATGGCTCGAGGAACCGACGACAGATGAGGCGACGCCGACGCAGATCCTCGAGACGACCGAGCGGGACGACGTGATCGCGAGCACTCGGCGGGGGATTCAGTCGATCCCACGCGGTGGGGCGGTGGTGATCGACTCCGCCGGTCCGTTGGAGGCGGTGACGCCCTCGCGGTACCGGTCGCTGCTCGCCAGCCTCTCCGACGCAGTCGTCGAAGCCGACGGCGTCGGGCTGATCCACGCGCTCACGGCCGGTGGGGCGCGGTCGCGGTGTCGACTGCTCACCGAGCAGGTCGCCGACGTCGTCGTTCGACTCGAGACGACGGTCACGGACGTAGCCGTCGAGAACCGACTCGTCGTGCCGAAAGCACGGGGGATCGGCGCGCTGGATGCGCCGATCAAACTCGCACTCACCGACGCTGTCGTCGTCGACACCAGCCGCGACATCGCCTGAGTCGGGTGCTGACGGTCCCGTGCGACTGTCGTGGTCACGCCGCTCCGAGGAGCAGTACGATCCCACCCACGGCCCCCGTGAGGATGGCCCAGTTCCGCGCGGTGTCGAGGCTGCCGTACGGGCCACCCTTGCGCGAGAAGCGATACGCGGCGTACACGCCGAGTGGCGCGAGCGATCCGATAGTTCCGACCGTCACCGCCGCCACGCCGCGCGAGACGAGCGCGAGGAGGACGGTCGCTGCGGCACCGATCGTAGCGACGAGGAGGTCTTCGTGAGCGCGTTCGAACTCCATCGGTTGCGGTGAGGTGATGACCGAAGGTGCGTCGGGGGACACCGACTCGGCCGGTCGTCCCGCCGGACGGGGCGGCTACTCTTCGTCGAGTTCTGCGGCGATCTCGTCGGCGTCGACGTCGATGTCTTCGAGTGCGTCCTCGATGTCGCCGGCACCGCCCATCCCGCCCATCATGCCGCCGAGACCACCCATGCCACCGCCTTCGATGACCTCCTCGACGACGACGCGGTCGAGGTCGAGACGACCCATGAGGTCCTGTGCGATCTGCTGTTTTTGGAACATCCACTGCTGGTTCATCTGCATCGCCTGGGTCGCGGTGACGTAGAGCACGTCCTTTTCGACCGCCTCGGTCTCGGTCGTCTCTTCGCCGTCGTCGTCTTCGGTGACCGTCTCTTCGGTCTCGGTGACGCTCTCGATGCGGACGTCTGGCGTCTCCTGTAAGTAGACGCTGAGCATGCCGGCCGCCTGCTCTTCGCGGTCGTCGATGACGTCGAGCACCTCGTACTCGTACTCGAGGTCTTCGCCCGCCAGGGGATGGTTGAAGTCGACCCGTGCGCGCCCGCCGATGATCGTCTCGAGACGGCCCTGTCGGCCGTCGATCTGCACCTGTGCACCGGGATACTTGTCGTCGTCGTCGATCTTGTCGGCCGTGACCGTCTCGACCTCCTCCGGGTCGTACTCACCGAAGGCGTCGGTCGCTGGCACGTCGACGGTGCCGGCGTCGCCCGGCTCCTCGCCCTCGAGTGCGGATTCGACGGAGGGGAAGACGTGCCCGGCGCCGAGCGTGACGATCCGCGGCTCGAACTCGTACTCGTCGGTGTCGATCGCGGCCTCCTCGGCGGTCTCTTCGTCCGTGGTGTCGATGACCTCGCCGTCGTCGGCCGTCCGGATCGTGTACGCGAGCCGCACGAAGTCGCCGTCGCCGAGCCCCGCCGTCTCCGGCTCTTCGTCGGTCGCCTCGACGTCGGCATCTTCGGCATCTGCGGCCGTCTCGGCCTGCTCCTGGTCGCTCATAGCCGAACATCACTCGTTGTACTCTTAAGGCGCACGGTTCGGTTCGAAGCCGCGCCGGTGGGCTTTTGCCGGGTCCCGGCGTGTGATCAAACGTGTACGAGGTCGAGATCAAAGTCCCGGCGTCTGTCGACCGTACCCGCGAGCGACTGGTAGACGCCGGTGCCGACCGACGAGGTCGTCGGCGACAGCGCGACGTGTACTACGACGCGCCGCATCGAGCGTTCGCCGAGACGGACGAAGCGCTTCGGATCCGACACGAGACGGCGTCCCCGGCGGAGTCGGCCGACGCGTCGACGCGGCTCACGTACAAGGGACCACGTCTCGACACCGCGTCGAAAACCCGCGTGGAACACGAGACCGCGGTTGCCGACGCCGACGAGCTCGCCGACGTCCTCGACCGCTTGGGGTTCGAGCCAGCCGCCACCGTCGAGAAGCAGCGCGAGTACTGGACGCTCGACGGTTTCACCCTCACCCTCGACGTCGTCTCCGACGTGGGGGAGTTCGTCGAGATCGAACGCGCCGTCGAAGACGCAGACGCGATCGACGAGACGCGGGCGGCTGCCGTCCAGACGCTCGCACGACTCGACCTCGACGTCGACGACCAGGTCACCACGTCGTACCTCGAGCTGTTGGTGGACGGCGACTAGTCGGATCGGTCCGTCGCGTCGTCGGGCCGCTTCATCGAGAGCGCCGTTCGCGTGAACGAACAGACGAGCTCGTCGTCGCCGTCGTCGACGAGTGTGAACGCCTCGACGCGCATCGTGACCACGCCGCGCTCTCCGTCGCTCGTCTCGCGTTTGTCTACCACGGTCGACTCCGCGCGGATCGTGTCCCCGTGGTAGACGGGGGCGGGGTGTTCTACCTCGTCGTATCCCAGGTTCGCGACGATAGTCCCGTCGGTCGTCTCCGGGATCGAGAGTCCGACCGCGAGAGACAGCGTGTAGAGCCCGTTGACGAGCCGCTCGCCGAACTGTGTCTCGGCGGCGAACGCCGCGTCGAGGTGGAGCGGCTGCTGGTTCATCGTCGCGTCACAGAAGCGCTGATTGTCGGCCTCGCTCACCGTCCGACGACGCGCGTGTTCGATCGTCTCACCGACGGTGAACTCCTCGTAGTAACGTCCCGTCACACGACGGCTCACTCCCGGCGACCACATAGGCGTGTCGGCCCGTTCGCGTCTGCCGCTCCGGATGCGCCAGCATTAACTCAGGGGACAAAGACCGTTCGGTATGAGTGGGGAGACGAAT
Organism: Halorubrum zhoui; assembly: GCF_051194155.1. Lineage (NCBI taxonomy): Archaea > Methanobacteriati > Methanobacteriota > Halobacteria > Halobacteriales > Haloferacaceae > Halorubrum > Halorubrum zhoui. The sequence goes on along the minus strand of NZ_JBLZNJ010000002.1, from coordinate 205,783 downwards.
CCGTACGAGAGCCTCAGAGAACAGATCGACGACGCGGCCACGCACCTCGACGTCGACGACGGGGTGCTCGAGCGACTGAAGTCCCCGGAACGGATGCTCGAGACGAACCTGACGTTCGAACGCGACGACGGCACGCTCGAGACCGTCCGCGCGTACCGGGCGCAGTTCAACGGTGACCGCGGCCCGTACAAAGGCGGGATTCGGTATCACCCGAACGTCACCCGCGACGAGGTGAAGGCGCTCTCCGGGTGGATGGTGTACAAGTGTGCGGTCGTCGACGTTCCGTACGGCGGCGGAAAAGGCGGCATCGCGATCGACCCCGCCGACTACTCGGCCGCCGAAATCGAGCGCGTGACGCGGGCGTTCGCGACCGAACTCCGTCCGCTCATCGGCCCCGACCGGGACGTACCGGCACCGGACGTGAACACCGGCCAGCGCGAGATGAACTGGATCAAAGACACCTACGAGACGCTCGAGAACACGACCGCCCCGGGCGTGATCACGGGGAAGGCTCCCGGCTCGGGCGGGAGTGCGGGCCGCGTCGAGGCGACCGGCCGGTCAACGATGCTCGCGGCGCGCGAGGCGTTCGAGTGGCTCGACCGCGACGTCGACGGGGCGACGGTCGCGGTTCAGGGGTACGGCAACGCGGGCGCTACCGCGGCGCGACTCGTCGACGACCTCGGCATGACGGTCGTCGCCGTCTCTGACTCGAGCGGCGGTATCTACGACCCAGACGGCCTCGACACGAGCGCCGTCACGGACCACAAAGCCGAAACGGGGAGCGTCGTCGGCTATCCCGACACGGACACGATCACGAACGAGACGTTGTTGACCGCGGACGTCGACCTGCTCGTGCCGGCGGCGCTCGAGAACGCCATCGACGCGGACCTCGCCCCCGAGGTCGACGCCGACGTGATCGTCGAGGCCGCGAACGGTCCCCTCACTCCGGGTGCCGACGACGTGCTCACCGAGCGAGACGTCGTTGTCGTCCCCGACATCCTCGCCAACGCCGGTGGCGTGACCGTCTCGTACTTCGAGTGGGTCCAGAACCGGCAGCGTTTCGCGTGGACCGAAGACCGCGTGGTCGAGACCCTCGAACGGATCGTCACCGAGGCGTTCGACACGCTCGTCGAGACGTACGACTCGGCGTCGCTGCCCAACCTCCGAACGGCCGCGTACATCGTCGGACTCACGCGCGTCGTCGAGGCCTACGAGGCGGGCGGAAACTGGCCCTGAGCGGTCGCGTGCACGGAGATCACTCCTCGTCGCTCGACGGCTCGAGGAGTCGCGCCGCGTCGTCGATCTGCCGGCGATAGATCCCGCGCCCCTTCAGCCGTGGTACCGGGTGCGTGTGTAGCGTCTCGCTCGCCGCGTCGTACACCAGCGGAAAGACGCTCGTCCGACGCTCCGCGACCGTGTACGACGTGGCCGCGTCGACGACGTCCGACGACGGGTCTGGGACGACGAACACCACGTACCCGATCGGCGTCGCACCGTCGTCGGGGTGTGTGTTGGTCGTGACGACGCGACGAAACTCGTCGGCCGTCTCCACGACGTCGTCCGGGCCGTGCTCCCGGGCGTCGACCACGGCGGTGAAGAGCGACACCTCACCGACGGTCGGGTCGTCGTCGCTCGTGTGCCACGCCCGTTCGAACGGGTCGGCGCGTTCGAGCGCTTCGAACCCGGCAGATTCCCCGCGTTCGGCGACCGCCTCACAGTATCGGTCGAACTCCATACACGTCGATTCGGTCGAGACCTGATAAAAGATGACATACGCGGCGTCGGGCGACGCAGCCGACACCCGCCTCACACGAGCGTCGCGTCGTTCACCACGAGGTGGCCGCGGTCGCCTTCCCACACGGGCTCCGTGGTGAGCTCGATGCGCCGATCCATGTGCGGGCCGTCGACCACGTAGGTCTCGAACTCGCCGCCCTCGCCCAGCGGGTGGACGCCGTACGCGTCACGACGTTCGATCAGCGCGTCGAGTGCGTCCTCGTCGTATCGGCGGCCGAGCCACGACTCGTCGAGGCCGTGGGCGGCGACCTGTACGATCCGGATCTCGAAGCCGGCGGCGAGCATGGACTCGGCGAGTTCGACCGGGTCTTCGCCCCACAGCGGCGCGAACAGGTCGACGCCGAGACGGTCACACATCGTGCGAATGCGGCTCGTCTGGAACTCGCTTTCGACGGCACCTGCGGTGACGCCCGCCAGCGACACGTCCGCGGTGGACGCGATCGCCTCGACGGCTCGTTCGAGCGGCTCTAGCTCGGCATCACCCTGTGCGCCGGCGTCGTCGACGTCGTCCGCGCCGAAGTCGCCCGGCTCGACCTCGACGAGGTCTATCCCGATGCTCTCGGCCGCCAGTGGTGCCAGTTCCGTCGCCGGCGTGTGGTACATGTACGAGTCGCCCGCCGGATGGACCGTCACCAGCCGCGAGACGTCGAGCCCGCGCTCGAGGGCCCGATACAGCGCCCACGACGAGTCTTTGCCGCCCGAAAAGAGGCTCACCCAATCGTCGCTCATGGACTCGGTACCGCGTCACCGCTTAAATCCTCGAGGAAATGGGCCGCGGGTGCGCGTGGCGAGTTCAATCCGAGATGAACTCGTTGTGGACTGCAAAGTCAATAACTATTATGTAGTTAGACACGTGATCATTCCAGCGTGGTTTCCAATGAGCGAGCGAAAGCCACAGATCAACCTCGTCGTCACCGAGGAACAGAAAGCTCGATGGGAGACGTATCTGAATGATGAATCCGACGAATTCCGTAGCCTCTCGCAACTGATCCGTCGCTCAGTCGAAAAGGAAATTACCGACCAGCCGACCGTCGGCGACGGTGGAATGCCAGAAGACCTCACTCGGCAACTGTCACAAATCACTGAAGGCCTGAACCGGATCGAGAGTCGGATGGACGACTTCGACGGTCGCCTATCGATGGTCGAACGAGAAGTTCGCAACGACCCAGGTATCAAGCAGCTCGCGAGTGAGGTCTTCGAGCTTCTTCCAGCCAAAGACGACATCATCGAATACGAAAAGCTAACTCAGAAATCCGGGTCAAAGCCGCCTGGACAACCAGTTACACACGATGGTACCGCCGAGAGTCTGGCTAATACGCTCAACGAAGAGAAATTCCGTATCGAACAGGCACTCGAACAACTCCAAAATGACACCCATCAGGTCCACACAATCGAATTAGCCGACGAGGTTCCGGGTTGGGCTGAGGCATACGACGGTGGAGAGACAGACCGTTACTACAAGCAGGGGTGAAAATGATGCACGACCTCATTGAAACATACCTTGACCGTATTGCCGGACTGAAATCTGACGAGACGCATAAGACGTTCACGAGTAATATGCGCCAGTTCGAGCAGTGGCTCAATGAGAATGACTACGACATATGCAACATCGAACCCCTCGAACTCGAACAATACTTTATCCAGATGAATAACGAGGGCTACGCGCCGAATACGGTTGCTAACCGGTTTGAATCCGTTCGTGGATTCTATCAGTTTCTGAGCGATAAGCTCGGAGCCATTGAACAAAGCCCCGTGGAGGACCTGAAACGGAGTGATTACGTTCAGAAAGGAACAAAAAAGCACGACCACGCAGAGTTGGTCTACATCACTCCAGAAGAGAAAGAACTGATGTGCGAGAACGTCCCTACGCCTACGCTTCGGAATGAACTAATTATTCGGTTACTTTGGCAAACGGGAGTTCGTAAAAGCGAGCTGGTTGAAATCGAAATCGAAGACATTGACCGTGAGGCTCGGTCAATCGACGTCTGGTCGAACAAGACCAAAGAATGGCGGACCGTCTATTATCAGCCGTCGCTCGATCTTCTCATGGAACAATGGATCGACGGCGGATACCGGTCCTCGTACATGCCGGCTGAAGACTCGCCGTATCTTTTTGTTACCGAGCGCTCCGACCAGATGTCCCCGAAGACGGTCAATCGGAAAATCGTCCGGCAGGCGGCCGAGAACGCCGACATTCAGGAGGTAATGTACACAGACAATGCAGGTCAAAAGCGATACCGCATCACTGCTCACACCTTGAGACACGGTCATGGAGTTCAAGCACTCAAATCAGGAATTGACGTTCGCACGGTTCAGAAACACCTCGGACACGCAAAGCTCGAAATGACGATGAAGTATCTGCAACTAGTTGACAGCGACGTCAGGGAGGGATATCGCCGGTTCGGGACTTCCGCCGATGACTAACGAATCTGCTTCTGCCGTTTCCACCGTGCTGTTTGAATCAACTATTGAGTAAATTCGACCAAGACGAGGCTCTGCGTTTCAACGAGCTTGATTCGTGGTCGCCCACTGGATTGATGTGGTGAGATACGAGCAACCCCTATGCTCCGTCTGTTGAGGATGCCGATCCTCCGGCTTCCATGCGCAGTTCCTCCAGTTTATTGAGCGGTCGACGGCCGAACTTTTCCCGCGCCCAGGCTGGGATGTCATCGGCGTTCGCTATGTACCGAAAATCCTCCTCGTACTGTTCGAGCAATGCCTGAAGCGACTCACGACCCATTGTCGACCTTCACGAACTCGCCGACGTCGATGTCAACGGTAAACTCGATGTCCGCGTCGTACGTCTCGCCGAACCGCTTGGCGATGACGTCGATCTCCTCGGCCAGCGTGTCGAGGTCGGCAACCGCCTGCTTGTGATACCGCGTCGCTATCTCCTCATCGTCAATCGTCTCGATCTCGAGTTTGTACGCGTGCCTCAGCAATCGTCGTATCGCGTTTTCGCCGTCGAACGTTTTCCGCTGGTTCATATTGACCACCTCAGAGCGTGACTATTCATTGGTACGGAGTAACAAATGATTAACCCCGGAAACAGGTCGACATCGGTAAGCCTCATACGGCTCCTTGCCGCCGAATCCACCCCGACGAGACAGTTGCCCACTGCCAGACGACGCATCCTCCAGACGGCAGAGACGCGGGCATCTCTCGGATTCATAACCGGGCTGATCGAACACAGGCGGACACCCATCGACTTCGCGCCGCGGCCAAGCACGCGCCGTCTCTCGGAAGTCAGGACCGGGGGCGGCTGGGACTTGAGAGACGCCGTCTCAGGCTGGCGGTGATTGGGCGCGTGCTACGAACAGCCCCTTACGTTTAGCATATAATTGAAACCTTATCGGGACATAGTGATCGGTGATGCCGCGCCCGAAAGGTTACGCGGAAATCCCCGCGCATGAAGACGCGATTCAGCAGGCTCGCGAGACGAAGCAGTCGCTCGGCGTAACGTGGAATCAGTTCCTCGAGACGGCGGCAAAGCAACTCAGCGACGGCGCTGACTGAACATAGGACTCGGAACAGGATTGCGGGGAGTGGAGTGGGAAACAGTCCCCGGTTGGGCGTGGATGCACAGCCAGCGAAAGGTCATCGTAGGACACCAGAAGGGGTGACCCAACATGACAAACTACGAGCTACAGGATACTAACTCCACCGACAGGCACGCATCGAAGGAGAACACATCGCCAGCCTCAGCCCGGTCTATACTCGGGAAACGGCTACGGGAAGCCGGTCTGACGGATGAACGGTGTATCCCTTTTGTCGACGGGCGAAAGACGACACCGCGCGGATTCACGAACCACACCGATCCCGAGACGCACGATATTCCTCAGGCATATGAGGGGAACTACGCCGTTCATGCGGGACGGAATCTCCTCATCATCGATATCGATGACTGGGAAAAGCTACCGAAGCAACTCCAGAACCTGCCGGAGACGTTTACGACGAACACCCCGCATGGCGGGGTCCACCTGTACTACTCCATTGAGGATGACGAGGGAATCTGTGATACAACCGGACCTTGGGGGGAGGTCAAATACGGCGGTGTTCCCGCGCTCGGTCCCGGTTCGACATTAAATCACTCCGTCGCCTGCGACGGAAGCAAGGACAACTGTCCAGGCGACGGCGTCGACAGATATGAACTTGAGGACCGACCGATACACCTGCTTGAGGATACGACTCTCACCGGCATCTGCGAACTGTGCGAGGAGTCAAGTGCCACCTCAGGGACGAAATCGAACGCGCCGACGGACGCTATCGAGAACCCCGACGAAGTGCGGGCTGAGCGGGAAACCGAGTGGCTGTGTGATGAGTTCCTCCCGAAGTATGCTGGAAAGGCGATGAACGAATCTCTGCTGGATATCCTCAAGGGGGGATCCGGCCATTTCGACCGGCGACGCTCTAACGACAGGAACAGTCTTGACCGCAGTAAATACGAGCTTGACGCGCTGGGTATGCTATACGGGGCATTCCTCAATCGTGGTGACGACGAAGACGAAGCTCGGCGCAACGCCCTCGCCGTATTCAAGCACTTCTGCTTAGAACACGAGTGGGACAAGACCGGTAACCGTCGGAAATGGCTCACACGTAGTGAGCGGTACTTACAGAACACCATGAATGAGGTTCAGAAAAATTTTGATATGGGCAAATGGCGTCGACGGGCGCGCCGTGAATACGAAGACGGGTTTGATCCTAGGGAGCATCGGCCGTGGGAAGACCGTAAGGAGCAAAGTGAGGTCACCGAGGATACAGTCTTGGCGGCGGTATGGCTCCTTTCGACGCCTTTCGACGAGCTTCCGATTGAGGATGCCGAATCGATGTTCAATCTCGATCTCCGTACACCACCACCAACTGTGAAGAAGTATGTCCCCCCTCGGCGGCGGAGCGACAGCGAATCTGGCGACGCCGCGTCGGGGACATACCGCGAACGACGATATCCGACGGCACGCGAAGTAGCGGGACTCGCCGCCGAACTGAATCCAGACCGTTCGGAGGAGTATTTCGGCGAGGTCGTTCGTAAGCTGACTCGAGGAGAGGGCCGAAAGACAAAGCAGGTAGCACACGCGGAGTGTCCGTCTCGACCGAACGGACATCGACACGTGTACTACTGGGAGTCTTTATCAGATCCCGAAGACGCGGATTACGTGAAACTCGACGGAAACAAACTCGAACCGGAAACGAGAGAGCCACTTGATCGAGGCGACAACAACAATGAGGACAATACTGGCGAATACGGCTCATGGGTATCAACAGATACAGCCTGACGGTCGCTTAACCACACCATTGACATAATCGCGCGGTGCCCACCGGCAGTCTGATGCCGTCGGTCGCGGCGATTGGACCCGAGTTTTCGGACCCGCTCATCGCGCGTGTGATCCGACACCGAGAGCAACGCGTCTCTGCCCCGTCTATCGATTTCGCGCGTCGACGGTCATTCCAAGGGACCGTCCGGCAGGGCCCGCTCACACTGGCGTCTCGCGACGAGATGAACCGCTGAAGTCGACTTGCCGTTACAGTCAGCCGTGAATCCGCCTACAAGAAAATCGCGCTGAACATTTATTATGCAGCCGGGACGAGAGGTTAGTGTGATTGTCATGATGGGTGAGAAACCTACATGCGGTTGTTAGCCAGGCTCAGAGCCAAGGCAGACACTGCATACGATCATACGTATCATCATAAACTCCGAGGCGGAATATGGAGAGCCCTCAAACATGCAGAATACGAACAATACCACGACGAGAAGACGCTACTCGTTGCCGCACCTCAGGAAGCCTTTCTCCTGGAGGTTGCTGAAGATCTGATGGCTGATCGAGAGCTCAACATCGGCGAGATGCCGTTCCACGTTGACAAACTCACCAGTCTTGCCCCCGATGTCGGAGAGCTGGGGACAACAGGAACAATCGAAACTGGAACCGGGTTTCTGATACGGATCCCGCCGTGGCGAGCGGAGGAGTACGGCATCGACCATCCCAGCGGCGCTGTCGTAGCGGGAGTGATGTGATGAGGGTGCTAATTGACTTAGAGGCAGAGATGGACGCGTCCTACGACTCGGAGTACCACGGCCGGCTCCGGGCACGGATCTGGGACGCCCTCCGTGACACGCCGTACGACGAACATGGCGCTGAGACGCCGGGGTTTTCATTCTCGAACCCGTTCCCGTGGGGCGATCTGGAGGAGGGTGACGAGCGTCACTTGCTCGTCGCCGCCCCCCGCGAAGACCAGTTAGCACACATCGTTGCCGATCTCCTCGAGAACCCTGAGGTACACGCAGGATCAATGCCGTTCCAAGTTACAGACACGCGACCACTCGATCCCGATGTCGGTCCACCCGGCACCGAGGGCGTTCTCGAAACTGCGACCGGCGTGTACGCCGTCACGCCGCCGCAGTACCTCGACGACCCCAACGAACACGACGACGAGACGTTCTGGCGACCGGAACACGGAATGGAGCCGTTCTTCGACCATGTGGAGACGCAGCTCCAGCGGAACCACGACCGGTTTATGCCCGATAATGACCCGGGGCCAGCAGAGGTTGACGCACCGCTCTTCGAGTCATACGAGATGATCAAGAAGTTCTGGCTCGACGTCCAGCTTTCGGGGGGTACGGAGTGGACGGTGCTGGTGTCAAAGTGGCGGTTCCCGTATCGTGTGCGCGACGACCACCACCGCCGGCATCTTAATCTCGCCTTGGACGTCGGCATCGGTCGACGGACGCCGCTCGGCTTCGGCTTCCTCAATAGGCAACAGGAGAACAATGAGTGAAATCACACTCAACGCCGACGAAGATGGAGACGATATCGAAGAGGTACTCCTCGACCGTCCCATGGCCTCGCTATACGATGTCGCGTACCTATATGGGAAGCTCCACGCGCTGAACACGGTGAAGCAGTACGACGTGCCTATCGACGACCAGTATGTTGAGCGAATGACCCACGAGTCTCGTACCGGGTACTACGAGCAGGAGGTCGGCCTGTTCAGCGTCCTCGTCGATCTTACTGGTGACAGTCCGATCTTCGGCAAGGCCGGCGAGCTGGATGGGCGGCCGGACGATGATGTGTCCCCATTTGTCACCGAACCGCTTGACCGCGAGAAGATGCTCCGAGTCGGGTTCAGCCGTCAGGGTAGTCGAGCGGCCGGTCACAATATGTCCTTGGCACACGATGTGTCGAAGTCGTCCGAGGACTGTGTGAAGTACGTCAGACAACTGTTCGACCGCTGGGCGGCGTCCGACTCTGTCGCCGATGTATCCGAGGACCACGACGACGGATGGATTCTTAATGCCCTCAGAGAAGTCGGAGAGGACGATGACCTAATGGACATTATTGAAGACGATGTCGTGGACGCCATCCGCGAGACATTTGGAGACGAGTTCAACGGTGTCCTCTCCGTGCGCCTGAAGCTTCCCGGCAGGGACGGCTACGTCTACCCGGGCGAGGTGGAGGTCCTAAACGAGGCGATGCTCTACAGGTGGGTGGAAAAGCGGATGCGCTCGTACTCGGCCGCCGACGACGCGTCCGGCGACGGTCGGGGCCTCATCACCGGGAACACCGATGAGGTGTTCGGGTTGAGTGACTCCCCGCTACAGCGGTACAAGGGGAAGATGGCCGAGAAGTTCCCCAATCTCGTGGTGGACGAGAGCTGGCGGCAGCGCCCACTCACCGCCGAGGCGGCGTTCGCCGTGACGTCGGGCGCACCGTTGCTGGAGAATTTCATCCAGATTCTCGGCGAGAACACGGCGGCGTACTACGTCCCGTACGTCTCGAAGCCGACGGTCGAACAGGCGGTGGCGTTGTACGAACTGGCGATGGAGGCGGCCGACAATAGTGGGGCGGCCGTCAGGGTCATCGAAGACGCTACCACCGATCCAGTCAATCCGCTGCACGACGATCTCCAGATCCACTACGCGGCGGCCTACACGCCGGGGAACAAGCGGAAGTTCATTGAGGAAGAACAGTCTGTCGACGCAGATCGGATTCGCGCCATTCAGCGAGCACACACCAACGTGCTAAGAGACGGCCTCATCGCACCGGACGGTGACAGTTCGCCTCTTTTCCCCTCACCACCGTACGGCCGGCTGACTGACGACGGAGACGACGAACAGGGCAGCAAGTACCTGCGGACGAACGCACCGGTCGTCACCGGCGTCCTTACTGGCGGGTACTTTCAGAGCACCTTCCGCCACCAGAGTACAGACGAGGACAGGGACGACCACGGCACGACCGACCTCCGCGCCGAGGCGACGAGTACCGCCCTCGCGTCCGACGGTCAGATGGATACGGACTGGCTCCTCGCACAGTACGTCCCCCGCCTGATCACCAAACAGCGCAGCGCGTTCAAAGACGGCAACGAACTGCCGGAGTCGCTGCTCACTCGTCAGTACGTCCAGATGCAGGCGCTCGCCCGCGCGGGCATCCTCGGCGATGCGTCGTCAGACGACCCACGAACCATCCCAGCAAGCACTGAAACCATGAGCGATACGACCGACTTCAGCGACAGAGACGACCGACTCGAACAGTTCATCGATAGCCACTCCGCTCTCGCCGAAGACGAAGAACGTCGTGCAGCGTTCCTCCTCGGTGCACTTGTCGGTCGCGTGGCCGCGTATCAAAGTCGTAACGGCATCTCCCGAACCGTCATCCGTCAGCACCCCATCGACGCGATGACGCGGCGCAGGATCTCCACCACTCTCGCGAAGGTGCTGGAAAAGAACGCGCACTACTCCGACGACAACGAGAATGCGGGGATGCTGATGAACGACCGCTACACCACGCGGCTAAACGACATTCTGAACCAACGGACCCCGGGCGAGTGGTCAATCTCGACCGACGACCTCCGGATGCACTACGGCCTCGGCCTCACTTACGGGAAGAACGACACTACACTCGACGACGAGGAGGACGAGGACGAGGCGGCAACAGTCGAGGCACAGACTGACGACTGACCCCTCCGATCAACCAGACACATTATCAACAATGACAGAGAACACTGACGATACGATCCGGAACCGGTCCGAAATCGCCTTCGTCATCGACGCCAAGGATACCAACCCCAACGGTGACCCGCTCACTGCCGACAACGAGCCCCGTATCGACCCTGTCACTGGACAGTGCGTCGTCACCGATGTCCGGCTCAAGCGGTACCTCCGCGACCAGCTCGTGGAGGACGGCCACGTCGTGCTAATCGCCAACCCCAATGACGACGTGCTGACCCGCAAAGAGATGTACGACGCCGTCGAACAGGAAATGGGCGTCAGCACCGAAGATGCGGAACCCGAGGAACTCCTCAAGGCCTTCGTTAAGACCGCTGCCGACGTACGCTACTTTGGGGCCACCATCTCGCTCGACACGGAGCTGGCCAACGACCTCCCCGACCAGTTCGAGGGGCCGGTACAGTTCAATCACGGCCGTAGCTACCACGAGGTCGCCCGTAACACCGAGTCCAAGCAACTCGCCACCGTCATCGCTAATGAGGACGACAATGAGGAGGACGGAAAGAAGGATCAGGGCACGTTTGCCACGGACAATCGAATCAGCTACGGCGTCATCGGGTTCGGCGGTCGTATCAATGACAACGCCGCCGCAGACACCCGCCTCACCGAAACTGACGTAGAGCGACTCGACACGCTCTGCTGGCGGGCGCTGAAGAACCAGACCGTCACCCGCTCGAAGGCCGGTCAGCAGCCTCGCCTCTACGTTCGCGTCGAGTACGAGCGAGACGGCTTCGAGATCGGACGACTCAACGATCGCATCAACGTGGCTAGCGACCTGCCTGAAGACGAGATCCGGGGCACGGACGACTTCCATCTTGATGTCTCGGAACTCCTGACCGCACTTGCCGACAACGAGGCTCGGATCGACACTGTCCACGTCACCGCTGACAGTGCCATAGAATTTTCACTCCCCGGCGGTGAGACGGGTGATCGCGAGGCCTTCTATGCCGCACTCAAGGACGCCCTTGGTGCTGATGCGGTCGACGCATACGACGTGTACGAGCGGTACGCGAACTGACACTGCCGCCTCACCTCTGCACATATGACGCAACAAGACCTTACCGACTACACGCCCGATGACGGTGACTCGTCGACCGCCCAGTACGTCCCCGACACCTGCATCGGATTTGACGTGACCGCCGACTTTGCCCACTTCCGAAAGGTGGGAAACAACAGCGCCAAGCCCAGCTACCGCGTCCCGCCGCGGACGACTATCACCGGCCTCCTCGCGGGAATTATGGGAATGCCGCGAGACAGCTACTACGACCTGTTCTCACCGTCGTCGTCCGCGGTCGCCGTCGTCCCGAAAAAGTTGCCCCACACGTACACGATGGGAATCACGACGGTCAACACGAACGAAGCTGCCATCCAGTATCTCCCGCTCGAAAGGGACTGGCGGGATGGCGCAGAAATGCTGACCCCGGAGTCGTATCTTGAACGCTGGGACAAACCGGGGAGACAGGATTTGATGGAAACTCCTCGGCAACGCGACACCTACGAGATGCTGGTCGACCCGGTGTACCGCGTCTATATCTCACTCGCCAACGAGGGTGTCCACGACGAACTACGGGAACGCCTCGAAGACTCACGGTACCACTACTCGCCGGCACTCGGACTCTCAGAGTGTATCGCGGACATCCGAAACGTGGACACCCACACGGTCAAACCCGCCACCACGGACGCCGTCGACTCCGCCACATACGACGACTCCACGGTCATTCCCAGACCCGGCGTCACGGTCAAGCGCGAGCGGGCACCGCTTTGCATGGAGGCGACCGACGGGGGCCGCCGGACGACTGCTTTCGGCAACATCACGTACGCGACCGGCGATGATCGGCTCCCTGTGGACGCTTCGCGAGCGCACGCGATCGGCGACCACGAAGTTATCCTCTGCTAAAACGCGAACCATGACCTTCGAACAGTACATCTCGCACCCGGCCAAAACCGACGACGGCGAGCCGACGCTCCTCATCGGCGAAGGAGGCCAGTTCGATGATAATGGTCACCTCCGGATGGTGGCAAACCGAATGATGGAGGCCTGTCTTGGACAGACGCTGGCTGACGGGACGCCGGCGGAGCTGGTCGCGGAAGTGGTCGGTCTCACTCACGACATCGCCAAGCTGACTCGCTGGGCGCAGAAGCACCTCCGCGGTGAACCCTTCCAGCACTCGGACGAGTACCGGTATCACGCCTTTCCGGGCGCCCTCGTCACACTCTACTGCCTGTTAGAATGCCGCGACGATGTCGGCGATCACGCGGCCGAGGTCGCAACCCTCGTCGTCGCGGGCCACCATGACACGCAGTCGCCACCAGACCCATCCAACCTGGCTAAAAACTATGGGCGTACTACCGTCGAAGTCCGAGAGACGTACGAGCGCGTTGACGACCAGTTCGGGGACATCGGCGACGAGGTGCCAGAGCGGGCAGACCGCATTATCCGAGCGGCGACCGATGCTGCGGGGTCGTGGAACGACTTTCGCGAGTGGCACGACAACCGCGCGGAGCCAATCGATGGTGCCCACGACCATCTGATGTACTTCGCCCGAATGGGAAAGAGAGCCGCCAGAGTTGGCTACTACGGGGACGTAGTTCGACTCTGGACGGCACTCAAACTAGCCGACCAAACCGCGGCGAGCGGGCTCAAGGACGACGACATCGGTGGGACACTCCCTGAACGAAAAGCCCTCGACCAGCACGTCGACGGCCTTGACCAAGGAGAGGGCCTACTGGCAGATCTCAATGGTCTCCGTGACCGGGCCCGAAAAGACGCGACAGAGAATGTCGAGGCCCTCGTTGAGTCCGACGACGTGGGCCTGATCACACTTCCAACTGGATTCGGTAAAACGTACGCTGGACTCTCTGCAGGCCTCCATGCGGCCGACCTCAGCGACAGTCGGTTGGTGTACGTCCTCCCGTACACCAGCATCCTCGACCAAACCGCGAGCGAGATCCAGTCAATCTTCCGCGTCAGTCCGTATAGTAAGGAGTTCACCCTCCATCACCACCTCTCGAACACATACACCGGACTGGGCGAAAACTACACAGACGCTGATATTGGCCGTTCGCCGGGGGCCCTACACGCGGAGTCGTGGCTCAGCGGCCTCACTCTCACTACCACCGTCCAGCTCTTCGAGTCGCTCGCCGCCCCGACCGCACGACAGGCAACCCGGGTCCCGTCCCTCCGCGAGTCCGTCGTCGTGATCGACGAGCCGCAGGCCATCCCCGAGAATTGGTGGCAGATCGTCCCCGCGCTCGTCGAGTTGCTCGTGGACACCTACGACGCCACCGTGATCCTGATGACAGCAACACAACCGGGCCTCATCAAGTACGGGTCAGACGTACTCACCACGCGAGAACTTACCAACGACACTGACCAGTACACGGACTTCCTCGCTGACCACCCCAGAGTCACCTATCGGTTACACGACACCATCCGAACGAGTCGGGACGACGAGTACATGACGCTTGATTATGCCACTGCTGGCGGTCGAATGTCCGAAGAGGCAGGTGACGGGCGGGATGTCCTCGCCGTCTGTAACACGCGGGCGAGTGCTGAAGAACTATACCAATACGTCACCCCGTTGGAGGATACGGGTGAGAACGAACCGGTCGAACTTGGTCGCCTCCTCCACAACTACGTGGATGAGTCCGGCGAGTTGCCGAGTCCCGTTGAACTCCGCCGACTCGCACTTGACACGGTGGCAAATCAGGACGCCGACACCGTCTACGCGTTCCTCTCGGGCGATGTGCGCCCCGACGACCGCCAGCTGCTCATTGACGCCCTCTACGACGATGATGCGGGTGACGGAGACGACCCCGCGCCCCTTCTCGATGGCGATGATTCGGTCGTACTCGTCTCCACGAGTGTCGTTGAGGCTGGCGTCGACTTGAGCTTCGACACCGTGTTCCGCGACTACGCGCCCATCCCGAACATCGTCCAGTCCGGTGGACGGTGTAACCGCTCGTTCGGCGGGGAGACTGGTGACGTGGTCGTCTGGCGGCTCGCCGAACCCGAGGATGGAAACGCCGTTCCCTCACTGGTGATTCACGGCGGCGACGCCGGCAACGCACTCCCGCTCCTCCGAGAGACGGGGCGAGTCTTGCGACGACACGCAGAGGACGGTTGTATCGATGAGTCGACGATGGTCTCCGACACCGTCGGCGAGTTCTACGAATCGCTGTTCGTCGGGGTTTTGCAGCCCGGCGACGAGCGACTTGCAGATGCCGTCTCCTCGGCGTCAATGTCCGAGTTGGAGGGTGAACACATGATCGAAGAGATCGAGGACTACGAGGACGTGGTCGCCTGCCTCACCGACGAGGAACGGGTCGACTTGCTCGGAGAAGAACTGGAAGCAGAGGGTATCGGGAGGCATCCGGGGGCACAGGTCAATACCGACCCAGCCGAGTGGGCTAAAGAGGCCACGGTCGGAAATTCACGGTACCTGTTGGTTGATGCCCTCGATACGTCCTACCACCCCGTGTTCGGCGTTCGATGAGCAGACTGTTTAACACCGGCATCAATAACGTCTGAACACGATTTTGCCTCTCACGTCACCCATAATGGTAGGCTAGTATCTCTTGAGATACTGTGGATTCTGTCGACCCCCCCGGGTATGAGGGGGTATTGCGGGTCGACCAAATCGTAGGAGTCAAATCCACAAGTATAAACCCGGTAATCGGCATTTTAGGGATGGTTTCAGGTGAACCCTTGTGGGGTCGAAGCCAGTATAGGACTTCTCCACACAGTGCGCACGTGCGTTTCAGGTGAACCCTTGTGGGGTCGAAGCGCCGTCCCCGTTGGCGGCGTCGTGCAGATCATCGCGGTTTCAGGCGAACCCTTGTGGGGTCGAAGCATCGAGCCGGCCGACCTGGATGCGGACGTCGGCGCAGTTTCAGGTGAACCCTTGTGGGGTCGAAGCAGCGTCGTCCACGTGGTGCGGCAGGTGACCGGCGTGGTTTCAGGTGAACCCTTGTGGGGTCGAAGCATGGCGGCGATCGTCGGGCGGGAGGGTACCGGCAAGGTTTCAGGCGAACCCTTGTGGGATTGAAGCGGCGCCTATCCGTCGCCGAGCCAGAACGCTGCAGGTTTCAGACGAACCCTCGTGGGGTTGAAGCGGTTCAGAGAGAACGGCTGGGTCAGTCTCAAAGCTGTTTCAGACGAACCCTCGTGGGGTTGAAGCGGGCGGACATAGTCGCCGTCGAAGGCGATCGCGTCGGTTTCAGACGAACCCTCGTGGGGTTGAAGCGTCCGAGGGACTGAGTGGATATGACGATCACGGTTTCAGACGAACCTTGGTGAGGTTGAAACCCACCGGGCCCGTAGCACACAACGAACGCGCGGTGTTTCAGGCGAACCCTTGTGGGGTCGAAGCTGCAAAGCGGGGACGTCTGTAACTCGTGTCTCCGCATGTTTCAGGTGAACCCTTGTGGGGTCGAAGCTGGCAGTCGTTGCGACACTCTTGCTCGGGGGCGTGCGTTTCAGGTGAACCTTGTGGGGTCGAAGCGGGCTGGAGGCCGACGACGACGTGTTCGGTTCGGGGTTTCAGGCGAACCCTTGTGGGGTCGAAGCTAGACACACGCGGCTCCCCATCCCCACGATGTTTTTATCTCAGGTGAACCCTTGTGGGGTCGAAGCAGCATTTCAATCGGGAGCCCCAAGGCGTTTGATAGCAGTTTCAGGTGAACCCTTGTGGGGTCGAAGCGTCGAGAAGCCGATCACCCGCGACGGTAACACCGAGGAGTTTCAGGCGAACCCTTGTGGGGTCGAAGCGTTAGCAGGATCGCCCATCGCACCGCTTCGTCGGCGGTTTCAGGTGAACCCTTGTGGGGTCAAAGCGGTTGGCCGGGCGCTAACTCAAAACTCTCTTTTGACAGGTTTCAGATGAACCCTTGTGGGGTCGAAGCTCCTCAACGCGGGACCGCTCGCGGAGTTGCTCCTCAAGTTTCAGGCGAACCCTTGTGGGGTTGAAGCATGGCTCACTCGACGGGTGACGTGACAGTGACGCGTTTCAGACGAACCCTTGTGGGGTTGAAGCGACATGAACCGCGTCGAGACGAATCGTGTCTCTGGGTTTCAGACGAACCCTTGTGGGGTTGAAGCGGCGTACCGCCCAAACATCACCACGGTGAAATCGAGTTTCAGACGAACCCTCGTGGGGTTGAAGCGTGCCGTCTGTCGCAACAGCGTTAACGTTGCTAGAGTTTCAGACGAACCCTTGTGGGGTTGAAGCGAGTATCGTCTAGCGCGTTGCTAAACTGGCTCTGGTTTCAGACGAACCCTTGTGGGGTTGAAGCAATCCTAAAGGCCACAGCTTCGTGAAAGGCTCTCTCGTTTCAGACGAACCCTTGTGGGGTTGAAGCGCCGTGAACGTCGGCCCGACCGACGACGGCGACAGTTTCAGACGAACCCTTGTGGGGTTGAAGCTTGCCGATCCATTTCTTGGTCACTAAAACCACCACCGTTTCAGACGAACCCTTGTGGGGTTGAAGCCGCGTCGTCACGCCGACCGGCGACTACCGCGTCGAGTTTCAGACGAACCCTTGTGGGGTTGAAGCGACTACGAAACTCCCGGCAGCTTCTTTGGACCCGGTTTCAGACGAACCCTGGTGAGGTTGAAGTGTCGCGAGTGTCCCTGTACTGGCGGCTGCCACCGTCTCAGATGTAGCCCTGTGGCTAAGCTGACGAGGCGAATCATAGCCTGGGCAACGCTGGCGCAGTTGCCTTCCTTCTCGCCGGCGTGCTCGGCTGCTCTCGGCGCGTCAAGCTTTTGTCTGGGCGTTCAATCACTTCCCGCTCGAATGCGAGAGACGCGCGTGTCTCTGCCGTCCCTGACAGGCGAATGTTGGCGGTATCAAGCCGGCATACCGTGGCATCAATGTTTCGCGGATTAAGCGACTGTGTGGCTACAATGAGACGGGTAGCGGTGTGTTCCGCGAGACCACGAAGGAATGCACCCAGTCGGAATGATCTTGAGGTTCAGGAGGGACTAATCGTTTAGTCCACAGACTGGTGAAATATTATATTGAGATTATGTACTTTGTCTAACTAATGAACTCGTTGTCGCGCCAGTTCACGCCGTTGTCGCTGTCGCCTGCGCCCTGCGGGCTCTCGACGACCTCGATGCTCGCCGGGCGAGACTCTCCCTCGACGATACGGGTCGCCTCGAGGTCGCCGTCGACCTCGGTGATGGCGGTGAGCGTGCCCTTCTCTGCACGCGTGGCGAGCTCTTCGAGGACGACGAACATCGGATACTGCAGCGCCGTGTTCTGGAGGACGGTTTCTCTGTCACCTTTGAAGCAGGCGAACTCGACGAGCTCCGATGGGATCTCCTCTTCTTCGTCGTCCATCCACTGTGGGCCGCCGGCCCGCGGCGGTTCCTCCTCGTACACCCGCGTCTCGGTGACCGACGCCTTCAGCTGGGCGGTCGGGGTGTACTTACTGATGCTCTCGTCGTCGGAGAGTGCCTTGATGATCAGCGTGTTGTTCCTGCGCGTGATGTCGATACCGTCGATGGCGGCCGGAAGGTCGGGGGCTTCGTCGAAGTACGCCTCTACGTCTTCGAGTGGCAGTTCGAGCGTCGAGTGAAGTCGGAACACGCGGCCTGTCATGATGTGCTGTGTGGGGATCGAACCGGCCGTCGCGGCGCGGCGTGGAATCGACCGTTCTAGGCGTACGTACGCGCCGTAGGTTTATAGGACCTACTCTTCGACAGATCTCGTCGCCCGGTCCCGTGCGGAACGTCACACCGGTGTCGTGTCGACTCACTCGGCGCCGAGTTCGGCGGCCAACTCGCCGCGTTCGTCGAGCTCTGCGAGGACGTCGCTCCCCCCGACGAACGAGCCGTCGACGAACGTCTGTGGGATCGTCTCCCACCCGCTGTGTGCCTCGAGCGCCTCGCGGTACGCGCCCAGTGCGGGGAGGACGTCTACGGTCTCGAACTCCTCGACGTGTTGGCCGATCAGCTCGACGGCGCGCTGTGAGTAGCCACACTGTGGCATCAGCCGGTTCCCCTTCATGAAGAGGACGACGTCGTTCTCGGCTATCGTCTCGTCGACGTCCGTGCGAATCGTCTCGGGGTCCACGTCGGCATCGGGTTGAAACGTCATGCGGCCGGGTACGCGACGCCGGCTCAAATGAATTCCGGCCGGTCACTCCCGGTCGACGCTGACCACGTCGACGAGCGAGTAGAGCGGGACGCCCTCGATCGCGTCGTAGCCGAACTTGTCGACGAGTACGACGCAGGCGACGGGCTCTCCGCCGTGCTCACGGATCGCTTCGATCGTCTCGCGCATCGTCGTCCCCGAGGTGACGATGTCGTCGACGACGTAACAGTCGCGATCGCGGATCGCCGCGAAGTTCCGAGAGAACCCGCCGCCGTGTTCGGGGATGTCGCCCTCCTCCCACTGGTGTTTCGCGGGCGCGTACGTTCCGAGGTCGGTGTCTAGCTCGCGGGCCACGGCGGTCGCGAGCGGCGCGCCGGCCTTCTCGATGCCGACGGTCAAATCGACGGCTTCACCTTGCTTCGCGAGGAGGTCGGCCATCGCGCGCGCGGCGAAGGTGAGCCGCGTCGAGTCGCGCCCGATCGCGGACCAGTCCACGTGAATGTCGGCCGAGGAGGTGGTGTCGACGGCGCTGGCGCGGCTCTCTCCGCCACCACCCCGCTCAACGAGCCAGCTCGCGGTCTCGCGCGAGACGTTCAGCTCGTCGGCGATCTCACCCTTCGAGAGGCCGTGGTCGGCGAGCTCCGCTGCGCTGTCGATGAGGTCGTCAACGTTCTTCATACGCGGCGAATTCGACCGCCGTTTTAATAGTCGTGTCGTCATCCACGAAGGCCGCCTCGAACGACTCGAGCGGGTACACTCCCGTGACGAGATCCGAGAGGAACGACGTAGGGAGCGAGCCGAGCGCGTCGACGGCGGCCTCGAAGTGTCCGTAGCCGGAGTTGACGCTCCCGACGAGCGCCTTGTTGTGGAGCACGAGTTCGCGGTGGAGACGGCCCACGTCGACCTCGAGGGACATGTCGCCGGGGACGCCCAACAACGCGGCCACCCCGTTCGGCGCGAGCGCGTCGACGCTCTCGAGGGCGTGTGGGGCGTACCCGGTCGCCTCGAAGACGAGGTCGACCGCCTCGTGCGCTGCTGGAACCGTCGGCACGGGCGTCTCCGTCGAGTTCACGTACGTCGCACCGATCGACTCGATCACGTCGATCGTCGGGTCCGGCCGCTCGCGTCGACCCAAACAGTAGACCCGGTCGAACGTCTTCTCGAGTATCGCCGCCGTGAGCAGACCGAGTGAGCCGTTCCCCAGAACGAGCACGGACTCCGGGGTCCACTCGAACGCGCTCCGACTCGCGAACGCCTGTTCGACCGCCTTCTCGGTTATCGACGCCGGTTCGACGAGGAACCCCCACTCGGCGAGCGTCGACGGCACGTCGACGAGGTATGCCTCCGGACTGGTGAAGTACTCGGCCATGAACCCGTGTGCGCCCACGATGCCTCGCTCGTGGTACGCGCCACTCGGTGCCATGTCCGGCTCTCCCCGCGCGAAGTACGCGTTCCCGCCGTCCGGTGGCCGACGCACCGTCGGCGCGACGAGGTCGCCGGCGGCGAATCGCGTCCCGTTCGGGTCGACGACGACGCCGACCGCCTCGTGGCCGAGCACGAGGTGGTCCTCACCTGCCGGCGGCTCGCCGTGTGTCCCGGCTATCACCTCGTGGTCGGTGCCGTCGACGCCGACGCGAAGCGTGCGGACGAGCGCCTCGCCGGCCGCGGGTTCCGGTCGCGGCTTCTCGACGACCACCGGCTCGTCTCCGCCCTCGTAGACCGCGATCGCTTTCATGACGCGTTCGAAGCTCCACGCGGCTAAAAGATTTCTTCTGCTTCGAGTTAACCCCGCGCTGCCGGTCGACTGGCTTTTTTGCCTCCCGACCCGACACCGTGTCGTGTGTACCCTCACGCTCGCCTGGCAGCCGTTCGAAGACGCGCCGGTAGCGCTCGCGGCCACCCGTGATGAGGCGTACGACCGCCCTTCGGATCCGCCCGCGGTCCGTGGTGACGACGACCGGTACCTCGCACCGTGCGATCGAACGGCGGGCGGAACCTGGATCGGTCTCGGTGGCTCGGGGACGGTCGCCGCGATCGCCAACCGGTGGCTCGACGCGGACCGAGATGGCGATCGATCCCGGGGTCACCTCGTCGTCGACTGCCTCCGACGGCCGACCGCTGAAGCGGCCGTGCGCTTCGTCGAGGACGACGTCACCGAGCGAACGTACGACGGGTTCACCCTGCTCGTCGCCGACGACGTCGCCGCCTTTCGGGTGGCGTACGACGGCTCGCTCGCCGTCACGCCGCTCGCTCCCGGCGTGCACGTCGTCGGAAACGTCGGGTCGGTGTGTAACGGACGGGCGGCGTTTTCAATCCCCGAGACGCGCGCCGAGGCCGGCACTCGGCGAGCGGACAGCGTCCGCCGTATCGCGGCGACGGTCGTCCCGAGCCCTGGTGAATCGAGCGCCGACTGGCTCGACCGCGCCACCGCCGTCCTCGCCGACCACGAGTTCGACGCGTGTCTCCACGGCGACCGATTCGGCACGCGGTCGCTCACGCGCCTCCGCACAGGACCCGATCCGACGATGGGGTTCGCGGACGGTCCACCGTGTTCGACGCCAGTCGAGCCCGTCAAGGTCCCGGACGCGTTCGCCGAGAGCGCCCCAGGCGGCGTAGACGACGCGTCTGCAGAGTCGTCGTGAGTCACCGCCGCCGACACCGAGCGCTCTCTGGAACCGACCGGCATCACGGGGTGGAAAGCCAGGTTTAAGCGACTCGCAGGCGGCTGTCCGGACATGAGCGCGTCCGAACTGGAGTCAGATCTCTCCGCTGACGAGCGAGAGGGACTCGACCTCATCCGCGAGACGGGCGGTATCCACCAGAGTGACTTCTGGAAGGAACTGGACGTCTCCTCGCGGAAGGGGAGCCGCATCGCCGAGGCGTTACAGGAGTCCGGGCTGATACGGCGCGAGAGCGCGGTGTACGACGGGCACAACACGTACTACTTGGAGCCCGCCCCGCGCGACCTCGACTTCGCGCTGCTCATGGCCGGTGACATGCTGTCGCCGTTCATCGGCGAAGAAGAGGTCGATCCACAGTCAGACGCCTTCTCGCAGTGGCTCATGAACCTCGCGTACGAGGAGTACTGAGGCAGCCGACGCCCACACACCCCCTGGCGTTCACCGCGCATCGTCGACGATAGCCCGAGCCACCCGTACCGCACTCTCGAGTCCGGCACGGAATGCTGACGCCGAATCGGCCGCCTCCGCGCCGAAAAACGAGTCGCGGGCGGCCGTCCCCGGCTCCGGTCGGTCGTGGTTCGACACGCCACGCACGCTGAGATAGCGGTCCGCAAGACCGAACCGCCGAAGCGCCCTCGCGGTCCCGGCATCTTCCATCTCGGTCGCCCGATACGGCCCGCGGTCTCGCTCCGCTACGAACCGCGTCACCCGCGCGGCGATCTGACGACCGTGCCACAGCTCGTCCGCACACACGTTCGTTCCCACCGTCAGCCTCGGCTTCGCTGTCGACCCGTCGCCGACGAGCGATACCGTCTCACCGACCGATTTGGCGCGCGCGACGAGCGTCGAATCGAGGTCGATGATCCCGGCCGTGCCGGTGTACGGATCGGGTTCGACCGACGGCCCGGGTCCGTCGTCGTCGAACCGGACCTTGTCGTCCCAGTCGACGATACTGTCGGCGAGCACGACCGATCCGATCGGGAGGTCCGGCGGCGCGCCGGCGATGCCGACGGACAACACGAGCGCATCCCCCAGTGAGACGGTCTCGTCGGCACACAGGGCGGCCGTCGTCGACGCGGCGGCGACCTTTCCGACGCCGGTCGGAGCGACGGCGAGCCCCGCCCCGTCGTGCCGGAGCGACGCCTCGACGCCCGGCACGTCGACGCGGTGGTCGAGGTCGTACGCCGCTCGCCACGGTCCGAGCTCTCCGTCGATCGGCGCGGCGTCCAGTCCATCGAACGCCGGAAGTACGAGCGCCTGAACGTCGACGACCATCGAATCATCAAGTGCCCGGCGACGACATGACCGTGTCGGCTCGTCTGCGGTCGTCACCGACGACACACGACCGTCGTCGACCACCACGGCCGCTCACGGTCACACGAGCGCAGCGAGCAGCGCGAGTGCCGCAGCCAGCGTCAACAACAGGACGCTTCGACCGATGCCGGCGCGAATCTCGACGTCTACGCCGACGGCCGCGAGAGCCCCTCGAGGATCCATCGCGGTGCGCATCGTCGCTCCGGCCAGCCACATCACGACACGGTCGACGGCGGCCCACAGCTCCGTGACGCCCCGTACCGTCGCCCGTCCGAGCACGAACGCCCCCGGATACGTCAGGGCGTCCACGTCGCGCATCCGGTGTGCGAGCCAGCCGAGCGGGCGCTTCAGCGCGAAGAATCCGACGAAGCCGGCGACGAGCAGCGCCCCGCTCTCGGTCAGGTGACTCGCGCTGTACGGCTTGAAGTACACCGCCTCGCTACGGATGATATCGGTGAACGGCATCACCTCGATCAGCTGTCCGTAGAAGACCCCGAAGAAAACGCACGCCCCGGCGGCCAACGTCATTCCGATCGCCTGGAACGGTGTGGCGTCATCCGGTGAGAGCGATGCCGAGCCGTGGAAGAACATGTAGTAGCCGAGCTTGATGAACGACATGAACGTGCCGACGCCGCCGAGTATCAACAGCCACCAGAGCAGGCCACCCCCGGGAAGCTCGATGAGATGTATCTCGTGCGCGGAGTCGAGGACCATCCCCTTCGAAATGAAGCCGTTGAACCCCGGCACGGCGGTAATGGAGGCCGCACCGACGAGATAGACGAGGAACGTGACCGGCATCACCCGCCAGAGCCCGCCGAGGTCTCTGATGTCTTCGACCCCGGTCCGATAGACGACGACGCCGACGGCCATGAACAGCAGACTCTTGTACAACACGTTGTTGAACAGGTGTGCGAACCCGCCGGTGACGGCGAACTCGCCGACGGCCGTCGCCAGCCCGAACCCGGCCAACATGTACCCGAGCTGTGCCTGGATGTGATACGAGAGCAACCGGCGTGGGTCGTACTGCAACAACGCGAAGAACGCGCCGTAGACGGCCATGATCCCGCCGAGGTACGCGAGCCACATCCCGCCCTCGGGAAACGCGCGGTACATGACGTACGCGGCCGTCTTCGTCGTGAACACGGAGAGAAACACCGACGCGGCGACGTGTGGCCGCGGATAGGTGTCCGGCAGCCACGTGTGGAGGAACGGGAACCCACAGTTGACGCCGATCCCAATGGCGGCGAGCACCGTCGCACTCGCGTGGACGCCCGTCGTAGCTGAGAAGCGGAACACCGCGTCGGCCGGCACGCTGCCGAGCATCGACGCGCCGTGGACGACGACGGCGGCGAGCAGGAACGTGCCGCCGATCCCGTGGAACAGGGCGTACCGGTAGCCTGCTCGTACGGCGGCACCGCCGTGTTGCCACACGAGGAGCGTGCTGGTGACGGCCATCAGCTCCCAGAAGAACACGAGGGTGAGCCAGTCGCCGGCGTATATCGTTCCGAGCGTCGAGGAGACGTACACCAGCGCGAACGCGGTCACCCACGTGGGTGCTTCAGCGCCGTACGCGTACACCACCGCGGCGGTCGCCAAGAACCCGACGACGACCCCCATCAGCAGCGAGAACGCGTCGACGTTGAACAACACCACGTCGAAGCCGAGGAACCCGGTCGCGAGGTGTGTGCCGTGTCCGCCGTCACCGAGGAGGACGGCCTGCGCGAAGACGAACGCAGTCGAGAGTGCGGCGACCGCGTGACCCGCGCGTCGTGGAAGTGCGAGCACCAACAGCGCCGCGGCCGCGACCACGAGGTAGGGGGGAACCGCGGTGAGCAGCCCCATCACGGTCGGAACACCTCCGCGGGGAGCCGCGTGTCGACGACGAGCTCGATCAGCTGTAAGAAGCCGAGCTCGTACGGGATCACGCCGAGCAGGACCGCGAGGCTCATCGCCGTGAGGATCGGACCGAGGGTGAACCAGGACGACTCGCGCCCTCGGAAGACGTCGAGCCCATGGATGTGCCGCCAACCCCCCGCCGGCGGTCCACCGTGATGGTCACTGCCGTGCCCCTCGTCGGTCCCGTGAGACTCGCCACCAGCGTCGTCGCCGTCGTGGTCGCTCGAGCGCTCGTCACGGGTCGTGTCTTCGACGGCCTCACCGCGTCCCACACCGAATGGAACGTCCGCGTCCGACGGCGATCGGTCGACGGCGTACTCGCCGGTATCCACGCGCGGTGCGGGCTCCGAGAAGTCCCGGTCGGCTGGCGTGAAGTCCGGGCGAACGACCCCCGTCTCGTCGGTGGGCGCGTCCACGGATTCCTCGTCTGATTCGTCGGCGTCACGGCCGCCATCGGGCGCCACGTCGCCATCTGCGTGGCGCCCGGCGAGCGCCACGTCGTCACCTGCGTGGCGCCCGGCGAGCGCCACGTCGTCACCTGCGTGGCGCCCGGCGAGCGCCACGTCGTCACCTGCGTGGCTCGTGTCGGCTAACACCGTCGAGCGCGACGCACCGCCCATCCGGAAGTCGACGAGCGGCTTAGCGTCGTGGTCGTCCTCGGCCTCGAAGAACGCGGTGTAGATCACCGGCCAGAAGTACGCGATGTTCAACACCCCGGAGAGCAACAGCGCGCCGACGAGGTAGTACGCGACCGGCGTCAACGCCGCACCCATGCGGATCCCGCCGAGCAACATGTAGTACTTGCTCACGAACCCGGCGACGAGCGGAATCCCCGCCATGCCGAGCGAGGCGACGGTGAACGCGCCCATCGTCAGCGGCATCCGCTTTCCGATCCCCGCCATCTCGGAGATGTAGTCCGTGTGCGTCGAGACGTGGAGGTTGCCCGCACAAAAGAACAGGGTGAGCTTCATGAACGCGTGTGCCGGAATGTGTAACAGCGCTCCGACGAGTCCGTACCAGCCGAAGAGCCCGAGCCCCAAGACGATGTAGCTCAACTGGCTCACCGTCGAGTACGCGAGCCGCTGTTTCAGGTGATCCTTCCGCAACGCGATCAGCGACGCAGCCGTGAGCGTGATCGCGCCGACCGTCGAGAGCACGAGCCCCGCAGAGAAGCCGAACGGCAACGAGAGGTCGAAGACGAGCTCGGGCCCGAACACGTCGAGGACGACCCGCGAGACCCCGAACGCGCCCGACTTCACGACCGCGACCGCGTGCAACAACCCAGAGACGGGCGTCGGTGCGACCATCGCCTCGGGTAGCCACTGGTGTAACGGCATGATTCCCGCTTTGACGCCGAACCCGACGGCCAACAGGAAGAACGCGAGCATCGCGAGCCCGGGGTCTGCAGCGGCCAGCTCGTCGATCCCGCCGGCGGTGAACGACACCGTACCGGTGAGCCAGTACACGAGCACGGTACCGGCGAGCACGAGAACGCCGCCGCCGAACAACGTGTACGCGAGGTACTTTCGTCCGGCCGACCGCGCCTCGTCGGTCTCGTCGTGAGCGACGAGCGGATACGTCGCGATCGACAACAGCTCGTAGAAGACGAAGATCGTCACGAGGTTGCCCGCGAACGCGATCCCCATAGTCGCCGACAGCGAGACGGCAAACGCCGCGAAGTACCGCGTCTGGTTCGTCTCGTCGTTCCCGCGCATGTAGCCGATGCTGTACAGGGAGGTGA
The DNA here is from genome assembly GCF_051194155.1 of Halorubrum zhoui. Lineage (NCBI taxonomy): Archaea > Methanobacteriati > Methanobacteriota > Halobacteria > Halobacteriales > Haloferacaceae > Halorubrum > Halorubrum zhoui. Next base: position 179,256 of record NZ_JBLZNJ010000002.1, on the reverse strand, counting down.
TGATCCACAGCCCCGACGCGAGCACCGCAAAGAGCATCCCGAGTGCATCTGCTCTGAGCACGAACGGTACCCCCGACACCAGTTCGAGCACCGTCCACTCGAAGACGGTCCCCTCGAGCACCCGCGGGAGCATCGAGGCGACGACGGCGAACTTCACGACCGCCGCGAGAAGCGTCCACGCCTCGCGGACGTTCGGGGATCGATACGACGCGACGATGAAGCCGCTCGCGACGAGCGAGACGAGCACGGCGAGCAGCGGACGTGGGTCCTGGACGAGTGCGTCGGTCATGCGAACACCTCCGTGAGGAACGGGTCGAGAAGCGCTTCGAACCCGGCCCCCGCGAAGCCGAGTCCGACTGCCGCGATCGCCGTGACGACGAGCACGACCAGCGGGGCCACGGGAACCCGCGAGCGACTTTCCGTGACGGGAGGCGGTCCCGCACCGCCGTCAGGGACGGCCCCGATTTCGTGGACGACGGGGATCGATCGGTCCACGCCAGCGAAGTAGAGTCGTTCGAGGACGCGGGCGACGTACGCGAGCGTGAACAGCGTGCTCACGAACACGACCGCCGCGATCGCGATCCCACCGATACCACCGGTCGTTCCGCCTGCTTCGACCGCGCCAAGGGCTACGTACCACTTCCCGAGGAAGCCGATCGACGGCGGAATCCCGACGAGAGCGAGCGCGAGTACCGCGAGCGACCCGGACGCCAGCGGCGCGTCCCTGGCCAGGCTCGCGAGGTCGGCCACGTGCCGCACGCCGTAGCCGGCGGCGAGTAGTCCGATACCCAAAAACAGCCCGAACTTCAACAGTCCGTGGCCGAGCAGGTGGACGATCCCACCGAGCAGCGCCGTCTCGGTGGCGAGCCCGACGGTCGCGGCGATCAGCCCGAACTGCGCAACCGAGGAGTACGCGAACATCCGCTTCAGGTCGGACTGCATCGCCGCGAGCGCGGACCCGGCGAGGATCGAGACACCAGAGACGACGAGGATCCCCGTCGTGATCGCGTCGTTCGCGGCGAGGAAGTCGACGGTGAACACCGAGTAGCTCACCCGGAGGAGTGCGTACGCGCTGACCGTAGAGACGAGTGCCGCGACGACCGTCGTGACGGCGTCCGGTGCCCGCTGATAGGCGTCCGGCTGCCAGGTGTGGACCGGAAACAGCGCCATCTTCAACGCGAAGCCGACGGCGATCAGGGCGTACCCCGTCTGCACGAGCGGGTCGGTGTACCCCACCGCTGAGAGCTGTGTGCTCACGTCGGCCATGTTCAGCGTCCCCGTGGCTAAAAAGACGTACCCGACACCGGTGAGGTACAGCGACGCGCCAACGGTTCCCACGACGAGATACTTCAACGACGCGTACGCACTCGCCCCCGACCGATCGGCCGCGATGAGCGCGTACGTGGTCAGCCCGACGATCTCCAAGAAGACGAATAAGTTGAACAGGTCTCCGGTGAGCGAGACCCCGACGAGCCCGCCGGTCAAGAGGAGGTACGCGCTGTAGAACGTGTTTCGCCGGGGGCCGACGACGCGGGCGAACACCAGCGTCGCCGCCGAGACGAGCGCGACGAGCACGAACACCGCCGCCGAGAACTCGTCCGCGACGAGTTCGATCCCGATCGGCGGCGCGTACCCGCCGAGTTCGTGGTCGAACGGACCGGTCAGGTACACCTCGCGTGCGACCGTTCCGGCCATCGCGACGACCGTCGTCGTCGTCAGGGCGGCGACCGGCCAGCCGACGGTGTCGAAGCGGCGTCCACAGGCGATCGGCAGCGTCGCCGCCACGATCGGCACGGCGATCGCCAACGGCAACAGGATCTCACTCACGGGGCTCACCCCCGTTCGCGTCCGAGGTCCGCCTACCCGCCTCCGAGCCGGCCGGGAGCGTCCCCTCCTCACGGAGCAGCTCGCGGAGCGTGTCGACGCGGAGCGTTCCGTACTCGTCGTAGATCCGAAGACAGAGCGCGAGCCCGACGGCCGTGAGGCTCACGCCGACCACGATGGCCGTGAGCACGATCACGTGCGGGAGCGGACTGACGTACGGGCCACCCGCAGCGTCGGGAGAGACGATCGGGATCGACCCGCCCTCGACGTACCCCGAGGTGACGAACAACAGGAAGATAGCCGTCTGAAACAGGTTGAGCCCGATGATCTTCTTCACCAGGTTCGGACTCGCGATGAGCACGTAGAGGCCGGTACACAAGAGCAGCGCGAACGCGACGTACGCGTGTCGCGTGGTGACGACGTCGAGAGCGGTCGTCGAGCCGAGCGTGGCGGCGACGCCGACGGCAGAGCACTGCGTCATGGCTTACCCCGCTCCGTGGCGCCCTGGTCGGCGTCTGTCCCGCCGTCTGCTCGTCGGCTGGCGGCCGACGCGTCGAGCCCGTCGTCGTTGAACCCCCTCGCGAGCACGAAGAAGAGCCCGGTGAGCACCCCGCTCACGATAGTCGCGATACCGAGAATCTCGACGGCCTCCATCCCGTACTTCACCGGGTCGAGCACCGGCACGGGCAGCAGGTCGTACTGTAAGAACGCGCCGCCGAGTGCGACCGGAACCAGTCCGATGGCGGCGAAGACGAGCGCGCCGCCGACGGCGAGGCCGACGACGACCGCGTTCGCCAGCCACCGTCGCGTCGCGTCGATCCCGAACGCGAACGCGATCATGAAGACGACTGCGGCCGCGATTGCCCCTCCCTGGAACCCACCACCGGGCGACCCGCCCCCGTGGAAGGTGACGAACAGCCCGTAGGTGAGCGCGAACGGCGACACGAACTTGACAGTCGACATGATGACCTGACTCTCCGTGTACGGAGTCCCCTGTTGCGGGGTCGTCCCGAGTCGATCGGTTCGTGACGGCGTCGTCACGCCCCCGTCGACGTCGCGCGACGCCCCTCCGCCCTCCGAGGTGGCCGACTCGGAGGGCCCGCGGCGTCCGTCTGGCTCCGACGCGTCGCTCATGTGAACACCTCCTGGCGGAGGACGATGAGGGCGGCGATTCCGGCCGCGAAGACGACCACCGCCTCGCCGAACGTATCGAACCCACGGAACGCGGCAAGCACTGCCATCACGGTGTTCTCGACGCCGGTGACGGCGTACGTCTCCGCGAGGTACCACTGGGTGACGGCTGGGTTGCTCCACACCGGCGCGTCCGGCGAGCCAACCGCTGGAATGTCGGCGACCGTGAGAGCGAGCCCGACGAAGAGCAGCCCGGCCGCTGCGGCCGCCGGGTAGTCGACCGATTCGAAGGCGGCCTCGTGTTCGATTCGCGTCGTCTTCGCGAGCGTGAGCAACAGGAGGACCGTCGTCACGCCCGCGGAGATGGCCGCCTCGGTCAGCGCGACGTCCGGCGCCCGGTAGAAGACGTACAGCGCCGCCATCCCGAGACTGTACGCCCCGAAGACGATGACCGCGGCGAGCACGTCGCGAGCGAGTGCCGTCGCGAGCGCCGTGACCACGACGAAGACGAGGAGGCTCGCCTCGATGGGTGTCACCTGCGCGATGGTCGGCGTGATGGAAATGCCCGCGGCGGCGACGGCCGAGGCTGCGGTGGCGGCGATCATCGCCGCTCGTCCCCCTTCGTCCACGGCACGATTCCCTCCTCGTAGGCCGCCCGTGCGATGGCGTGTGCCGCCGTCGGGTTGGTCACGAAGATGAAGAACAACAACAGCACGGACTTGTATCCGGCTCCACCCGGCCCGAGCACGAGCGCGACCGCCGCGAGCGCGAACCCAGCGCCGAGGGTGTCGGCCTGCGAGGCCGTGTGGGCTCGCGCGTACACGTCCGGCAGCCGGAGCACGCCGGTCATCGAGACGAAGGTGAAAAACAGCCCGAGCAGGCTGCAGACGACGATCGCGGCGAGCCGGATCGGCCCGACGGCGTCCATCACAGCACGCCACCTCGCTCGACGGTGAACTTCGAGATGGCTATCGCCACGAGGAAGTTCAACAACGCGTAGACCAGGGCGATATCGAGGAACGTCGGCTCCGCGAGTGCGGCCCCGAGCAGCGCGAGGATCACGACGGTGTTCGTCCCGAGGACGTTCACCGCGAGCACGCGGTCTTGCATCGTCGGCCCACGAACCGCACGGTAGAGCATCCCGATAGCCAGTGCGACGAACGCCGCGGCCACGACGAGGAGGAACTCCCCGAGCGTGTACCCAGACACGAGCGTGGCGTCGACGAGACTCACTCGGCCGTCACCTCCGCCGCTGGCGCGTCGTCGACGGCGCCGTCGGCTCCGTTCCCGCCGTCACCCCGCGCCGTCGGGTACGGAGCCGTCGCCTCGGGTCCCTGAAAGACGTCGACGTCGTCGCGTTCGCGGGGCGTCGGCAGCCTGGCTGCCTCCCGGCCGTAGAACACGAACCGGGTCCACCGCTCCAACGAGCCGTCGAAGAGCCCATCACGAGCCCACGGGATGAGCGAGTGGACGTAGAGGTCACCGTCGCGGGCGCGAACCGTCAGCGTGCCCGGAGTCAGCGTGATCGAGTTCGCGAGCGTCGTCAGCGGTAGTCCCCGACCGACGACGACGCGCATCCGGTTCAGCGTCGGATCGATCGGCAGCCGCGGGTCGAGGATCACGCGCGCGACGACGACGTTCGACTTCACGATCTCGAAGAGGAGCACCGGCGCGTAGACGAGCCCGCGGAGGATACGCATCGGCGTCCGGGGCACGACCGGGTCGGCGTCGAGACTGATCTGTGAGAGCGTGATGGCTACGATCGTCGCGCTCGCGACGCCAGTCACGAGGTCGAACCAGTACGTCGGGTCCCCGAGCGTGAGATAGAACGCGAGCGACAGCCCGAAGATGGCCGCGAACCGTGGCCCCGTCGCCTCTCGTCGGAGCCGCTCGCCGCGACTCGGCCGGGCGACCGGTGCCTCTCGGACGGCGAGTCCGGTGTCTGCGAGCGCGAACTCGAGCGGCTGGAGCAGCGTCGTGTTCCCGACCGGCGTGTACTCGGGGTCGAGTACGACGGTTCCGGCTCCGTGTGCGTCGGCGTACGCGACCAGCCGTCGGGCGTAGTCGTCCGGACCAAAGAGGTACTCGTCGTCGCCGACGACGGCCGTCACGACCGGGACGTCGCCGACGCGCACCCCGTCGGCGTCCGCGAGGTCGGCCTCGGCCCACGTCCGGACCCGTTCGAGGAGCTGGTCGACGGCGTCTCGATCGGCTGCCGTCTCGGGATCGGGTCGGCGCCACGCGGGGAAGACGACGAAGTGGATCGACGAGAACTCGCCGGTCGCCGCCGACTCGACGAGGTGTGTGACCGTCGCCCGGAGCGTCGAGGTCGACTCCACGGGAACCACCACCGCGTCACCGTCGGCCGACGGCTCGGGGGCGTCAGCCACTCCCCTCACCTCCCGATCTCCCGCCGGCGGGCGTGTCTGAACACATGGACCTTTCTATCCGAGCCCTTGCCCTACCGGCCCAAAACAGTTTGTATCCCCGACGGTCTGGCCCGTCTCGCTCGTGAGAGCGCCGTCTCACGTTCGGGTCGACGGACCGGTCAGCCACGGCTCCGCCCCGGCCGTCGCGTGCTCATCGGTCCTCGAGCGTCGCCGCGAGTCGGTCCGCGATTCGCCCGGCCACGGCGGCTTTTTTCCCGTCGACGGCCTCCGGGTTAGACGAGTCGTCGACGATCAGCACGCGCGTGTCGTCGTCGCCCATCACGCTCGCGTCGTTGGCGACCACGAACGCCAGCCCCACGCGGTCGCGGAGTCGCTCCGCTTCCGCGACCATCGCCGCGTCGTCGCCGTCGGTCTCCGCTTTGAACCCGACGAGCGGCAGCGAGGGATGGTCTTCCCGCACGGCGTCGAGCAGCTTCGGGGTCGGCCAGAGCTCCACCGACAGCGGCTCGCCCGACCGGATCTTCTCGTCGGCCGGGTCCGTCGCGAAGTCGGCTATCGCGGCCGCAGAGACGAGCGCGTCGGCGCTCGTCGCCGCCGACCGACAGGCGTCGATCATCTCGTCAGCCGTCTCGACGGCGACCACGTCGGCGTACGGGACGTCCGGCCCGTCGTGGACGAGCGTCACGTCGGCACCGCGGTGGTAACACGCCCTGGCGACGGCGCGGCCGGTCTTTCCCGACGCGCGGTTCGTGAGCACCCGAATCGGGTCGAGCCGTTCTTTGGTCGCGCCCGCGGTGACGACGACGTGGGCGTCCGCGAGCGGGTCCGGCGTCGTCGCGCGGACCACGTCGGTCACGATGGCCGACTCCGTCGCGATCTTCGCTTTCCCCTCGTCTATCCGGGGGTCGACGAGCGAGACGCCCCACGACTCGATCCGAGAGAGCGCGTCGAGCACACCCGGGTGGTCGTACATCGGCTCGTGCATCGCCGGTGCCACGACGACGGGGACGTCCGCCCCGAGCGCGGTCGTCGCACACGTCGTCACGGGGGTGTCGTCGACGGCGGCGGCGATCTTTCCGACGGTGTTCGCGGTGGCCGGTGCGAGCAACAACACGTCCGCCCAGCCGTCGCGGCCGCAAAGTTCGACGTGTTCGACCGCGCCCGTGATCTCCGTGATCACCGGCTCGTCGGTGGCGAAGTCGACCGCCCACGGGTGGACGATACCGGTCGCAGCCGGCGACATCACCGCGCGGACGCTCGCTCCGTGGCGGCGGAGCTCGTGGGCGAGCTCGACGACTTTCACCGCCGCGATGCTGCCCGAGACGCCGAGGGCGACGTTGACCCCGTTGAGCATTACCGCGATCGTTTCCGGCGCGATGTGATATAAACTGTCGTTCGAACTCGTCACACGCCGAATGTCGCCCGGATCGTCACACGCCGAATGTCGCCCGAAGCATATCGCGCGTACCGGGGCCGAGTCCGACCGCGAGGACGGTGATGAGAAGCAACAGCGTGTACCGCGGCGACTCCTCGTAGAGCTCGCCGTTGAACACCCAGACGACGCCGGCCGCGGCCGCGAGCTTGACGAAGAGGAACGGCCACGCGTCGCCGGTGACCACGAGGATCGACTCCGGAAGCAGCCGTCCCGTCCACGTCACGACCAGCTCGTTGACGACGTGTTTCGGAACCAGATTCGCCGTACCGGTCAGCGCCGGCATCCAGTCTAACCCGATCACGTTCGCGACGCCGTCGACGGCGTGGCCCCAGATGATCACGAACCCAGCGAATCCGGTTCCCTGCTCTATCGAGGGGACGAGCGCTCGGGCGAGCTTCCACGTTGCGATTGCGGAGACCGTCGCGATGACGAGTATCGACCCGACGACTCGTGGGTAGAAGACGACGTACTCGGTCGTCGCCGCGAGGACGACGAGGTACCCGACCGCGGCCGCGAGCGCGACCGAGCCGGCCGCAAACAGTGGCCTGGCGTAGTCGTCGACGAGCCCACCGTCGGCAAGCGCGTACGCGCCGACCACACAGCCGAGCGTCACAGCGAACACGGTGACGTAAATGAACGGGCTGATGATGAGCGCGCTCCACGGAAACGCGACGAGCGGCTCGGCGCCGACGCGGAGCGCCGCGATCCCGGCGTCCTCGACGGTCCGTAACGCCCCGCCGAACAGCATGAACGGGAACAACGCGTAAAAAAAGCGGAGCTCGGTCGCGATCGCGAGCCGACGGAGTACGAACACCACCCCGATCAGCATCCCGAGCAAGACGACGATGTAACTCACCGTCGAGACCGTCGTGTATCCCGGGAACGCGACGACCTCCCCGGCGGCCACCGCCGCCGAACACGCCGACGCGCTCTCGAGAAGCTCGGTTCCGCCGCCTGCGGGTCGGACGGCACACTGTGCAACCTGTCCGTCAGCCGCCACGGGACCCCAGAAGTACCGCCAGAGGAACCGGTCGTAGACGACCCGCGGGAAGACGATCGATCCGACGACGAGGACTCCGGTCACCGCGGCGACCGCGGCCGCCCAGACGCGCTCCGGCGAGAGGTCGCTTCGGTCGACAGCCCGTACGCTCATGGCTCCGAGTCGGTGGGTTCGCGAGTTGAGCGTTCCGGTCCGTCCCGACGACCGTCGCTCACACCGGCGGGCCGTCCGTCTCGTAGTCGGTTCCGAGCACGATCATCGTCTGTGAGCGCGCGAACCCGTCCATCTCGGCGATACGGTCGAACATCAGCTCGCGGAGGTGGTCCGTGTCCTCGGCGATTACGCGGAGCATCACGTCCCACTCGCCGGTCGTCAGGTGGATCGCCTGGACGGCTTCGATCTCTCGTAGGCGCGCCAGTGCGTCTTCTTCGCGGCCCTGCTCGACGCGAAGTCCGACGAGCGCACGCACGTCGTAGCCCACGGCGCGCGCGTCCACGGACGCGTGGTACCCCTCGATGACACCTGCGTCTTCCATCCGTCCGACGCGGTCGTGGACCGTCGCACTCGACATGTCGATCCGTCTGGCTATCTCCGAGAACGGGGTTCGCGCGTCGCGAGTCAGGATCCGGAGGATGGCTCTGTCCGTCTCGTCGAGGTCCATGTCGCCGCTACTCGCCGGAGGGATTTGAAGCTACGCGACCGCTCTTGACCGTCGGCGTCGCATCCACCGGCCGTTCGCTCGTCGCGCTCACTCGCTCGTCGCGCTCACTCACTCGTCGCGCGCTCGAAGTCGCCGCCGCGGATCGCGGCCTCCGCGGCGTCGAGTGCCGCGTCCGGGTCGAACTCGTCGACGAGAGCCGCGAGCGTCGACGACTCCGCGCCCGCGAGCTCGCGTGCGTGGTTCGTGACGTTCGGGACGGCCCGAACCACGTTGTCGACGATCGGGATCGCCGCCGCCCGTGCGGACCGACTCCCCGGATTGAGGTCGACCACGATCTCGGTCTTCCCCGTGGCGGCGAGCGCCTCCGCACGGTCGCCGTCCTCGAGCGGGACCACGACCACGTCCGCCGCGCCGATCCCGTCGGCGTCGACGGTGCCTCGGGCGTGTGAGAGTCCGGGGATCTCGTCGTCGCCGGTCAGTCCCTTCACCTCCGCTGCGCCGTGCTCGCGGAGGTGGTCGGCGATGGCGTGCATCCGCTCGTCGGTTCGGTTGAAGAGGTTCACCTCGAGGGCGGCGTCGACCGCGTCGGCGAGTTCGACGATCGCCGTGGGTACCAACGCCGCGACGTTCCCGTTCACGGAGAGCACCGGGTCGGTCGCATCAAGCAGCGCGGCGGCCGCGGCGCGCTCTGCGGCGTCGGCGCTCGGCAGCGTCCGTTCGCCGAGGAGGTAGTCGAACGCCTCGCCGCGCCCCTGCGCTATCAGCCCCTGTCGCGAGGTGATCCCGCGGTCGACGCCGGTCTCGATTCGGTGACGGGTGACGAGTGAGGCGTACCGCGGGTGATCCTCCGGGACCTCCGTCTCGGTCATAGAACGTGTTGTCGACTCGCGAGCTAAAGTCACTCGTTCTCGGATCCGAGCACCGTCGTCGACGGCCCCGGCCACCGACGAGACACGCACGTTTTTGTTCGCTCTCCCGCTCGAAGCGTACATGAACGGCTGGCAGCGTCGCGTCGTCGGGTACTTCTCGCTGCTCTTGCTCGCCCTGTTCGGCACTGCAGCCGCCTACCGGTGGGGGATGGGGACGTTCGAGGGGCGGCCACAGACGTACCTGAGCTCACTGCAGTTCGCCGTCGAGATGTTCACCACGACGGGGTTCGGGGGCGACGCGCCGTGGACCAGCCCGGAGATGCAGGCGTTCATCGTCGTCACCGACCTGCTCGGGATGGCACTCCTCGTCGGGGCGCTCCCGGTCGTCGCCACTCCCCTCCTCGAACGGGCGTTCGCCGCGACGGCGCCGACGAGCGTCGACGACGGGACGACAGACCACGTCGTCATCTGCTCGTACACGACCCGTGCGGCCGCGCTCATCGACGAACTCCGCGGTCGCGACGTCGGCTACGTCGTCGTCGAACCCGACCGCGAGCGGGCGAACGAGCTCTACGCCGACGGACACCGCGTGGTCCGTGCGGATCCGGAGTCGACAGACGGGCTCCGGGCGGCGGGAGTCCCGGACGCGCGAGCCGTGCTCGCGGACGTCTCAGACCAGGTGGACGCGAGCATCGTGCTCGCTGCCAAGGAGATCGCCGAGTCGATCCCGGTCGTGAGCGTCGTCGACGATCCCGACCTCGAGCGCTACCACGCGCTCGCCGGCGCCGACCACGTGCTCTCCCCGCGGACGCTCCTCGGACGCGGCCTCGCCGCGAAGGTGACGACGGCGCTCCGGACGAGACTCGACGAGGCGGTGACGTACGGCAACCAGCTCCAGCTCGCGGAGGTGTCCGTTCGTCACGGCGGCGACCTCGCCGGCTCGACGCTCGCCGACAGCGAGATCCGCGAACGGACGGGCGTCACCGTGGTCGGTGCGTGGTTCGACGGCGAGTTCGACGCGTCACCAGCCCCGGAGCGGGAGCTGGCGAGAGGGACGGTGCTCCTCGTCTCCGGTCACCCGGACCAGCTCGCCGCGCTCGTCGAGCTCACCCAGTCGTCCGTCAGACAGTTCGAGGCGGGTGAGACCGTGATCGCCGGCTACGGCCAGGTCGGACAGACGGTCGCCGAGGAGTTGGCCGCGGCCGACATCCCGCACACGATCGTCGACAGACGAGACGTGCCACCGGTCGACGTCGTCGGCGACGCCACCGACCCGGAGACGCTCGCGGCCGCCGACGTCGCGACCGCCGAGACGCTCGTGTTGGCGCTCCCCGACGACACGGCGACCGAGTTCGCTACGCTCGTCGCCCGAGAGGCGGCGCCGGACACGGAGATCGTCGCCCGCGTCGACGACGACGGCAACGTCTCGAAGACGTACCGAGCCGGCGCTGACTACGTTCTCTCGCTCGGGACGGTCACCGGTCGAATGTCCGCGGGGCGGCTCATCGAGGGACGAGACGTCCTCTCGGTCGACCAGCAGGTCGAGGTCGTCCGGCTCGAAGCGCCCGGGCTCGTCGGCCGAACGCTCCTTGACGCGAACGTGCGGGCAGAGACCGGATGTACCGTGATGGCGGTCGAACGCGACGACGCGGTCGTCACCGACGTCGGCCCGCACACGGCGATCGAACCCGGTGACGAGTTGGTCATCGTCGGCACCGACGACGGCGTCCGGACCTTCGAGCGAGCGTTCACGTGATCGACGGGCGACATCACGCCGGTGTTTCGGAGCGTGCGATCGTGGACAGTCGTTAACTGCGCTCGCACGAGTAGTGGATGCACGATGGCCAGCCGACGGAGAACGCCCTCGGTTCGGTCGGGACGACGATGAGCGACGCACACGGCCTGGCGGTATCGCTCGACGCACATCCAGACCCGGCGTGTGCGTACGAGATACGGGAGGGGACGCCGACGGTGACGGCGACGAACGACGCCTTCGAGACGCAGATCGGCGTCGACGAAGACCGACCCCTCTCGGCCGTGTTCGATCGACTCACCGACACGGCGGCGTCGACCGACGACGACGTGTCCGGCCGGCTTCACGCCGGAGAGACCGTCGCGCTCAATCGGGCGTCGGCAGCCGATCAGCGGTACATCGTACAGGTGCTCGAGGCGGACGACCACGGCGGAACGATCCTCTTCGTCGCTCACGACGCCGCGGCCGTCACCGAGGGATCCGAGGTGGAGCCGGTAGCCGGTGCGATCAGCCACGACCTGCGCAATCCACTCGACGTCGCCGGCGCACACCTCAAGGCCGCTCGAGAGACGGGGGCGAGCGAACACTTCGACGCCGTCGCAGACGCTCACGGCCGCATGGAGCGAATCATTCGGGACGTCTTGACGCTCGCCCGTGGCGAGCGGGCGTTGAACCTCGACCCCGCCGTCTCGGTCGGGTCGACGGTCGAAGACGCGTGGCAGGCGGTGCAGACGGACGGGTGGACGATACGGCTCGACGACGCCCTGCCGGAGCCGAGCGCCGACCCCGACAGGCTCGAGCGACTGTTCGAGAACCTCTTTCGGAACGCCATCGAGCACGGCGCCGACGAGGGGACCGTCCGGGTACGCGCGATGGCCGGCGCGTCGTCCGGAATAGTCGTCGACGACGACGGGCCCGGGATTCCTCGCGACGAGCGCACGTCCGTGCTCGAGCCGGGCTACACCGTCGACGGGGATGGCACCGGTCTCGGCTTGGCCATCGTCGACCGGATCGCGGCGGCACACGACTGGAACGTCTCGGTCACCGAGAGCGCGGCCGGTGGCGCACGCATCGAGCTGGCGTTCGACGCGGCCGACTGAGCATGCACGACGCCCTCGAGTGTGCACCCATCGGCGTGCTCACCGTCCGCGACGGGATCGTCCGTGCGTGCAACGCCGAGGCGTCCCGACTGCTCGCGGTCTCCGATCCGCGTGGCGACCCGGTCGAAGCGGTGTTCCCGCAGTCGATGCCCAACTCGGTTCCGGCGGCACTCGGCGGCGAGTCGGTGACCGATGTCGCCGTCGAGGAGTACTATCCCGACGTCGAGCGGTGGCTGTCGGTCTCCGTGGTTCCGATGCCGTCGACGCGGACGGCGGCGGACGCGACGGTGTACGTCGAGGACGTGACCGAGCAGCGACGAACCGAACGAGCCCGAGAACGGCTCGCCGCCGAACACCGGCGTGTCGCGGTCGTCGACCGTCTGATCGCCGACATCCTCACCGACTTCGTCGATGCGACGTCCCGAGACGAGATCACGACGACGATCTGTGACCGGCTCGGAGCCGCAGACCAGTACCGGTTCGCCTGGGTCGGCGGACGAGCCGACGCGAACGCGGGGCTCCGGATAGACGACGTCACGGGACGCGAGGGGGCGACCTTCGAGGCGGTTCGGGACGCCGTCGAGCGGGGCGCAGACGTCCCGGAGCAGCGAGCAGTCGACCGGGGCGAGCTGCACGTCGTCGACTCGATGAGCGACGACGAAACCGTCCCCGAGTCACTCCGAGTCGCCGGGTTCGCAGACGGCGTACAGTCCGTGCTCGCGTTGCCGCTCGTGTACGGCGCTACCGTCTACGGTGTCGTCGGGGTGTACGCCGACACACAGGAGGCGTTCAGCGAGCACGAACGCGCGAGTTTCGAGGCGCTCGGTGAGCTCGCCGGGCTGGCGATCACCGCCGCCCGCAATCAGCGACTGCTCCTCGACGACACACACACCGAGGTGACGTTCGAGCTCCCGTCGACCGCTCCGCTCGTCTCGCTCGGCCGGGCCTGCGGCGCGACACTGACGCTCGAGGGGACGGTGCCACACGGAGACGGCACGCTCATCTGTTTCCTCTCCGTGGCCGTGGCGGACCCGCACGACGTCGTCGACGCCGCGGACGGGCTGTCGGCCGTCCTACGAGGGCGGGTGATCCGGGCGGACGGCGACCAGGGGGGACGGATCGAACTCGCCCTCGACGACGCGACGCCGCTCGGCCTCGCCGTGGCTCGCGGCGGGACCGTTCGAACGGCGACCGTCGAGGACGGCACCGGCCGCGTGTGTGTCGAGATGCCCGCAGAAGCCAGCGTGCGACGGATGGCGACGGCGCTCGGTGGCGACGAGCCCGCGACCGTGCTCGCGCGTCGTGACCGGGCTCGCTCGCCGGCGACCGCCCGCCGGCTCCAGCACGAGCTCTCGGACCGACTCACCGAGCGACAGGCGACGGTGCTTCGAACGGCCTACCTCGCAGACTACTTCGAGTCGCCGCGAGGAAGCACCGCGGAGGAGGTCGCAGACTCGCTCGGCATCACCGGTTCGACGCTCCTGTATCACCTGCGCGCGAGCCAGCGGAAGCTCCTCGACGCGTACTACGAGACGACCGAAGACGAGGACGCCTGAGGGCTGGACGTGGCGACCGTGCGATCCGCCGGGTCACGCCAGCGTCCGGTCGACGGCCTCGAACTCCGTCAGGACCGTCTCGTCTTCGAGCAGTCGCCGCACGCGTCGCTCTAAGCGGTCCGCCTTCTCGCGTATCGCCTCGTCCTCGCCGGAGCCCGTCGGCTCACCGGACGGCGTCTGTGCCGACAGCACGAGCTCCGTCGACTTCACTCGGAAGTACTCGCCGAGCGTCTCGTAGGCGAGGATCTGTCGTTGCTGGTCGACGACCGACCGAACGTCCGCGCGGTCGATCGGCTTACAGAGGTAGTCGTCGAACGGCAGGTCGACCACGTTCACGTCTGGGTCGACCGCAGTCACCATCACGACCCGGCCTGCGAACTCGCGGTCGCGGAGCGTCGCGAGCACGTCGTCGCCGGAGACGTCGGGCATGTGTCGATCGAGGAGCACGACGTCGACCACGCGGTCGTCGACTGCGGCGAGCGCCTCACGGCCGCCGTACGCGGTCGTCACAGCACACACGTCGCGAAGCCGGAGCGCGTAGGCGTCGGCGACCTCCTGTTCGTCGTCGACGATTAGCACCCGAGGCTCTGTGTCTGTGTCCGGCATACTATCGCGTGTTCGTCGGTTCGGTCGGGAGTCCGTTAAGTGGTTTCGGTGACCGCGAGCGTCGGCGGCCGTCTGCATACGCAGACGCCGCGCGTGTCGCCCGTCTGGATAGTGAGCCTCGCTACCCATGTGGGTTCGAACACACGACTCGTGTATGGCTGCAGGCCACGCACTGACGCGCCGCCGTACCGAGTCGTCCGACTCACCGCCGTCTCCCGAGGCCCTCCTCGACCTCCTCGGTGACGCGTACACCCGACGCGTCTTCGAGGCCGTATCCGAGCGCCCCCGCGGGGGTCGTGCCGTCGCCGACGTGGCCGGCGTCTCGCGGGCGACTGCGTATCGCCGGCTCAACGACCTCGAGGACGCCGGGCTCGTCACGAGCGAACACCGGCTCGACCCGGACGGTCACCACCGCGACCAGTACGTCGCCGTCGCCGAGCACCTCTCCGTCTCGCTCGACGGCGGCAGCATCGACGCGACGCTCGAGGCCGATCGCTGACGCCGCACCGCCGACGAGTCGGCACCGTCCGCGTCGTTGCGCGCGACGAAACACACGCTGCAGGTATATGTGACGTCCACGCGGAGTAGTCGGCACCCGTCGTCGAACACGACGGGTTACAGCCCCCTCGTCTCCGATGCCGGGCACCCTCCCCCGGCACACTCTCGGTGGCTCCCCCGGTACGCTCCCGGCGACTCCCCCAGTACGCCCCCGGCGACTCCCCCGGTACGCCCCCGGCGACTCCCCCGGTACGCCCCCGGCGATTCCCCCGGTAGGCTCGTCGTGGCCCTCCACAGAGGCACCGGGGACCCGCCAACACGCTCCCCTGCTGACGCTGTCTACGCGGTGCCACCGAGAGTCACCGCCTGGACGACCGTTCGCCGCCTTGCGTCGTGAACCCCCGACGCCCGGGCACGCGTCACGCCCCTGGTAGCCGAATCTCGACGAGCGTCCCGTCCGTCGTGTCGAGTCGTAGCTCGCCGCGGATCGCTGTGACGGCCCACTTCAGCTCCCACAGCCCGAGCCCGACCGTGTGGTTCAGCGGCGTCTCTTCTCCCGTCCGAAGCGACTCGAGCGTGTCTTCGGGGATCCCCGGTCCGTCGTCTGCGATTCCGATGCGGTAGCCGGACGCCGTCGGGTCGATCTCGAGTTCGACCGTGGTGTCTGCGTTGGCCAGCGCGTTGTCGAGTGCGCTCTCGACGGCACTCGTGATCGCCCGGTCGTTCGTTCTCACCACCGCCGTCTCGGGTAGCTCGGTCGTCACTGCGACGGCCGTCTCGTCCGCCGTGCGGTCGAGGGCGCGTTCCACGACCGCGGTGAGGTCGACCCGCTCGATGGTGTCGTCGGCCTCGATACAGCGGTCGATCCGGCGGGCTCGCTCGCCGAGCGCCGCTATCTCGTCTCCGGCGGCGCAGATGGCCTCCCGCCGATCGCTCGCGGCCGCCGGGAGCGCCTCGGCGTGGCTCTTGATCACGTCGACCTGGTTCCGGAGGTTGTGTCTGAGCACCCGGTTCAGCACCGCGAGTCGCTCCCGTCTGCGCTCCCGGTCGGTCACGTCTCGAAAGCTCAACACGGTCGCCAGTTCGTTTCCGGCCGGATCCCGCACGGTCGACAGCTGTGGGTCGTACCGCCGGGTGCCGTCGACGGTGGTGAGTTCGACCGTGGTCGCCTCGCCGAGCGCGTCGCGCTCGTGGCCGACGACGTCGCGCAAGGTCGCGTCGACCGATCCGTCCGGCGTCGCCGTGAGGGTCTCGACGGCCGTTCGATTCTGCGTGATCACCTGTCCGTCCGGGTCGACCACGAACATCGGATCGTCGGTCTCATCGACGAGGGCGCTCTCACCGAGGGTGCCGGCCGCCGGCATCGACTCGAATAGGTCGTAGCGGTACCGGGCGGCGGCGAACCCGCCGGCGATCACGACCGCCCCGCCGGCGAACGCTCCCTCCTGTGTCGGCCCCCGCACGGCCAGCGACCCGAGGTTCCACAGGAGGAGCGAGCCGATCGGGACGGCCGAGAGTGCGATCCCCTGTCGTTGTGAGAGGTGTCTGTAGCCGCTCGTCTGCCGGAGCAACAGATAACACCCCGCGACGACGAGCGAGAGCACGTACGCGAACACGACCGTCGCGGCGTACCTGGTCACGACGGCGGGGACGTCGAGCCCGCTCATCTGGACGCCGACCCGCACGGGAACGAGCAGGACTGGCGCGGTGAGCGCGAGCGTCCACCGACGGCTGATCGTCGGCCAGGTTCCGGTGTACCGCAGGGCGAAGACGATCCACGGCGCAGCCGCGAGGTTCCACGTCACCAGGAGGACGAGCGGCCACAACTCACTCGGGCCCCGGACGGCGAGAAGCGCCGGCGAGAGCCCGGCGAGTGCGGCGACCACACAGCCGCCCCCGAAGGTGCCGGCTACGACCGCCAGCGCACGACGACCGAGCCGGTCGGGCGGTCGGTGTACCGCGTACGCGAACCGACACAGCCACCCCCCGACGAGGAGTCCGACGACGAGCAACCCGCTACCGAGGGGAGTCATGTCTCGTCGTTGTGGCCGGCGTGGGATACGGTTGCTGGTCGACCGCGTCGGCGATGACACCGGTGCCCGCACGGCCGAGTCCGGTCACTCCTCGAGTCCAGCGACGAAGAGCGCCAACACGGGCACGATCTCGAGCCGCCCGATCCACATGAGGAACACCATGAGGAGCTTCGTCGTGCTCGGGAGGAACTCGTAGCTCCCGAACGGCCCGAGCGGACCGAGCCCCGGACCGATGTTGCCGATCGTCGCGAGCGACGCGGCGGCCGCTTCGGTTCCAGAGAGCGGTGTCCCCGCCCGCGCCGTGTCGAGTTCGATGAACACGGCCGCGAGCGCGAACAACAACAGGTACAACAGCGTGAACGTGAGGATGCCGCGGACGACGTCCTCGTCAACCACCGACCCGCCGAGCCGGACCGGCCGCACCACGTCGGGGTTTGCCGTCGTGTACAGCTCCCGCCGGAGCGTCTTGAACAGGATGAGCCACCGTATCACCTTGATCCCTCCGCCGGTCGAGCCCGCGGATCCGCCGATGAACATCGCGAACAGTAGTAGAAACTGGGTGTGGGTCTCCCACTGTGCGAAGTCAGCGGTGGCGAATCCCGTCGAGTTGAGCAGCGAGGCGATCTGGAACACGCCCTGTCTGAGTGCGGTTCCGGCGACGCCCTCCGTGACCCCGCCGAGTTCGGTCGGTGGCGCACCACCACGGTACAGCGCGGCGACGAGGACGCCACTCATCGCGACGACAGCACCGAGGTAGACGCGAAACTCCGTGTTTTCGACCAGCGCGTCGACCTCGTCGCGGAAGACGTACCAGAACAGCGCGAAGTTCACGCCGGCGAGCACCATGAACGGGACGAACGCCCACTGGACGACCGGCGAGAAGGCGGCGATGCTGTCTGCCTCCGGCGAGAAGCCACCCGTCGGCAGCGTCGAGAAGCCGTGTGCCAGCGCGTTGTACGCCGTCATGTTCGGGGCTACTCCGACGAGGTGTAACGCGTACAGCACGACGACGAAGAGCAGCGTGACGCCGACGTAGAGCACCCACAACACCCGCGCGGTCTCGGCGATGCGTGGGGTCAGCTTCTGCAGCTCCGGGCCGGGGGCCTCAGATCGCATGAGTTGGGCTCCGTTGACGGCGAGCTCCGGGAGGATCGCGATCATCAGGACGATGATCCCCATCCCGCCGAGCCACTGGGTGAGTTGTCGCCAGAGCAACACCGCGTGCGAGTGGTTCGCCACGCCGAGTTCGGCGGTCGCCGTCGCGCCCGTGGTGGTGAACCCGCTCATCGACTCGAACAGCGCGTTCACCGGGTGAGCGAGCGCCGAGCCGTCGCCGTAGCCGGCGAGTACGTACGGCACGGCACCGACGACGGCCGCGGCCAGCCAGGCGAGCGCGACGACCGCGAGCCCCTCGCGCGGCCCCAGGTCAGGCTCCGGGTCGACCCGCTCGAGGGCGGCGCCGAGGGCGATCCCCGTCGCCATCGCCGCCGCGAACACCCAGACGTCCTCGCCGTAGATCACCGCCGTGAGGAGCGGGAGTATCATCGCCGCCGAGAGGTACTTGACGACGCTCCCGACGTAGCTGAGCGTCGCGCGGCTGTCGATGGTGCGTGTCATCGTCGTCACCCCCGAGCGAGGAAGTGACGTATCGTGTCCGCGGGCCGGATAAGTAGCCGTCGATACGCGCCGTTCGCGCCGGTGGTGAGGCGAGCCGTCGCGACGATCGCCCGGTCACGACGTCCAGAATGCCCTGGTGAACAACACGAGTACGGGGACGATCTCGATCCGGCCGATCCACATGAGGACGATCATCACGCCGCGGGTCGTCATCGGAAACGTCGCGAAGGTGCCGTACGGGCCGGCGTCGCCGAAGGCGGGACCGATGTTGAGGAACGTCGTCGCCGCGGCACCCATCGCCTCGAACTCCGAGACGCGCGATCCGGCGCGCTCGGCGTCGACGACGATCACGACGGTGAGCGCGAAGACGAACACGATGCTCACCAGGAGGTACGCGTAGATGTCGCGGATGGTGCGTTCGTCCACGGGTTCTCCGGCGATGCGAACCGGCCGGACCGCGTCCGGGTGAATAGCGGTGTACAGGTCGCGTCGGAACGTCTTCAGTGCGACGAGCCATCGGAGCGACTTGATCGAACACGTCGTCGACCCAACCATCCCGCCGACGAACATGCCCGCGAACAGCAGGTGTTTGGCCGCGGGCGCCCACTCGACGTAGTCGATGCTCGCGTAGCCCGTCGTGGTCACGATAGAGACGACGGTGAACACCGCGTGTCGCAGCGTCGCCTCGGTGCCGAGCGTCGTCGACGGGTCGAGCGTGATCGAGACGGCGACGAGCGCCGCGAGCGCCGCGATCACGCCGAGGTAGAAGTGGAACTCCTCGTTTCGAAACAGCCGCATCGGCTCGCCGGTGAGCGCGAGGTACAACAACACGAAGCTCGTCGAACCCACCAGCATGAACGGGACGACTGCCCACTGCACGATCGGGTGGAACGCCCCGACGCTCTGCGGCTCGGGTGAGAAGCCGGCGGTCGCGACCGAGGTGAACGCGTGTGCGACCGCGTTGTACGGCCCCATCTGCGGGTCGACGGCGAGCCCGAGTGCGAGGTAGGTGAGCGCCGCGAGCAGCGTGAGTCCGAGGTAGAGCCCCCAGATGAGCTGTGCCGTCTCCGATATCTTCGGCGTGAGCTTGTCCACGTCGCGGGTCTGTGACTCCGTCTCCATCAGCTGGGCGCCACCGACGCCGAGCTCGGAGAGCACCGCGGTCGCGAGCACCAGGATACCGAGCCCCCCGAGCCACTGGATCACCTGCCGCCACATCAGCACCGACCGCGAGTGGACGCCGAAGTCGACGAGGACGGTCGCTCCGGTCGTCGTCAACCCACTCATCGACTCGAACAGCGCGTTCACCGGGTGTGCGACCGTCCCGACGCCGGCGACGACGAAGGGGATCGCCCCGACACAGGCGACGAGGAGCCAGACGAGCGACACCGCGAGAAACGCCTCTCGCGGGCCGAGCGTGCCGTCGGCTCCCGCGAGGTGCCGACAGGCCCCTCCGAGCGCGAGCGTGACGGCGATGGTCACGAGAAACGGTGCGAGCGACTCGCCGTAGTACAGCGCGACGACGACCGGGATCAAAAGCGGAACCGCGAGGCCGCCGAGGACGTCGCCGAGGAGGCTCACGCTCGCCCGCCAGTCGACGCGAATCCGCGATCTGTCCGCCATCTCACGCCAGCGAGGCGATCTCGCTCACGCCTGCGGTGTCGACGAGGAGCACCACGTGGTCGCCCGGGCGGAGTACGGTGTCGCCTCGGGGGGTCACGAGTTCGCCGTCGCGGGTGATCGCGCCGATGACGAATCGAACGTCGATCGACTCCACCAGGTCGGCGACCGGCTGCCCGACCAGCTCACACCCCTCCGTCAGCTCCAGTTCGAGCACCTCGGCGCGGTCGTTCTCGAGGACCGCGATGTTCTCGGCGATGCTCTCGTAGGTGAACCGGGTGATCTCCTCTGCGGTGACCGTCCGGGGGTTGATCGCGATGTCGATCCCGATCTCTTCGAACACCGTCACGTAGTCCGGGCTGTCGACGACCGCGATCACGCGTTCGACGCCCATCCGCTTCGCGAGCACGGAGACGAGGAGGTTCTTCTCGTCGGAGCTGAGCGCGGTGACGACGATGTCTGCCTCGTCGACGTGTTCGCGCGCGAGAAACTCCGCGTCCGTCGCGTCGTGTTCCATCACGATCGTGTTCGGGAGGTCCTCGGCGAGCGACCGCGCTCGCTCGCCGTCTCGCTCGATGAGCCGCGGACGAAACGCCCGTTCTTCGAGCAGCCGTGCGGTCTGGTAGCCGATCTCGCTGCCGCCGACGATCACGATCTCGTCGGCCCGGTCCGGCGTCGCCTCGGGTGCCACGTCCGTCGCGAACAGGTGAACGCTCTCGGGACTCCCGATCACGACCGCCCGGTCCGCAGCACAGATGACCGTGTCACCGCGGGGAAGCACCATCTCGTCGTCGCGGAAGATGCCGACGAACGTCAGCGACTCGAATCGGTCGGCCTCGGCGACGGTCTGGCCCGCGACGGGGCTCTCCTCGGCGATCTCGAACTCGGCCATCTGGACGAGTCCGTTCGCGAACGGGTCGACGTCGATCGCCGACGGGAGGCCGATAACGCGGACGATGTTCTCTGCGGCCTGGAGGTCGGTACACACCATGAAGTCGACGCCGAAGGCCCGCTCTGCGGCCTCCCACGTCCTGAGGTACTCGGTGCTCTTGACGCGCGCGATGGTGAACGCGTCACCGAGGGTCTTCGCGGTCCCGCAGGTGACGAGATTGGTCCGGTCGTCGTCGGTACAGGCGATGAGCATGTCCGCGTCGCCGACCGCAGCGGTCGTCTGCACGTCCGCGGTCGTGCCGTCGCCCGCCACGGTGAGCACGTCGAGCTCGTACTTGAGCTGTTCTGCGCGGTCTGCGTCGACGTCGATCACGACGACCTCGTGGTCCGCGGCGAGGCTGGCGGCGATGCTCGTCCCGACCTCACCGGCACCGACGATGACCACGTCCATGCCCCAGACACCGGGCGGACTCACTAGTCGGTTACTATCGGTGACGCCGGCTGCCGCACCGGTGTCGGCGACCGGATCGTCACCGACTCGGCCGGCGATCAGTGAAAGACAGCCGTGTTCCCGCGCGTCTCGATCAGGTCGGCCCCGGCGTCTGCGGCGAGCGCGTCGGCCAGCTCGTCGGTGGTCGTGCCGCCGCGGGCGGCACGCAGAAACTTCACCTTCACGAGTCGGCGCTCGTCGAGCTGGTCCGCGAGCTCGTCGACGACGGCCTCGACGCCGGCTTTACCAACCCACACGGTGACGTCAACGTCGTGGGCCTCCTTTCGTAGCTGTTGGTCGGTCATAGCCGGTGTAGCCGCTCGTCGGCATTCAACCTTGAGATTCGGTCGTCGGGCGGCACCGAGGCGGCCCTCACTCGCCGGTCGTCTCCTCGTCGCTAACGGCGACCTCGACCGCGTCTCGGTCGACGGCGAGCCGGAACGTCGGCACCGTCCGGTACTCGACGTCGACGACGTTCTTGCGCTCGAGCCGTCGGAGCGCCCGTCGAACCGCCCCCGCCTCGGGGTCGACGTCGAACGCCTCACGGAGCGCCGAAAGCACGCTCACCACGGACTGTGACCGCTCGTCGGGGCCCGCGACGACTTCGAACACCTGCGCTTCGAGCCGCGGAACCGAGATCCGGTCCGGCGCGTCGCCCCGGGCGACCGCGTCCGCTTCGATCCCGGGTTCGACGTCGACGAGGTCGTTCGCCTCGGCCGTCGCGCGGATCAGACTGTCGTCGTCGCGGTAGTAGTACTCCTTCAGGTGGTCTTCGAGGTAGCGGTGGACCGCGCTGCCGCCGTCGACGCCCCAGGCGTCCTCGAGTTCGGCGTTCTTCGTCGGCTGGAGCCGCACCACGTCGGCGAGGCGGTCCAGCTCCTCGTCCGTCAGACTCATTCACCCTCGACTGCGCTGGCCGCACGAATCACGGTCGCCTCCTCGAAGGCGGGACCGACGAGTTGGAGCCCGACCGGGAGCCCGTCGGCCTCGCCCGCCGGCACCGAGATCGCCGGCAGGTTCGCGAGGTTCACCGGCGTCGTGTTCGCGTCGGCGAGGTACATCCGCAGCGGGTCTTCGAGGCTCTCGCCCAACTCGAACGGGAGTACCGGCATCGTCGGCGAGGCGATCACGTCGACGGTCTCGAAGGCGGCCTCGAAGTCCTGGCGAACCCAGGCGCGGGCGTCCTGTGCTTTCGCGTAGTACTCGTCGTGATACCCCGCAGAGAGCGCGTACGTCCCGAGTAATATACGGCGTTTGACCTCGGCGCCGAAGCCCTCCTCGCGGGTCGCCGCGAACGACTCGTTCCAGTTCCCGTCGGCCTCGGCGCGGTGGCCGTATCGCACCCCGTCGAACCGTGCAAGGTTCGAGGAGGCCTCCGACATCGCGATCACGTAGTACGCTTCGACGGCGTGTTCGACCGACGGAAGCGAAATCGTCGTCGTCGTCGCGCCCGCCGCGACGAGGTCGTCGATGGCCGCCTCGACCGTCTCGACCACCCGCTCGTCGGCGCCGTCGAACAGCTCTGTGGGGACTCCGATGGTCAACCCTTCGACGTCACCGTCGGCCGCCGCAGCGTAGTCTGTCGAGACGTCGCCGTCCGTTGTGGCGTTCGGGTCGCGGGTGGTCCCGTCGTTCGGATCCGGCCCGGCGATCACGTCGAGGACGGCGGCGGCCTCCGCGACCGTCGGGGCGATCGGTCCGATCTGTTCGAGCGAGTTGGCGTACGCGACGAGTCCGTACCGCGACACCAGTCCGTAGGTGGGTTTGATCCCGACGACCCCACAGAACGCGGCCGGACACCGCACGGAGCCGCCCGTGTCGGAGCCGAGCGCGACGTCTGCCTCGCCGGCCGCCACCGCCGCCGCCGAACCGCCGGAGGACCCGCCGGGGACGCGCTCGGGGTCGGCCGGGTTCCGGGTTGGACCGAACGCGGATGTCTCCGTAGTCGTCCCCATTCCAAACTCGTCCATGTTGGTCTTGCCGACGATTCGCGCGCCCGCGTCGGTGAGCCGCTCGACGACCGTCGCGGAGTACGGGGGGACGTAGTCGGCGAGCATGTCCGAACCACAGGTCGTCGCGACGCCCTCGGTCGAGATGTTGTCTTTCACCGCGACCGTCGTTCCCGCGAGCGGGCCGTCGTCGTCGCCGTCGATTGACGCCTCGGTGATGAACGCGTTGTAGTCGACGGCCATCACGACACCTTCGGACCGACGAAGAAGCCGTCTTCGGTCTCCTCGGCGTTCGCGAGCGCCGCCGACTGGCTGAGGCTCTCGTCGACCTCGTCGGGGCGCATTACGTTCACGAGTGGCTCTTCGCGGTCCATCTCAGGAACCTCATCGAGCGCCGCGAAGGCGTCGAGGATCTCCGCAAACTGTTCGGCGAACAGCTCGCGTTCGTCGTCGTCGAGGCGTACGCGGGCCAGTTCCGCGACGTGTTCCACCTCCGCGGGGTCGACGACCGACCCGTCATCGCTCGTGTCGTCGGGGGCGTCCGACGTCTCTGTCATACGTGTCGGTACGACGGCCCGAGAGTAAGGGTTTCGGAACGTCGAACGCGAGCCGCTCAGCTCGCGTCTTCTCGCAGCCACCCGACCGCGTACGACCCCAGCCGATAGAGCGAGTAGAGGACGGAGACGCCGGCGACCACCACGCCGAGGACCGCTGCGGCGATCACGGGCGCACTGGCCGGGTCGTTCAGGTCGGGGTCGGTGCCACAGCTCCCGCACCCGTCGTCACTACACGAGCCACAGCCCCCGTCGTCGGCCGCCGTCTCTGCGGCGTCGAGGGCGTCTTCGAACGCGTCGATCCGGTCGCGGTCGACCTCCCGGTCGGCCGCCGCCGCGGTGGGCTCGCCGAGCTCGGTCGTCGACTCGGTCGAATCGACGGGCGATTGCGACCCACCGCTGGCCCGTCGCTCGACGAGGTCGGCCGCCGACGCGTCGGTCGCAGACCCGCTGGCCTCCGGCGTAGCGTCGTTCGCCTCGGTCGTTCCAGACGACCCTCCCTCGTCGCTCACGGCGGCCGGTTCGACGTCGTCGGGAGCGAACGACGGGTCGTCGAACGTCGCGGGCGCATGCGTGTACAGCCCCTCGAGTCCGGACTCGATCGCCGCCTGGTCCTGATGTCCCTCGGCGAACGACGCGAGCTCGTCGGCCATCGACCGTGCGCGCTCGCCATGATTCGCCTCCACGTACGCCCGAGCGGCATCGAACATCGCCCGGCCGAGCCAGTGGTCGAACACCGGATTCTCGTAGGTGTCGGCGAGCTCCCTGAGCCGCTCCAGTCTCGCCTCGCCCGTCTCGACGTCGCCGTCGAAGAACGCGGCTCGGCCGGCGAAGAACGTCGCGACGGCCAGCCACGTCGCGCTCGTCGGCGTGCCGATCGCCTCGTGGTGTTCGGCCGTCTGGCGCGTCCAGTGGTCGACCCGAGAGACGTCGGCGGCCTCGAAGCCGGCGCGCGCCGCGTTGGCGGTCGCCATCGGAAGCCACTCCCGGATCGCCGCCTCACGGGCCGGGTATCCCTGTGCGAGCGCCTCGATTCGGGCGATTCGCCCCTCGATCGCCTCCACGGCCCCTCGGTCGGCGTCGCGGTTCGTCCGTCCGGCGAGCACCCCGGCGTAGCCCGCCGCGACGTCCGCGTCCGGGTGACGCTCGAACAACGTCTCGGCGCGCTCGAGTCGGTCGATCGGGTCGTTGTCACCCGCAGTCTGTTCGGCATCGCCCGTTTCGAGGTGTCGCTCCGCGTGAGCGTAGCCCGTGAGCAGCGACGCGGCGACGTCGGGGTCCGGGTGAGCCTCGTACGTCGCCTCCAGTCGCTCACACAGCGGCCCGACCCGGTCGAGTCGTCCCGCCTTCGCGTTCGCGTGGATCGTCTCTGCGGTCGCTCGAGCCAGTGGGGCCGCGATCGCCGGCACGCTCCGGTCGTCGTAGAGCGCCTCGATCCGGTCGCGATACTCGCCGATTCGGTCGGGCTGGATGCTCGTCTCGTAGACGTCGTCGCGGTCACGGACGGCGGTCGCATTCGCGAGCGCGGTCGCGAGGTGGACGTCTACTTCGGTCTCCGGGTGAGCCGCGTGGAGTCGTTCGAGTCTCGACAGCGCGTTAGTCTCGGCGTGGAAGTCGCCGCGAGCGCCGTACGCGTCGGCGAGCGCGACAAGCGCATCGGTGAGGCGTGCACGCTCGTCTGCGGTCAGGTCCGACGGCGAGGCGTCGTCAAGCGCGCCGATCTGCGCCTCAAGCTCGCCGACGGAGCGGGTGTCGGTGTGTGACATCTGTCGTTGCGTCACCAGTTGGGACCGACCGTGGTAAACGCTCGGCTTCGACCAACGACGACGGCGACGGCGACTCCCGAGCGCCCGTCTGCGACATCTAAAGAAAACAGCGAGAGTTCCACGGGTCACCCGACCCGTGGTCGTTTACCGCAAACACGACCACCTGACGTCGACGAGCCGGTCGTGTTCGTCGAGGACGGTCGGGCGCGCGAGGTGGTCGTTGGCGTCGACGCCACGCGCGGCGAGCGCGGACAGCGCCTCCGCCAGGCTCCGGTCGGACCGCGTTGCTGTGGGGTCTCTCACGTACGGGACCGACCGCGGCTCGGCCTCCGTGTTGGTCGTCTCGATCCGGTCGGTGAGGTCGCTCCCGAAGGCCCGCGGCGGCTGGTGGAACGTCCACCCCCGCACGTCGACGAGAAGCCAGACGTCGCCGTGAACCGCGTGATACTCGCCGGAGACCGCCGAGGGGTCGCCGACGACGATCCGATTCAGCACGCGCGTCTTGGTCCGATAGAGGGCGTCCTTTCGCGCCGACTGCACGTTGCTCTCGGTGACGTCGCCGCGCTCGTAGGCGGCCGTCGCCTCGTCTGCGAGCCGCTTTGCGGCCTTGTTCACGACGTAGAGCGATTCGAGCAGGTCGTCGGTTGGGTCGAGCGGATCCACGTGACTCGGTCGGGGAGGGTGCCGCGACCACCGACATGTACGCACGAGCCGATCATAGCCGTTTCGCTCTCGACACGGGGGCGCGTCGTCGTGCAGATGGATACATCTTTAACGGCGTGTCTCGATTAGTTCTGCAATGGCGTCCGACTCAGTCAAACTGTACTCGGCCATCTACCTCGCGCTCCTGCTCGCCGCGGTGATCAACTTCGTCCTCTTCGAAGTCGAGTTCTTCGAGTTCACCTACCAGCAGGCGTTCGCCGGCACGATGGCGCTCTCGGTCGTCAAGACGGGACTCATCATCGCGTACTTCCAGCACCTCCGGTGGGAGAACCGCTCGCTCACGTACCTGCTCGGGCTGGCGTTCGCACTGACGATGCTGCTGATGGCGGCGGCCGCGTACTCGATCTCCTGACGCGTTCGGTCGGGGGCCGTGTTCCACCGGCGACGACGGTGGGGTGACTTTTTGTTCTCACGCCGTGATGGCGGCGTATGGAGATCCGCGCTGCGACCGCGTCGGACGTCGAGTCGATTCGCGAGGTTGCGCTGGCGTCGCTCTCGGCGTCGTACGGGCACGCGGTCGGTGAGCCGCTGCTCAGAGAGGCGGTCGAGAACTGGTACGGAACGTCCGACCTCGGCGATACGATCGCAGACGAGACCACCGTCTGTCCCGTCGCGACCGTCGACGGAGACGTCGTCGGCTTCGCCGAGAGCTACGTCGTCGACCGCCGCGAACGCGTCGGCGAGATCGACTGGCTCCACGTCCACCCCGAGCACCGCAACGCCGGTATCGGCTCGCGCCTGCTCGAACACGTGGAACGCGCGCTTCGCGACCGCGACGTCGACGCCATCGAGGGAACCGTGCTCGCCGACAACGAGGTCGGCACCGCGTTCTACGAGCGAGAGGGATACGACCCTGCCGGCGAGCGAACCGTCGAGATCGGGGGCGAAGCGTTCGACGAACAGCACTACCGAAAACAGATCGAAGCGACCGGCGGGCTCACCGCCGGCGTCTACGAGACGGCCGACGGCGAGACGGTCCACGTCGACTTCGAGGCCGGTGAGCGGGGCTCGCTCGCGCCGTTTTACGCCGCCTACGCCGACGCCGACCACACCGACCGGTACGGCTACCTCTGTGGCAACTGTGAGGGGACGAGCGTCGCGGTCGACACGATGGACGCTATGGAGTGTCTCGACTGTCCCAACCGTCGCAAGCCGGTGCGGTGGGACGCGGCGTACTGAGTCACTCTCCTGCCGCCTCGAGCACCAGCTCCTCGGCGTCGCGACCGGGGTCCCACTCGTGCCCGTCGCGGTCGGCCGCCCGGTGATCCGCGACCGTCCGGCGCATCGCCTCGCGCACGGGCGTCGACTCCCACCCGAGGTCGGCCAGTGCGCGCGTCTCGAGGAGGTGCGGGTACTCGCGATAGAGGACGAAGTCCGTCGCTGTGAGTCCACCGGCGGCGAGCGCCTCGGGACCGGCGGGGACGATCGTGCAGTCGGCGTCGGCGACGGCGGCGACCGTCTCGAGCGTCTCCGCGAGCGTGAGCGCCCGCCGGTCACCGACGTTGTACGCCGACCCGGGCTCGCCGCGCTCGGCGACGATCCGAAGCGCGCTGGCGACGTCTGCTACGTACGCCCGGTGCCAGAGGTTTTGTCCGTCGCCCGGAACCACGACGCGGTCGTACGTGAGTACGCGGTCGATCCAGTAGTCGAGCCGCTCGGTGTAGTCGTGTGGCCCGTAGACGATACAGGGACGAACCGCAGTCGCGGCGACACCGTCCTCGGCGGCGGCGAACACGGCGCGGTCGCCCGCCGCCTTCCGGTTCCCGTAGGTCGCGTCGCGTTCGTCGACGGCCTGTACCGGGGTGCACGACTCGAGTGGTGTCACGCCCTCGCGTTTTGGCACGTGTTCTGCGCCGTAGGCCGCCCCGGAGGAGACGTACACGTAGGCGTCGACGTCGGCGAAGATCGTCATCGCCGCCTCGACGTCGGCCGGGCGGTAGGCCACACAGTCGATCACGACGTCGGGGTCGACGGCGTCGCGTGCGGCCGTGAGGTCCGCGTCGACCGTTCGGTCACCCGTCACGTGGTCGACGCGGTCGTCATCGGCGAACGGGTTCACGTGGGTCCCCCGAGTCAGCGTCGTGACGGCGTAGCCGTTCGCCGCCAGCTCCTCGACCGTGTGTCGGCCGATGAAGCGGGTCCCGCCGACGACGAGTGCGGTGTCGGTCATGCACCCCCTGTGTAGAGCGACGGCAAAAGCGTGTCCGAACCGGACCGTTCGACCCGTCGAGAGAATCCCGATCACGGCGTGGCCGAGCGCCACTCACGTCTCGTCGTCGCGCGGGCCGCTCCCGCGCCATCGCCGGTAGAGCAGGTACGCGACGACGAAGCCGCCGCCCCAGTACACCACGGCGTAGAGGGCGATGCGGAGTCCGGTGAGCAGTTCGGTCGTCGGGATGGCGACCATACCGTCCGTCGACGCCTCCGGCGTATAAGCACACCGAGAGCGGATGCCGAGAGAGGGACAACTACAGGATACCACGGCTCGTACGTCGACTCATGAGCGACCCTCGCCGACGGCGACCCTGGCTCGCCGTGCTGCTAGCGATCGTCATCTCTGGACTCGGCCACGCGTACCTCCGCCGGTGGGCGCGGGCGTTCGGGTGGTACGCGGCGATCACGGCCGTGTTGATCCTCTTCGTCCCCGAGCCGGCGGTCGACCAGCTGCTCGCGCGGGAGTCGCCGCCGCTCGCAGACATCGCCCCGGGGCTGGCCGTGGTCGCCGCCAGCGTCATCGATGCGTACGTGCTCGCGGTCCGCAACAACCGCCGGTACGAGGAGTCCGAGGCAGATCGAGCGGCCGATGGTGCCGACTCGGTCGCGGAGCCCGTCGACGAGACGGCTCTGACCGGCCTCGCGGATCGGCTCCGTGGCCGATCGACGACGACCGTCTCTGCCGCGTCGGCGTCGAACGCCTCGGCTCCGGGGTCGGCGTCGACGACGGTCGAGTGTCCGCACTGTGGCCGTGAGACGGACCCGACGCTCGACTTCTGTCACTGGTGTACTGAGGCGCTCGGTGCGGCCGACGGCGAGTGAGTCGTCGGGACCCCCGCTCGACGCGCGTCGCGTTCACGACATCGACGACTCCACGAACGCCACCACGTCTGTGAGCTCGTCGCGACCGATTCCGTGTCCGGTCGGGTACGTCTCGTGGGTCACGGCCGCGCCGAGGGCCGTCAGCCGATCGGCAGCCGCAGCGCTTCGGTGTGCGGGGATCACCTGGTCGTCGTCGCCCGCGCCGACGAAGACCCGCCGCCCCTCGACATCGGAGGGTTCGAGCGCGCCGTGTGAGTCGGGGAGGTACCCGTGGAGTCCGACGACCCACGCGTAGCGCGACGGCGACTCGAGCAGCAGCGAGAGGCTCGTGATTGCGCCCTGGCTGAACCCGAGCAGTCCGAGTCGGTCGGTATCGAGGTCGTAGGCGTCTACGGCGCCCGCGATGGCGTCTTCGACGAGTCGCAGACTACGCTCGAAGTCGGCCGGATCCGGTTGACTCTGGTGTAGCCCGCCGGCCGAGAGGTCGAGATCGTACCAGGTGTACCCGCCCTGTAACGGATCTGGTGCGCGGAGGCTCACGACGTGGAGTGACTCGGGCAGCGACGCGGCCACCGGGAGGAGGTCCCGTTCGTCTGCGCCCCGACCGTGGAGGACGACCACCGCAGGGGCGGGCGCTCCATCGGTCGGTTCGTCGGGCCGCACGTGTACGTGCTCCAGCGGGAGCTCAGGCATACACGGCCGTTCGTGACTCCACGAGATGTATCCGTCGGGTCTACTCGACCGCCGGCCACGCTCGGCCATCGAGGTACCCCGTCCGTCGTCTGTCGGGGCGGTGACGTGATCTGCCGGGGAATGTACCGTGCTCGCCGCACGTTTTGCGATAGCGTAACCGTGAGTGGGTACACCAGCCGCCGTCGAACGCGTCGCTTAACCGTCCAGCCCCGCAAGCCGGGATAACATGAGTCGCGGGTCGACAGAGGGTGACCTCACCAAGACGGGGATGTCGCTGAAACACGACCGAGAGTGGGACTACGAACTCGACC
The DNA here is from genome assembly GCF_051194155.1 of Halorubrum zhoui. Taxonomy (NCBI): domain Archaea; kingdom Methanobacteriati; phylum Methanobacteriota; class Halobacteria; order Halobacteriales; family Haloferacaceae; genus Halorubrum; species Halorubrum zhoui. The sequence continues at coordinate 148,750 of NZ_JBLZNJ010000002.1, read as the reverse complement.
GGATCGTCGAGGCGATCGAGACGCGAGACGCGACGAAGGTCGGGCTCCAGTTTCCGGAGGGGTTGAAACGCCGTGGACCGAGCGTCGCCGACGACCTCCGGGCGGTCGCGCCAGACGACGTGACGTTCATGCTCTCCGGGCAGCCGTGTTACGGCGCCTGCGACCTCGACACGTACCTGATGCGACGAACCGACGTCTTCGTGCACTTCGGACACACCCCGATGAAAGAGTCCGACAGCATCGTCTACGTGCCGCTGTTTTCCAACGTCGACCCCTTCCCGATCATGGAGGAGTCGCTCGAGGAGCTGCCCGACCCCGACGACGACCCAGACGTCGGTCTCGTGACGACGGCACAACACATGAACCGCTTCGAGGAGATGACCGACTGGCTCGAGACCCGCGGCTACGAGGTCCACACGCGGCGGGGCGACGACCGGCTCACGAAGGAGGGACAGGTGCTCGGCTGCAACTACGCCTCCGCGGACATCCCCGCAGACCAGGTGTTGTACGTCGGCGGCGGGAAGTTCCACCCGGTCGGACTCGCGATGGAACACCCCGAGAAGACCGTCGTCATCGCCGACCCGGTGAACAACGTCGTCACGATCGCCGAACACGACCAGTTCCTCAAACAGCGGTACGCTGCGGTCCACAAGGCGATGGACGCACAGAAGTGGGGCGTGATATTCTGTACGAAGATCGGCCAGGGCCGGTGGGAACAGGCCCGCGAGATCGTCGACGCCAACGACGACGCCTACCTGATCACGATGGACGAGGTGACCCCGGACCGCCTGCGGAACTTCGACATGGACGCGTTCGTCAACACCGGCTGTCCACGGATCACCACCGACGACGGACCGCGCTTTCACAAACCGATGTTGACGCCCGGCGAGTACGAGGCCGCGATCGGCGAGAAGCCGCTCGACTCCATCGAGTTCGACACCTTCCACGACACCTGGTAGCTGGCCTACATCGCGGCCGGAGAGACGAACGAGTTTCCACCGCGATCCGTCAGTCCACTCGGACCGACGCTTCGACGTAGTCGACGGCCGCCGCCGGCGACGCCACGGCTTCGACTCCGTCGACAGCGTGCGTCCCGATCCCCGCAACTGGGCGACCGTGTGCGAGTGCGAGCCCGATCTCCGAGAGCGTGCCGTGGGCGCCCGCGACCGCGATCGCCGCGTCGCCGTTCAAGACCACGAGCGCGTTCCGCGCGTGCCCCATGCCGGTCGCGATGGGAACCGTCACGTGTTCGTTCGCGTCCGTTCGGTGCTCGCCCGGCAGGATGCCGACCGTCTCGCCACCAGCCTCGCGAGCTCCGTAACACACTGCCTCCATCACGCCCCCAAGTCCACCACAGACAACCGTATGTCCTCGCGACGCGAGCTCGCTCCCCAACAGCCTCGCCGTGTCTGCAGTCTCGTCGGTGGCCGTACTGCCGCCGATGACGCTCACGCGCATACCGCTTTTCGAGCCACTGGTGTCATAAATCGTCCTGAAACACGGGGTCGCCGACTGAAACCCTTTTAACATTTGAGGGAGGATATCGCGTATGAGATACGATACCGTCGTCTTCGACAACGACGGTGTTCTCGTCGGCCGCACGCGTTTTGACGTCCTCCGGGAGGCGACCCGGGACGCGTTCACGGAGTGCGGCGTCGACGACCCGGACCCGGACGACGTAGAGCAGATGACGATCGGTGCGACGCCCGGAAGCGTCGGGACCGTCTGTCAGACGTACGACCTCGACCCCGGCAGCTTCTGGCGCACCCGCGACGACGTGGTCTCGCGTGCCCAGCAGGCAGAAGCACGCGCGGGACGCAAGACGCCGTACGACGACCTCGGAACGCTCGCGGACCTCGACGTAAAGATGGGGATCGTCTCGTCGAATCAGCAGGCGACCGTCGACTTTCTCGTCGACCACTTCGACGGCTTCGACCGATTCGGCGCCGCGTATGGGCGCGAGCCGACGATCCACAGCCTCCAGCTGCGAAAGCCGAACCCACACTACCTCGAGCAGGCACTCGGTGACCTCGACGCCGACTCCGCGCTCTTCGTCGGCGACAACGAGTCTGACGTGAAGGCCGCCGAAAACGCCGGCGTCGACTCCGCGTTCATCCGCCGCCCGCACCGCCGAAACTGGGACCTCAACGTGTGGCCGACGTGGGAGATCGAGGCGCTCGACGACCTCTTCGACGTCTGTGGCGTGTGAGGCGGTCGCGACACTGGTCTGTTCGGTGACCGGCCCGAACCGACGGGTGTGTGCGTGACCCGACGAACTTTCGGTACGCTCTGTGGGCTGGTGTTCTTGATCAACCTCGGTCGCGTCTCGTTCGCCCCGCTCGTCCCGACGATCGGCGCTACCTTCGACGCAAGCCCGGCAGTCGTCGGGTCCGTCACGACACTCGTGTGGGTCGGATCAGCCCTCCCGCGGATCCCGGTCGGGTACCTCCTCACCCGCGTCCCGCGTCACTACGTCGTGTTGGGGTCCGGCGTCGCGCTCGCGCTCGCAGCGGCGTTCACGAGCGGCGCTGGCTCGATCCGTGCGCTCCAAGCCGGCGCGTTCGCCATCGGACTGTCGTCGGGTGCGTACTTCGTCGCTGCCGTTCCACTCGTCGCCGAGTTGTTTCCGACCGGTCGCGGCCGGGCCATCGGGATTCACGGCGCGGCGAGCCAGCTCGCGGCCGTCGTCGCCCCGGGCGTCGTGGTCGCCGTCTTGGTCGTCGCCGGATGGAACGACGTCTTCCGGCTGCTCGCCGTCGCCGCGCTCTGTGTCACCGCGGTGTTGCTCGCGGTGCTTCGACGACGTCCACTTCCGGAGAGCGCCGGTGCCGACCGCAACTTCCGCGCCGCACTCACCCACTGGCGGATCGTCCTCCTCGTGGTGGTGGTCGTCGCGGCCCCCGGGTTCGTCTGGCAGGGCGTGTTCAACTTCTACGTGACGTATCTGACCACGGTGAAGGGGGTCTCCGGTGGACTCGCAAACGGCCTGCTCACGGTCGTCTTCGCCGCCGGCCTCCCGGCGTTCTGGTTCGGCGGACAGCTGGCCGACCGGCTTCCACACGTCCCGTACCTGATCGGCATCCTCGTCTCGTTCGCGGCCGCACTCGGACTGCTCGTCGCCGTCGAGTCGGTCCCGGCGCTCGTCGTCGCGACGGCTCTGCTCGGGGTCGTCGTCCACGCGATGTTTCCTGCAGCCGATACGTTTCTCCTCGACTCGCTGCCCGCAGACGTGCGTGGCAGCGCGTACGCCGTCTTCAGCGGGGTCGCCCTGTTGCTCGAATCTGCCGGGAGCGGTGCGCTCGGGCTCGCCGTCGAGCGCGTGGCGTTCGACACCGCGTTCCTCGGCGGGGCCGCGGCCGTCCTCGCGCTCGCCGTCGGACTCGTCGTCGTCGCCGCGAGCCGAGGCCTCCCTGGCCAGCGCGGCGTCGGGTCGTGAGTCGAGACGAGTGGTCCTCACCCGACCACACGGGCGGCCCGGTGAACGTTTATCCCAGATGAGGCACAACCCGGACCAGTGACGAACGACCCGAGTTGGACCGACGTCTTCGGCCACCCGACGCCGTACCCCGAGCAGGTCGACGGCATCGAGGCCGCTATCGACGCCGCCGAAGAAGGTGGGTTCCTCGCGCTCGAAGGCGCGTGCGGCACGGGTAAGACAATGCTCTCGTTGACCGCAGGCATCGATCGCGTGCGCGACCCCGACTCCGCCTTCGAGCGCGTGTTCGTGCTCACCAGCGTCAAACAACAGCTCCGCCAGTTCGAGTCCGACCTCGAGACGATCAACGCGAACCTCCCAGCGCGCGCCGACCCGGTCTCCGGCGTCACGCTCGTCGGAAAAGCCGACGTGTGCCCGTACGCCCGCGAGAGTCGAGCCGGTATCGACCGCGGGACCGTGTACGAGCGGTGTGACGGGCTCCGCGAGCGCACCCGCAACTTGATCGGCGACGACGGCACGACGACGGCCGGCGCGCTCTCGCGCGCGGCGCGGAGCCGGCAGGTTGGACTGGCGGACAGCGGGCGTGGCAGCACCGACACGTCGTCCGACTTCCTCGCCGTCGACGGCGAGCCCACCCCGTACCCACCCGAGACGGAGACGCACGGGGACACCGAGTTCTGCCCGTTCTACGCCGGGTACCTCGAAGACCTGCCGGAAGACGGCGAGGGGCCGGAGGCAGCGGTTCCGTTCGAGTACGAGACACGCGGCCACGTCGGTCCCGACGAACTCGTCCGGCTCGCCGCGAGTCACGGCTCGTGTCCCCACTCGGTGATGGGTGCGCTCGTGCCGGCCGTCGAGGTCGTGATCGGCAACTACTACCACGCGTTCGACCCCGTGACGACCACGACGTTCACCGGGGCACTCCTCGACGAGTCGACGTTCGTCGTCTGTGACGAAGCGCACATGCTCGAGCCGCGCGTCCGTGACCTCGTCAGCGACCGCGTCGCCGACGCGAGCCTGCGCGACGCGGTGACCGAACTCACCCGCGTGATACAGCCACTGACCTTGAGCACAGACTCGTCCGATCCCGGCGACGACAGCGCGACCACCGGTACCGACCGGACCGAGACGGCTGCGGGTGCCGACGCCGAGACGATCCGTGCCGAACTCGCCGACGCCGACGTGACTCTCGAAGACCTCGAACGCGTCCGCGCGTTCTACGCCGACCTCCGTGACGAGCTCGACCGCCGGGTCACCGCTCACCTCGACGCGACGCGTCCGGACTGGCGCGCGTCGGGCAGTGACGAGACGGACCGCGACGTCCCGCTTCGGGACCCGACCGAGCCCGGCCGAGACGAGATTTCGAGGTGGGCCGAGCGCGCGGGCTACGGCGACCGGGTGTGGACGCGCGCACCAGCCGCGGGAGCATTCGTCGAGCGCGCGCTCGATGCGATCGCGGACACGGACGCACGCTACACCGCGCCGGGAGTCGGTCGGACGATCGCCGCGTGGTACCGCGAGGACCATACGACGTTCTTCAGGGCGATCCGCCTCGAGAGTACCCACGACGAGACGGCTCCCGCCGATTCGTGGCGACGGACCCACGCCGCGAGCCTCGCGCTGTACAACTGTCTCCCGAGCGCGGCGATCGGCGACCGACTCGCCGCGTTCGGCGGCGGCGTGCTGATGAGCGCGACGCTCGAGCCGATGGACGTCTTCCGCGAGGTGACCGGCCTCGACCACCTCGCGGCCCAGGGCCGACCCGTCGTCGAACAGACGCACGGACTGCCGTTTCCTCCCGAGAACCGGGCGAGTTTCGCGGTCGACGCACCGAAGTTCACCCACGCCAATCGCGGGGCGCCCGGTGAGGAGACCGAGACGCGACTCGCGTACGTCGACGCGACGGCGAGGGTCGCCGCGTGCGACGGCAACGTCCTGGTCGGCACCCCGAGTTACACCGAGGCGCGCTGGATGGCGACGGCGCTCGAAGAGCGACTCGATAAGCCAGTCCTCCTCGACGAGTCGTCGGACGACCGCGAGACGGAGTCGCTGAAGGCTTCGTTCTTCGAGGGAGGAGACAAGGTGTTGGTGACGAGCCTCCGTGGTACGCTCACGGAGGGCGTCGACTACAGCGGCGACCGGCTCGCCGCCGCGGTCGTCTGTGGCGTCCCGATAATCAACACCGAAGCGCCACGAACGAGAGCGGTGATCGCGGCGTACGACCGTCGGTTCTCCGAGGGCTTTGAGACGGCGCTCACCGTCCCGGCCGTCCGGAAGGCACGCCAGGCCGTAGGGCGCGTGATTCGAGGTGCAGACGAACGAGGGATCCGCGTGCTGCTCGACGCACGGTACGCCAGACGATCGTGGAACGACGTTCGCGGGTACGTTCCCGCCCACGAGCGCGAAGAGTTTCAGCCCGTCACTCCGGACATGCTCGAGGTCGCACTCGAGCAATTCGACGCCAGCGGGTGAGGAGCTACTGTTCGCGGCGGGCGAACGCCAGACTGCCCGAGACGTTCTTGATGTACGCTCGAACCGTCTCGCCCTCTTCGGCGCCGGGGACGAAGATCGTGTACTCCCCGCGTTCGGCGACGCCGTCGCCTTTCCGTCCGGTGCCGACGATCTCGAGCTCGTACGTGTTACCCGACTCGATAGCCTCCTCCTGGTGACTGGTGGTGCTCGTCGTCTGTTTGGCGACCGGTCTGAACGCCCCACACGCCTCACAGCGCAGCATCGGCGTCCGATTCTCCGTCTCCAGTCGGGTGTCGGGGAGCCCACACTCCGAGCAGGTGACGTACGACTCGATGTACGAGTCTATCGCCCCGGCGAAGTCGCGCTCGCGGAAGTTCCCGCTGTAGCGGGCGCGGCCGTCTTCGTACTGCCCGGCCGTCCCGAGCTCCTGTTGTATCTTCGAGTGAACGTGTTCCGGATCGCGACTCAGGGCGTCGGCTATCGCCGAGAGGTTGTTCAGGCGGGTGAACGCCCCGTCTTTTTGAATGTCTGGGTCTGGCACCGACAGCCGCTCGTCGGAGCCGTCGAAGTCGGGGACGGCCTCCATCGCGCGGTCGAGACTCGATTCGTACTCCATACAGCGAACACGACTGGCCGACTGAAATCGCTTCCGGGTCGGCGGGCGACAGCGCGCGTCACAAAATCGTACCGAACGAAGCCATAGCGGGAGGTAGATTTGAACTACCGATCTCCGGGTTATGAGCCCGGCGGAATCTCCTGGCTATCCCATCCCGCTATCATATACAACTCTCGGTGAACTGTTAAGGGTTCTGATCCCGCTGCCGGTGTGCGATTCGCTCCCGAGGAAGTCCAACGTGACGGGGCAAACTCACGTGCCGAGTAGGTCGTCGACGAGCGCCTCTGGGTCGAACCGTCTGATGTCGTCGTACCCCTGGCCAGTGCCCAAGAACAACACCGGCTTCCCCGTAACGTACGCTATCGAGATGGCCGCGCCGCCGGAGGTGTCAGCGTCGGCTTTCGTCAACACCGCGCCGTCTACTTCGGCCGCCGCGTCGAACTCACGGGCGCGGTTGACGGCGTCTTGACCGGCCACCGCCTCGTCGACGAACAGCGTTAGGTCGGGCTCTACGACACGATCGATCTTCTCCAACTGGCTCATCAGGTCGTCGCTCGTGTGTAAGCGGCCCGCCGTGTCGCCGAGCACGACGTCGACGTCGTTCGCAGCGGCGTACTCGACGGCGTCGTAGATCACGGCCGTGGGGTCGCCGCCCTGCTCGTGTGCGATCAACTCGCGGTCGAGCCGGTCTGCGTGCTCGGCGATCTGCTCGTTGGCACCCGCCCGATAGGTGTCGCCGTTCGCGAGCACCGAGGAGTAACCCCGATCGCCGAGCCACTGCGAGAGCTTGGCGATCGTGGTCGTCTTTCCGACCCCGTTCACGCCGGTGAACACGATCGTGACCGGCTTGTCGGCCTCCTCGATCCGTGTCTCGAAATCGAACTGTCCGACGCCGATCACCTCGAGGAGGGCATCGTGAAGCGCCTGCTCGACGAGCTCGCCGGTCGTCTCCACCTGACGTCTCGACTCGCCGAGCATCGTCTCGCGAACGGTGTCGAGGATCTGTTCGGCGACGCTCATCTCCACGTCGCTCTCTAAGAGCGCCATCTCGAGCTCCCACAGGGGCTCTTCGAGGTCCGCTTCCTCGATGATGATGCGCCCGGTCGCGAACGCCTTCGCCCGCTGGAAGGTACTCGGCTCGCTTCCGTCGGCCCCGTCGTCGCGTTCGTCGCCTCGATCGGGGGCCGGTGTCGACGACTCGTCGGCGGACTCGGTGTCGGCTGCGGCACCGGCCGAACCGTCGCGTCCGGCGGCGTCGCGTTCCGTCGGCTCGCCGTCGACGGCAGCCGCCACGGACTCACCGTCGGCCGTCGCTTCGGCACCGGTCGACGCGTCGACGTCGGCGGTCTCCTCGACGTCTTCGCGGAAGCTACGCAGTTTGTCTTTCAGTCCGTCGAACACGGCTCACTCCTCGTCGGCGTCCTGTGAGAGCTGCTGCATCTGCTGTTGTTGCATCTGCTGTTGCATCTGTTGTGCCTGCTGTTCGAGTTCGCTGCTCTCAGATTCGAGTTCGTCGACGGACGCCTGGGTCTCTTCGATTCGGTCGTCGAGGGCGTCCTGCTTGCGCCGAAGGACGTCGATGGCGTCGTCTTGTGGCTGTGTCGCGGCGTAGTTCCCGCCGAGTGAGACGACGATGTCGTCGATGTCTTCGATCGACGCGCGGACGTGAGCGCCGCCGCCGAGCGGCACCTGTACCGTCGACCCCGTCTCGAGCGTCTCGATCGCCTCGACGGCCTCGTCGATCTCCGTCTTTTCGCTCCGATACGATTCGATCTCGGCTTCGAGCGCCTCTATCTCCTGTTCGAGCGCCTGAAGCTGCTGGGAGAGCTGCTGAAGCTGCTGTTGACCGCCACCCATCACGCTGTGGACACCTCGTCTATCTCGATCTGCGTGCGCTTTCGGGCGTGTTGACTCCCGACGAGGGTGTAGATGCGCTCGCGGGCGAGCGACTCGCTTTCGGCGTCGACGTCTTTGGTGAACGGCTGGAAGCCGTCTCGGCTCTGGAACCGTCCGCTCACGGTGTACGTGCTCATGTCCACGACTGCGGTAGGGACAGGGAAGTATCTTCCTAAAGTGTGAGCCGCGGCCCGCACGGCGAGCCTAGTCGATGAAGCCGAGCGTCTCTTCGATGCGGCCGAGCTCCGGGCCGGTCGTGTCGTCGCCGACCACGTAGCCCTCGTCGTTCGCGAGGAGTCCGGCACCGACGAGCGGCGCACCGTAGTTCACCGTCCCGACGTCTGCGCGGACGTCGAGCGCCGCCTCGATCGCCTGCAGCTCCGGCTCGCGGGCGTTCGGGTGACAGAGCACGCCGGTGTTGTTCGCGACCGCGGCCGTGCCGACGGTGTGGACGTCGGCGAGGTCGCCGCGCTCGACCGGGACGTCGAGCGCCTCGCCGATCGTCGTCACCGCCTCGCGAGGGAGGTCGGGGTGGACGTACGCCCCATAGTCGTTCGCCAGCACGACGTTGCCGGCGGCGTTTATCCGGCCCGGCAGCTCGGCGACCGGACGGTCGGCCGCCTCGGCGATCCGGTCGCGCTCTCGGTCGGTCACGCGTGCTGAGACCACGACGCCGTTTTCGTTGCCGACCGCGAGCGAGCCGACGGTGTTCGAGCCGCCGACCGTCGTCGCGAGGACGGTCGCGTCGAACTCGGTGCCGAGCGTCTCTGCGAGGTCGTCTTCGACGTCCGGTCTGACGAGGAGGAGGTCGTCGACGACGCGGGCGAAGACCCCCACGTACGACGAACCGGTGAAGGTCGCCCGTAACACGTTAGTCGGCGTGCTCGGCCTCGACGACCGGCTCGTCGTCCTCGACGAAGCGGGCCGCCCGGACGCGGAGCGTACTCGGCGGGTTCTGCCGGCCGTTCGCCCACACCGCCTCGTTGACCGAGGCGTCGAGTCGGACCTCGTCGGTCTCGACCGAGAAGTGTTTCGCGAGGTGTTGGCGGACGATCTTCATCGCGTAGTCTGCACGCTGCTGGACGGGTTTCCGTTTGGCGTCGCGGAGTGGGACCGTGACGACGCGCTCTTCGAACTCTGCGGTGCTCATCTACTCGTCCAGGTCGTTCCGCCGCCAGTTGCGACGCTTGGGGTTTCGGGTGACGTTCATGTCCGTCTTCATCATCACCCACGCGGGTACGCGGGTGTTCTGGCGCTCGGCCTTCGCCAGTCGCTTCTTTTTCGCCTTCGACTTCTCTCCCATAGTGCGCCGTACTTTCATCGGGCCGCATAAAACCCCTTCCATACCGCCACGCACCGAGCTACCACGTCGTCTCGGCGAGCCGCGTGTACGCCGCCTGACACCGTTCGAGCACGTCGATCGAGACGCTCTCCGTCTCGGTGTGTGCCTCACCCGGCTCCGACGGGCCACTCACCACGCACGCGGTGCCGGCGGCGGCGAGCCACCCCGCGTCGGTCGCGTGTGGCTTGACGACGTGCGCTGGCGCGTCGAGTCCCCGCTCGTCGTGGACCGCACGCGTCGCCTCGAGCGCCGCCGCCGCGAACGCGTCGTCAGAACACCCCATCGGCGGCAGATCCTGCTCGACGACCCACTCGACGCCCGCGCGGTCGGCCGCCTGCGAGAGGTCTGCACGCACGTCGGGGACCGTCCGCTCGTCTATCGTCACCGTACAGCGGTCCGGAATCACGTTCCACGCGTCGCCGCCGTGGAACTCGGTGACGACGACCGAGCCGGTGACCGTCTCGCCGACCACCGTCGTCGCCGGTGCGTCGAGGTCGCGGACGACCTCGACCGCGTCACAGGCGCGGTAGATCGCGTTCTCGCCCGCGGCGGGCTCGGAGGCGTGTGCGGACGCGCCGGTCACGGCCAGCGTCGAGGCTCGACGCCCCTTGTGGGCGACCGCGACGTCCGTGACGCCGGGCTTCGAGTAGTTCGTCGACCCCTCGGCGACGAGCGCGTAGTCGGGGACGAATCCCTCGTTGATCGCGTGTCTCGCACCCTCTCCGCCGGTCTCTTCGCCGACGAACGAGGCGACGGCGAGGTCCCGACCGGCCGGCACCGACGCGTCCCTGAACGCGAGGAGACACGCGGCGACCGCGCCCTTCATGTCGGCGCTCCCGCGGCCGTATATCCGGCCCTCTCGACGTTCGACGACGTACGCTCCCTCGGTCTCCTCGCCCGTCGTTTGCCGCGCTGCCGGGGGGACGACGTCGTGGTGACCGACGAGTGCGAACAGCGGACGGTCACCGTCTGCTGTGACGTCGGGTGCGCTTTCGTCCGTGTCCGAACCGGTGCCGCGTCTGTACGCGATCACGTTTCCGACGGCGTCGCGCTCGACCTCGGCGTCGGTCTCGTCTCGGAGCCAGTCGACGATCGCGTCTCCGGCGGCGGTCTCGTCGTCGTGTGACGGAATCGACACGAGTCGCTCGGTCAGGGCGGCGACCTCACTCATACGTCTCCCTTCTGCGTCGAGTACTTAACTTCACGCTCAGGTCGTGAACAGTTCGGTGTCGGCCGGAACGGCGAACAGCCCCATCCGAACGCCGGCGTCCAGCCACCCGTAGCCGTACGAGAACGAGGCGAGCGCGTTCACCGGGTCGTCGGTCGCACGGAAGTGGCGGCCGTCGGCGAGGTACGACGACGCCATCTCGCGGACCTCCGCGGCCGCGACGCCGAGCGGTGACTCCGCCGGTGGACGCGGCTCTGCGGCGTCGAGCGCCTCGGTGAGCATCCGCTCGTACCGGTCGGTCTTCTCTGTGAGGTCGGCACTCATGCGCCGCGATTCGGCGCGTGCGCACAAAACGGACGCGGGTCACGAGCACACGACTGCCGGTGCGCCCTCGGCCACGGACCCTGCCCGATCCCAGCCGAGCCGTCACGCCGGCGTCACGCCGGTGATCTCGAATCGCGCACCGCCGCCCTCGGCGTCGACGACACGAATCTCCCAGCCGTGGGCGTCCGCGACCTGTTGGACGATCGTGAGCCCGAACCCCGTCCCCTCTCGGTCGGTCGAGTACCCGGCGGTGAACACCCGGGCGCGCTCGGCCGCCGGAATCCCTGGTCCGGTGTCCGCCACGAAGAATCCGTCGTCGAGTCCGCCGACGGTGACGGTCACGTCGCTGCCGCCGTGTTCGGCCGCGTTGGCGAAGAGGTTCTCGACGAGCTGTTTGAGCCGGCTCCGATCGGCGTAGAGCCGGCATTCGCCGTCGATTCGGAGCACCGCCGAGTCGGTCGCGACGGTGGCCCAGCACTCCTCGCTGAGGCGCTCGAGGTCGACCAGTTCGACCTCGCCCGCGTGTGCCCCGGCGCGGGCGAGCGTCAACAGATCGTCCACGAGTGCCGTCATCCGCGAGAGCGCCTCGTCGATCGCCTCGACGCGCGTGGCGTCACACTCCTCACGAAGCAGCTGGGTGTGCCCGACGGCGATGCTCAACGGATTGCGCAGGTCGTGGCTGACGACGCTCGCGAACTCGTCGAGTCGGTCGCGCTCGCGCTCGAGCGCGCGTTCGCGCTCCGTCGTTGCGGTGACGTCGCGGTACACCCAGAGGTGGCCGCCGCCGCCGGGAAGCTGCGTCGGCCGATAACTTCGCTCGACCGTTCGACCGTCCCGAAGCGCGATCGTCTCGTCGTCGACGGGTGCCCGCTCGGACACGATTTCGGCGATGCGCCGCGGGAAGTCGTCGGCGTCGACGAAGACGTCCGCGGCCGCCTCGGCCAACCGTTCACAGTCCGCCCCGATGGCCTCGTCGGGGCTGCCCGGCGTTCCGAGCAGGTCGAACAGGAAGTCGTTGGCCGCGAGGACGTTTCGGTCGGCGTCTTCGGCCAGCACCCCGACGGGGAGCGCCTCGAACAGCGTCGAACGCACCTCGTCGGTTCGCTCGAGCGCGTTCGTCTCGGCGACTCGGTCCGTGACGTCGCGAAACTGTGAGAAGACCGCGACGACGGCACCGTCACGGCCGGTGACCACGCGGTTGTGCCACTCACACACGATCTCCTCGCCGTCCCGTCGAACGTTCGTGTTGACGCTGTGGTAGCCGCCGCGGTCCGCGAGCAGGTCGTCTACCGTCTCACCGACCCGTCCGCCGGCGTCGTCGGGGACGATCTGTTCCCACGACGTGCCGCGCAGCTCGGCCTCGCTGTAGCCCAGGATCTGTGTCGCCGTCTCGTTGAGTCGCACGAGTTCGAACGCTTCGTTCCACTCTATGACCCCGAGCGGCGACTGCTCGACGAACAACGAGAGTCGCTCGAGGCTGTCTTCGAGCTCCCGGTCGGCCCGGTACCGTTCGACCGCGTTCGTGATCCGGTTCGCGAGGACGGCGTACTGACCCGTGCCCGTCTGCTTCCGGACGTAGTCGGTGACGCCCGCCGCGATGGCTTCGCTGGCGACCGCCTCGCTTCCGTTCCCGGTGTACAACACGAACGGCAGGTCGGGGTGGGTCTCACGGACGGTACACAACAGCTCCACGCCGGTCTGCTCGGGCATGTCGTAGTCGGAGACGACGCAGTCGACTCGCTCGCTCGCGAGGTGTTCGAGCGCCTCGTCGGGACTCGTCGTCACGTCGACGTCGAAGTCGTCGTCCGCTCGTTCGAGGAACGTCGCCGCCATCGACGCGAACTCCGGATCGTCGTCTACGTGGAGGATTCGAACGGGTTCCTCGGTGGCTCCCGGCGCGTGCATCGTGCGATAGCGGTCCCAGCCACGGAATATAGCTATTGGGGCGCGTTCGGTGCGTGGGTGACGCCCGGTAACTACGCCGGTTCGACTCCGTCGACGCGCCAGTCGCCTGCTCTTCGTCTGGCACCGACGAGCGTTACCGCACGGTACACGCACGTGGCCCAACCACTCGGTGAGGACTCCACGAACGCTCTTCGGATCGTGCACGATACGGCGTGACCTCGTGACGGCGTGGCGTGTACGACCATCACACCACGTGGCGCGCGCCTCGCGAGGTCGCCGGAGGCGGCCTCGCGAGCGCGTGCGAGGGATGAGCGAGGGAGCGACGCGACCGAGCGAATCGGCTGGGGAGGGCGTGGCCAAGTGGTGTCCGGGTGTCGCGCGGTCGTCTCGATCACACGGCCACTCTCGTATGCGAGCGAATCGGCCCGGGAGGGCGTGGCGGTAACTGGTGCCCGGGTGTCGCGCGGTCGTATTCACGTACGTCCTGCCGACGCATCGAGTGGGCCGAGGAAGGTGTCTGACCACCGGGCTCACCCGTCCCGACGATACTTCTGCGTGTCCACGGCTAATTCGCTCGCATACGGCAGTCGTGAGACTACGGCTGAGACGACTCGCGGCCGAGACAGCCCGTGGTCGAGACGACTCGCGACCGAGACAGCTCGCGGTACCCGGACACCGATTACCGCCACACCCTCCCCAGCCGATTCGCTCGGTCGCTGCGCTCCCTCGCTCATCCCTCGCACGCGCTCGTGGACACGCTATCGCGGTCCACGAGGCGCGCGCCACCACAGATCGGTGTAAACACGATCGTTCGGCGACTCTCCGAGCCGTCCGGAGTGAGGATACCGCTTCAGAAACGCCGCTGGTGGTTCACATCCGAGACGGCGTCCCTCGGCGTGGACTCCGGCGATATCGACGCGTTCTGCGGTCGATCCCTGACGTCACTGCGGTTGAGTGACTGGGCCGCAATCCGATGTGCCTCCAATAAAGGGTGGAAAACGTATATATGGTGTACGGGCCGAGCGCGATTTGAACACGCGACCGACGGATTAAGAGTCCGTCGCTCTCCCTGACTGAGCTATCGGCCCTCATCAGTTTGTATCGCTGTGTGGGTAAAAGCCCTTTTCATTCGACGGGCGGCGCGGCGACGACGGCGGGCCGATCCCTCGTGTTTCGGGTGAGAGCGTACTCGTTAAGTGGCGTGCCGCGGAACCGATGGACAATGAGTAGTGGCGCATCCGGCTCCGCACGCACGCGATACGCGATCCTCGGCTGTGGAAGCGTCGGGCACGCGGTCGCGGACGCGCTCTCGGAGCGCGACAAGGACGTGCTCATCCTCGACCGCGACGCAGACCGCGTCGAAGCACTGCGGGATCAGGACCTCAACGCGCGCGTCCAAGACATCGCAGAGCCCGACGTCGTCGACGCGGTCGAGGACCGCGACATCCTGTTGATCCTCGCGTCCGACGTCGAGGCCAACAAGCAGGCGGTGTCGGCGGTGCGCGACAGCGGCGGCGACCAGTACGTCGTCGTCCGTGCGTCGGATCCGGTGAGCGAGGACGAGCTTCGCGAGCGCGGCGCCGACGTCGTGATCAACCCCTCGACGGTCATCGCTGACAGCGCCCTCCAGTCGCTCGAGACGGGTGAACTCGAGTACATGGCTCGGCAGCTCGCCGAGATCATCGAGGAGACGGACGGCACGATGGCGATCCTGACCCACGACAACCCCGAACCAGACTCGATCGCCTCGGCGACCGCACTCCAGGCGATAGCAGCGAGCTTCGGGGTCGAAGCTGACATCGTCTACTCCGGCGACGTGGGCCACCAAGAGAACCGCGCGTTCGTCAACCTGCTCGGGATCGACCTCCAGTCGCGGGCCGACACCCCGCCGCTCGCGGAGTACGACACGGTCGCCGCCGTCGACCTCGCGAAGTCAGCCGAGGAGGCGGCCGTCCCAGGACACGTCGAGATAGACGTCTACCTCGACCATCTCGAGTCGGACGCCCCGCCGGACGCGCGCTTCGTCGACGTCCGGACGAACGTCTCGTCGACGTCGACGATCCTCACGAAGTACCTCCAGGAGTTCGACCAGTCGCCCTCCGAGGCGGTCGCGACCGCGTTGTTGTACGGCATCCGCGCGGAGACGCTCGACTTCAAACGCGACACCACGCCGGGTGACCTCACCGCCGCGGCGTACCTCCACCCGTTCGCGAACCACGACACCCTCGAGCAGGTGGAGTCGCCGTCGATGTCCCCGGAGACGCTCGACGTGCTCGCCGAGGCGATCCAGAGCCGCCAGGTGCAGGGGAGCCACCTCTTTTCGACCGCCGGATTCATCCGCGACCGCGAGGCGCTCGCCCAGGCCGCCCAGCACCTCCTCAATCTTGAGGGGATCACCACTACGGCCGTCCTCGGGATCGCAGACGACCACATCTACCTCGCCGCTCGGTCGAAAGACATCCGCCTCGACATCGGCAACGTGCTTCAGGAGGCGTTCGCAGAGATGGGCGACGCGGCGGGCCACTCCACGCAGGGATACGTCGAGATTCCACTCGGCATCTTCACCGGCATCGAGACGAGCGGCGGGAACCGCGACACGCTGTTACACCTCACCGAAGAGGCGGTCAGACGGAACCTGTTCGAGGCGCTGGGTGTCGAAGGCGGAACGGAAGGCGGCAACGGTTCGTGACAGCTGACTGACGTCCTCGGCCGGCGTCACCGGCGGCGCGTGTTCGCCCGCCGCACGCGCGCCATGGCTTTTTGTCCGCCCTCGTCGACTCGACGAACATGACGGACCCCTTCGTCGTCGTCGGTGCCGACGCGGCCGGGCTCAGCGCGGCCAGCAAGTTCCGACGTGAGCGACCCGACCGCGACGTCGTCGTCTTCGAACGCGGACAGTTCATCTCGTACGCACACTGTGGCACGCCGTACTTCGTCGAGGGGCGGGTGTCTCGGCTCTCGGACCTGCTCTCGCTCTCGCCGGCTGACGTCGACGATCGCGGGATCGACCTCCGGCGAGGCCACGAGGTGACCGCCGTCGACCCGGAGACGAAGACGGTTCACGTTCAGACGCCGGGAGGCACGACGAGCGAACAGCCGTACAGCGCGGCACTCGTCGCAACCGGCGCACACGCCGTCACCGGCCCGTTCGACGTGTCGGAGCTCGCCGGCGCGTTCACCCTCCACGGACTGAACGACGCCGCCGCGATCGACGCGTACATCGCCGACCCGGACGAGTACGACCCGGACAGAGCCGACGTCGCGGCGGTCGACCGCGACCGCGTCGACCGCGCCGCCGCCCATCCCGCTCCCGACGCCGCCGCGATCGTCGGTGGCGGATACGTCGGCGTCGAGATGGCCGAAGCGCTCCGCGGACGCGGCCTCGACGTCCACCTGTTTCAGCGGTCCGAGAGGCTCCTCCCGCCGTTCGGGGCGGCCGTCGGCGACCGCGTCGCCTCGACGCTGACGGCACACGACGTGACCGTCCACACGGGAACGTCGGTCGACGCCATCCTCGGTGGGGACCGCGTCGAGGGCGTCCGCGCCGGCGGTCGAACCGTCCCGGTCGAGCTCGCGATCGTCGGCGTGGGCATCGAACCCGCCACCGCGGTGGTTGACGGGGCAGGCATCGACTGCGGTCCTCACGGTGCGATCCGGACCGACCGCTACGGTGAAACGAGCGAGCCGGACGTGTACGCGGCCGGCGACTGTGCGGCGTCGAGACACGCGGTGACGGGCGAAGAGACGTGGATGCCACTCGGGCTCACGGCGAACCGGTCCGGCCGAGCGGTCGGCGCGACCGTCGGGGGTGACCCAACACCGGTCGGTGACGTCGCCGGCACGGCCGTCGTCAAGGCGTTCGAGATGGAGTGTGGCCGGGTCGGACTCGCCACCGAGACGATAGCACGCGACGCGGGATTCGACCCCGTGAGCGAGACGGTCACCGCCGGGTCACGGTCAGGGTACTACCCAGGGGCGGCCGAGACCGACGTCACGCTCGTCGCGGACGCCGACTCTGGGCGACTCCTCGGCGGGAGCATCGCCGGCACCGACCACGCAGCCGTGCGCATCGACACGCTCGCGACCGCGATCCACGCGGAGCTGTCTGTCGCGGCGGTCGAGCGACTGGACCTCGCGTACGCTCCCCCGTTCAGCCCGGTGTGGGACCCGGTGCTCGTTGCGGCAAAGGTGCTACGCGGGTCGCTCGAGTCGTGAGCGCTCCGGTCTCTGCGTACCGTGTGACAGTCACCGAGCGCGCTCGGGGTGCGACGCGTCGGCGACCCGAGCCGTGACGACGCCAACCCCACCGAGGAGCGCCGCGGTGCCGACGGTCGCGGCCGTCACGACGACGGTGAGACGTGGATCGACGCCCCAGCCGACCTGCGACAGCGCGAGCCCGCTCACGGGACCGAGCGCGAGAAGCGTCGACGGTCCGCCTCCGGCACCCGTCCGTGCGAACCCGACCACGCCGACGAGTGTGAGCACGACACACCCGACCACGAACGGGTCGGTCGCTGCCCCGGAGACGGCGTCGACGGGTTCGGACTGGCCGACGAGCGTCCCACCGGCAAATGTGAGCCCACTGCCGACGAGACTCCAGGCCGCGGCGCGCTCGAGCCGGCGTCCGGCGCGCTCGTCGGTCGCTCGACCGCTCATTCCGGTGGGGTCGCGCCGCGGCCGGCTCGGTCGGGCGTGAGCCGACCGTGTTCGTCTATCTCGCCGGCGAGGATGCGAGTCGAAGAGATACGGTCGCCGTCGTCGGCGAGCACGTGGTCGACGACGACGATCTCGAGGGGGTCGCGACCGCGCGACTCACGGATCTCGTTGATCCGTTCGGCGCCCCCTCTCGTCTCGGGAGAGACGACGAGCGCGTCGAACGTCGGCTCGACCGCGATGCCCGTCGGTGCGTCGAGCGGTCGGATCGTGAACTCGCGGCCGTGAGACGCGGCTATCGGCGCAATCTCGGCTTCGACGTCGCGTTCGCGCGCCTCGTACGGGCGGACGTACCGGTCGACGTGACGGGTCTGTGGGGCGAGTTCGTCGGTGGTGAGGCCAACGGTCACGTCACCGAGTTCGAACGCGCGGTCGAACAGCTTTCGGTGGCCGTCGTGAACGGGGTCGAAGGTGCCACCGAGCGCGACGTTCATGCCCAACCGTACGCCGGGTGGAACTTAAATTGCCCACAACGAACCGAGCGACGACGGCTGGACCACTGCCCAGGCCGAGGTCGCGCGCGGGGTGTCGGCGTTCGAGGGCGACGTGCGGGCTCTTCAGGCGGTATCTGCGTCCGGCCGTCGTCGGTCGGCTGCGTCGTCGGTCGTGCCGCCAGTCGCGTCGTCGGTCGCGTCGTCGTCTGCGTCTGGTGCAGCGACGGATATCTGTACCGGGTCGGCCGCGTCGTCGTCCGGTGTGTCTCCGCCGAGACGGCTGTCGAGGGTGAACACCGCGTTGAGTTCCGCTTGGACGTCACCGACCACGCCACGGACGAGCTCGCTCGGTGCGATGGCCTCGTACTCGTACGGATTGTTGCCAGCCCCGTCGGCCTCGCGCTTCGAGCGCGAGACCGTCCCTTCCTCGTGTAGTTCGGCGAGCGCTTCGCGGACGGTGCTCGGGTAGAGCCCCGTCCCTTCTGCTATCTCGTCGCTCGTACACTCCGGATGCTCCCGGAGGTAAACGTAGATGCGCGCTCGCGTCTCGGTGTCGAGCAGCCACGCCAGCAGGTCGACGATGCCGTCGTCGAACTCCCGAACGGCACGGCCAGCGCCCTCGCCGAGCCGGTCCCGGGTCCGTTTGAGCTCCGCTTTGGTCCGTTCCGTAGCCGACCCCTCGTCGTCGACGTCGTCGACGTCTCCCTCGTCGCCACCGATGTCGTCCGTGGCCATACTGCGTGATGGCTCTACGCGGGCAAAAGCGTTCCTCGTCGGGGAGACGACGGCACGGGTCCGGCGCTCACGGCTCCACGAGCAGGTCCGCACAGAGCGCCTGTACGCCCTCCTGCTCGTGTATCCGACGCTGTCTGTCAGCCCCGCTCTCGGCGTCGTACACGGCCCGGACACCGTCGACGCCGAGCCGGTCGCAGACCTCGTCGACGACCGTCTCGAGCGAGACGGTTCCCGTCCCGTCTCGCGTGATGAACGAGGCGTCGTGGCCGTACCTGACCGCTCGCCACTTGTTCTCATCGAGCAGCTCACGCCGTGGTGTCGGCAGCGACTCCCCGTCGGCGTGTCGCTCTGCGAGGTCGACGACGAGCGCGTGAACGAGCTCTGCGAACGCCAGCGCCTTCGCTGGGTCGCGCTGTGCGTCTGGCGCCCGCACCTCGACGGTCCCGTGTTCTGTGTGCGGGCGCACGTCGAACCACAGCTCTCCACGGTCTTCGATCGAGCCGTGGTCGATCATCCGCCGCTCGAAGCGTTCGAAGTCGTCGAAGTCGTCGAACGCCGTCGGGATGCCGGTGTTCGGGAGCGACTCGAATACGGTCGCACGAGCCGACGCGAGCCCGGTGTCGTAGCCGTCCCAGAACGGCGAGTTCACCGAGAGTGCGAGCAACACCGGACAGTACCACCGGAGGTGGTTGGCGATCCACACTGCCCGGTCGGGGTCGTCGACGCCCACGTGCACGTGGAGTCCCGCGGTCGTATTGCGGTGTTGGGGGTACTGGATCCGGTCGAGTTGCGATCGATACCGCGGCTTCTGTGCGTGGTCGAGCTCACGCCACCGAGCCGCCGGGTGTAGTCCCGCCGCGGCGATGCCGTAGCCGTCTTCGGCGGCGTGTTCGACGAGGGCCGCACGGACCGCTTCGAGCGCCGACTGCGCGTCGCTCGGGTCCTCGATGAGCGGCGTCTGTGCCTCGATCGTACACGTGAACAACTCGTGATCGAATCCATCGGGGACGGCATCTGGCGGCTCTCGCCCGTAGACGAGGTCGTCGATGCCGCCGGTCGGCCGGCCGTCGGCGTCGACGATGAAGAACTCCTCTTCGATCCCGAGCGTTCCGAGCCGGGTGAACGCGTCCCGCGAGCCGTGCTCCATCGTTCTGGGATCGCCCTGGCCGTTCTTATATGACGCGGATACCGGCGGGCACGTGGCGATCGCGTGGTGGTCGCGTACCAGTCGTGTGGTGGTCGCGCACCAGTCGTGTGGTGGTCGCGCACCAGTCACGTGGTGGTCGCGTACCAGTCGCGCGGTCCGTCGGCAGCACATTGTGGCCCGCCTCGGCTCGTCTCGGCCTCTCGCGCCCTCCGAACACACTCACCACTCCTCGCCGCTGGCGAGGTCGACGTCGGCGTCCGGCTTGGCCGACGGGCAGCGATCTGCAAGCACACAGGCCGAGCAGTCCGGGTTGATCGCGGTACACACGGCCCGGCCGTGGTCGATCAGGAGGTGGGTGAGCTGCTGCCAGTCGTCTTCGGGGACGACCTCGAGGAGATCCGATTCGATCTGTGGTGGTCGCTCCTCGGTCGTGATCCCGAGTCGACGAGTGATCCGCTGGACGTGTGTGTCGACGACGATCCCCTCGACGACGTCGTGACCGTGCTGGAGCACGACGTTTGCCGTCTTCCGGCCCACGCCCGCGAGGTCGGTGAGTTCGTCCATCGTATCCGGGACCGCTCCGTCGTGCTTCTCGGCGATGTCTGCACACGCCGAGCGAATGTACTCTGCTTTGTTGTTGTAGTAGGTGATCGAGTCGATCGCCGCGGCCATCGCTTCTTGTGATGCGTTCGCGTACTCTTCGGGCGTCTCGTACGTCTCGAAGAGATCGGCCGTGACGCCGTTGACTCGCTCGTCGGTACACTGTGCAGAGAGGATCACAGCGATGAGCAGTTCTAGCCGATTCGAGTAGCGCAGCGAGATAGTCGAGTCGGGGTACTCCTCGTAGAGCCGCTCGAGCACCGCCTCGACCTGCGCCTCGCGGGGTTCGAGTGGGGTTCCCATACGACCCGTCGTCGCCGGTGACGGTTGAACGATCCGGAACCCGACCCGTCGTCGCCGGCGGCGGCCGAACGACCCGTCGTCGCCGGTGACGGTTGAACGATCCGGAACCCGACCCGTCGTCGCCGGCGGCGGCCGAACGACCCGTCGTCGCCGGCGACGGTTGAACGACCCGTCGTCACGCCGCGAGGTCGTCGACGACGGTCGCGACCCGATCGACCGCCGTCTCGACGGCGTCCGCGTCGACGTCGAGGTGCGTCGTGAACCGCGTGGTGTACGTGTCGAAGGCGCCACAGCCGACCCCTGCCGTCTCACACGCCTCGACGAGGTCCTCGGCGGTCACGCCCGCCGCCTCGGTGTCGGCGATGACGATGTTCGTGTCCGGCTCCGGCGCGCGCACGCCGTCGATCGCGTCGAGTCCGGCGGCGAGCCGGTCTGCGTTCGCGTGGTCGTCCGCGAGCCGGTCGACGTTCTCGAGCGCACACAGTCCGGGTGCCGCGATCATCCCGGCCTGCCGCATCCCGCCGCCGAACAGCTTGCGCACCCGTCGGGCCTCCTCGACGAATGCGGCGTCGCCGGCCAGGATCGACCCGACCGGTGCCCCGAGCCCCTTCGAGAGACAGAACGTGACGCTGTCGACCGCCTCGAGCAGTTCGGGAGCCGGCGTGTCGAGCGCGACGCTGGCGTTGAACACGCGTGCCCCGTCGAGGTGCACGGGAACCCCGGCGTCGTGTGCCGCCTCGGCCGCGGCGTCGATCTGCGACTTCGGGACTGCGACGCCGCCACGGTAGTTGTGGGTGTTCTCGAGCGCACACAGCCCGGTACCCGGACGGTGCAGGTCCTCCTCAACGAGCGCCGACGCGACGGCCGCTGGCGTCGGCACACAGCGGTCACCCGCGTCTATCGTGCGCGTCTGGACGCCGGAGAGCGTCGACGCCCCGGCGAGCTCCCAGCGGTAGATGTGTGACTCACGCTCTACGATCAGTTCCTGTCCCGGCTCGGTGTGGACGTTGACGGCGATCTGGTTCGCCATCGTTCCGGAGGGAACGTAGAGGGCGGCCTCGGCGCCGACGGCCTCGGCGGCTCGTTCCTGGAGCTGCTCGACGGTCGGGTCGTCGCGGTACACGTCGTCGCCGACCGGCGCGTCGCGGGCGGCCTCACGCATCGTCTCGGACGGCCGGGTGACGGTGTCAGAGCGCAGGTCGATGTAGCTGTCTGTCGCCATTCGATAGCTGGAGGTACACGCCCACGCTCAAATACTCCTCGGCCGCCGGGACCGTCGATTCCTTACGCTTCGGGCACGGACGGACGCCCACGATGGCTACCGAAGTAGACACCGACGAGGGTGACACCGCCCCCGACGCGTACGAGGCGCTCGTGGAGCGCGCGCGCCGGTGGAACACGGTCGGCAGCGCGGCCGGCGTCCTCCAGTGGGACCAGCAGGTGATGATGCCGCCGAAGGGCACGCCCGCCCGCTCGAAGCAGCTCTCGACGCTCTCGTCGCTGCGTCACGACCTCCTCACCGACGACGACACCGCGGCGCTGCTCGACACCCTCGAGTCGGCGTCGCTCACCGACGAACAGGCCGCCGCCGTCCGCGAGATCCGCCGCGAGCACGAGCGGTCCGCGGCCGTCCCCGTCGAACTCGTCGAGGAGATCTCCGAGGCGAGCACCGAGGCGCTCGCGGCGTGGGAAGAAGCAAAGGCCGCCGACGACTTCGAGGCGTTCGCGCCGTACCTCGAGCGGAACGTCGAACTCAAACGTGAGTACGCCACACACATCGACCCCGACCGCGACCCGTACGCGGTGTTGTTCGAGGACTACGAGCCGTGCCTCCCGCTCACACAGGCCGAGTCGATACTCGAGTCGCTTCGAGAGGCGCTCGTCCCGATGATCGACGCGATCCGCGCGTCGGACCACGACCTCGCCGTCGACACCTTCCAAGGGACGTTCCCGGTCGACGACCAGGAGGCGCTCGCACGCGACGCGCTCGAGCTGCTGGCGTACGACTTCGACCGCGGCAGACTCGACGTCTCCTCACACCCGTTCACCTCGGGGAACCAGTTCGACTGCCGGGTGACGACCCGGTTCGACGAGTCCGACGTGCTCGGGGCGCTCACCTCGACGATCCACGAGTTCGGCCACGCCCAGTACAACCTGGGCCTCCCGAAAGAGGCGTGGGGCACGCCGCTCGGTGAGTCGCGGGACCTCTCCGTACACGAGTCGCAGTCGCGGCTCTTCGAGAACCACGTCGGTCGGAGCCGGGCGTTCTGGGAGGCGTTCCTGCCGGCGGTACACGACCGCCTCCCGGAGACGACCGACGCCACGGTCGAGGACGCCTACGAGGCGGTCAACCAGGTGTACGAGGACAACCTGATCCGCGTCGAGGCGGACGAGCTCACCTACCACCTCCACATCGTGATCCGCTTCGAGATCGAACGCGACCTGGTGCGCGGTGACCTCGCCGTCGAGGACGTCCCCACCGCCTGGAACGACGCGTACGAGGAGTACCTCGGGGTTCGCCCCGAGACCGACGCGGAGGGGTGTCTCCAGGACATCCACTGGAGCCACGCCAACTTCGGCTACTTCCCGACCTACTCGCTCGGCTCGGTGATGGCGGCACAGCTCTACGACGCGGCGACGGACGACGTCGACGGACTCGAGTCGTCGGTCGCCTCCGGCGACGTCGAACCGCTCCGCGAGTGGCTCGGTGAGCACGTCCACCGACACGGGTCCCGCTACGAGACGAACGAGCTGGTCCGGCAGGCGACCGGCGAGGACTTCGCCGCGGACGCGTTCCTCGCGTACGTCGAAGCGAAGTACGGCGCGCTGTACGACCTGTAACGTACGGCGCGCTGTACGACCTGTAACGTACGGCGCGCTGTACGACCTGTAACGTACGGCGCGCTGTACGACCTGTGGCGGCCCGAGTCGTCCCCGGCGGGAAGGCCTCGGTTAGCGTTCTACACCGAGGACCTGCTCGATCCGGTCGTCTACCGGGTCGGTGGCGACGTCGCGAAGGCCGGCGACGGCGTCTTTGAACGCCACGTTGTAGCTGGCCGGGCCGTGGACGGCACCAAACTCGCCTGCAGCCGCAGCTTCACCGGCGAGGCCGAATCCGACGGTTCCGGCCAACGCGGCTCGCTCGGGGTCCTCGACTGCGCCCGCGACGGTCGCGAGTGACCCGCCGAGCATGCAGCCGGTTCCGACGACGGTGCCCATCTGTGGGTGGCCGGCACTCACTTCGTGCGCCGTCTGGGGCGTCGCCACGACGTCGGTCTCACCGGACGCGACGACGACGGTGTCGTACTCGCGGGCGCAGGCGACCGCCGTCGTCGCGATGTCGTGGTACTCGCCGACCGATTCGACGCCGCGGACCGCCGCCTCGTCGCCGGTGAGTGCGGTAATCTCGCCGTAGTTTCCGTTGAGTATCGCCACGTCGAGTTCGGTGACGAGCCGCGTTGCGACGCGGTCCCGCGTCGGTGTCGAGCCGGCACCGACGGGGTCGACGACGACCGGGACGCCAGCTTCGTTCGCCGCCCGGCCGGCAGCCAGCATCGTCGTCTCTCCTGTCTCGCTTACGGTTCCCATGTTCAACAGACACGCCTCCGATGCAGCAACCATGTCGCCGACCTCGCGTTCGTCGTCGGCCATCACCGGTAGCCCGCCCCAATGTAAAATCACCTGTGCGACGTCGTTCACCGTGACGGCGTTCGTGACGGCGTTGACCAACGGCGAGTCGGTCGCGACGACGTCCATCGCCTCCTCGAGGTCGACGGTCATACCGCAACCTCCAGCGCCTCTCCGTGCGGCTCGTACCGGCCGGCTACGATCCGGCGCGTCCGGCCGATCCGTACCGGGTCGACGAGAGACGTGTAGACACTCTCGGCGGGGCCACCGGCGGTCGGTGTGACACTACTGCCCGCGGGGCGGGCCGCTTCGCTGCTCGAACGCGAGCCGAGGGGGAGTCGCATGGGCGTCACTGCATACTACTCAGTGATACACTTGACGAATCGCCGCACTGACCGCCGGTAGCGGAGGGCGTTCGTTCCGTCTCGTCGCCGTCGGGTTCAGTCGTCGGCAGGATCTCGTGACACTGCTACGAGGTGTTGTTGGGCACTCCGAATCGCGTACCGTACCTCGGCGTCGGTGGCGTTTCGTAGGGCTTCGTCCAGTAGCTCGTCCACGCTGGCGAGGTGATCGGCAGTCATCGGGCAGGCATTGTGGCGATCGGATTTTAGTAATGCGGTGCCTACGCCCGTCGCATCTTTGCGCACCGACCCTGTGCGATCATGGCGCCTGTGTGATCGAGCCGGCTCCACGGTACCCGGACACCACGTGGCCGCACCCACTCCCTGCGCGTGTGATAGTGGCCGTGTGACCGAGACGACCGCGCGACTTCCGGACGCTCCGTTCAGCCCCACACCCTCCCGGGCCGATTCGCGCGCATACGTCGTTGGTGGCTGTGTGACCGAGACGACCCACGGCACCCGGACACGAGTTTCAGCCACACCCTCCCGGGCCGATTCACTCGCATACGTCGTTGGCGGCTGTGTGACAGAGACGACCGCGCGACCGCCGGACACAAGTTTCAGCCACACCCTCCCCAGCCGATTCGCTCGGTCGCGTCGCTCCCTCGCTCATCCCTCGCACGCGCTCGCGAGGCCGCCTGCGGCGGCCCCGCGAGGCGCGCGCCCCGTGGACGGACCGGATAGCGGCGCCGTCGGTCGCTGTCGCTGGTCGCAGCGTCGGCTCGGGGGAACACGCCGTATGTCGGCCGTGGTCCACTGTCGGCGCGTGACTCGATGTGCGCGTGACTCGGTATGTGACTCGATGTGCGCGTGACTCGGTATGTGGCTCGATGTGCGCATGACTCGGTGTGTGGCTCGGCAGCCGTGTGGTGGGTCGACGCGCGCCTTCGGACGTTTTAAGCCCGCGACTCTCGCTTTGAAGGACAATGAGCGACGACGATCAAGAGCTCGGGATCACCGAGTCCAAATCGCACAACACCGGGGAGTGGTACGCCGAGGTCGTCCAAAAGGCGGGACTCGCAGACTACGGTCCCGAAGGCATGAGCGGATTCATCGTCACCCGTCCGCGGGCGTACGCGGTCTGGGAGCGGCTTCAAGCCTTCCTCGACGCGAAGTTCAAATCGACGGGGGTACAGAACGCGTACTTTCCGTTGTTCATTCCGGAGTCGTACCTCGAGCGCGAAAAGGACATCGTCGAGGGATTCGACCCAGAAGTAGCGTGGGTGACGGAGGCGGGGACCGCCGCACTCGACGAACGACTCGCGGTGCGGCCGACCTCCGAGTCGATCATCACGCCGTACATCTCACAGTGGGTCCGGAGCCACCGCGACCTGCCGCTGCGGGTGAACCAGTGGTGCTCGGTCGTCCGATGGGAGGCCACGGAGACGAAGCCGTTCTTCCGCACGAAAGAGTTCCTCTGGCAGGAGGGCCACACGGCCCACGCGTCTGCTGAAGACGCGTGGAGCGAGACGCTGATGCGGCTCGACCAGTACGAGTCGGTGTACGAAGACTGCCTCGCGATTCCCGTACTCCGCGGCCAGAAGCCCGACCACGACGCGTTCCCGGGCGCAGAGACGACGACGACGGTCGAGGCGCTCATGCCCGACGGGAAGTCGGTGCAGGGCGCGACCTCACACCACCTCGGGCAGTCGTTCGCGGAGGCGTTCGACATCACGTACGTGGACACGGACGAGACCGACCGAACCGCCCACACCACGTCGTGGGGGCTCTCCTGGCGCGCGCTCGGCGCGCTGATAATGACCCACGCAGACGAACAGGGGCTCGTCTTGCCGCCGACGGTGGCGCCGACACAGGTCGTCGTCGTCCCCATCTGGCAGGAGGACACGAAGGCCGAGGTCCACGCGTACGCCGAGGCTATCACCGCTGCCCTCGAAGACGCCGGCATCCGCGTCGACCTCGACGACCGCGACGAGCGGAACCCCGGGTTCAAATTCAACGAACACGAACTCAACGGCATTCCGCTCCGGGTCGAGATCGGGCCGAACGAGGTCACGGACGAGGAGCTCACCGTCGTCCACCGCCCGGACGGTGAGCGGACCGTCGAGGCCCGCGCAGACGTCGAGGCCGCGGTCGAGTCGCACCTAGAAGCGGTGTACGCGAAGCTGTACGCGGCCGCCGAGGAGACGCTCGACGGGGCCGTCCGCGAAGCCGACGACCGCGCGGCGATCCTCGGCACGCTCGGTCGACACGGCGGGTACGTGAAGACGCCGTGGTGTGGCGACGAAGCGTGTGAAGAACCGATCAAAGAACCGATGGCCGCCGAGATCGTCATGGTGCCGTTCGAGTCCGACGACCCGCTCGTGACCGACGATCACGACGAGACGTGTGCCGTGTGTGACGCCCCCGCAGAGCGAACCGCGTACTTCGCGAAGTCGTACTGAGCCGACGGTCGGTCGTCACCACGTCGGGCACGTCCGCCGATACCGGGCCACGATCGGCGCAACTCGCGTCGCGGCCGCCGAAGTATGTCCCCGTCGAGCGAACGGCACGCTCGATCCCGGGACCTGCGCGACACGGACCGCACGGATTCGGGCGGAGGTAGCCACGATGAAACGGGCGCAGTCGCAGCGGAGCTCGAGTGGACGGCGACGGAGACCAGCCACGGGGCTCCGGGACGACGGGAGCCTAGACGGATGTAGGCTCGGCCGAGAGAACGGACTCTCGCCGCCCGACGCTGGAGGCGACGACACAGCAGACGCAGGACCGTGATGAGCACCCTGGCGCGAGTCGGGCGGGCTGTCGCACCCTCACAGGTCTCGCGACTGACTGAGGTTCCACAGCTCGCCGCCACACTCACACCGCCCCGGAGACTCGGCTCGGTCACCACAATCTACACACTCGTACACCGTTCGGCCGTCTGTCTCACACGTTGGACGCATACGTCGCCGATACCGCTTCTGAAGTAATAACGACCGCCGTTATATTCTTAATATTGATCGATCGTCTCTCGGAGCAGCGGTGTACGTTCGATCATCGCCGGCGGACGTGGGCGTGTCGTCGTCACACACCGCACGTTCGTCGGATCGGCGGCGAGGGTTTATATTACGACCGAGTACTGCCGGGTACATGGCTGGATCCGACGAGGACACGCGCGGGCTTGCGTTCGAGCAGGCAGCGGCGTCGTGCGCGCGGTAGTGGCTGTGGGGGTCGGACGACTGTGCGACCGCCGGGTACCACTTACTGCCACGCCCTCCCCAATACACGTGTGAGCGTGACTGTGTGAGTGAGATGACCGCACGGCACACGGACAGCATCTAGGCCACGCCCTCCCCAATACGCGTGTGACGGTAGCTGTGTGACCGAGACGACTCTGCGATAGCCGGACACCAGTTACCGCCACACCCTCCCCAGCCGATTCGCTCGGTCGCTTCGCTCCCTCACTCATCCCTCGCACGCGCTCGCGAGCCCGCCTTCGGCGGCCCGCGAGGCGCGCGCCACGTACCAAGCTGGCGTCGTCGACTCCTCGATTGGGCGTTTTCTACGGCCGGTTGAGTTGACGTCGTTCGGATAAAAGAGCCGGAGGAGGGATTTGAACCCTCGACCTATTCCTTACGAAGGAATCGCTCTGCCAGCTGAGCTACCCCGGCGCGCGACCGAATATACCCCGAAGACGAAAATAAGGGTTCCGGAACGGGGCCGACGTCGTCGCGGGGTGGACCGCCCGACGTCCGGATCGAGGTCGTCGACGAGAACGAACGAAACGGATAGTATCCTCTCGATTATTGGATCACGTATAAGGACAACAGCTAAATATGTGTGTGAAATTCGAGCGTATGCCGTACGACACCGATCGCATGCCACGGTTTCGAGGACGGTTTCACGACGGTGTCTGCCCGACCGGTGCCCGTGTCGGGCGGTACGACCGCGCCGGCGATCGACCCCACCGGTCGTCGGCCGCGGGCTTCCACTGTCAGCACAGCCGACGTGTGACGGACGTCTCCGACGTGCCAAGCGCGAGGTCGCCTCTGGCCCCGACGGTCCACGGCTGTGGATCCTTGTCATGTACCGGGCACACGCGTTCGTCCCCGCCTCTCTCCGGGGACGACGACCCCACTTGCGGCGAGCGACACATCGTGAGCGGCGCGGCCGTCCACGGACGACGGCAAAAAACGCGGTCGTGGTCGGTCGCCGCGGCCCGACCGATCCGGTGAGTCGCTACCTGACGACTCGACGCGCCGTGTCGACGGCGGCCGAGAGTCCGTCCCACCCGGCGCCGAGGACGCCAGCGACCCGCGGCTCGGCCGGAGCGACGTCGAGCCACCGGGCCACCGGACCGGGCCGGGCGGTCGAGCCGAGCACGGCGACGGTTCGCCCTCTGACGCGCACCTCCACGCTGAGGTCCGTCGCGACGAGGAGTCGGGTCGGCCCGGCCGCGTCCACCTCACTCGCCAGCGACCGGGCGAGCCGCACGGCCGCCCGAACCGTCGGCACCTCCACGAAGAGCCGATCACCGGTCGACCGCACGTCGAACTCGGTGCCGTCGACGGCCAGCGACAGGTCGTCGGTGACGACGCTCAGCGGCGCCTCACTCTTGTTCACGGGTGGTGACTCGCACGGTCCCGTCGAGCCGCCAGTGCGCGTGTTCTGCGTCGTCGCCGGTCCCGCTTGGCACCTCGACGTTCATGTCGTCGAACTCGTAGATGATCTCCGCGTTTCGACCGGTCAGCCGGTCGTACAGGCTGATCGCCAGGTCGGGCCAGCTCGTCGTCTCTTCGATTCGCGCCTCGGGGGTGTCGTCGGCACTCATGCAAGCGTCGATTCGCGCTCTACCATCATATAATTTGTCACGGTTTCGATGGTTCGTCGTGCGGCCGCGTTCACCGCCGCGTCAGCCGAACGTCGAGACAGACGTTCTCTTCGTGTGGGGCGTACGACCGGACGACCCGTTCGGTTTCGACGGACACGTCGTACGTCGAACCGGCCGCCTCCTGGATCGCTCGTCGACCCGGTCCGAAGGGGTCGGCGTCGTGTTGAATGTCGTAGTAGTGGAGCACGCACTCGTCGCTCGCGAGCGACACGGCCGTCTCGAGGAAGTCGTCGGCCGAGTGCGGGAGGTTCATCACGAGGCGGTCGGCGGTGTCCGCGTACGCGTCGGTCGTCGCACGAACGTCGCCGACGACCGTCGTCACGCGGTCTTCGACGCCGTTTCGAGCCGCGTTCTCTCGGAGGTACGCCACCGCGACCTCGTTCACGTCACAGGCGACGACGTCGGCCCCGCGGTCGGCCATCGGGATCGCGTACGGCCCGACGCCGGCGAACATGTCGACCACGCACTCGCCGGCGGACACCTGCGTCGTCACCCGGTGTCGCTCGGTGGCGAGCCGCGGTGAGAAGTACACCCGCGCCACGTCGAGCGCGAACGCGTGGCCGTACTCACGGTGGACGGTTTCGGTGTCCTCGCCCGCGAGCACGTCCCACTCGCGGACGCGGTGGGCGCCTTCGATCGGCGACGCTCGGTCGAGCACGGTCGTACACGAGAGGTCGGAGGCCATCACCGCATCGGCGATGGCTCGCGCACGCGATGGGTCGTCTTCGTCGACGATGACGATGTCACCGAGTCGCTCCAGCGACGGCTCGAAGCCGAGCACGTCGGCGGGCGTTCGCTGGCGGTCTCGTGCCGCGACGTCGCGCTCGACGACCCGATCGGCGAGGCGGTCCGGGAGTCCGGCCGGGTCCGTGACCGGCAGGTAGATCGTCCCGTCGTCGACGACGATCTGGTGGTCCCCGTCGAGCACGTCGGCCTCGGCGAGTCGCGCCCGGACGGCCTCGCCGCGCTCGCGCGCGACCGCGACGCAGGGAACGGTCATCGGTGAACGAAGACGGTCGGAGCGATAAAGCGTGACGCTTCGACCGCCTCGGGGTGTGACCGCGGCGATCCGTTCCGGGAAGTCGTCGCGGTGTCGACTGCGCCGACCACGCCGCGGTTCACGCGTCCGAGCCAGCGGCCGCAGCGACGCGCGCGAGGAGCGTCTCGTCGGTCGGCGGGTCCGCCGTGTCGACCACGAGGTCCGCGCGTTCGCGAATCGCACCCGTGAGCGTCCCCGAGCCGTCCGTGACTGCGACGACGACGGCCGCGCATTCGGCGAGTTCCACCGCCGTCGCCTGCGCCGACTCGTCCACGTCGGCGAACGGCGGGACCGAGACGACCGTCGCATCGACGTCGGCGGCGGCGAGTGCGGCGGCATCGCCGGCGGGGACGACGCCGACCGAGAGGTCGTGTCCGGCCGCGCCGAGTCGCGCCACGATCCGGGCCGTCTCGGGTCCGACGCCGGCGACGTGAACCCGATGGGCGGCGGCGTCCGTTGACGGGTACGCGGTCACCGCTCGCCCGCCGGTTGCAGGGGCGCGGCCGACGAACGCCTCGGCGTCGAACGCCTCGTGGACGGTGTCCGCATCGAGCACGGCATCGGGTGGGCCGGCCGCCCGGACGCGGCCGTTCGCGAGCACCACGACCCGGTCGCAGTATCGGGCCGCCATCTCGAGGTCGTGGATCGCGGCGATCGCGGCGCGCCCGTCGTCGACGAGTCGCCGGATGAGAGCCATCGTCTCCACCGCGTGGTTCACGTCGAGGCTCGCCGTCGGCTCGTCGAGCAGCAGTGCCGGCGTCTCTTGTGCGAGCGCGCGTGCGAGGAGTACACGACTTCGCTCCCCGCCGGACAGCTCGGTTATCGGTCGGTCGGCGAACGCCGTCGTCCTCGTGCGCGCCAGCGCGTTCTCGACCGCGTCGGCGTCACTCGCGTCCGGCCCCTCGAACCGCCCGCGGTGTGGGGTCCGTCCCATCTCGACGACCGCTCGCACGGTGAACGCGAACGAGAGTCCCGTCTCCTGGGGGACACTCGCGACGCGACGGCCGACGGCGCGCGCCGAGAGCGTCTCGAGGGGTGCACCGTCGAGTCGAACCGAGCCCGCGTCTCGCTCGACGACTCCCCGTATCGCCCGCAAGACGGTCGTCTTCCCGGCACCGTTCGGGCCGACGAGTCCGACGAGTGAGCCGGCCTCGAGCGTCAGGTCGACCCCCTCGACGACGGTGCCGTCGCCGTACGAGACCGCGAGGTCGCGGACGACGACGGGGTGCTCCGCGTCGGCCTCGTCGTTGGCACCGTCGTCCGTGGCTGACACCTCGTCGCTCACAGCTCGTACACCTCGCGACGGTCGAGCAGGTAGACGAAGAACGGTGCCCCGACGGCGGCGGTGACGACGCCGACCGGAAGTTCGGTCGCGCCGGCGCGGGCGACTGTATCGGCCGCGACGAGAAACGTCCCGCCGGCGAGTGCGGCCGTCGGGAGCAACACCCGGTGGTCCGGCCCGACGACGAGCCGGAGCATGTGTGGGACGACGAGCCCGACGAAGCCGACGATCCCGGCGAAGGCGACGCCGGCGGCCGTCACCAACGCGCTCGCGGCGAGCAACACCCGCTTGGTTCGCTCGACGTCGACGCCGAGCCCCTGCGCCTCCGACTCGCCGAGGAGCATGACGTTCAGCTCGCGGGTGTACCCGAGGAGCACGACGAACAACGGCGGCACGACGAGTCCGACGACGAGCACCTCACTCCAGGTCGCACCGGAGAGGTGGCCCATCAGCCAGGCGACGATCCGCCGGAGCGACTCGCCCGCCTGCAGCTGGAGGTACGAGATGACGGCGCCAAGAAACGTCTGGACCGCCACACCCGCCAGGAGCAGCGTCGCGACCGGCGTCCGTCCCCGGCGGGTCGCGATGGCGTACACGCCGAACGCGGCCACGAGGGCACCGGCGAAGGCGAACAGGCTGACCCCCGCGCCGTGTGAGAGGTTGACGTCGACCGCGCCGACTCCCGGTATCCAGAGCGTTCCGACGAGCGCGACCGGCGAGACGATGAACGCGACCGCGCCGGCCGCCGCACCCGACGAGACGCCGATGATCGAGGGGTCTGCCATCGGGTTCCGGAAGAACCCCTGCATCACGGTGCCGGCGGCTGCCAGCGCGAAGCCGACGAGCGCTGCGAGCAGGATGCGCGGCAGCCGGACCAACACGACGATGCGACGGTGTGTGTCGTCGACGGGGAACGCGAACGGCGACTGATACACCACGCCGAGCCGTGGCAGCGCCAACGGACCGGCCCCGGCGGTCCCAAACTCGACGCCGGCCGGGATCGCGACCGCGTTCGCGACGACTCGCAGGACCGTCGCCGGTGGAATCCGTACGGGTCCGACGCCAGCGCTCACCGTCACCGCGACGGCGAGTATGACGGAGAGCGCGAGCGACCACAGGGTCGCACGACGACGGACGCGCATTCGGTATCCAACACCGCTTGTAGTAGGTAAATACTTATTGACACGGCCGCCTCGGTGATCCGATGCGAACCCAACGTGCGGTCGTCGCCGGCGTGCTCGTGGTGGTCGCCCTCGTCGGCGGTGCCGTCGGGATGGCGGCAGCCGACGACCCGACCGGAGCCGGCGACCGGTCACCCGGGGTGACGTCGCAATCGGCGGCTCCTGTGCCACAGACCGACACCGACGATGGGACCTGTTCGTTCCCGCTGTCGACGACGGACGCGACGGGCCGGACCGTGACGCTCGAGTCGCCTCCAGAGCGCATCGTCACGACGAACCCGTCGGCCGCACAGACCCTGTGGGAGCTCGGTGCGCGCGACCGCGTCGTCGGCGTCACTCAGTACGCTTCGTACCTCGAGGGTACAGCGCGCCGGACGAACGTCTCCGCGGCGGGCCTCGGCGTCAGCGTCGAGCGAGTGGTCGGAGCGGACCCGGATCTCGTGATGGCACCGAACGCCTCCGCCGATCAGGTCGAGTCGCTCCGTGAGGCCGGACTCACCGTGTACCACTTCCCCGCGGCGACGAGTATCGCGGACATCGCCGACAAGACGACGACGACCGGGCGACTCGTCGGCGCCTGTGCGGCCGCGGCCGACACCAACGCCGAGATGCGCGCGGCCGTGAACACGACGCGGAACCGTACTGCGGGGATCGACCGGCCGGCCGCACTGTATCCGCTCGGCGGCGGCTTCGTCGCCGGGGGCGATACGTTCATCACCGCGGTGATGGAGGTCGGTGGACTCGAGAACGTCGCTGCCGAGTACGCCGGCTACCCGCAGCTCTCCGACGAGGTCGTCTTGCAGGCGGACCCGGACGTGCTGGTGGTGACCGACCCGGACGCACCGATCCTCGACGAAGAGCCGTACGCCAGCACGACCGCGGGACGGACGGACCGCGTCGTGGTCGTCGAGGTTCAGTGGATGAACCAGCCAGCCCCGCGGAGCGTCGTCGAGGCGACGACGACCATCGCGGACGCGGTCGCGGCGTTCGAGGAGACGCCGAGCGCCGACGGCGGGACGTCGACCGACACGGCCGACGGAGAAGCCGATTCGACGGCGTCCGAGACCGGTGCCGCAGCGCCGGGCTTCGGCTTTCCGGTCGCCGTCCTCGCCGTGCTACTCGGACTTCTCGGCGCGACCCGGCACCGGCCCTGACCGCTCAGATACCCTGACCCATCAGGTGGCTGCGGAGGACGTCTGGCGTCTTGAGCCCGGCGTCGTTGTTGAGGAGGACGACGGTGTCGTCAGGGCTGAGCTCGCCGGCCTCAGCGAGCGCCCACGCACCGGCCGGCGCGGCCCCGCCGGTCGCGCCCATCTCGATCACCTCGTTCTGTGCGACCGCGACCGCGCTCGCCAAGATGTCGTCGTCGTCGACAGCCACCGCCGTGCCGCCGCTCTCTGTGACCGCTTCGATAGCCGCCCGGCCGCCCGCCGGATCGGGCACCTCCAACTCGCCACAGATCGTGTCCGGCGTCGACCACGGCTCCGGCTCGGTGAGTCCTCGCTCGACGGCCGCCGCGACCGGTGCACACCCACTCGGCTGGGCGGCGACGACCCGCGGAACCGCGTCTATCGCGCCGACCCGCGTCAGTTCGGTGAACCCCTTGTACACCCCGGTGACGACCTCGCCGGACCCGGTCGGGACGACGACGACGTCTGGAGCCGCTCCGAGGTCGGCCACCACCTCGAACGCGACCGTCTTGGTCCCCTCGTGACGGTACGGCGTGGCGAACGCGGTCAGGTCCGTGTACGTCGTCTCGAGCTGGTCGTCGACGGCGGCGACCGCGTCCGGATACCGCCCCCCGACGACCCGCATGTCGCCGCCGTGAACGTTCGTCATCGACTTACAGGAGAACGGACACCGCGAGGGGACGAAGGCGTACGATCGGAGGTCGGCCCGGCCCGCGTACGCCGCCATCGACTGCCCGCCGGCGCCCGGACTGGCACACGCGAGCGGCTCGATGTCTCGGTTCTCGGCGACGCCGGCGACCGCGGTCATCGCGACGGAGAAGCCGCGGTCGAGGACGGTTCCCGTGGGATTACGCCCCTCGTCTTTGACGTAGACGGCCGCGACGTCGAGCTCCTCGGCGAGCCGAGCCGTCGACACGAGGGGAGTCTGCCCCTCGCTCGCCGAAACCGCCGTCGACGCCGGAAACGGCAACAACGCGTCGTACCGCCAGTGTCCGGGCGTCGGACCCCCGTCACCCGCGGTTCCGGTGAGCAACGCGTCCGGATCCACGGCGTCGTAGTCGTAGGCCGGTTCGACCGCTCCCACGTCGTCCGGGAGTTCGGCGGGGTCTGCCGTCTCGTACACGCGCCCCGACGACGCGCTCTCGAGTCCCTCGAACGCCTCCGTCGTGTCCATGTGCGCCCTTGTGGCGGCGGCGACTAAGCGCTTCCCTCTCGCCGTCGCGCGCGACGAGGCGAGGCCGACTCGCCGACCATTATATCCGTGCCGACCGAACCCCGACGCATGGACACAGACGCCATCGTCGTCGGCGGCGGCCTCGCCGGGCTCGTCTCGGCGGCTCGGCTCGCCGAGGCCGGCGCGGACGTGACGCTGTTCGAGCGGGCGGACGCGACCGGCGGGCGCGTCGACACGCGCACGGTCGACGGGTTCACGCTCGACCGCGGCTTTCAGGTGTTGTTCACGAGCTACCCGGCCGTGTCGCGCGAGCTCAACGTTGACGCGCTCGACCTGCAGGCGTTCGCACCCGGAGCGACCATCTGCCGGCCGGGGTCGCGCGCCGTGCTCTCGGATCCGCTGCGCGACCCCACTGCCGCGCTCGAGTCGGCGCTCAACCACGAGGTGCCGTTCTCGGACAAGCTGCGAACCCTCGCGCTCCGGTATGACCTCTCGAAGCGAGACGAAGAGACGTTCTTTACCGGACCAGACGCGTCGATCCGCGAGTACCTCGAGGAGTGGGGTTTCTCGCGTGCGTACGTCGAGCACTTCGTCGAGCCCTTCTACGGCGGGATCACCCTCGACCGGTCGCTGTCGACCTCGAAGCAGGTGTTCGAGTACACGTTCCGGGCGATGAGCCGCGGGTCGATAGCGGTCCCTGCGGCCGGGATGGCGGCGATCGCCGGCCAACTCGAGACCCGCGCCCGCGACGCCGGGGTGACGCTCCGGACCGGCGAGTCGGTCGCACACGTCGAGTCGGCCGCGGCGTCCGGCGGTCGGCTCCGCCTGCGCTCTCGGGGGCCGAAGACGGGTGCTCGGGTGACGCTCGCGGACGACTCGGCGCTCGACGCGTCGACGGTCGTCGTCGCGACGACCCCGCCGGAGGCCAGACGACTCACCGACTGCTCGTCGATTCCGACGACAGGAGTGCCCACGACCACCGGCTGGTACGCTCTCCCCGCCGGCACGAGGTTCGAGACCGGGCGACGGATCCTGCTCAACGCCGCGTCCGACTCGCCGAACGCGGTGGTACCGATGTCGGAGGTCGCACCGGCGTACAGCACCGACGACAGGCCGCTGCTCTGTGCGACGTTCCTCGGCGACGCACCGCTCGACCGCGAGGACGACGCGCTCCGCCGTGACGTCCGAGACGCCCTCGCCGCCTGGTACCCGGAGCGCGGCTTCGAGGGGCTCGAGACGGTCGCCGTCGACCGGATCCCCTTCGCGCAGTTCGCCCAGCCGCCGGGGATTTACGAGGACCTGCCGGCTCCCGACGACCCTGAGGGACCGGTCGTGCTCGCCGGCGAGTACACCGAGTGGTCGGCGATCCAGGGCGCACTCGAGAGTGGTCGGCAGGCCGCGGCGGCGGCGAGCACGCACCTCGGCTGAGCGACCCGCGTGAGCCCGCTGTGACGACTCGACGTGTCGGTCCCGAGCCCTCTATGGTCGTATGTACCACCCCGCTAGGAGGAATTACGTTTCTCCACGAGCAAGTTCTGTTATCGCACGTAGCACGCTCTCCCAGACGCCAACGTGGCCGAGACCGCAGACGGGCCGGCTCCGACCAAAGACGGATCGACCCCGCACGGGAACGAGTCGGCCTCCACCAGTGAGGAGTTGGCGGTGAACCGCCGCGACGTACTCGCTGGAGTTGCATCGCTCGGCGTGGTCGGGGGCGGGGCGGTCGTCGCCCGTCGGCGACGCGGAACCGGAGCCAACGACCCGCTGTCACCGACGACCCTCGAGACCATAGCGGCTCCGGGACGTGACGCCGGGACGGTGACGCTTCCACCCCCCGGGTCGCCAGCCGTCGTCGACTTCTTCGCGACGTGGTGTAGCGACTGCGCTCGTCACCTCTCCACCCTCGCGGGCCTCGCCGAGCGGTTGCCGGCCGACGTGCAACTCGTGTCGGTGACGACCGAGCAGGTCGGAACGACCGTGACGCGCGACTTCGTCGCCCGGTGGTTCGCCGGCGAACGCCGGCCCGGACAGTTCGCGATCGACCCGTCGCGTTCGGTCGGCGGACACTGGCCGGTCGCGCTCGATCCGGAGCTCGTGTTGGCAGCGCAGGTCGGTGCCACGCGCGTCCCGTACACGGCCGTCTTCGACGCGGCGGGTCGTCTCGGCTGGGCAGCGGGCGGCCTGCACACGGTCGCGGAGCTCGAGGCCGCGGTCACCGCGACCACGGGGACGGACGCGTGACCGGCACGACCTCGCTGATCGGGTTCGCGGCGGGTGCCGGGGTCGCCGCGTTCTTCTCGCCGTGTGCGTACGCCCTCGTGCCCGGATACGTCGGCTACTACGTCGCGGCGACGGGTGACGGCCGTCCCCCGCCCGGTGGCGTCCTCCTCCGCGGGCTCGCCGCGACGATGGGCGCGTTCACCGCCTTCGCCCTCGTCGCTTCCGTGACGGTCGTCGTCGGTCAGTCACTGACGGCCGTCGTACCGGCGCTCGAGGCGGTCGTCGGTGCCGTACTCGTCGCGATCGGACTCGGCGTGTATCGCGGGTACGAACGCCCGGTGTCGGTACCGCTCCCCCGCAGACGGGCGACGGTGCTCGGCTTCGGGCTGTTCGGTGCCGGGTACGCGGTCGCCGCGACGGCCTGTGTGGCACCGCTGTTCGTCGCGCTCGTCGTCCGATCGCTGTCGGTGTCGCCGGTGGAGGCCGCCTTCGTGACGGGCGGATACGCGACGACGTTCGGCGCGCTCCTGCTCGGCGTCACGACCGCCGCGGCGTACGGCCACCGGATCGCTGCCGACGTCTTTGCCGGGCGCGTTGACAGGATCGTGCGGGTGTCGGGCCTCCTCGTCGCGGCCGCCGGTGCCGGACAGCTGTGGGTCGCGTTTGGGTGACGGCGTCTGTCGGTCGGTCGCGACAATACCAACGATACGGTAG
Organism: Halorubrum zhoui; assembly: GCF_051194155.1. Taxonomy (NCBI): domain Archaea; kingdom Methanobacteriati; phylum Methanobacteriota; class Halobacteria; order Halobacteriales; family Haloferacaceae; genus Halorubrum; species Halorubrum zhoui. Next base: position 110,003 of record NZ_JBLZNJ010000002.1, on the reverse strand, counting down.
TGACTGTACACAAACGGATCGGACCGTACAGATACTTCCGAATTCGTTGCGTGATACACGCACATATCGGCAAAAAAGTTTTACGTTCGCCTCCACGACTACCGACGCGATGAACGACCAGTCAAACGACGCACCGGTGGCGGTGACGACGCGTGTACCGGCCGACGACGGATCCAGTGCGATCGACGCGGACGACGGTATCGTGCCGCAGACGCGACCCGATCGGGACTAGTCGTCGTCTGCGGCCGGGGCCGCCCCGCTCGCCTCCCCGGGCGACTCGAGGCTCGGCGGGTACCGACCACGGACGAGTTCGAGGTCGGACTGCGGGCGTGCCATGCAGGTGAGCGCGTAGTCGTCTGCCTCCTCGTCGCTGAGTCCGCGGGCGGCCGGCTGCGTGACGTCGCCCTCGAGTATCTCGGCCGAGCAGGCGAGACACATGCCGACGCGACAGGAGTACTCCTGGGCGATCCCCGCCTCGAGACAGGCGTTGAGGATCGTCTGGGTGTCGGCGACCTCGATCGTCTCGCCGGTGCCGACGAACTCGACGGTGTACTCGGTCATAGTGGCGACTACCCGCCGGGCACGTATAAAGCGTTGTCATCGCCCGAAGAGTGGTGGTGCGGTGAACTCGGCGGTCGAGCCGGCCGACCGGTCGAGTGCGCTCGTTCGACCGCCTCAGCGACGGCATCGGCCGTATCGGATCAGTCGTCAGCAGGCGCAGGACTCCCGGTCGAGAGTTCCACGTCGGGGGCGCTGACGCCGAGTTCGTCCAGTGCGACCTGCGCGGCCTCCTTCCCGGAGACGAGCATCGCACCGAAGGTGGGCCCCATCCGTGGAAGGCCGTGGGTCGTCGCCGTCGCCATACCGGTGACGACGAGGCCGTCGTGGGCGAGACCGGTGTTCTCGACCACTGCGTCCTCGCTCTCTGTGACCCACATGGAGTCGTGGCCCGGCGAGTCGTGGCCGGGTGCACCGTACGTGTCGTCGCTCGTCTGGTCCATGCCGGTGTCGCCCTCTTCGATGCCGTCGGCGTCCAGCACGCCGCGTTCGTCGAGTTTCTTCACCGCCATCGCGTCGTGGCCCGTCGCGTCGACGACGAGGTCCGCCTCGACGGCGATGGGATCGACGCAGGTGATCTCGCGGGGAAGCGCGTGGACCGGCGTCCAGTTCATCACGATGCCGCCGACGCGGTGGTCCTCGCGGATGACGATGTCCGTGAACTCGGTCATGTTCTGTATCTTCGCGCCGGCGTCGCACGCGGCCTTGATCAGGCCCGAGCACGCTTCTGGCCCGTTGGCGACGTAGAGCCCCTCGCTGTCCCGTGACTGTGTGTACTCCACGTCGAGGTCGGTGAGAATCTCCTGTGCCGGATCACGTACCGTGACCTTGTTCATGAGGAAGCCGCCGAGCCAGAACCCGCCGCCCAGATAGTTGTTCTTCTCGACGATCATCACCTCGACGCCGCGCTCGGAGAGCTCCGTCGCGGCCATCAACCCCGATGGACCGCCACCGACGACGATGACCTCCGTATCTGAGAAGTCCATGAACTCCTCTGACCACTCCTGTCCGATTGCGCGGGTGACCGCTGCTTCTCCAACGTCGCTGAACTGGTCGAAGCCATGCATATCACCAGGTTATATCATACAGTGGTAGTAAAGGCTTCCGATGGCTACCGCCTCGCGTCGAGATCCGTAGAAACGCACGACTGCGAGCGAATACTCATCGATTCTCAGCAGCCAGCGGGGAGGACGTCGATCACTGATACGGGTCCGAGAGGGCGTCGAGTTCTCTCTCGACGACTCGTGGCTCGTGCCGAGTAACAGCCCCCAGCGAGCAGACTGGGCTGGGGAGTATCAGCGCGCGTTCACAGCCGTTCGAGCGCCTCGTCAAGGTCGAACTGTTCGGTCCGCGTCTCGAACTCGTCCGACCGGTCGGTATCGTCCCGATCGTCGTCGGCGTCGGGGGGCGGTGACGAGCGAGACGCACAGATGCGAACGTACTCGCTCGCGACGGCGTCCGTCGTGACGACGGCGTCGAACCGCTCGCGCTCACGTGCGGGCCCCGAGAACGGCGCTATGGAGTCGATGCCGTCGACGCGACACTCGATCGCAGCACACACCGCCGCTCGAAGGTCGTCGGTCGTCTCGGCCCATCCGGCCGGTGGGACCCGCGGGAGCTCGCGGTCGCGAAACTCCCACGTCTTCACCTCGATGGTCACCGTCTCACTCGACATATCGAAAGATGTACCGCCACTTGCAAGTGCGTTCCGGCCTGCTCCGCCCATCGCAACGACTAATCCCCCGCCGACCGCCTCCCGAAGTATGACCCGTAAGGCCACCGCTCGCGCCCACCCGATACAGGGACTCGTCAAGTACCACGGAATGCGCGACGCCTCGCTCCGCCTCCCGTACCACGACAGCATCAGCCTCTGTACCGCACCCACCGCGACGACGACGACCGTCGAGTGGGAACCGGACGGTCGCGAGGACACCTACGTCATCGGCGGCGAGCCGGTCGAGGGACGCGCCGCAGAGCGCATCGACGCGGTCGTCGACCACGTGCGAGAGCTCGCCGGGATAGACCACGCGGTCAGACTCGAGAGTCGGAACTCGTTTCCCCCGAACATCGGCTTCGGGTCGTCGTCGTCGGGCTTCGCCGCCGCCGCCCTGGCGCTGACCGAGGCGGCCGGCCTCGAGCTGTCGCGTTCGGACGTCTCGACGGTCGCCCGCCGTGGCTCCTCGTCGGCGGCGCGCTCCGTGACCGGCGCGTACTCGGTCCTCACGGCGGGGCTGAACGACGCCGATTGCCGGTCGACGCGGCTCGACGTCGGCGTCGGCGACGACGGCTTCGACCCCGAATCGGACCTCCGGATCGTCGCCGCCCACGTCCCCGCGTACAAGGAGACCGAAGCGGCCCACCGCGAGGCGGCCGCAAGCCACATGATGCAGGCGCGTACCGCCCACGTCCAAGACCAGCTCGTCGAGATGCGCGACGCGCTCCGTGCCGGCGACTTCGACCGCATCTACGGGACCGCAGAACACGACTCGCTGTCGCTGACGGCGACGACGATGACGGGGCCCGCCGGCTGGGTGTACTGGCAGCCCGAGACGATTGCCGTGTTCAACGCGGTTCGCGCGCTCCGCGAGGAGGGCGTGCCGGTCTACTTCTCGACCGACACCGGCGCGTCGGTGTACGTCAACACGCGCACCGAACACGTCGACACCGTGGAGTCGCGGGTCGCCGACGTCGGCGTCGACACCGACGTCTGGGAGGTCGGCGGACCGGCACACGTCCTCGACGCGAGTGCGGCGCTCTTTTGAAGCCCAGGTCGATCCGGATGTGGTGTCGACGCGTGGGTCGACCGAGGCTCTTGGCTGTCGCTCCGGTGTCGCTCACAACCGCTCGCGGACGTCGGTGGCGACGGCCGCCATCGCCTCGTCAGCGACCGTGACGCGGTCGGTGAGGCTACAGAAGCCGTGCGCCATCGCCGGGTAGTGCCGGTGTGTCGTCGGCGTCCCCGCCGCCTCGAGTCGGTCGGTGAGCGCGACGCCGTCGTCGCGGAGCGGGTCGAAGCCGGCGGTGACGACGGTCGCCGGTGGGAGCCCGCCGAGGTCGTTCGCCGCGAGCGGCACGGCGAACGGGTTGTGTGCGTCGACGGGACTCCGCAGGTACTGCTCGTAGAACCACCGCATATCGGCGCGGGTGAGCAGCGGCCCGTCGGCGTTCTCCTCGTAGGCCTCCGTCTCGAAGTCGTGGCCCGCGATCGGGTAGAGGAGGAACTGACCGGCGAGGGCGGGGCCGCCGAACTCGCGGACGTGTAGTCCGGCCGCCACGGCGAGGGTCCCACCGGCGCTGGTGCCGGCGACGCCGATTCGACTTGGGTCGGCACCGAGGGCTGGAGCGACCGTCGCGGCCCACTCGACCGCCGCGGCGGCCTCCTCGACGGCGACCGGGAACGGGTGCTCCGGTGCGAGCCGGTAGTCCACGGAGACGACGACGGCCTCGGTCCGCGTCGCGAGCTCTCGACAGGGGCCGTCGACTGAGTCGAGCGTGCCGAGCGTCCACCCCCCGCCGTGCACGTAGACGAGCAATCGCGTCGGGTCTGCGTCCGGGTCCGTCGCTCGTTCCGGTCGGTACACGCGAACGGGGACGTCTCCGTGTGGTCCCGCAAACGCCGTGTCGCGCACGACCGCGACGGGCGGTTCGGGCGGCCCCGAGAACACGTCGTCTTCGAGTCGCCTCGCGGCCGCGACGGACAGCGTGTGCCACGGCGGGAGCCCGAGCGCCTCGAGCTCGTCGACGACCGCCGCGAGTTCGGCGTCGAGTTCGGCTGCGCGCATGGTCCCGACAGGCGGTGACGCTTTATCAGTCGGTCGATAACGTCACTTGATGACCGTCCGCCTCTCGTACGAGGCCGGCACGATACGCGTCGAGGCGACGGACGAGCCGTCGCTCCCGCCGCTGCCGGGGGTCGAAGCGGATCCGCGGTCTGAGACGAGCCGAGCCCCAGCGCACCAGTATGCTGCGATCCGACGAGCCCTGACGGTCGCCGGCGTCGCGGTCGACGACCGCGTCTCGTCGTGGGACCGACAGCCCACGGACGAGCTCGACCTCTCGACCGCGTACGAGCTCCGTGCGTACCAGCGGGCGGCACTCGCCGCCTGGCACGACGCGGACGAGCGGGGAGTCGTGGAGCTCCCGACCGGTGCCGGCAAGACGGTCGTCGCGATCCGCGCGATAGTCGACGAAGGCGTTCCGACGCTCGTCGTCGTCCCGACGATCGACCTCCTCGAGCAGTGGCAGCAAGAGCTGGACGCGGAGTTCGACGTGCCGATCGGGCGATTTGGCGGCGGCGAGCAGCGGCGAGCGGCAATCACGGTGTCGACGTACGACTCGGCGTACCGCAAGGCGGCCTCGGTGGGTGACGCCTTCGGCTTCGTCGTCTTCGACGAGGTCCACCACCTCGGCGGGGAGGGATATCGCGACGTCGCCCGACTACTCGCCGCGCCGGCTCGCCTCGGGCTCACGGCGACCTTCGAGCGACCCGACGGCGCCCACAAGGCGGTCACGGACCTCGTCGGGGACCGGGTCTACGCGCTCGACGCCGACGACCTCGCCGGCGACCACCTCGCGCCGTACGACGTCCGTCGGATCGAGGTGTCGCTCACGCCCGCAGAGCGCGAGCGGTACGACGAGAACCAAGAGACGTTCCTCAAGTACGTTCGAGAGGCCGGGATCACCTTCTCCAGCGGCGAGGACTACCGAAAGCTGGTGATGCGCTCGGGGACCGATCCGCGGGCTCGCGAGGCCCTGCTGGCGAAGTCGGCCGCGAGGTCGATCATGATGAACGCCGAGCAGAAACTCGAGCGACTCGCCGACCTCCTCGACCGTCACCACGACGACCGCGTGATCGTCTTTACGGCTCACACGGAGCTGGTGTATCGAATCTCCGAGCGGTTTTTGATCCCAGCTATCACAGCAGAGACCGGAGCGACAGAGCGGCAAACGATCCTCGAACGGTTCCGCGACGGCACGTACACCCGCGTGGTCGCCGCGAACGTCCTCGACGAGGGCGTCGACGTCCCCGACGCCAACGTCGCGGTCCTCCTCTCCGGATCGGGCAGCGAGCGCGAGTTCACCCAGCGGCTGGGGCGGATCCTCCGTCCGAAGTCGGACGGCGGACGGGCCGTGCTCTACGAGGTCGTGTCGACGGAGACGGCCGAAGAGCGGGTGGCGCGCCGGCGACGGTGAGCACCCGGGGGCGAGACCTGCCGTCGTCGAGTATTAACCCGGGCAGCGTCTATCGGTGCCCGTGTTACGGAAGGACCACCTTCGCGTCTCGCGAGCCGGTGGCGGCTACCGTCCCGCGTTCGTCGACCGGTCCCATCGGCCGCTCGCCGCGCGGGTCCTCGGGGCGTTCGAGGCGGCCGTCGGCGACCGACGAGCGACCCTCGCCGACAGACTCGAGACGCTGGAGGCGGACGCAGACGACTACAAACTCGTCCGTGGACTCGCCGCGCTGGTCGAGCGGGAGTGCACCTTCGAGCCGCAGGCGACCGTGCCGCCCGAGCGCGTCCGGCGAGCCGCCTTCGAGGCGGCCGAGACCGTCGGCGTCACCGGGGCGTCGGAGCGAGCACGGGCGGTCGACAGAGCGGCGGCGCGGTTGGGCGTCGAGCCGGACGTCGTCGACGCGGACCTCTACGCGGACCGCGAGTCGAACGAGGTCCTCGTCGACGGGAGCGTCCGATTCGACCCCGACGCGCTGTTCGAACAGTACAACCTCTCGCTCGCACAGACCGCGCTGTTCGACGCCACCGAGGTGCGAGTGCGGTCGGTCGACCCGAAGCGGCTCGTGAGCGCGGTAAAGCGGCTCCGGCTCATGTACGAGCTCCGCGTGACCGACGACGGCGACCGCGAGCTTCTCGTCACCGGCCCGGACGCGTTGTTTCGGCGGACCCGGCGGTACGGCACCGCGTTCGCCCGACTGCTCCGGACCGTCGCGGGTACCGCCGAGTGGCGGCTCAAGGCGACGATCGACGACCGGGGGACGACGCGCGAGCTGACGCTCACCGACGCCGACGTCTCGGTGCCGGACGTCGACCCCGTGGTGGAGCCGTCGTTCGACAGCGGGGTCGAAGCCGACTTCGCCGGACGGTTTCGGGCGCTTGACCTCGACTGGTCGCTGGTTCGCGAGCCCGCCCCGCTCGCGACCGGCAGTCGGGTGATGATCCCCGACTTCTCGTTCGAGTACGCCCACGCAGACGTCACGTACTACTTCGAGGTGATGGGATTCTGGACGCCGGAGTACGTCGAGAAGAAACTCGAGCAGCTCGCGGAGCTCAAAGCCGTCGACCTCATCGTCGCCGTCGACAAGAGTCTCGGTGTCGGCGAGGAGATTGCCGCCCACGAACACCGGGTGATACCGTACACGGACACCGTGCGGGTCAAAGACGTCGTCGACGTCCTCCAGGAGTACGAGACGCCACTCGTCGAGGCGGCGGCCGAGACGCTTCCCGACGCGCTGTCGCCCGACGACGACGTCGTCGACCTCGAGACGCTCGCGGATCGACACGAGGTGAGCGAGGACGCACTGGAGACGGTCTCATTTCCCGATCACGTGCGCGTCGGGCGGACACTCGTTCGACCGGCCGTGCTCGATCGGCTCGAGTCGGCAGTCGAGGTGGGGATGTCGTTGTCGACGGTCGAGTCACGACTCGCCGAACACGGGATCGACGACGTCAGCGCGACGCTCTCGTGGCTCGGCTACCGCGTCGAGTGGGAGGGGCTCGGTGGGGGAACCGTCAGGGAGCGGGAGTGAGGCGTCGACAGGACGTTATGAAGCGTCGTTGAAACACGGTCTGACCGCCTGGTATCGCCACGCGCGTTCGCCGTTGTTGTCCTGTGACAATCTCGACCGCATTATTTATTATCACACGGTGGAGCTTCAGCTGTCGAATCATGGTCACAGACATTCATACGCGGTTGCTCGGACGACCCGTCGCGTTCCCAGTCGCAGAGTCACGGCTGGCGTACTGGCTCGTCGTACTGCGGCTCGTCGTCGGCTGGTGGTTCCTCCACGCAGGGCTCGATAAGTTCCTCGCGTGGCCGTTTGACGCGAGCTGGTTCGTCGGCGGTGCAGCCGCACAGACGAGTCTCGGACCGGTGGTGACGCTGTTTGCCGACGGTGCCCTGCTGGCGTTTACCAACGTCATGGTACCCGTCGGCCAGGTGCTGATCGGGCTCGGCCTGTTGGTGGGTGCGCTCACCAAGCTCGCCGCGTTCTTCGGCGCGTTTTTGATGATGTTCTTTTATTTCATCAACGGTGAGACCGGTGGCTGGGCACACGGCGTGATCACCGGTGACCTGCTCGGGCTGCTCATCTTCGCGATGATCGCGACGCTCGGCGCCGGACGCGTACTCGGTGTCGACGCCTACCTCGCAGAGACGTCGATCGTCACCGACCACCCGCGGCTACGGTACCTGATCGGCTAACGGAGACCAAACCAATGACACAACTCACCACACTCGAACGGATCGCACTGTACGGGGGCGGCGGCCTCCTCCTGATAGGTACGGTCGGGATCGGGTTGCTGGAGATCGTCGCTGGCGCACCCCATCCGGTCACCGGCGAGGGACAGATCGTCCACGAGGCGCTGGTACCGATACACCTCCGCTCGTACGTCATCCTGCTCGGACTGCTCCTGTGGGGGACGTACGCGGTCGTCAGCGTCGTCACGCGTCCCCCAGCCACAGATACGTCGGTGTGAGCCGCGGGCGCGCCGACGGACGATCACCGACGCGGTCAGTGCTCGACGACCGGAAGGTCGGCGCGGCTCCCCTTCGGAACGACCGATCGGAGCTCGTCGTGGAGGTAGAGCCCGACGCCGATCGGCTCGACGCCACCCGCGATCCGGTGCGCGACGATGAGGTACCCCCAGTCGCCATCCCATGCAGGAAGCGGCTGGTCCTCGCCGGCGACGAACCGGCTCGCGCGCTCGCCGTCGAGTTTCACCACGTTATGCGTGGCGTGGCGGCCGAACCGGCTCACGGCACGGGTCGTCGGCTTCCAGTGCTCCTGTCTGGTCCGCAAGAACGTCGTCCCGATCGCTTCGATCCGACTCGGGTCCGACGCCTCGCCGTTGAACACCCACACCTTCCCGGCGCCCTTCTCCCAGAACGAGTAGCCGCCGAGGACCTCGCGTCCGATCCCGAAGCGGGTCTCCCACCAGTCGAGCACCTCCTCGCGGCTGGCCCGACCGGGAACCTCGCGGTCGGCCGGCGTCGCGGGGAGTCTGTCGAACCGACTCCCGTCGTTGGCTCCGTCGGTCACGAGGCCACCTCCGCGTCGCGGTCGGCCCCACCGCGTCCCTCGTCGGCACCGCCGACGCGGAGCACCGCACAGAAGAACCCGCCGGTGTCGTTGTGGTGCGGGTAGATCCGGTGTGCGCGCCTGACGCTTGGGTCGTACGTCTCGTCTTCCCACTCGGTCACGCCCGGAGCCGTCTCGAGCGGGAGATCGACGGAGACGAGCTCACACGCCTCGGCGGCGAGCACGTGGTCGAGCACCGCTTCGTTCTCTTCGGGCGCGAACGTACACGTCGAGTAGACGACGGTGCCGCCGGGACGGGTCGCCTGCACCGCGCGCGTGAGGATGCCCTTCTGGATGCCCGCGACGCCGTGGACGTGGTCGAGCGTCCACTCGTCGACCACGTCCGGGTTCTTCCGACACGTCCCCTCACACGAACACGGCGCGTCGACGAGCGCTCGGTCGAAGGCGTCGAACGCGAGCGGCTTCGTCGAGAAGTTGCGGGCGTCCTGGTTCGTCACGATGGTGTTCGTCACGCCGAGGCGCTCGGCGTTGTGTCGAAGCGCCGACAGCCGGCCGAGGTTGTTGTCGTTGGCGACGAGGGTGCCGGTGTCGTCCATCGCGGCGGCCACCTGCGTCGTCTTGCTTCCGGGGGCCGCACAGGCGTCGAAGACGCGGTCACCGGGCTGTGCGTCGAGTGCGATGCCGGGGAGCGTCGACACCTCCTCTTGTCCGTGTGTCCAGCCGTGGACGTGCGGCCAGGTGCGGCCGGGGTTTCCCTCGGGAAGCCGGAACAGCCCCTCGTGCCAGTCGACGGGCTCGTACGGAACGCCGCTCTCGTCGAACGCCTCACGAACCCGGTCAGGCGAGACGAGGAGGGTGTTCGTGCGAACGACCGAGGGGAGCGGCTGCTCACAGGCGGCCCGGAACGCCCTCGGGTCGTCGACGAGCGGTTCGTACCGCTCGAGTGGATTCATAGCCGCCGTACACTCCCACCGGGTTAGTCGGTTTCGGGACGGAGGCGTCTCCCCCACGGCTTAATGACGACGGCGGCACACCCTGTAGCTATGGCAACCATCTCGGTCGTCGACGAGGACGTCTCACTGGACGCGCCGACGCTGATCGAAGGGTTCCCCGGCGTCGGGTTGGTGGGGAAGATCGCGACCGATCACCTCATCGACACCTACGGAATGACCCACTACGCGAACGTCTACGGCGAGCGCATCCCCCCGGTGGCGGTGTACCACGAGTCGGATACGTCGCTCTCGACGCCCGTCAGGCTCTACGCCGACATGGAACGGGATCTCTTGGCGCTCCGCAGCGACGTCCCGGTGACGCCGACGGCCGCCGACGAGTTAGCCGGCTGTCTCGAGGAGTGGTTCGACGACCACGGCGCGTTTCCGATCTACCTCACCGGCCTCGGTCGCGAGAAGGGCGACGAGCCGCCCGCGTTGTACGGCGTGGCGACGGGCGACGGAGCCGACGCCCTCACACGGGCGTCGATCGCCGATCCGCCGGAAACGGGTCTCGTCTCCGGTCCGACCGGGGCGATGCTGGCGGAGGCGCTCGAACAGGACCGGGACGCCGTCGGGCTCGTCGTCGAGTCGGACCCGCAGTTCCCGGACCCGGAGGCCGCCCGTCGGCTGATCGTCGACGGCATCGACCCGATCGCGGGCACGGAGACGTCGACGGACGGGCTCGTCGAGCAGGCCTCGGAGATCCGAAACGCGAAACAGGCGCTCGCAGAACGCATGCGACAGGCGACCGAAGAGAGCACACAGGCCGAGCCGCTGAAGATGTATCAGTGACTGTCGCTGCGGTCTCAGTCGGTGTGCACACCGGACGACCGGTCGCCTGCACCTGCCGACGTCGACGACGTCGGGCCCTCGAATAGCTCGCCGCCTGCGGCCGCATCGCGGTCGAGTTCGTCGAGTATCGGCCGGTACTTGAGCTGGACCTCGTCCCACTCGCGGTTCGGTTCGGAGTCGGCGACGACGCCGACGCCCGCAAAGAGCGTCGCGAGTCGCTCACTCGCGACCGCCGATCGGATCGCGACGGCGAACGTCCCGTTACCCGCGGCGTCGATCCAGCCGACAGGTGCGGCGTACCAGCCGCGGTCGAACGGCTCCGTGTCGCGGATGGTCTCGAGGGCGCGTTCAGGGGGGAGCCCGCCGACGGCCGGCGTCGGATGGAGCGCCTCGACGAGGTCGAGGACGTGGCCGTCGGCCGCCAACTCGGCCGTAATCGGCGTGTGGAGGTGTTGGACCGTCGCCAACCGCCGCACGCGTCGCTCGCCGGTGGCGATGGACGCCGCGTACGGGTCGAGCTGCTCGCGGATCGTCTCGGCGACGAGCTCGTGTTCGTGCCCGTTCTTCGGGTCAGCGAGGAGTTCCTCGGCGAGCCACTCGTCTTCGGCCGGGGTCTCTCCCCGTCCCGTCGTCCCCGCGAGGGCGTCCGTCTCGACCGTTCGCCCTCGTAGCGAGACGAGTCGCTCGGGGGTCGCACCGAAAAAGAGGCTCTCGCCGCCCGTGGTCTCGAAGCCGTAGCGGAGGCAGGCCGGGTACGTCTCGGCGAGCCGTGCGAGCGTCGCCGCACGGGGGAGGTCGGCCGACAGCTGTGTCTCCATCGCCTGTGCGAGCACGACCTTCCGAAGCGCGCCCGCTCGAATCCGGTCGGTCGCGGCGGTGACGCTCTCGCGCCACTCGGCTCTACTCGTCGTGCGTCGGCCAGCACGAATCCCCGGTCGGTCGGGGACGGAGCCGTCGGAGACGCCTCCGGCGAGCCGTGCTCGCTCCGCTTCGAGCCGACGCTCTACGGCTGCGGGTGCCGCCTCCTCACCGACGTCAGTGACGGTGAGCCACGTTCCGTTGTCGGCGACGGTGACCTGGACGCGTGGCAGCACGAATCGGGCCTCCGGAAACGTCGTCCACGGATCGGTGGCGCACGCTCCGGCGTGAAACGCGAACCCACCGAACAGCCGAGGGCGGGCCGCTTCGGTCCCCGCGTGGACGTCGCCCGTCCGAAAAAGCCTCTCGGCCGCCGTCCGCACGGCGGTGAACCGATCGGGTCCACTGGCGGTGAGCGTTGCCGCCGTGCCTCCACCGACGACGAGCGCGTCGTCCGGTGCACTCCACGTCGTCCGCGGGGCCGGTAGCGCGTCGAACGTCGGGACGAACGCCGGCTCCTCGACCGCGATCGTGCGGCTGACGAGCGTCGGCGACGACGTCGAGCGCGCCGGTTCCATGTACGACAGATCCGGGCCGAGGGCTCTTAAGGGTGTCAACTCCGGATCCCGGCGTCGGCGGCGGCTGCTCAGCTGTATCGCTCTTCGTTCCAGGGATTCGCGGTGTCGCTGTAGCCGCGCTTCTCCCAGTACCCGCGTTTGGGTTCGGTGCAGAATTCGACGCCGGATACCCACTTTGCACCCTTGTACGCGTACTTGTGTGGGGTGACGACGCGGAGCGGTCCACCGTGGTCCGCCGGGAGGTCGTCGCCGTCGTACCCGTACGCGAGCAGGACGCTTTCGCGGGTGCACTCGGACAGCGGCAGGTCGGTCGTATAGCCGTCGAGGGCGTGAAACACCACGTGTACGGCGTCGTCGTCGACGCCGGCACGCTCTGTGAGTTCGGCGAACCGAACGCCGGTGAACCGACAGTCGAGTTTGCTCCAGCCGGTGACGCAGTGGAAGTCCTGTCGCTGGGTGACCGCGGGGAGCGAGCGGACCGCCTCGAGCGACAGCGTGAGCGGCTCGTCGACGGCCCCCCACACCTCGAGTGCGTCGTCTGGCCCCCACGATGGCGTGCCACTCTTCGAGAGCACCGGAAACGTGTCCGTCTCGCGCTGTCCCGGTGGAACCCGGTCCGCACCGTACTCGCGGTAGAGGTCGGTGTGGTCCTCGACGGCGGCACCCTGAGAGTCTGTCATAGTGATCGATACGCTCCCCGGCGACGTAGGCTTACCGCTCGCCGTCGTGCGACCGGTATTCGGTACGTTCACACCACCGTTTCGACTACGGCACATTTTGTTTTTGAAGTACGACCAAGATGTTCCACTTTACCGGCCTTCGACGCTACATTTATATCCCCCATGCTGTTAGTCGCCCACGAAAGAATGCCACGGGTGAAGATGACTGTGCCGGAACACCTCGAGATGCAGATCACACAGATGGTCGAGCGAGGCGAGTTTCTCAACCGCGAGGAGGCCGTCGAAGAGCTGCTCTCGACGGGTATCAAGGCGTACAAAACGAGCGGACCGATCGACGACGAGGAGTCGGGTGGCTTCGAAGGCGAGGGGATGATGGGGCACGAAGACGAGTACGTCTTCTGACCGAACTGGCCGGCGTCGAGGGCGCGGACCGCCGCAACAACGCTTTTAGCGGCGCGCACCCGTACGTGCTTCCATGCACAAAGACGAGCTGCTCGAGCTCCACGAGCAGATGGTGACGATCATGGAGCACTTCAGAGCCCACGAGAGCGTCGACAGCGACCTCTTCGACCCGTACGACGAGCTCGAGGTCGACCCCTCACACGTACACAAATCGAAGAGCGAGCACAAACACGCGGTGTTCGTCCTCGGGAACGCGCTGGCGAACGCCATGAGCGAAGACGAGTTCTCGCCGGCCGGCCGCGTCGGCAAGCGAATGAAAGAACTCGCCGACGACGCCGAGAACAAGATCTGAGCTGACCCGCCGGCCGGTATGTCGAGCTGACCCGCGTATTCATTATCCGTCGAACCCATCGTGCACTATGATCGCGGAGGGCGAGCCCGCTCACGCCGTCCACCTGGTGTTCGCCGCCGTCGCGTCGCTGGTCGCGCTCGCGGCGGTCACCGCGCTCGACCGGCCCGCGACGCCACTCGATCGGCTGCGCTCGCGCCTCGTCTACGGCGTGCCGTGGGGAACGCTGGTGGTCGTCGCGTTCGTCTGTGCCGTCTACTTGTTCGTCCAGCGCGGGATCGAAGCACCGTCGAATCCCGTCGTGATCCCGTTCAGAGCGTGGTCGTACGCCGCCCCCGAGGGGCTCCTCTGGTCGTCGTTCGCGCACGCGAGCCGGGACCACCTCGTCGGAAACGTGGTGTCGGCAATCGTCGCGGGGACGCTCGCAGAGCACGCGTTCGGTCACTATCCGCCGCGGGCGACCGCCAACTCGACCGCACCCGACTCGACCGCCAACTCGACCGCATCCGACTCGACCACACCCGAACGGGAAGCGACGGGCACCTCGTGGGTCGCGAGGGTTCACGCGACGCTTCGTACGTCGCCGCTCGCCCGGGCGGTCGTCGTCTTCCCGCTCGCTACGGTCGGGTTCGGCGTGCTCTCTGCGCTGTTCGTCTTGGGACCCGTGATCGGGTTCTCTGGAGTCGTCTTCGCGCTCTGGGGCTTCGCGCTGGTGTGGTACCCGGTCGGCACGCTCGCGTCGCTCTCGGGCGTGACACTCGCGTACGTCGGGTACGAGACGCTCCGGGCCCCGGTCGAGTTCGCGGAGGCGACGCCCTCGTTCGGACCGCCGGGCTGGGCGAACGTGGCGATACAAGGACACGCACTGGGGCTCGTCGCCGGCGTGCTCGCCGCGGTGTGGCTGCGGCGCTCGCGACGCACCGGCGAGGACGACGTCGAGACCCTCGATGGGAGCGAGCACGAACCTGGTGGGCGCAGGCGCGGGACGGATCCCGGGTTCGGTCCCGTTCGGCACCCCGCGATCGTCGTGTTCCTCGCCGTGTCGTTCTTCGGTGCCTCCCGGCGTCTGTGGGCGGTGTACTGGTACCTCGGCAATGAGCAGTACGAGCTGTACCGCGCGATCGGTCTCGGGTCGGTCGTCGTGCTCGCGGCGATCGTCGCCGTCGCAGCGACCGGCCACGACGAGCCACTCTGGCCGGACCGCGCAGCCGCTGCGCCCGAGACGCTCCGGGGACGGCTCGCGTCGGCGACGCCCGTCGCTGTCGGCACGCTGCTGCTCGTCGCGACGCTGGGCGGGCTCGCGGGGCCGGGCATCGTGCCGAACCTCGTGACGGTCGCCGACGGCGACCTCCCCGGCGACCCGATCGAGGTCGACGGGTACGAGGTGACGTACGCCGAAGACGTCGACGACCGGGTCGTGAGCGTCGTCGACGTCGAGGCGTTCGGCCGAACGACTGCGGTGCAGACCTCTGGAGTGATCGTCGCGAACCCCGACCGGGCGATCTGGACGACCGCCGTCTCGAGGGGGGCACTCGCCTACTGGGGCGAACGACGGGTCGCCGTCGGCGGGACGGGGTGGCGCGAGACAGTGTCGATTCGGCGGTCCGGGTGGGTCACACTGGGCGGTGATCCGACCTACCGCGTCGTGGCCGCCCACGAACGCGAGCGGTCGACGCTCTTCGTGAGCGATCCGGCCAGCGCGGAGGCGCGCGTCGACGGTCGAACCGTCTCGATCGCAGCGACCGACCGAGGGTTCGAACTCCGCGTCGACCACGAGGGGTCGACCGAGCGGGCGACGGTCCCGGACCCGAGCGAGTCGGTGACGCTTCGTGGCGTGACGTTCAGTCGCACCGGCGGCGTGATACACGCCGTCCGTGGCGACACACGGGTGCGGGTCGCCGAGAGAGAGCAGTACGAGGGACGACGTGGTCGCTGACCGGTCTGTGACAGTTCCTGCGTCCGGGAGAGACCGGATTCACGCCCACTCGATCCGGAACACCTCGACGTCGAGCGCGCGCGTCTCCTCGGTGTGGTGGGCGAACTGCGCGTCGACGTCGAGCGTGGCCGCGAACGCGTGGGTCACGCCGCCGCCGTGGTCGGCAACGAACGCATCGACGAACGACTCGCTGCCGGCGTTGTGCACGGAGTACGAGACCGCAGCGAGGTCGCTCGCCGTCTCGAGAAACCGGCGGTCGGCGTGACGATTGCTGTTCTGTGCGCCGAACGGCGGGTTCATCACGAGCGTGACCGGCTCGGCCGGCGCGACCGGCGACCGCGTCGCGTCGGCGTGGACCCAGTGGATCGGTGCGCTAGCAGCGACGCGGCGCTCGTTCGTGCGAGCCGTCTCGAGGGCGGCGCGGTCGAGTTCGAGGCCGATCACGCGGGCCGGTCCACGGAGGGCGGCCCCGAGTGCGAGCATCCCCGTGCCGGTGCCGAGGTCGACGACGGTGCGCCCGTCCACGTCGCCGTGGAGGTCCGCCAGGTGGACGACGTGGGCGGCGAGTTCGGGCGGCGTGTGGTACTGTTCGAGGGCTGCACGCGGGGAGTCGAAGCCGGCGACGACGCCGAGCTTCGCCGCCAGCGATCGCTTCGTGGGCATCTCACCGACCGAGTCCGAGGCGGCCGTTGCTGTTCCGTACGGGCCGAAGAAGAACATGGACCCGGCCGGAGTCGACGGGACGCGACCGGTCGAAACGGGACGGAGTGGTGAAGCCGAACATATCACCAGCACCCGGCAGTGGCACAAAAGCGCTTCGCGAGCGGCACGCGACGCACCAGATGTTCGATATTTTCGGACAAGTCTTAAATAGGGGAGTAACCAGAACGCTTATATGGAACGTCCGAGCCGGCAGCGCCAGCAGGAGCGGAATACGGAGCAGGAATCGGACGAAGCGGCGATAACGTGCCCGGAGTGTGAGTCGAGTGAGATCGTCACCGACGCCGACCAGGAGCTGATCTGTGAAGACTGTGGACTCGTGCTCGACGAACAAACGATAGACCGTGGACCCGAGTGGCGGGCGTTCAACCACTCGGAGCGGCAGTCGAAGTCGCGCGTCGGCGCGCCGATCACGGAGACGATGCACGACAAGGGGTTGACGACGACCATCGACTGGAAGGATAAAGACGCCTACGGTCGCTCTATCTCCTCGAACAAGCGGTCACAGATGCACCGGCTGCGCAAGTGGCAGGAACGAATTCGTACGAAGGATGCCGGCGAACGCAACCTTCAGTTCGCGCTCTCCGAGGTCGACCGCATGGCGAGCGCGCTCGGCGTGCCCCGATCGGTTCGCGAGGTCGCTTCGGTCATCTACCGCCGCGCGCTCGACGAGGACCTGATTCGCGGCCGCTCTATCGAGGGCGTCTCGACCGCCGCGCTGTACGCCGCCTGCAGACAGGAGGGTATCCCCCGCTCACTCGACGAGGTCGCGGAGGTGTCGCGCGTGCCACAAAAAGAGATCGGTCGGACGTATCGGTACATCTCACAGGAGCTCGGCCTGGAGCTCAAGCCGGTCGACCCGAAGCAGTTCGTGCCGCGATTCGCCTCCTCGTTGCAGCTCTCAGAGGAGGTGCAGTCGAAGGCGACGGAGATCATCGACGTCTCGGCCGAACAGGGACTGCTCTCGGGGAAGTCCCCGACCGGATTCGCGGCCGCTGCGATCTACGCCGCCTCGCTCTTGTGTAACGAGAAGAAAACCCAGCGTGAGGTCGCAGACGTCGCCCAGGTCACCGAGGTCACCATCCGGAATCGGTATCAAGAACAGATCGAAGCGATGGGATTCCGGTGACGTGATCCGTCGCGTGGCCGCTGCCCATCGGGGCGGGCCCGACTCCAACCGGGGCGCACCCGACTCCAACCGGGGCGCACCCCGGGATCCGGGCACAGAGGATCGGTTTTTATTTGCCACCGAGCGTACATCTCGGCGTGATGTACGACGACATCCTCGTGCCGACCGACGGGAGTCCAGCCTCGGACGCCGCAATAGACCACGCCATCGACCTCGCCGCACAGTACGACGCCACGCTTCACGCCCTCTACGTCGTCGACGGAACCGCCTACTCGACGCTCGAGGCGGGCTCGGAGATCGTCGTCGAAGCGCTCGAAGAGGAGGGCGAGTCGGCGACAGAGCGCGTCACTGCGGCCGCCGCGGACGCCGGCGTCGACGTCGACTCGACGGTGACGAGCGGCACCGCATACCGGTCGATCCTCGACTACACCGACGAGAACGGCATCGACATGATCGTGATGGGGACGCACGGCCGGAAGGGGCTCGACCGATACCTCCTCGGGAGCGTGACGGAGCGAGTTGTCAGGACTGCCGACGTTCCAGTGCTTACGGTCCGACAGTCGGACGATGCGTGAGCGACCGGCGGACCGACGAACCGCGCGTTGATGCACGACCCCGTCGCACACAGGGCCGTCATAACGCCGGATCGGCCGGCGCTAATCCGGGCTGCAGACGGCGCCCGCTGGAGCTACCGGTCGCTCGACGATCGGGTCACGGCGGTGGCCGACCGACTCGCGACCCGGGGCGTGAGTGCCGGCGACCGACTCGGCGTGTTCACCGAATCGACGGTCGGAACCCTCGTGCTCGTCCACGCAGCACTGCGACTCGGGGCCGTGTTCGTGCCTATCGGTGAGACGCTGACCGACCGCGAGGCCCGCGACCGACTGGCCCGTGTCGAGCTCGACGCGGCCGCGTGTACCGACGCGACGCGAGCGCGAGCCACCGCCGCGGTCGACACGCTCCCGCTTTACACCCTCAACGAGCCGTCCAGTGCGGCCGCAGACGACGCGGCCCCGGATCGAGCGGAGGAGGGGAGTACGACCCGCGAGTCGAGCGTCCGGCAGCCACACGAGTGGTCACTCACCGACCCGCTGTGTGTGTTGTTCACCTCCGGGACGACCGGGGCGCCGAAACCGGTGCCGCTCACCGCCGGGAACGTCTTCTCGTCGGCGGTCGCCTCGGCGTTCCGGTTGGGGCTCGACCCGGCCGATCGGTGGCTCGTGACCCTGTCGGTACACCACATGGGCGGGCTCGCCCCGGTGTACCGCTCGGCACTGTACGGGACGACGGTCGTGCTCCGGGCTGGGTTCGACGCCGACGGTGTCGTCGCCGACCTCGAGCGTCACGACGTCACCCTCGTTTCGCTCGTCCCGACGATGCTCCGCCGCATGCTCGCGGATCACGACACACTAGCCGACTCGCTGCGCGTCGTGCTGCTCGGTGGCGCACCGGCGAGCGAGACGCTGATCGAGCGGTGTCACGAGCGCGCCGTGCCGGTGTATCCGACCTACGGGATGACCGAGGCGGCCTCGCAGGTGACGACTGCGACGCCGGCGCTCACCCGTGAGCGACCGGGGACCGTCGGACGCCCGCTGGTTGGCACGACCGTGACGATCGTCGACGGGGAGGGCGATCCCGTCGAACGGGGCGACGCCGGAGAGATCGTCGTCAGCGGACCGACGATCACGCCTGGGTACCTGATCGACGACGAGCGTGGGGGGCCGTTCGGGCCACACGGCTTCCACACCGGTGACGTCGGGCGTCTCGACGAGACGGGGTCGCTGACGGTACTCGGCCGTCTCGACGACCGCATCCTCTCCGGCGGAGAGAACGTCGATCCGGGCGAGGTGGCGGCGGTGCTCACCGCACACCCGGACGTGGCAGCAGCCGCCGTCGTCGGACTCGACGACGACGAGTGGGGCGAACGGGTCGCGGCACTCCTCGCAGCCGACGGAGCCGCCGACTCGCTCGACGACGAGTCGATACGCGCGTTCGTTCGAGAGCGACTCGCCGGCTTCAAACGACCGAAGACGGTCACGTACGCCGAGGCGATCCCACGAACCGTCTCGGGAACGGTCGACCGCGACGCCGTCCGTGAGCGACTCCTCGCCGACGGACACGAGCTGTGAGGTCGGTGCCAGTGTGTTGGACCTCGAACACGACCGCCGAGTGAGTTTTGTCCACGGGGCCAGTACAACGGCTCGTCAGACGCATTCACATGTTCGTTCCAGACGATCCGCCGGCGACGTGTCCGGCCTGCGGCGACGAGTACGAGTCGGTGTCGCGACACGCCGACGGCTTCCTCGTCAACCTCCTCGACAACGAGCGCTACCGGCGCGTGTGTTTTCACCCGGCGACCGCCGAGGGTGCCCCGGCGCTCGACTGTTATCATCACACTCACGAGACGTCGACGAGGGACGCACCGCGAGCCGACGCGATGAGCCGGGACGTGGTCGACGCGGCCGACGGACCGACGGACGCCGTGGAGCCGTCCGACCGGTCCTAACTGTTCGAACCAGAGCGTTCGAGTCTGGGTCGCCGAGCCTGCGTGTTCACGCCTGAAACGGCACTAGAGGACGTAAGACGGTCGAGACGGGGTCTCAGAAGTCCTCGCCGTCGGTGATCGAGGTGTACGCCCCGATGAGGGCGCCAGCGATGTCGAGTGACTCTACGACGGCGTGTTCGTCGACGACGGCGTTTCGCACCTCGCTGTCGGTGATCGTCGCGTTCGGGAAGACGACGGCGCGTTCGAGCGTGGTGTCGGTGACTTCTGCGCCCGACATGACGTGGACGACGTCGCCGAGGTCGGCGTTCTCGACGGTGGCATCGTCGGCGATCAGCGGCTCCCCGTCGAGCGCGTACTCGACGGTGTCGAGGTAGCTCTCTGCGGTGCCGATGTCGTACCACGCGCCGTCGAAGGTGAACGCGTGGACGGCCTCGCGCGACTGCAGCCACTGGAGGAACCAGCCGGGCTCGTCCGGGTTGTTGTCGTCAGCGAGGTACGTCTCGAGGTCTGAAAGCGTCTCCGCGGGGAACCCGTAACACGCGATCGAGACTAGCGTGCTCTTGGGGTCGTCCGGCTTCTCCTGAAAGTTGACGACGCGGTCGCCGTCGAGTTCGACGAGTCCGTACGACGTCGCGCGCTCGAGCGAGCCGACGTCGTACGCCGCCAGCGTCGGCGTCCCCTTCGTCTCGAAGAAGTCGGCGAACTCGGCGATGTCGAAGCTGATCAGGTTGTCGCCGGCGACGACGACGAGGTCGTCGTCGACGCCCTCTCTGTCGACGAGTTGGGCGAGCGCGCCGACGACGCCGAACTTCTCGTCTTCTTCGACGGTCTCTTCGATCGAGAGCGTGGGTTTCTCGAAGTCGCTTTCGGTGATGTACGACTCGAACGTCTCGGCGAATCGTTCGTTCGTCGAGACCAACACCTCGTCGATGCGGTCGTCGGCCTCGAGGTCGGCGAAGATTGCGTCGATCACGGTCTGTTCACCCACCGGGAGGAACATCTTGGGGCGGTCTTTCGTGATCGGCCACAGTCGGGTGGCGTACCCGCCGGCAAGTACCACTGCTTTCATACCACCACCCTCACGGGCCCCCGTCATACTTCTTGTGTTCGACTCAGTCGGCTGTCGTGTCTGTGTGCGGTACGACACAATGTGTTCAACTCCCTCACGGGGAATCGGGGAGGAAGCCTCGCGCTTCAGCGCCGGGAGGATGTCAATCAGCTATGGCGCGCGCCTCACGGGCCGCCGGAGGCGTGTCCGTGAGCGCGTGCGAGGGATGAGCGAGGAAGCGACGCGACCGAGCGAATCGGCTGGGGAGGACGTGGTCAAACGTAGTGTCCGGAGCCTGTTGGGTGGTAGTCATCGGCTCACGGCGGCGAGGGTGCACCGTGGCGACGTGTGTATGCCTCGTCGGTCGCGCACACAGGAATCACACGACTGCACGACGCACGGACACTCCTTACAGCCACCCCCTCCCCAATACGTATATAGCGGTGTGAGTGCAACCGACACGACCGTGCGACACCCGGACACCTCTTTCAGCCACACCCTCCCGGGCCGATTCGCCCTCGTACGTGCGCGGTAGTGTTGTGACCGAGACGACTCCACGGCACCCGGACACCAATTGGCCACACCCTCCCCAGCCGATTCGCTCGGTCGCGTCGCTCCCTCGCTCATCCCTCGCGCGCGCTCGCGAGCCCGCCTTCGGCGGCCTGCGAGGCGCGCGCCACAACTGAGTTTGTCAGTAGTGTCTCGGTGTGCCGATGTGCCGCACGTGGTTGCTCGTCTTGATTCGTATCTGAGCACACGGTGAGCACACCACCGATCAGGTGTGATAGCTGGCCGTTGTGATTAACTCGGTCGGTCACGACGAGCGGGTATGGAGACGACCCGCCAGCAGATCGCCGACCAACTCAGAGCGAGTCCGGCGACGGCTGCCGAACTCGGCGCGGCGCTGTCGCTTCCGCCGTCGACGGTGTACGAACACCTTGAACACGTCGCTCGGTCGGTCGACGGCGACGAGTCGGTGCTCGTCTCACCACCGACGTGTCGCGACTGCGGCTTCGACGGCTTCGACGACCCGATGAACGCCCCCTCGCGCTGTCCAGCGTGTCGCTGTGAACGGGTGGCCGAGCCGACGTTCGTGATCCGATAGCCACGGCCACCGGACTCACAGCCGTTCGAGCAGCGTCGCCGCGGCGGCCGCCGAAGACGGCGGTCCCCGAGCCGTGATCAGGTCGCCGTCGACGGTGACGCTCGTGTCGGCGTCGAGCTCGGCGTCCCACTCGCCACCCGCCAGTCGTACCTCGTCTTCGACCCAGTACGGGAGCTTGCGACCGTCCGGGAGGCGGTCGTACTCGTCGACGATGCCCTCCTCCCAGGCGTTCGGAAATCCGGTCACGGACCGCCCCTCGACGAGGTGGCTCCCGTCGGCCTCTCGGGTGAACGCCAGGATTCCGACCGCGTGACAGACGACGAGCGCGACGCCCTCGTCGCCGGCGACCGTATCGAGCAGCAGCTGCCGCGCGTGTCGGTCCTGTGTGACGTCCCACACCGTACCGTGTCCACCGGGGAAGACGACCGCGTCGTAGTTGGCGGCCTCGACCGTCGCGATCGGCTCCGGATCGCGCAGCACCGGGTGGCTCTCGTGGACGTCACGAAAGCGATCGGCGGCCTCCTCGCCGACGTCGTCGGGATCGAGCGACCGCTCGTCGACGACCGGGGCGGAACCCGACGGCGTCACGACCGTCACCTCGACGCCGGCGTCTTCGAGCGTCGTCAACGGCTCGATACACTCTTCGGCCCAGTACCCCTCCTCGCTCACGACGAACAACGCACGCGACATGTGTCTCGATCGTCGGTCCGGCGACGCAAAAGCCTCCTGCGTTCGGTGCGCCATACGCGACGTCCCAGCCACGCGACGGCCGCAGCCACGAGACGTCCCAGCCGCGCGACGCCCCTAGCCATCGACGCGCCTCCCACCTACCGCGACGTCTGCCCCTATCCGTCGCCGAGGGCGTCGGCGACGACGACTTCGCCGTCGTCGACGGAGACGTTGATGAGCGTCTTCACGTCGTAGTCGGTAGCGTCGAGCTCGTTCTCGCCGGCCTTCTTGATGACTGCAACGACGTCGACGACGTCGGCACCGACCTCGTCGGTGAGTGCGTCCAAGATCGCCTTCATCGTCCCCCCCGTAGAGAGCACGTCGTCGAGCACGAGGACCCGGTCGCCCGACTCGACGTCGTTGATGTACATCTCCGACTCGGAGTACCCGGTCTCTTGAAACAACGGAACCTCGCCGTCGAGTCCGTACTGCCGCTTGCGGATCACGACGAGCGGGATGTCGGTCATGAGCGAGAGCGCGGTCGAGATGTGGATCCCCATGGCGGCGGGAGTGACGATCTTGTCGACGTTCTCGAGTTCGGCCTTCCGGATGATCCGGATGACGATCTCACGGAGGAGCTCCGGCTCAAGCATCGGGACGCCGTCGCTTATCGGGTGGACGAAGTACTGGTACTCGCCTTTCTCGATGATCGGCGCGTCGAGGAGCGACTGCCGCAACTGGTCCATGTCGCGGGTACTCGGTGCCATTAATAAAGCGTGGCGGTTGCGCGTCGGGCCGCCTCAGATCTGCTCGCGGGCGTCGATACCGGCGTAGATGTACCACGCAATCGTGTAGACGACGACGAAGAGGAGGTACCCGACGACGAGGCCGGCGGTTCGTCGTCGACCGAGTCCGTCCGGGAGAGAGACCGAGAGGACACCGAGGGCTCCAAGGAAGACGACGAGCGAGAAGAGCCCGGAGAGGAGGTAGACGCCGAGGTCCGATGTGAGCCACTCGCGCATGACCAACGAGACGACGGGCAGCAGTAAACCGCCGTCGGTTCCGTCGGATGCGCGAGCGACGCGCCGCGTGATCACGTCAATCCACCACCGAATCGCAGTCGCCCGTCGCCAAATCGCATCGGTCCGCCACCAGATTGCAACCACTATATGCCCTCGGACCCACGCACTCGTATGAACGGGAATCGGTTCGGCCGACTCTTTCAGCTGACGACCTACGGCGAGAGTCACGGCGACGCCATGGGTGTCACCGTCTCCGGCGTCCCCGCTGGCGTCGAACTGGACGAAGCGGCCATCCAGGCACAGCTCGATCGACGAAAGCCGGGCCAGTCGATGATAACGACCTCACGCGGCGAGCCCGACGAGGTGACGGTGAACTCCGGGGTGCAAGACGGCTACACCACCGGCACCCCGATCGGGATGGTGATCCAGAACAAAGACGCCCGCTCTGGAAAGTACGAGCCGTACGTCACCGCGCCGCGACCGTCACACGGCGATTACACGTACTCCGCGAAGTTCGGCACCCGCAACTGGGGCGGCGGCGGCCGCTCGTCGGCGCGCGAGACGGTGAACTGGGTCGCCGCTGGTGCAGTCGCAGAACAGGTGCTCGAGGCGTCCGAGTACGACGTGCAGATCAAAGCCCACGTCAACCAGATCGGTGACGTTCGCGCCGACGAGGTGAGCTTCGAGCAGCTGCTCGAACGGTCCGAAGAGAACGACGTGCGCTGTGCAGACCCCGAGGCGGCCGCCGAGATGCAGTCGCTTATCGAGACGTATCAAGAGCGCGGTGACTCGATAGGCGGCTCGATCTACTTCGAGTGCCGGGGCGTACCCCGTGGGCTCGGAGCGCCACGGTTCGATAGCTTCCCCGCTCGCCTCGGACAGGCGCTGTTCTCCATCCCCGCGACGACCGCGGTGGAGTACGGACTCGGCAGAGCGGTGTCCGACGTCGCCGGCAGCGACCGAAACGAGGACTGGACGTTCGACGACGGCGAGTCGTTCGACCACGTGGTGAGCGAGGAGGGCGATCCGGTTCCGGTCGGGAACGACCACGGCGGACTCCAGGGTGGTATCACCACCGGCGAGCCGATCTACGGCGAGGCGACGTGGCACGCACCGACGTCGATCCCGAAGAAGCAGCGGTCGGCCGACTGGGAGACGGGCGAAGAGAAGGAAGTCCAAGTCGTGGGCCGCCACGACCCCGTCCTTCCACCCCGGGCAGTGCCGGTGGTCGAAGCGATGTTACACTGTACAGTGCTCGATTTTATGTTGCTCGCCGGACGCATCAACCCCGATCGGATCGACGCGAACCCCGGTGCATACGACACCGCGTACCACCCGAGTAATCCGCGAAACACGGAGTGAGCACACGGCCCTGTCGAATAGCAGTTGCACCGACCATTCGGTATTGTCACGCCCGCGCGCGTGCGTCGGGTTTATAACCCATCGCGGACTACATTTGATACGTTCTATGCCAGAGGAGACCGAATATGGAGCGGGCCAGATACAGGTCTTAGAGGGCCTGCAGGCCGTCCGCAAGCGTCCGGCGATGTACATCGGATCTACGGACGACCGCGGGCTCCACCATCTCGTTTACGAAGTCGTCGACAACGCCATCGACGAGGCGCTCGCGGGGTACTGTGCGGCGATCGAGGTCACCGTCCACGACGACGGCTCCGTCACCGTCCACGACGACGGCCGCGGTATCCCGGTCGACACCCACGAGAAGTACGACCGTCCCGCCCTCGAGGTGATCATGACGGTGTTACACGCCGGTGGGAAGTTCGACTCGAAGTCGTACCAGGTGTCTGGAGGGCTCCACGGCGTCGGCGTCAGCGTGGTCAACGCCCTCTCTGCGCGGCTCGAAGTCGAAGTCCGACGTGACGGCGGCGTCTACCGGCACGCGTTCAGCCGCGGCGAGCCGGAGCCGAACGGCTTCGAACGGGTCCGCGAGTTGGCGCCCGACGAGGAGACCGGCACCGAGATTCGCTTTTGGCCCGACGAGGAGATATTCGAGACGACGACGTTCACCGCGTCGACGCTTGCGAACCGCCTCCGCGAGCTGGCCTTTCTCAACTCTGGCGTCGAGATCACCCTAACCGACGAGCGTGCGGGAACCGAAGAGTCGTTTCGTTACGACGGTGGCATCCGCGAGTTCGTCGGGTACCTCAACGAGACCCGCACGCCGATCCACGACGAGGTCATTTACTTCGCCGACGAAGCCGACGGCGTACACGTCGAGGTCGCACTCCAGGCGACCGAAGAGCTACAGGGTTCCGTACACGCCTTCGCGAACAACATCAACACCCGGGAGGGGGGGACACACCTCACCGGATTCAAGACCGCACTCACCCGCGTCGTCAACGACTACGCCAACGAACACGGACTCGTCGACGACCTCGACGCGAACCTGACCGGCGAGGACGTCCGCGAGGGACTGACGGCCGTGGTGTCGGTCAAACACCCGGACCCGCAGTTCGAAGGACAGACCAAGACGAAGCTCGGAAACAGCGAGGTTCGCGGCGTCGTCGAGTCGGCGACCCACGAAAAGCTCGGGACGTTCTTAGAGGAGAATCCGGACACGGCGCGTACGATCGTCCACAAGGCGGCCGAGGCCGCGCGGGCTCGGAAGGCAGCCAAGAAAGCCGAAGAGCTGACCCGTCGCAAGTCGGCACTAGAGTCGACGGCACTGCCCGGCAAACTCGCCGACTGCCAGACCCGTGACCCGGCCGAATCCGAACTCTTCATCGTGGAGGGAGACAGCGCCGGCGGAAGCGCCAAACAGGGACGCAATCGGGAGAACCAGGCGATCTTGCCGCTCAAAGGAAAGATACTGAACGTCGAGAAACACCGGCTCGATCGCATCCTCGAGAACGACGAGATCCGCGCGCTCATCACCGCGATCGGCGCGGGCGTGGGCGAGGAGTTCGACGTCGAAGAGGCACGGTACAACAAGCTGATCGTCATGACCGACGCCGACGTCGACGGCGCTCACATCCGAACGCTGTTGCTCACGCTCTTGTACCGACACATGAAGCCGCTTCTCGAGGCCGGCTACGTGTACGCCGCACAGCCCCCACTGTACCGCGTACGAAACGGTGGAGAGACGTACGACGCGATGACCGAAGACGAGCGCGATGCGATCGTGGCGTCGGAGTGTGACGGATCGCCGGATCAGGTGCAGCGATTCAAGGGACTCGGCGAGATGAACCCGGAACAGCTGTGGGAGACGACGATGGACCCGGAGAATCGGATCCTCAAACGAATCACCGTCGACGACGCGGCCGCAGCCGACCGAATGTTCAGCGTACTGATGGGCGACGCCGTGGAGCCCCGAAAGCAGTTCATCAAAGAGCACGCGACCGAAGCGGAGTGGGTGGACATATGAGCTCTGAGACACCGCCAACAGACCCTGGAGACGTCCGCGCCGCACAGGTGACGAATGCACGCATCGAAGACGAAATGGAGCAGTCGTACATCGACTACGCGATGTCGGTCATCGCGGGTCGTGCGCTCCCGGACGTCCGTGACGGATTAAAACCCGTCCACCGGCGGATCCTCTACGCGATGCACGAGGCGGGCGTCACGAGCGGCGCCGCCCATCGAAAGTCGTCGTCGATCGTCGGCGAGACGATGGGTGATTACCACCCACACGGCGATAGCGCCATCTACGACACGCTCGCGCGGATGGCACAGGACTTCTCGATGCGGTATCCGCTCGTCGACGGACAGGGGAACTTCGGCTCCGTCGACGGCGACCCCCCGGCAGCGATGCGATACACCGAGGCCCGGATGTCGCCGATAGCCGAGGAGCTGTTGGCCGACATCGAACGCGACACCGTCGACTTCGAGTCGAACTACGACGACCGGCTCGAAGAGCCCGCGGTGTTGCCGGCCGCGTTCCCGAACCTGCTCGTGAACGGCTCCTCGGGGATCGCCGTCGGTATGTCGACGAACGTCCCGCCACACAACCTCGGGGAGGTGATCGACGCGACCGTCGAGCTGATCGAGAATCCCGGCGCGACCGTCGAGGACCTGATGGATCACGTGAAGGGACCGGACTTCCCGACGGGAGCGAACATCGTCGGCCGAAACGCCGTTCACGAGGCGTACAAGACGGGCCGCGGACGGATTCGGGTCCGCGCCGAGTTCGAGGTGGACGAGGAAGAGGGACGGATCGTGATCACCGAGCTCCCGTTCCAACAGAACAAGTCGCGGCTCGTCGAACGGATCGCCGAGGACGTAACCGACGGTACGATCGAGGGGATCCGCGACCTCCGCGACGAGTCGGACCGAGACGGCATCCGCATCGTCGTCGACCTCACCCGCGACGCGGTCGCCGACGTCGTGAAGAACCAGCTGTTAGAGAGCCATCTCGAGCGGACCTTCGGGGTGATCAACCTCGCGCTCGTCGACGGCTCGCCACAGGTGCTGGATCTGAAAGAGACGCTCGAACACTACGTCGACCACCGCCGAGAGGTGGTTCGTCGACGGTCTCGCCACGAGCTCACAGAGCGTGAAGACCGCGCACACATCCTCGAGGGACGGCTGAAGGCGCTCGAGAACGTCGACGACGTCGTCGAGACGATCCAAGACTCGGACGACCGATCGGCCGCGAGAGCTGCACTCGAGCACGACTACGGTTTCTCCGAGGCGCAGGCCGAACACATCGTCCGGATGCAGCTCGGGTCGTTGACCTCCCTCGAAACGCGTGAGATCGAGTCGGAGTACGCGGGCGTCGTCGACCGGATCGAGCGGCTCGAGACGATCCTCCAGGACGCCGACGAACTCGACGCCGTCATCGTCGACGAACTCGAGTCGATCAAGTCGGCGTACGACGACGAGCGCCGGACGAGCTTCATCGAGGACACCGGGACGGTCACCCACGAGGACCTGATTCCCGAGGCCGAGTACGTCGTCACGATGAGCGAGGACGACTACATCAAACGAATGCCACTGGAGACGTTCCGAGCACAAAACCGCGGCGGAAAGGGGGTCATCGGCGCCGACCTCAAACGCGGTGACCGCGTCTCGTCGGTGTTCGTCGCAAACTCACACGACTATCTGCTCGTGGTGACGAATCACGGACAGATATATCGACTGAAGACGTACGAGATCCCCGAGCTCTCGCGGACTGCCCGCGGGAAGTCAGCGGTAAATCTCCTCGACCTCGACGACGGAGAGGAGATCGAGGCGGTGGTGAACACGGCCGACCTCGACGACGACGAGTTCCTCACGATGGTGACCCGCGACGGGTACATCAAACGAACGAGCGTCGAGGCCTTCGAGAACATCCAATCGACCGGTATCCGGGCGATTCGGCTCGAAGACGGCGACGAGCTCGTCGACGTGGAGGTGACCGACGGCACCCGCCACATCGTGATCGGAAGTCGAGACGGCATGGCGATCCGATTCGACGAGTCGGACGTCAGACCGATGGGTCGCACGGCCCGTGGGGTCATCGGCATGGACCTCGAACCCGGCGACGCCGTCGCCGGCGTCGCGGCGATCGACGAAGACCGACACAACTGGGTGCTCACCGTGACGGAGAACGGCTACGGCAAGCGGTCCGACCTCGACGAGTACCGACCGCAGTCGCGAAACGGGAAGGGCCTCGTCGACATCAAGACCGGATCGCGAAACGGAAGCGTGGTCGCTATCGAAGCGGTCACACACGGCGACCACCTCGTCGCGATGAGCGGCGACGGACAGATCGTTCGCACGCGCATCGAAGAGATCTCTACGGTGAGTCGCAACACGATGGGCGTCATCGTGATGAACCTCGAGCCGGACGACGAGGTCGCTGCCGTCGACATCGTCCCCGAGTCGGCGTATGCCGACGACGCGTGAGCCGACGACAGAGCGACGACCGACGACGCGTGAGCCGATAGCGCGGTGACGTCGCTGGGGCCATATGAACTGACACGTGGCGAGCGGACGCCCACCTCTTCAGGGGTGGTCCGAGCGACGACACGGCCTGACAGTCCACGCACGGCGACTCGTCTGGACGTTCAACGCCGTCGAGTCCAGTTTTTACTGGCTCGATACACGCGTCCTCGACACTCTCCCCGCGCTGAAGCGCGAGGCTTTCTCCTCGATTCTCCGTACGCGTTCGATCGGTCTCTTCGGCCCACCGTTCACCGATACTGCGACGTCGGCTACCGGACCGCCTCGGCAACTGCCGCGTAGTCGGGCTCTTGGCCCGGATCGTCGGCGAGCCAGCGGAACTCGACCACGCCTGTGGCGTCGATCACGAAGACGGCGCGACGAGCCACGGTGTCGACGCCGTAGCGGTCGAACGATTCGACCACGTCGTACGTATCGATAGCCTCGTGGTCTGGGTCGGCGACGAGGCCGAACGGGAGGTCGTACTCCTCGCGGTACGCGTAAAGTGCGTGCGGGAGGTCGGTGCTGATGCCGAAGACGGTGGCGTCGGCCGGGAACGCGTCCACGTCGTCACGAAGCGTACGCATCTCGTCGGTGCACGTGCGCGAGAAGGCTGCCGGGAAGAACGCCAGCACCACCGGCCCCTCTCCGAGGTAGTCCTGCAGCGTGAACGGCTCGATGTCGTCGGTTACGAGCGTGGCAGCGAACGGCGGGGCGTCGTCTCCTACGTCGACCATACCGCACGTATCGCCCCGAGGGGATATATACGGGCTGGTGTGAACGAATCTTCGGGAGTCGGACCCCAGGAAGGCAAAAAGACTATAATCGCAACAGGGTTACGGACGGGTAGAGATGGCAACTGCGATCCCACTAATCGGCGGCATTCCGGCGGGTCCGGAGCTCCTCATCATCCTGCTCGTGTTGGTGTTGTTGTTCGGTGCCAACAAGATCCCGAAGCTAGCCCGGTCGACCGGCCAGGCAATGGGCGAGTTCAAGAAGGGCCGTGAAGAGGTCGAAGACGAGCTCAAGCAGATGCAAGACGGTGAGACGACGGACGCGACGGCCGACACGGTCGAAGAGAACGACGAACTCGAGAGCGAGACCGAACCGAGCGCGTAGCGTCCAGCGGCTTCACCCGGCCCCCGCCGACGTCCCGGTTGGGCGCGTGGCCTAGCGGACAGGGCGGGAGGTTCCTAACCTCTCGATCGCGGGTTCGAATCCCGTCGCGCCCGTTCTTTCGCTTCGCTCGGTCACGGGCACGACTGACCTATGTTCGCGTGGATCCCGTCGCGCACGTCTAGCCCACTGCGCACACACAGGCACGGTCGACGATACACTCCTTTTGCTCGGGCCGACCTCGTCGCACCGACCCCTGGGTGTCGTGTCAACCGTCACGTCGTCGCGTCCAGTCGACGAAACGAGCGACTCGCGAGCCACACGGCGAACACGGCGATAGCGAGTGTCGCACCCGCGAGAGTCGCTCCCGGCTCGTACAGCAGCGGTGGGTGGTACCCCAGACCGTAGTCGACGACGACGTTGGCGACACCGAGACACAGCGCGAGGCCGAGGGCACCGGGCGTGGTCCGGCCGAACGCTGGGAACAAGAGCGCGACGCCGACGAAGAGGAGGTGTGTGCCGAGGACACCCCAGTAGTACACCCACGCGGCGGGAGCCGAGACGTACGCATCGAACGCGAGATTGAGCGACACGAGCGGCCACACGCCGAACTGGACCAGCCACACGAACGAGAGCGTGTAGAGGTACGCCAGCGGCCGGCTCGTCGACGCCGAGGAGAGTGGCACGCCGGACACGACGGCCGGTGCAAGCGTCACGAGCGAGACGAGACACAGCGTCGTCGCCACCGCCGAGTCCGCGTACAGTGGCCAGAGAGCCGTCGGAACGGACGAGAGCGTGTCGGCGTAGTACGCCACGCCCACGAGCACCATCGCCGCTGTGAGTGTCGCGACGGCCGCGAGACTCCGTGGTCGGCCGAGCAACTCGGCCGCAGCGGCGTCGCGAACCCGTCGGCGCACGCGAGGGTCCCCGAGACGGCGGAGGCGTCTCACGAACGAGCAGTACACCGGCACGAATAAAGCCGCACCGGCTGCGGACGGGCACACCGTCCTCGCGGAGGTTTATACCGGAAGCCGAGCCCAAGCCCGATATGACCTCGGAGACGGCCGAAGCCGGGACTACACCGTCCGAGTCGGGGGCGGTCCTCTCAGGGAAGCCGTACGCGCTGTCTACGGCCCTCGAGCACGCGACACAGGCGAGTGCAGCGCTGGCCAGCGTGGTCGACGAACGAACCGTCGACGTCGACCCGACGCTCGACGAGGACGCGTTCTTCACCACCGTGGCCGGCACGGAGACGCCGGTAACGCGATACGACCTCGAACAGGCCGTCCCGACCGCAGCGAAGGCGCACCTACGAGAAGTAGACCGGTACTGGGTCGACGAGCCGTACGCGTTCGTGGTCGTGTTCCGGTCGACGGCGGAGAACGAACTGAAGTACTACGTGGTCCAGCCGCAGCTGACGCCGGTTGAGGCCGACCTCCTCGAATTTCTCACGACGGAGCTCCGTTCGTCGATCCCGTACGACGACGACCACGGCCTCGAGTCGCACGCTGCCCGTGCCGCCGTCGTCATCGACGAGTACCGAACGCTGCTCGATCGGTACGGCCTCTACCCACGCGACGAGTCGAGAGCCAGTGTCGAATCCGACACACCGGAGGCCGGTAGCGTTGCCGGTCGTTCGACGAGGTGGGCCACCAACGCGGCCGCCACGGTGACGGCGGCGATGACACGCGTCTCGACGCGACTGTGGGAGTATTTCACTCGTCTTACTGGAAAGACGGACGCGCCAAGCACGGACGAGCGACGCGGGCTTACCGAAACGCGGCGAGTTCGACGGACAGGCTCGTCTCACACGGATGTTGACGGACCGAGCCGAGCGACGGAGTCGGCGAGTTCGGCGACGCTCACGGCTGCACAGGTGTCGACGCTGCAGTACCACGTGCGGTGTGCGTTCGTCGGGTACGGTGCCATCGACCCGATCACACACGACGTTCGAGTCGAGGACATCTCCTGTGACGGCTACGGCGAACCCGTCTTCGTTCACCACGCCGAGTACGAACAGCTCATCACGAACGTCCACCACGACCGCGAGGAACTCGACGACTTCGTCAGGCGGCTCGCACAGGAGGCGGGAAGCGGCATCTCGACGCGGCGCCCACAGGTAGACGCGACCCTCCCGGACGGCTCACGTGCACAGCTCACCTTGGGCCACACGGTCGCAGACCACGGGACGAACTACACGATCCGACAGTTCGCCGACGTCCCGTACACGCCGGTCGACCTCCTCAGCTGGGGGACGTTCTCGCTCGACCAAATGGCGTTCTTGTGGCTGTGTGTCGAAAACGACAAGAACGCCATCTTCGCCGGCGGGACCGCCTCTGGAAAGACCACCTGTCTGAACGCGATCTCGTTGTTCATCCCCTCGGACGCGAAGATCGTCTCTATCGAAGACACCCGTGAAGTCGAACTCCCACAGCGCAACTGGATCGCGTCGGTGACTCGACCGGCGTTCGCTCCGGACGACGGCGACGCGATAGACGAGTTCGACCTGCTCGAGGCGGCGCTTCGCCAGCGGCCGGAGTACATCGTCGTCGGTGAAGTGCGAGGTGAGGAGGGACGAACGGCGTTTCAGGTGATGTCGACCGGTCACACCACGTACACCACGTTCCACGCCGACAGCGTCGACGAGGTCATCAGGCGCTTCACCACCGATCCGATAAACGTCTCGAAGAGCATGTTCACCGCACTCGACGTCGTGTGCATCCAGCGCTCGACCCGCCTTGGCGGCCGCCGGGTGAGACGAAACGCTTCCATCACGGAGGTAACCCGATACGACCCCGAGAACGACGAGATAACCGTCAAAGACGTGTACCGGTGGCGGGCCGACGCGGACGCGTTCGAGCAGCCGGCCGAATCGAGCGTGCTCGATCAGATACGACGCGAACGTGGGTGGAGTCGTCACCGACTCGAGACGGCCCTCGACCGCCGTCGAATCGTATTGGCGTACCTCCTCACGCGAGGGATCACCGACTACGCGGCCGTCGCGGCGACGTTTCAGGCGACGATGCGTGATCCAGCGACGGTCCTCTCGTCGATAGCCAGCGAAACGCTCGAGGAGTCACTCGACGGGCTCCGGACGATGGAGTCGATTCACGTGGACGTCGACGCGACGGCCGAGGCGATGACCCCACGGCCGTCGCCGACCGAGGCGGTCCGTGACACGGCTAACGCCGTGCTCGCGGCGGCGAATCTGTCGCCTTCGAGAGCCGAAGCGACGTCGCACACGGAGCCGGGAGCGCGATACACGACCGGTTTGGACCCGTCGTCGTCCGGCCCTGCACGCCCACGGACCGACGCCGGTGCCGGCGCTCCGGCCGACGTCACACGACCGGACGGGACGGACGGGATCGAGGTGGACGGTGAGGTCGATGAGTGAGGACACGAGGTCCGGTCTCTCCCCCCGGTCGGGAGATACAGATCGAGACCCTGGCGTTCTCGATCGACTCGAGCACGGCGTCGACGCGGGATGCGTCGCTCGGTGGGTCGACCACGTCGGCCGTCGCTCGACGCCACCGCTGTGTCGATGGCTCGATCCGAACGACGCGGTCGTCGACAGCGTCGACCGCGCGCTCGCGGGGGTGCACGCCAGTCGGACGGCTGTCGAGTATCTAACACGGGCGGTCGGTATCGGCACCATCGTTGGCGTGCTCCTCACGCTCGTGGGTGCGGTGTTCGGGTACGGAGTGTTCGGTACGGCCGTCGCCGCAGGGGTGACTGGCGCGTGTACCGGCGTGATCGGCGGAGTTGGGAGCGCCGGCGGGTGGCTGCTCCGGCCGCACGTGCGCGCGGCCCACCGAGGACGAGACATCGACCGACTGCTCCCGGATGCGGTCGCGTATGCGCACGCGCTCTCGACGGGCGGGCTCGATCAGCTCGCCGTACTCGAGGCGCTCGCGGGTGCCGAGGACGCCTACGGTGCGGTTTCCGTGGAGTTTCAGCGGGTCATCTCGGAGATGCGTTACGCCGGGACAGACTACCGGAGTGCGCTCCGACGGCGAGCGGAAGCGACTCCGTCGGAGACGCTGTCGACGTTCATCGAGGACTTGGTCGCCGTCGTTGACGCGGGGGGACGTATCGAACCCTTCCTGCGAGACCGAACCGAACGCTACCGCCGGCGAGACGAGCGCGACCGAGAGCGTCGGCTCGAGACGCTCGAGCTGTTCGGAGAGCTGTACGTGACGCTCTCCGTCTTTCCGCTCCTCCTGATCGTCGTCCTCGTCGTCGTGGCGACGATGGGGGAGCCCACGACGGGCCTCGTCTTCTTGACGGTGTACGTCCTGATTCCGCTGTCTGGCATCGGGTTCATCGTGCTCGTGGCGGCGGTGACGCCAGACGAGCCCGTCGACGGCCTTCTCGATGCGCCACAGACGACGCGCGACGGGTCCGATCGGACGGCAGACGCCGAGTCGCTCAGAGGATCGGCCGTCGAGGGCAACGCGCTGTTCGAACGGATCGCTGCGAGGACGCGCAGACATCGCATCGTATCGGTGCTCGAGGCCCCGCACGACCTCCTGCGCACGCGTCCACGCTACTCGCTGCTGATCACGATCCCAGTCGCGGTGGGACTCTTGGCCGCAGCGGCTATCTCCGGACACGCACCGGTCGCGCCGGCCGGGTGGCTCGATCGGCCGGTTCGCTCGACGGCCGTCTGGGTGTACACCCCCGCCGCCGTCGTGTTAGGGCCGCTCGGCGTCTTCACCGAGTGGAATCGGCGGACGACTCGAGGCGTCACCGACCGGCTCGCAGAGACGCTTCGGACGCTCGCAGCCGCGAACGAGACGGGACAGACGCTGCTCGAGTCGCTCCAGACCGTCGCATCGGGATCCGCTGACCCACTCGCGAGCGAGCTGGGCACCGTTCACGCGAAGGTCGTCCACGGAATGCGCCTCCGCACGGCACTCGTCGAGTTCAACAACGCGTACGCCGAGCCGAGACTCGCCCGAGCAGTCACCCTGATCGCCGACGCCCGAGCGGCGTCGTCACGGATCGCCGCCGTGTTGACGACGGCGGCCGAGACCGTCGAGATACACGACGACCTCGAGCGCGAACGACGGTCGCGCACGCGAATGCAGGTAACCGTCATCGGGGTGACGTACCTCACGATGCTCGGCGTGATGGCCGTGTTACAGACACAACTCGTCGGCGCCCTTGGCGGACTCTCCTCGGGGAGTGGAGCCGCATCGGCGGGCCTGGTGGGCGGTGCCGATGGAGGCGTCGGCATCGCCCCGGCCACGCTCTCGCTCGCGTTCTTCCACGCGGCGACGGTACAGGCGGTCGTCTCGGGGGTGGTGAGTGGGTACTTGCGTTCCGGAACGTTTCGGGCCGGCATCCCGTTCGTCCTCGCGTACGGCGCGATCACCCTGGGAGTGTGGAGTGTCGTCGGATGACTATCGACCCTACACCTGCCCGGCGTCGGCGGGCACAGACGCAGGTGGACTTCGTCGTCGCCGCCGGACTCCTCCTGTTAGTGTTTGGCCTCGCGGTCGGCGCGGTGGTGCCGCTCGTAGCGCAGACGCCACAGTCGACGAGCGACGCGGGAGCCGCTGCCGACCAGATCACCGCCGACCGAGTGGCCGCCTGGGTCGTCGACCTGCTTGGGGAGCCTACAGACGGGACCGGCACGTCGGCTGTCGCCCACGCATCTCCCGAGCCGGGGACCCTCTCGCCGGTCTGCAGTGTCGCGTTCTTCACCGCGGACGAACGACTGGCTGCCGGCGCTGGCTGTCCGTTCACCCGAGTCGAGTTGAACGGCTCGTTCGGCGTCGACGGCGTCCGCATCGCCGTCTACGACCCCGGCGACCGGCCTGGGATCGACAGAGCGATCGTCTTCGGCGTCGAGACGTCACACGGTCACGTCGCCGGTCGGCTGACCCGATCTGCGACGACCGAGTCCAGCACCCGCTCGACCGACTCGTCGCGAACCGGCGCGGCCGCCTCGAGTCGCGTCGTCACTATCGACGGAGAGGCGTACGTCCTCACGGTGTGGGTGTGGTGAGCGTGCAGTCGCGAACACGCGGCGGGTTCGGTGCGGACGGTCGGGGACAGGCACACACGATCGAGGTCGCGCTGGCGGCGCTGATCGTCGTCTCGGCGATCGGCGCGGCGATGCAGGTGACGCCCCCCACGGCAGTGCCCGCCTCGTCCGCGGCCGTCGACGACGACCCGCTCTACCGGACGAGTGCGGTCGACCTGCTCGAGACGGGTGCGGCCACCGGTGCGCTCCTCGAGACGGTGTTGTACTGGGACCCGGTCGCAGGCACCTTCGCCAGCACTGCCGCCGATCACCCTTCTGGCGACGCGACGCGGCTGCCGACCGCGTTCGGACGGACCCTCGAACGTACCCTCGTGCGTCGGGGGCTCGGCTTCACCCTGTCGGTAGTGTACCACACCGAGCACACGGCTGGGCGTCCAACAGTCGTGCGCCAGCCGATCGTGGAATCGGGTGTCCCGCACGCGAGCGCGGTGGCCGCGAGTCGTGTCGTGACGATACCGAAGAACGCGTCGCTGACCGCACCGGGCGTCGAAGACAGACGGCTCGACGCGCTCGACGCCAGTTCGGGTGAGCGATTTTACGTGCCACCGTCCGATGACGGAGCGGTGTACGCGGCTGTGGAGGTGGAACTCGTCGTATGGCGTTCGTGACACGACCCGTCGGCGTCTCCTCGGCCGGGTCTAGACCGGCGCGTGCACAGCTGCTCGCGGTGACCGCCGTCGTCGTCGCCGCGATGCTCCTCACGCTCGTGGCACTGGTGAACGCGGCGGCGTACACGGTCGTCGAGACGACCAACGAGCCGTCGCCTGGCGACGATGCCGGTCGGTACCGAGCGATGGCCGTCGACGGCACGGAGCGGATCCTCGAGACGGTGAATCGAGCCAGCCACGAGACGACTCGGTCGGCACGCGTGGCCGCCGTCGACGGGCTCACGACCCTCAACGACGACCTGTCTGAAATCGCCACAGAGAGCGGGTCGGTAGCGTACCTCGGGTCGAACGTCGCACGGACGACGCCCGGATGGATCGTATCGACCGGCGGCATGGACGGATCGCTCGTGAACGCGAGCGGGGCGGGTGCGTACACCGTCGCCGCCGACGTCGACCGATCGCGACGGGTCGTGCTCGTCGTCGATCCAACGCGACTCGAGCGGACGACGAGACACGACGCGATCGAACAGGCCTTTCGCGTCGTCTTCGAGACGCAGACGACGACGAACGCGGTGTACGTCTATCGAACGGCCGGAGACGTCGTCGTCGCGGCGGGAACCGACGCGGAGACGCCGCGGGTGGTGTGTGCCGTCTCCGACGTGAGCGAGCGCGAGGAACTTCGACTGGCCCTGAGCGAAGAGCGACTCGGGACGGTCCGATGCCCCGACCTGTGGCCGGCGGCGTCGCTCGCGGACGCGCGAACGTACCGGATTGGCGTCGAGAATGCGGACGCCGCCGAGGGAACACTGACGATGGTCGTGCAAACGGCGAGGACACCCGAATCGCCGCCGACCGCCGACCACAGCGGTGTCTCACCGGGTGTGTACGATGCGACGGTCGTCGTCGGCTACGCGAGCGAGACACACCGTTTCGAGACGACCGTTCGGGTAGCTCCGGGTGAGCCCCGTGTGTGAGTCGGCCGTCAGCGGCGACAGGGCGGCGAGCACGGTGGTCGACTACGTCGCCGCACTCGCGGTGAGCGCGCTCCTCCTCGCCGCCCTCACGATCAGTCTTGGCGGGGTCACGACCACCTACACCGACCGAGTAGTGACAGACCAGCTCACCGTGATCGGGGAGACGACGGCGGCCGCACTCGAACGAACGGACCGGCTCGCTCGGATCGCAGAAGCAGATCGTGTCGGGACTGGACTCCACCCCCGATCCGTCTCACTCGGCGTCGAGACGACGATCGGTCTGCCGAGGAGCGTCGGTGGCTCCGCGTACACGGTCACCGTGACGGCCGACGCGGTCGTCGTACAGAGCCGCCGCCCAGCGGTAACGGTCAGCGTCGCACACCGCTCACGGACGTCGGTGGCCGAACGAAGCGTTCGTGGCGGACGGGTCGTGGTAGCGTATCGGCCCGACACCCTCGATCCGGCGGCGGGCAGACTCGTGGTGGTCGAGCGATGATCGACGAGCGCGTCGGCGAGTCGACGGTGCCACCGCCGAAGGCACTCGGCATGCGGGGAGTCAGCGACGTAGTCGGCTACGTGCTGGTGTTCGCGCTGATCGTCGGAACGACGCTTCCGATCCTCGCCGTCGGCTCGCCGGCGCTCGAGGATAGACGCGACCGCGTACACGCCACTGGTGGCGAGCGGGCGGTCGCGGCCTTCGACGAGCAGATGGGCGCGATCGAGCGGTCTGAAGCGCAGCAGGGAGAGACCCTGATGCGACTCGGCGGCGGCGAGCTCGCCGTCGAACCCACGACGACGGTCACGGTAGCAGCGGTCGACGCGGCGGGTCGGCGGATTCAGACGCACGTGACGCGTCGAGTCGGGTCCGTCGTGTACCGTTACGACGGCGCTGTCAGCGGCTACGAGTCGGGACTCCGATTTCGGACGGACAGCGTCGGGTCGGCCCCACGTGACCGCCCACCGATCGCCACGCTAGGTGGGCCGGCAAACCGAACCGTCGTCTCCGTCGTCGTCGTGCGATCCGCTGCTGAAGCGGCCGCTATCGCTCGTTCTGGAACGGTTCGAGTGCGGACGTCGGTCGTCGACCGTCGTCGACTTGAGCTCCCAGCGGTCGCCGCCCACACCGCCGTTCGGCTTCGCGTCGAGTCCCCTCGTGCGGAAGCGTGGGCGGACGCACTGGATGCGGTCGACGGCGTCACCGTCGACGAGTCGGCGACGACGCCTACAGAAGTGGTGGCGACACTCGATCGGGACGACGACGTATCGGTTCGGGTGATCGTCGTCGAGGTCGCCGTCGACTCCGCCGTCGGCGGCGGACCGACGATTCCACCGGCGTCAACGGACGTGCCACTTAACACCGGTGACGGGTGAGTACTCGTACGATGACAGCACCGGTCTCCGACGAGAAGCGGCGATTCAGACGCGCCGCAGGGGTGAACGTGCTCGGCAACGCGGTGAAGATCGCCGCCGAGGGAGCTGCCGGACTCGCCTTCGGGAGCGTGGCGCTGTTGGCGGACGCGGCTCACTCCGTCGCAGACCTCGTCGCGAGCGTGGTGGTGTTGGTGTGGGGTGGGACTCAGTACGACGATCCGGACGCCGAACACCCACACGGCCACCAGCGGATCGAACCCCTGACCGCGCTGTTCGTCGGCGCCGTGATCGTGGTCTTGGGCGTCAACCTCCTCTGGAGCTCGGTGGAGGGACTTCGGTTCGGCAGCGACGTGCAGTTCAGCGGGCTCCTCTTCGTCGCGCTGGCGTTCTCGATGGCAGATATGTACCTCCTCTACTGGTATACTCGCCGGGTGAACACCGACCTCGGCTCGACCGCACTCGACGCGCTCGCTGCCGACTGTCTCAACGACATCTACACCAGCGTGGCCGCGGTCGTCGGTGTCACGGGCGTCCTCTTCGACCTTCCGGTGCTCGACCCGCTGGCTGGGGCGCTCGTGAGTCTCGTCGTCGTCTACCAGGGCGTCGAGATCGCCCGCGAGAACGTGACGTACCTCGTCGGCGGTGCACCGCCGCCAGCAGACCGTGACCGGGTCGTCGAGACCCTTCGGGCCCACCCGGCGGTCGTCGGCGTTCACGACCTGAAGGTGTTTTACGACGGGACCGACCTCGAGGTGGAGGTCCACACGGAGGTCGACGGCGAGATGACCCTTCGACGAGCCCACGAGATAGAGACCGAACTCGTCACCCGCCTGCAGTCGCTGGTCGGAGTCGGTGACGTCCACGTCCACCTCGACCCGTCGGGCGTCGGCGAGTGGAAAGAGGCCGGAGAGACGCCCCCGTCCGAGCGAGCGCCGACCGACGACGCGAGCCGGTAGAGAAACGAGATCGTCCGATGCGACGGCGCCGTCGACGCGAGCCGGTAGAGAAACGAGATCGTCCGATGCGACGGCGCCGTCGACACACCGAGGCCCGATGAGACCGGTGAAGCCGTGCGGATTATACCCCTCGGAGCGCTACGTCGCGTATGTTCGGTCGTCGCTGGCTGGAGATGACCTGGCGTGACGGACTGTTCTTACACTGGCCCGTCGACCCGTCTGTGGTCGCGGAGACACTGCCAGATGGCCTCGCGGTTGCGACCCACGACGGCGACGCCTACCTCGGGGTCGTGCCGTTCGTCATGGAGTCGATCCGGCCGCGAGGGTCGCCGATCGGCCGGTCGTTTCCCGAGCTCAACCTACGAACGTACGTGACGGGTCCGGCAGGTCCCGGCGTCTACTTCTACAGCCTTGACGCGGCCGACGCGGTCGGCGTAGGGATCGCGAGACGCCTCTTTTCACTGCCGTACTACCGGGCACAGATGCGCGTCGACCGCGACGGGGATGCAGTCACGATCACCAGCGACCGGACGCACGGAGACGCCAGCCGGGCGACGTTCGACGCGACGTACGAGCCGACCGGTGACTCGTTCACGCCAGTGTCGGGCTCGCTCCCGGCGTTCTTACTTGAGAACTACCGGTTTTACACGGCTGGGCGGCGGCTGTATCGCGGCGAGATAGCACACGAGCCGTGGACGCTCCGGCCGGCCACGGCGACCGTCAGGACGAACTCTCTTTTCGAAGCGAACGGCTTCGACGTGCCGAGCGGCGAGCCGGTCGCGCACTACGCCGAGCCGATCGAGGTGACCGCTGACCGTCTCCGCGCCGTGTGACCGACGGGGTCGTCGGCGCGATCCGAGCGCCGACGACCCCGTCGGTCACCACCCGCGTGCCGCCGTGAGCGACGACACGAGACACCGGAGTCGGTCGTCCGTTCCGCGGGATCTTATATCGGGCCACGCCTAACGAATTCACATGCGATCCGGACACGCATCAGAGGGGCGTCGATGACGACACAACGACTCCACCCGCGCGTGCGGGTCGTTTGGATCCTTCGCGCGGTGCTCGTCGCAGTCGTGCTCTCGGCACCGGTCGGGGGTGCCGCGTACCTGGAGTTCCTCCCGTCGTGGGCCCCGATCGCCGTCGGCGGCGTCCTCCTCACGCTCGGCACTGGACACGCGATCGCGCGGTACCGGCGGTGGCGCTACGAGATTCGCGAGGACGCCCTGTATCTCGACCGGGGTGTGATCACGCAGGTCAGGACCACGGTTCCGCTCGTCCGGATCCAGCACGTCGACTCGCGCCGTGGCCCCGTTGAGCGTACCGCCGGCTTGGCCTCCTGTGTGGTGTACACGGCCGGGTCGCGCGGTGCCGACGTGCGAATCCCGGGGCTCACGCCGGCCGGTGCGAGCGACCTCCGGGAGGAGCTGAAACGACTCGCGATACGCGCAGAGGGGGAGGACG
The DNA here is from genome assembly GCF_051194155.1 of Halorubrum zhoui. Taxonomy (NCBI): domain Archaea; kingdom Methanobacteriati; phylum Methanobacteriota; class Halobacteria; order Halobacteriales; family Haloferacaceae; genus Halorubrum; species Halorubrum zhoui. The sequence goes on along the minus strand of NZ_JBLZNJ010000002.1, from coordinate 67,963 downwards.
CGGTGTGAAACTCGCACCCCAGTCGATCCCGTACCGAGCCCTGCAGAAGGTGTCTGGTGTGGTCCTCGTGATCGTCTTCGTCGTGAACGACTCTGCTCGATTCGGCGTACTGCCGGCGATCGGTCTCGCCGCAGCCGTACTCGCGGCCGCGGTCGCCTACGAGGTCGCGTACTATCGGCGGTTCGAGTACGAGTTGACCGCCGACACGCTCGACATTCGGTCGGGGGTGATCTCGAGACGAGAGCGCGAGATCCCGTATCGCCGGATACAGAACGTCGACGTGAGCCGCAGCGTCCTCCAACGGGCTATCGGCGTCGCCGCCGTCGACCTCGAGACGGCGGGTGGCTCGGAGACGGAGGGGGCGATTCGGTTCGTCACCCCCGAGGCCGCCACGAGCCTCCAGCGCGAGGTACAGCGGCTGAAACGCGATACTGCGTCGGCAGACGGCACAGAGACCGCGGCGTCGCCGGCGCCCGACGAGGAGCTGTTGTTCGAACTCTCTCCCCGCGAGCTCGCGCTCGTCGGAGCGCTGTCGTTCGACGGCCGGCTCATCGGACTCCTCGTGTTCGTCGGCTCGGGCTCTGTGCCCGTGATCTCCGGGCTCCTGCCAGACGCCTCGGCGGTGGCACTCAGCGGGGTGGTGGTCGCCGGGGTCGGCGGGCTGGTCGTCGTCTCCTGGGTGCTCGGTGCGGCGGTGTCGTTTTCGAACTACTACGGTTTCCGGCTCTCGCGGGCCGGCGACGAACTCCGGTACGAACGCGGCCTGTTTCGCCGATACAGCGGCTCGATTCCGGTCGAGAAGGTCCAGACGCTCACCGTCACCGACAATCCGGCGAAGCGTGCACTCGGCTACGCGACGCTCACCATCGAGACGGCCGGGTACGCGCCGGGGCAAGGCGGTGAGAACGGGAACCAGGCGGCGATCCCGATCGCGAGACGCGACCGGGTGTACGACCTGGCTCGAGAGGTAGAGTCGTTCGGTGACCCGACGTTCGCCCGTCCACCGCGACGGGTTCGGTGGCGCTACGGTATCCGGTATCTGATCGTCGTGAGCGTGCTCACCAGCGTCGCGTTCGGCGTTGACCGGCTCTCCAGCGTGGACGCCCCCTGGTACGCGGCGGCCCTGCTGCTGCTCGCGGTGCCACCGGCAGCGCACCTACAGTGGCGGCACCGCGGGTACTGGCTCGGCGAGGATCACCTCCTGACGCGAAACGGCTTCTGGAGTCGGAGCGTGAAGGCCGTTCCGTACTACCGGATCCAGAACGTGATCGACCGGCGGAGCCTATTTCAGCGCCGGTGGAACGTCGCTTCGGTCGTCGCCGATACCGCCGGGACGAGTTCCCTCGTCGGCGACGACGCCGCGGCGGTCGACGTCGACACCGACGACGCGGTCGCCCTCCGCGACGCGCTCACGACGCGGTTACAGGCGTCGCTCCACGACCGTCGCTCACGAGAGACCGGCTTCGAGTGGGTCGACGCCGAGACCGTCTCTGCAGAGACGTCCGCGTCTGTGGACGCCGAATCAGACGCGAACGAACCCGAGGAGGACGGCTCCGGCGACGCGGCGCGCGAGCGAGAGTGACGGCGTGGCGGCGATCGCACCGTCTCACCCGACCCGTCGGTCTGCGGTGCGTCCCACGAGGCTTTTTTATGGGTAGTGACGTAAACAGACGTAACTGAATGAGCGGACGAGAATACGGCCCCACCGACGCAGACCTCCAGTGGTGCCACGAAGCGGTCCAGGGCGTGTCTCGGACGTTTGCGCTGACCGTCGACGTGCTCGAAGAGCCGATGGCATCACACATCTGTCTCGGATACCTCCTCTGTCGGGTCGCCGACACCGTCGAAGACGCGGGACACATCCCGCCGGGGACACAGCGATCGCTGCTCGAGACGTACCGCGACGCGGTCGATCCGGACGAGCAGACAGACATCGCTGCCTTCCGGTCGGCGGTCGACGAGTGGCTCCCCGCGCCGAGTGAGCGTACCGACGACTGGGTCGTCGTCGCAGAGTCGCCGACGATCGTCGCGACCTTCGAGCAGTTCGCTCCCGAGGTACGGTCGGCGATCGTCCCGCCCGTGGTGGAGATGGTCGACGGCATGGCCATGTTCGTCGACCGTCACGCACACTGCGGCGGGCTCCGGATCGACGACCGCGACGAGCTCGAACAGTACTGTTACTACGCCGCCGGGACGGTCGGAACGCTCATCACGAACCTCCTCACGCGCGGCGACGTCGCCGACGAACGCGTCTCACGGCTCCGCGACACCGCCGAAGAGTTCGGTCTCCTCTTACAGCTGGTGAACGTCTCGAAGGACGTCTACGACGACTACACCGAGGAGAACAACGTCTACCTCCCCGCAGAGTGGTTGGCCGCCGAGGGCGTCGATCAAGAGTCGGTCGTCGACCCGGCACACCGGGATTCGGCTGCCCGAGTGGTCGGCCGCACGGCCGAGTACGCCCGATCGTTCCTCGACGACGCACAGATGTACCTCGAGAGTATGCCGCTCACACACGGAAACACGATGGAGGCGTGGACGGTCCCATACCTCCTCGCCGTCGGAACGCTCAGAGAGCTCCGGTCGCGGCCAGAGGACGCGCTCACCGAAGCCGGCGTGAAAGTCTCACGCCAGGAGGTGTTCGCCGTGATGGCCGTTGCCAGCGACGTCAGCCGCGAGTCACTCGCAGAGCTTCGCGAGACGATCGCTCGGACCCCGTACCACCGAGCGGCCGAGCCGGCCAACTGACTCCCCGATCGATCGGGTGTCACGCGAGTACGTGCGCGCGCCTGCGAATGCCCTCAGAGCCGGGACCGCGCCCGTGCTATCGCCGGAACCGACACGTCGATCGTCTCCGCGAGCGCGCCGGCCGCGCTCAACAACCACTCGGCGCGTTCGACCCGTGAGTCGAGGTCACCCGGCCCGAGCCGGTAGGATTCGACCAGCTCTTCGATCGTCGCGCCGTCGATCCACTCGTCGAGGATGCGGGCGGTCTTGACGGACTCGAGCCACGACTCGAAGTCGGCCGTCTCGCCCATGTTCGTCGTCAGGTGTGACGCGTTCGCTCTGGCGAACCGATACATCGACGCCCGCTCACGGCTGCCGAGGTACGTCTCCTGCATGTCCGGGGTGACACAGATCACCTCGAAGGCCGTGAGCGTCGTCGCCGCCTCCATGTGGCTCGCCGTTCGGAGCCCGTCGACGAGTGTAGTGCCCGTCTCGGGTCTGACGTACTGTTTCGAGGTCGTCTCGCCGATCGAGGTGGCGACCAGTCGGTAGTCGTCGACCCCGCCGGCTCGACGAACGAGTCCCATCTCGACGAGGTCGTCGACGGCCTCGGCGACGTCGTCGGCTAATCCTCCGGCACCCGTCTCGCGGGCGTAAAATGTCCCCTCGAAGACGTCGAGGATCTCCGCCTCGGTCGCTGCGAACCCGGTCGCAATGCCCGAGAGGACGTGAGTACGGAGCGAAGCCGGTTCGGTGAGCGTCGACTCTACGGCCTCGGGATCGCCCTCGACGTACCGGTCGACGAGTGCGTCACGGCTCGACGCCTCTCCGACGAGGATCGCCTCCCCGTGCGGGTCGAGTCCGGGGCGGCCAGCGCGACCGCACATCTGATGTACCTCGAGCGTCGGCAGCCACTCCATCGACGACCCCGTGTAGCGCCGCTGATCGCGGACGACGACGCGTCTAGCGGGGACGTTCACGCCGGCAGCGAGCGTCGGAGTAGCACACAGACACGCGATCTCGCGGTCCCGGAAGGCCCGTTCGACGGCTGCTCGATGTCCCGAGCGGAGTCCAGCGTGGTGAAACGCGACGCCCGACTGCACGCACTCGGCGAGCGTCCGCCCCGTTACCGTGCCGTCGACGTCTCGAACGGCGTCTGCGGCCGTCGCCGCCACCGACTCGATTCCCATCGTCTCGGCGAGGTCGTCTGCTGCGAGCCGCTCTGCGAGTTGGGCCGCCTCGGCCCGCGACCGCACGAACGCCAGACACTGGCCGCCCGCTGCGACGGTCTCGGCGACGAGTGCGGCGGTGATCGACGTCTCGTCGACCGCTGCGTCCGCTTCAATCGAGGGGACATCCTCGGTCGAGTCGGCTCCACTGGGCGTCTCGGCACGTGCCGTCGGCGCAGGGACGTCGACCGCCGTCTCGGTGCCGTCGTCGAACGTGACGCTGTCTCCGACACAGACGCCGGTACGCAGTGACACTGGCCGCCAGTCGGACTCGACGAGCGTCGCGTCGAGCCAGTCGGCAATCGCCTCGGGGTTGTCGACGGTCGCCGAGAGCGCGACGACCTGCACACCGGGGTTGCGCCGCTGAAGCGTCGCCAACGTGACTTCGAGGGTCGGTCCGCGCCGCTCCGCGTCGAGGAGATGGACCTCGTCGACGACGACGCACGCGAGGTCGTCGACCCACGTCGCGCCGTTCCGGATCGCCGAGTCGACCTTCTCTGCTGTCGCGACGACGAGGTCGTGGCCGGCCAGCTCCTCTGCGCTCGCGTCGAAGTCACCCGTCGAGATACCCACGTCGACGTCCGGTAGCGACGCAAACGTCTCGTACTTCTCGCGAGCCAACGCACGGAGCGGACACACGTACAACCCCGGACCGTCGGCCGTGACGAGCGCTAGCTGGGCGACGAGCGTCTTTCCAGAGGCCGTCGGCATCGCGGCCACGACGCTCTCACCCTCACAGACGCCCGCCTCGACGGCCGCAGCCTGTGGGGGATAGAGCTCGGTTATCCCACGCTCGTGGAGGTGGTCGACCGTGGGCGCGGCGAGCGGTAACGAGGTGAGACGCATCTGTGTGTACGTTCGCCGTGATCGTACTTAAGCCGTCGCCAGCGACGTCTACCGGTCGATTTCGGGACACCGACGGGACGTTCGGCGTCACGACCAGCGTTCGGTGTGACGTGATCAGGCGTCGACGTCGAACTCGCGAAAGAGCCCTTCGAAGTCGTCGGTCTCTGCGACTGCCTCGAGCGAGTCGTCCACGTCCGCGCGAAGCGTCTCGATCTCCTCGGTGAGTGCCTGATACTCCTCGTTGTCGGCGAGTTCGCTCGCGCTCTTTTCTGCTTCGAGCATCGCTTTCTTCGAGGTCAACGCGAAGAGGTCCTGGACGCCCGTGTCGTACTCGCCGCGTTGTAACAGCCCCTCGACCGTCTCACGGAGGGTGTCGCTCGCGACCGGCTTGACGAGATAGTCGTCGAACCCCATCTCGAGGATGTCGAAGTCGGGTTCGACGGCGGTGACCATCGCGACGCGGCAGTCGACACCACGCTCTCTGACGGCGGCGAGCACTTCGTCACCGGAGAGCCCCGGCATCCGACGGTCTAAGAGGATGGCGTCTACGGTGCCGTCGACGTCGTCGAGGACGTCCAACGCCTCGTGGCCGCCGTACGCCGTCCGAACCCGATACTCGTCGCCCAACCACGCGGCGTACAGATCGGCTAAGTCGGGTTCGTCTTCGACGACCAAGACGAGCGGCTGTGATTCACTCATGCCTCACCCGAGCGACGAGTTCGCTCACATTCACACACTGGCCGCGAGACATATGAAGATACCCCTTCCGGGCAACCGCACGGCGGCAGCCGGGTGACGGGCCGGCACGGACCGTCACTCGTTCGGACTGTAGTTCGGTGCCTCGTCTGTGATCATCACGTCGTGCGGGTGGCCCTCGGTCTGTCCGGCACTCGAGACACGGACGAACCGGGCGCGGTCGTGGACGTCGGGGATCGTCTCTGCACCGACGTACCCCATTCCCGACCGCATCCCTCCAACGAGTTGGTGCAGTTCCGAGGCGAGTGTCCCCGTGTACGGCGTCGCCGCCTCGACGCCTTCCGGCACGAACTCCTCGTCGCCGTCGTCGTCTTTGAGGTAGCGGTCGCCGCCGCCGGACTTCATCGCACCCACAGAGCCCATCCCGCGATACTGCTTGTACTTCTTCCCCTGCATGGTGATCACCCGACCGGGCGCTTCTTCGGTTCCTGCGAAGTACGATCCGAGCATCACTGCGTTCGCTCCTGCAGCGATAGCTTTGATCGCGTCGCCGGAGTACCGGATTCCGCCGTCGGCGATCACCGGTACGCCGTGGTCGGCGGCGACGTCGGCGACCTCTGCGACGGCGGTCACCTGTGGCATTCCCGCGCCGCTCACGACGCGCGTCGTGCAGATCGATCCCGGACCGATGCCGACCTTCAGTCCGTCGGCGAAGCCGACCGCGGCCTCGGCCGCCTCTCGCGTGCCGACGTTACCGACGACGACGTCGGCGTCGACCGTCGACTTGATCGCCTCCGCCGACTCGAGCACGTTCAGATTGTGTGCGTGTGCACAGTCGATGAAGAGGACGTCGGCGCCGGCCTCGTCGGCTGCGACCGCACGCGCCTCCTCGAACGGTCCGACGGCGACGCCGACGACCAGCCGTCCGGCGTCGTCGCGGGCGGCCTGCTCGTGTTCGCGTCGCTGGAGGATACCCTGCATCGTCACGAGCCCGGAGAGGTGGTCATCGTCGTCGACGACGGGAACGCGTTCGATCTTGTGGTCGTACATCAACTCGAGCGCCTCACGCGCGTCGACGGACTCTGGTGCCGTGATGACTTCGTCGGTCATTGCCTCGCCGACGGCGTCCTCCTCGCCGACTTCGAGGTACGGTCGAATGTCGGTCCCAGAGATGATCCCGAGCACGACGTCGTCGTCGTCGACGACGGGCGCTCCCGAGACGCCTTCGCGTTCCATGCGCTCGTCTGCCTCCCGGACCGTGTTCTCCGGGGCGACGGTGACGACGCTGTCGCGCCGGATGATCAGCTCGTGAGCACGCTTGACGCGTTCGACCTCGGCTGCCGTCTCTTCGACGGTCATGTTTCGGTGAAGCACGCCGAGTCCGCCCTCTCGAGCCATCGCTATCGCCATCTCGCTTTCGGTGACCGTGTCCATCGCCGCCGAGAGCACCGGGAGGGTTATTTCGACGTGTTTCGAGACCGTCGTCGTGAGGTCGGCATCGTCGGGCTCGACGCGACTCTCGCGTGGCCGGAGCAGTACGTCGTCGAAGGTCAACGCCTCGGGGACCTCGAGTTTCGCAGAGAACGGGTCGGGTTCCGTCGCCATGTAAGCCGTCGTGAGGGCGTCGGCAAAAGCGTTGTGAGTCAGCACATCCGTGCGTGGGTGTCTCACTCTACGGGGACCCGATATCCACGTTCGTGCCCGTCGATGGCTCGCGTCGGGTGCCGTTCGACGACGCAGATCGACCACTGGTCTGAACGTCGTGCGGATGAGACTCACACAATACTTAACATCACCGGAACGGGTAATACCCGTATGGACTCCGACAGTCCCAAAAACGCCCGTATCGCCGGTCAGCCGACGCTCGAGTTCGGCGGACGCTTTACACCCGGCAATGCGTGCGCGTTTACACCGTGGACTGGTCGGGCCCTCGTCGGCGCCGACGTCGGTGGCCGCAGCGGCGGCCATCGGCGGTCGTCCGCGTCTCACCGCGCGCCCCGCGGGTACGGGCATCGTCCCTGAATGAGCGTCTCGAAACACCCGGTTGCCCTCCAGCTTGAGCAGCGCGTCGGCGGGGCGACGAAGCTCCTGGCGACGGTGATGGCGCTGCCGCTCGTCGACGGCATCTTCGCCGCGCTCGTCGTCGCTGGCGTCTTGGCCTCACCGGTTGGCGTGCTCGAGACCGGAATCCTCATCTTCGGTGGGTCGGCGACGATCGCCGTGATCCTCGCCGAGATGGATGGCAGCCGCCGAGAGATGGTCGTGTCGGTGTTGACCATCGGGGCGATCATCATCCCGATCGCCGCCGTGGAGGCCGCCCTCGCACCGACGCTCAGGGGCGTACTGGAGCTCGCCATCTTCGAGCGGTTCGCCGGACTCGTGATCCTCTCTATCGCGGCTCGAACCGCGAGTGCCGAGTTCGGCCGGTACCTCCCCGGACCGGCCGTGATCATCGGGCTCGGGCTCGTCGCGAGCCTCGACCCGAGCGGGTTCGCGATCGAGACCTCGACCGAGTACGTGCTCAACGGGACTGCGGCAGCCGCGGTTGGCGTCGGCTTCGCACTCGTCGTCGCCATCTTGTCGCCGCATCTGCGGGGCCGGGTCGACATCGACCGATTCCGGTTCGGCTCGTCGGTCGCCCTCGGCGTGCTCGCACTGCCGATCCTGTTGCGGCCGTTCGGGATGATGCAAACCGAGGTACCGGTCGCACTGGCGGTGCTCGCGGTCACTGCGCTCTTCGCGTACGATCCGAACGCCGAACACGCGACTGCGGCCCGCCCGGCCGGTGGCGACACTCCGGCCGTCGGTGACGGAGGAGACCCGGAAGGAGTCGGCGACGACGGCGATACGGGCGAAGACGCTCCCGATCGGAACGACGAGGACGGTGGCACGCGAGACGACGACGACGGAAACGGAGACACTGACGTCGACGACGCGCCGGCTGGCACCCCGTACCCGGGTGGGCTCGTCGACGAGCACGTCGGCGCCGCCAGTGAGCCGGCAGACGACGACGGTGACGATCCGTTTGCCGACGACGACTCCCGAGCGCCGTGGATGTGAGCTGCGGTGAGACGACGCGTCTGGCGCTCGCCTTCGACCGGAGTCGGTAGACGGGCTCCGACGGGATTTAGGTGCCGCGGCCGGAACAACTGGTATGAGCAATCGCGTCGTGCAGGGTCGAATGGTGACGCCGGGGAAGCTCGCCGAGCTGATCGAAGGCGGCGACGTTCTCGAAGCAGAGGCGATAACGGACGCCGACCGCGCGTGCCCCGACTGCGGTGGGGACGTCATCTCTGTCGGCTACATGCCGAGCGTCACCGAGTTCGTGACCGGCTACAAGTGTCAAGAGTGCGATTGGAGCGACGACGACCGGGAATGACGACGAGGCCCGATCGAAATTCATTTACCCGCGTTTCCATACCGTTCAGACGCGACACACGACGGGGCTGTGGCCAAGCCAGGCATGGCGACTGACTCCAGAGGCCGCGCCCGGGACGACACTCCAGACTGATATACCGAGCGGGCGACTGATCATCGCTCGTGTTGACGACCCTCTGGAGTTCCGAGGCGCGCCGGAGATATCAGTCGATCGGGGGTTCAAATCCCTCCGGCCCCATTACATATCGTACACTTTTTAGAGTTATCTGACACGTTCCGCGCACAGTGCACCGTCACCGCGGAGGTGCACAGATGACCGACGAGTTTGACAAACTCGATCAGACGACTCCTGTCCGTGGTGGTGCCACACGGGCCGGATAACAAATTTATTTGAACTAGTGCAATCGGACCAGTAGTATTTAGTACTGGGCCCGACATGGCATATATCGTGGCGGACTCAGAGACCCCACATATACAGCAGCAATAGGCCGAATACTCCGACCAGTACCCGCATGAACTGCCCAGACTGCGATAATGACCGCACGAGCGTCCTCGATACTGGCTCGAACGCGAGTGGGGACACTGTGCGGCGGCGGCGCGAATGTTGTCGGTGCTCGTTCCGATTTACCACGTACGAGCGACCAGAGTGGGACTCGCTCCAAGTGAAAAAGCGGGACGGAGACATTGAGCCATACGACAAGGAGAAACTCCGTACTGGCATCGCTCGCGCCGTAGAAAAACGGCCGATAACAGACGAGCAGGTTACAGAACTGCTAGAGACCGTCGAGACAGAGCTGCAGGACGAAGGCGAACGGATTATCGCGTCGAGTTTGATCGGTGACCTCGTCTCCGAGAACCTCCGCACGCTCGATCAGGTAGCTTACATCCGGTTCGTCTCAGTGTACAAGGCGTTCTCTGAGCCGCAAGAGTTCCTCAGAGAGCTCGATGCGGTCTTAGATGCAGAGATAGACGACTTCGACGATCCGAACAGATCACAATGAGACAGACGCACACGAAACAGACACACGATGAGTAAGACCGAAACCACACGTGGAGAAGAAGAGTCCGACATCTTCTCAGAGCGCACGCACTTGAAACCGTACGAGTACGGCGACTTCTGCGACTACACTGACGCGATACGGAACAGTTACTGGGTCCATACGGAGTTCAACTTCTCAGGCGACGTCCAAGACTTCAAGGTCAATACGACGTCCACCGAGAAGACCGTCATCAAGCGGACGATGCTGGCTATCGCACAGATCGAAGTGCAGGTGAAAACCTTCTGGAGTGATATCTACGAAGAAATGCCCAAGGCCGAAGTCGGAAACGTCGGGATGACCTTCGCAGAGAGCGAGGTGCGACATATGGATGCCTACAGCCACTTGCTCGAGATACTTGGCATCGAAGACGACTTCGAGCAGCTGACCGAGGTGCCGGCCATCCAGAACAGAATCGAGTATCTCGATCGGTGTCTGGAAACCAACGGGGGAGATGATAAACGGGAGTACGTGAAGAACATCCTCTTATTCAGCACGTTCGTCGAGCACGTCTCACTGTTCAGCCAGTTCCTGATCATGACGAGCTTCGACAAGTACGAAAAGAAGTTCAAGGGGATTGCGAACGCCGTCGAAGCAACCAGCAAGGAAGAACAGATCCACGGGCTATTCGGGGTCGAACTAGTCGAGACGATCAAAAAAGAACACCCCGACATGTTCGACGACGAACTCGAAGCAGACGTTCAAGAGGCCTGTCAGCAGGCCTACGAGGCCGAGATGGACATCCTCGACTGGATATTCGAGGACGGCGAGTTGGAGTTCCTCCCGCGAGCACACGTCGACGAATTCCTGAAAGACCGGTTTAATCAAAGTCTCGAGAACGTCGACGTGGACGCAGTGTTCGATACAGACGATGATCTACTGGAGGAAACTCGGTGGTTCGACGAAGATATCATGATGACCAAGGACAACGACTTCTTCAGCAAGCGGTCGACTACATACAACAAACACACACAGAGCGTCACAGCAGAGGAGATGTTCTAATAATGTCGCAAGCAGAACTCACAGCCGTTGAAAAAGAACACCAAGAGCCGTTCTACTGGTTGAACGACGACAGCATCGCGTTCCTTCGAGAGGGATACCTGCTCGAGGGTGTCGATCCGAAAGAACGAATCAGACAGATCGCAGCGAACGCCGAAGCGATCCTCGACGACGACGGCTTTGCAGACCGGTTTTACGAGTACATGAGCCGAGGGTATTACAGCCTCGCCAGCCCGATCTGGGCGAACTTCGGGTTAGACAGAGGCCTCCCCATCAGCTGCTTCGGCAGTCATATCGAAGACAACATGGAGAGCATCCTCTACACCCACGCCGAGGTGGGTGAGATGACGAAGCTCGGCGGTGGCACGAGCGGATACTTCGGTGAAATACGTCCACGAGGGAGCCCGATCACGAACAACGGAAAGAGCAACGGCAGTTACAGCTTCACGGAGCTCTTCGACACTGCGATCAACGTCGTCAGTCAGGGTGAAACTCGGAGGGGCCAGTTCGCGGGCTACATCGACGTCGAGCACGACGACCTCGACGAGTGGCTCAACATCAAGACCGAAGGCGACCCGGTGCAAGACATCTACTACGGCGTCATCATCGGCGACGACTGGTTCCAAGAGATGGTCGACGGCGACACGGCGAAGCGAGAGAAGTGGGCGAAGATCGTCGAGACGCGGATCAATATCGGCGTCCCATACATCATCTTCAGGGGCAACATGAACGAGGGGAAGCCGCAGGTGTACAAAGACAAAGACTACCAGATCAATGCGTCGAACCTGTGTACTGAGATCGCGCTCCCCGCCACCCCCGATGAGAGTTTCGTCTGCTGTCTCTCGTCGATGAACGCGCTCCACTACGACGAGTGGAAGGACACTGACGCAGTCGAGACGCTGACCCGCTTCCTCGATGCTGTGATGGAGGAGTTCATCCAGAAAACTGAAGGGACACAGTTCATGGAACGAGCTGTGCGATTTGCCAAACGGCACCGCGCTATCGGCATCGGTGTCCTCGGATGGCACAGCTATCTCCAGAGCAACATGATCCCGTTCGACAGCATGGAAGCGATGCAAAAGAACGAGGCCGTGTTTCACACGATCAAAGAAAAGAGCTACGCAGAGAGTGAACGGCTCGCCGACGAGTTTGGCGAACCAGCGGTACTCGAAGGGTACGGGCGGCGGAACACGACGACGATGAGCGTCGCCCCGACAAAGTCGAGCAGCGTTATCCTCGGGCAGGTAAGCCCAAGCATCGAACCACTGAAAGCGAACTACTTCGTGAGAGACAGCGCGAAGCTCAAATCGACGCAAAAAAATCGATTCCTCGAAGCGATCTTGGAAGAGCGCGGCAAGAACAGCAGAGAGACCTGGGACAGTATCGCAAGTCGAGATGGGAGCGTACAACATCTTGATTGCCTAACAGATAAAGAGAAGGACGTGTTCAAGACGATGGCCGAGATCCCACAGATGGCCATCATCAACCAGGCAGCGCAGAGACAGGAGTACATCGATCAGGCACAGAGTATCAACGTCTCGATCGATCCAAGTGAAGTCAGCACGAAGGAGATCAACCAACTCTACATCGATGCGTGGGAGAAGGGTGTCAAGAGTCTCTACTATCAAAAAAGTGTGAACGCCGCACAGAAGTTCAGCCGAAATATCCTCGAATGTAAGGCCTGCGAGAGCTGATACTATACTGCACAAGAGGGCGGTTCATCGACAATCACGCCGACAGTGATGGTTCGGATGCGTTCCCGAGCGACTTGGTCGGTTCGCCCTCGACGGTGACCGCGTCGTCCGGACCACGAGCGGTTTGCTGTCACCTTCTTCGCGAGCGCGAACGACACGGTACGTTTTTACTCGTGACGCCGTCATCGGCGTCGCTGCCGGCGATGTGTCTGGCGGCCAACTCTCCGTCGTTCGCGTACTCCCAGTCGCGGAGCGCATCTTTCCGAATGGTCACTCTACCGGCCCGATCGCAAACGAATACACCGTCGTGACCCTCGGGTCGTATCGCTCGGCGTCACGTCGCTACGTGGCCGACCCACGTCCGATACCGTCACGACCTTCGTGCCAGTGCTACCACGGAACGATCTCGTTGTCTTTCCAGAGGTGTCCTGCTGGACTACTCGGGCGAAAGCGGGCGAGCCAGACGGGCGTCTCAGCCCCCTCTGCAGGCGTTCGAGGGGCGTCTTCACCACCCATGTCGGTGCGAACCCATCCTGGAGACACTGCGTTCGCGACGAGACCCTCGTCGCCGTACTCTGCGTCGAGGTACGCTGTCAGCCCACCCGCCCCGACCTTTGAGATACGGTACGCTGGATACTGACCACCCATCTGTCCCTCGGTGAACTGACCGAGTCCCGAAGAGAGCGTCACCACGCGGCTCCCAGGCTCCTCAAGCAGAAGTGGGAGCGCGTGTTTCGTCACCGAGACCGGGCCACGAAGGTTCACGTCGAGCGTGTCGTCGAATGCATCCAGATCGAGCTCGTGGAGCGGACCTGTCTCCGGAAAGATCCCAGCGTTGTTCACGAGAATCGTCAGCCGACCCTGTTCGCGCCGAATCGTATCGATCGCCGACTCGATTGCCGCATCGTCTGTTACGTCGAGTGTGAGTGGCTGCTGGTCCGGTGCGGTGACGTCGCCGCGCGTGCGTGCGCCAGCGTACACCGTCGCGCCGAGCTCCGTGAGCGCTGCTGCAATCTCGGCCCCGATCCCCCGCGTTGCGCCGGTGACGAGCGCGACGTCGTCGGTGAGGTCTGATTTGATCTCGACGGTTTCGGTTGGACTCGCCATACGAGTCCCTCGGCCTCAGCACAGTAGAGCACAGCGGTGTGTCAGACGTCGTGCACGCACTGCTGTCGACGCGTAGGCCTCCGCCCACACGACGTTGATGCCAGCGGACTGAATGCGCACGCGATACTCGGGCACAGTGGCCCGAGGCTGTTATTTGCTCCCTCAGCCGTGCGTAGTACTCCCTGCTCGGCCAGCGAGCAGATGGGGGTGGGCGGCTTACGCGTCTCGACCCGGACAGACGCGCCACCCCCACCTGCGGCTGGGTTTTGTGCGTCCGGTAATCCGCGTCGTTGCCGTTGAGTTTCGCCTTCTCACGCCACGTGGTATCTATCGACGCCTTCCGGTCGGCGTGGTCGTGACCACCTCACACTCGTCGTTCGTACAGTGGAACCGTCGTCCCTGCCGATACCCACGCTCACCACAGCACTAACGCGTCTTCGAGTGTACTAGGTATCCACAGCGTCTGTCGGCATCTTGTCACATTGGCTTGGTCGAGATGCACTTCTCGAACTTGTAGAACGGCAGTTTGTGCGACAGGCGGTTAACATACGCAGCATATTGCACTTGATCGCGGATACCGAACGTGTCCCCGAACGCGATAATCCGGTTCGAGAAGTCCATACCGTGCGTCTAACACGAAGCGACTCCAGGACCGGCAACACGCCGACCAATGCGGGCCGGCAGTACCGATGCGATGTCACCGGATACTTGTGCGCGAGAACGGTACCGATCACAGTGACTGACGATCACGGTGGATTCGAGCACGTTCGGGAGAACGTCGACGGCCACCCGATGGTGCGTTTACTCGGCTACGCCAAGCGCTACTGGCCGACCCTCACGCTCGGCGTGCTTGCGGCGTTCCTCACTCGGTTCGCTCGACTTGTCCCCCCGATCGTCGTCGCGGCAGCCATCGATCGAGCGATCCGCGGTTCGGCCGACGCGGGTCTGTTGACCGACGTGGGGTTGCTGCCGCAGGGTGAGATCACCGGCGAGGCGGCTCGCCTCGCGCTACTCGAACAGCTCGTGCTCATCGCGGTTCTTGCGTACCTGGTCCGGTCGGTCGCCCGTTTCGTCTCCCGGTATCTGCTTCAAGCGACGGCACAGAAGGTCCAGCGTGATCTGCGAAACGACACCTACGGCCATCTCCAGCGACTCTCTATGGATTTCTTCGCCGACCATCAGACCGGCGGCATGATGTCGATCCTCAACAGCGACATCAATCGGCTCGAGCAGTTTCTCAACACGGAGTTCCGACAACTCATCCGTGTGGTCGCGACGGTCGGTGGGATCGCGGTCATCCTCTGGACGTACTCGCCGAAGCTCGCGCTCGTCGCGCTAGCACCGGTCCCGATCATCGGACTGGCTAGCAGCCAGTTTCTCACCTGGATCGAGCCTCGATACAAATCGATCCGTGAGACCGTCGCTCGACTGAACACGCGGCTCGAAAACAACCTCGGTGGTGCTGCGGTGATCAAGGCGTTCGACCGATACGGCTTCGAGCAACGTCGGGTCGCGGAGCAGAGCGAGGCGTACCACGACGAGAAGGTCGGGGCGCTTCGAATCCGACGTGGATTCTTCGCCACCTTGCGGCTGTTGACGGGCGTCGTGTTCGTCCTCGTTCTCTACGTCGGTGGGACCGATGTCATCACCGGCGTCCCTGGCGAGGCAGGGGCGTTGACCCTCGGAGGGTTCGCGCTATTTTTTCTCCTGTTGCGGCGGCTCTACTCGCCGATGCGTCGGGTCGGAAAGTCGGCGAACAAGTACCAGCTCGCGAAGTCTAGTGCTGAGCGCGTGTTTGGGTTGCTCGGCCGCGAACCCACGATCACCAGCCCCGAACAGGCGTACGTCCCAGCGTCGATCGACGGGGGAGTCACGTTTGATGCCGTCACCTTCGCTTACGGCGACCGTGAGCCCGTGCTTCACGACGTCTCGCTCGACGTTCCGTCGGGAACGACTATCGGACTCGCTGGGGCGACCGGGGCGGGTAAATCGACACTCCTGAAGCTCATTCTTCGGTTTCACGACGTCAACGAAGGGGTCGTCCGAGTCGATGGGACCGACGTCCGAGAGTACGATCTCCAGTCGTTGCGAGACGCTATCGCTATCGTCGAGCAGAATCCCTACCTGTTTTCGGGAACTGTCGCGGAGAATATCGCGTACGGCGACCGCGAGACGCTGGAGGCCGAGTGGCTGGAGGGCTCCGACGAGAGCGCGCGGGCCAGAGTCGAGCGGGCGGCTGCGGCCGCCGCGGCCGACGAGTTTATCAGAGACCTGCCCAGCGGATACGACACTCGAGTTGGCGAGCGAGGTATCAAGCTCTCTGGTGGCCAGCGTCAACGCCTCGCCATCGCTCGGGCACTGCTCAATGACCCCGAGATAATCGTCTTCGACGAGGCGACGTCAGACGTCGACACAGAGACCGAGGAACTGATCCAAGAAAGTCTCGAGCGGCTAGTCGAGGAGCGAACCGCGTTCGTCATCGCCCACCGGCTTTCGACGATTCAGAACGCCGACGAGATCGTCGTGATGGATCAGGGTCAGATCGTCGAGCGGGGGGTTCACGAGGAACTGATCGCGGCTGGGGGGACGTACGCGAACCTCTGGCAGGGGCAAGCTGAGGCTTCTCCTGCCGACGACTGACTCTCGGTACGGTTTCGTCGGCACACGACACTGACTCTCCGCTGGTCGGTGAGCTGAACGGCTGGCCCAGTCTACCGGTGCGAATTGGGCCGACCGACACGAGCACAGAGGCCGTGTCCGGGGAGAGACCGACCACCTCAGCGGTGGCCGTGGTCTGGACCTGCACTCGTGACCGCACAACTGAGACTGTCCACGTGAGCGGATGAGCACTGACGAGCGAGCCGCTCGCAGACGAGTGCTCGAAGGCAGCGTCGGACGTGTACCGAGCCGTTGATACACGCGGGGACGCCCGGGTGGTCTCCCGCCACTGTGTGTAGTAGCTACTATACAGCCGTGCCAAACGTGGCGTCACCGAGCTTGAAGATGGTGACACGCCGGCAACGTGATTCCAAGACGACGATCGGACTCGTCGACACGAGGTGGTGATCGACGATGGGTAGGCGCGTGTGCGATCAGTTCTTACGGAGTGCGTGAGGTATAATCGGTTCCGCCTCGTCCTACCACGTATGTTCGATCTCTTTGCGTACCTCAACTGTAGTCACTCTCCGACGGTCGAAGATGCGTGGCAGCTCTCGGACCACACCCAGCCCGACGGGTATACCGACGTAGCGTTCTGGACGGACCTGGCGGAGCTGCTCGAGGACGGTGGTTTCACAGGAATGTTTTTCGCCGATGCGTACAACGTTGCGAACAACTATCAAGGAAGCATCGATCCGACCGTTCGACGCGGCGAACAACTTCCCGAGAACGACCCGTTACCGTTGTTGTCTGCAGTGGCAGCGGTCACAGAACGGATCGGACTCGTGACAACGGCTTCGACCTCGCTGTACCCGCCATATCTGCTCGCAAAGAAGCTCTCGACGATCGACGACCTCACCGACGGTCGTGTCGGGTGGAACGTCGTCACGTCCGCCGGCCAGCTCGAATTCGAGAACGTCGTCGGGGAGTACGTCCCTCACGACGAGCGGTACGAGCGAGCCGACGAGTTCATGCGAGTGTGCTACGCCCTGTGGGAAGACTCTTGGGAGGCGGACGCTATCCTGCGAGACCCGGAGACCGGTACGTTCGCCGATCCGAACGCGGTGTCGTTCATCGACCACGACGGGGCTGCGTACGAGGTCCCTGGCCCACACATGTGTGCGCCGACCCCACAGCGAACGCCGGTCCTGTTTCAAGCCGGGCAGTCCGATAGCGGTCGCGCGTTTGCAGCTCGTCACGCTGAGGCGCTGTTCTCGTTTCACCTCTCTCGCACTGCGTTCCAGTCGTACGCTCGTGACGTGCGAGAACAGATGCGTGCGACCGGTCGCTCCCGTGATCAGTACCGGCTGTACCCGGCGGTGACGCCGTACGTCGCGTCGACGACTGCCGCCGCGGAACGGTTCCATCGAGAGGTAGTCGAGACGATCCTCCCCGAGACGGGACTCGTGCGACTGTCGAATCATCTTAACCACGATTACAGTCGGTACGACCGTGACGCTCCGTTGGAGGCGATCGACGCAGACGGCATCAGGGGTGCACTCCAGGCGTTCGTCGCCGACGACCGCGATTGGACGGTCGGTGAGGCGGCCATCAGATACGCGCGCTATCCGACCGCTGAACTCGTCGGCACCCCCGAGACGGTCGCGAACGAGCTAGAGCGGTGGGGAGAAGCCGGCGCAGACGGGTTCGTCATAATGGGTCCTGTCGTTCCTCGCACCTTTCGAGCGGTGTGTACGGACCTCGTTCCAGAACTGCACGCCCGTGGGCACGTCCCATCGAGGAATACCCTGGATGGTACCCAGCCGCAGACGTTACGAGAGCGGCTCTTCGGGTCGTCACTCCTCCCCGAGTCGCACCCTGGACGTGTAGACCCCGACTGATCTCCTCCACGTGCGCCCGCTGAACCGTGACCGAACTGCGTTCGATTCTCTACGCGGCTGGATGGGCGCTGCAGGGACGATAGCTTGTTACGGAAACCTGATATCTCTAACGTTTAGGATTCCTCCACGTTCACGCGGAGGAGGGTGCGAGGAACGCATCCCTCCTGTGGCAATCAATAGAGGACCACTCGGACAACCCATAGCGACTCCGTTGACATCCTCCCCGCGCTGAAGCGCGAGGATTCCTTCGTGGGGCGTCGGGCCGTCCGACGCAACCCCGAAGGCAACTTCCTCACCCCGCGTGGTGAGTACCGGTTCGTGCGCTACACGTCGGCCCTCGAAACGAGGGTATGGCGTATTCGGCGTCCGAGAGGGACGTGGTATCCGCTTATGCCGTACCCGATACCGCCTAAACTGGGGCGTCCAAATACCGGGCAACCACCCACCTTTGAACAGTGGGCGGACACGGGTCGTGCCATCGACCGTACTCCGCCTTCGTCGGCGGAGTACAACCGCGAACGGGGCGTGTTTTGGTGTGCTGTCGCCCCCTCGTGTGCGCGGTCATTGCCGACCGTCTCCAGTGACGGGTAGGGGCACTGTGAGGACGACGAACGAATCTTAATCACGTACTCCCCACCGGGTTTTGCCGGCGGTGGGCGTGGAACCGTCCGTATCAGCGGGAAGCGACCCCGAGTTTTCCGATTGAGAGTTTACGCGGGTTATCTTAATCACGATATGACGCCGGGCTACTTGATAATGTCGGTTGTAGAGGGTTTGTCGGATACATCCCTGGTCGCGTTAAGTTAGAGTATGAGGCGGACGATTTCTGAGTGCTTATGCCAGAATTCGACCGCCTCAGCGAACGTACTACGTGGATCGACTTGTCGTTTGTGGAGCGAGATCGGACGCCGCGCTGGGCGATTGAAATAGGAATCCGTTGTCACTTAACCGGTATGTCACTTCGAGAGGTGAGTAGATATCTTGAACTGTTTGGGATCGATCGAAGTCATGTCGCGGTCCACAACTGGGTTCATAAAGCTGATCTACAGCCGATCTCGACCGTTTCCGAGGATCAGCTCGTGGTCGATGAAAAGATGATCCGCCTCCACGGCCAGAAGTTCTGGCTGTACGGCGCGGTTGATCCGTATACGAACGAGATCCTTCACGTGAGTCTCTATCCGACGGCAGATAAGCAGACAACACGATGGTTTCTGAGCGAATTACACCGGCGTTATCAGCCCGACACGGTTGAATTTCTCGTCGATGACGCAGACTATCTCGGACCAGTTCTCGCCGAAGACGGCTATCGATTTCAGGTAATTCGCCATGGAAATCGGAATGCAATTGAACGTGTCTTTTGGGAAATAGAACGCCGCACCTCCTCGTTTGCGAATAGTTTTAGCAATGTCGCGCTCAAGACAGCTGAAGAACGGCTCGAAGCCCTCGCAGTCTACCACAATTCACGCCAAAGTTAACGCGATCAATTGGTTTACCGTATCCTGTTCCAATCAGTCACTGGTCGAACAGACGGTGATGGTTCTCGAGCCACTCGATCTCGTGGTACGTCACGTCATCCTGGATGTCGTATTCTAACGGGAGCGGGTTCGAGGGGCGATTCGTGTAGGTGAGGTTAAGTTCGATACAGGGTCCATGATCTGAGACGCAATCAAATCCTTCGTCAGTGGGAGTCACGACGCTGAACCACCGGATTTGGAACCCGAAGTGGTCGCAAACATCTCTGACGACTGCCGCATCACAATAGGGCGTATGAACCCATAACTCGCCGCCAGCGTACGCCTGATCCTTGACGCACCAAACTTCATCGAGTGACCGGAGAAATTCCGCTGCGCGGTTGTAGTGCGCCTCAGTCAGGCGTTCCCACCAGTAGTATCGCTCCACCTGATCGACGAGCAACTGGAGGCAGTCGCTACACACATCGTACTCAGAGTCACCAAGCGAGACATCGTGGAGTTCGGCATAGTGCGTGGTGTCGCACGCATCGCACGCCAGGATGGAGCTTGTCTCCCGACACGAAGAACAGTCGGTAGGGTCAATCGGTTGGGGAGGCGCGTCGCTACACTCTGTCTGTTCAGAGTTGCCTGCGTCAGTATTCTCGGTCATTGGTCTCTAACCGAGAACCATCAGTCACGTCTGTGACTGGGTTCCCGGCTAGAACCGGACCGACGGTAGACCAACCATCTGCAATAATAGACAGCAGTTTGCTGTAAATAGTTTCTGTGCGCTCCAGCAGTGACCTCTAATAATGTACCTGGCACAGGACTTCACGACCTTCTTGTCTGTAGTTACCACACCCTGACTAACTTTAATACAGTTGCCACGATATTCCGTAATTGACGCCCGAAACAAATCCCGAAAACGGAGAATTTCGCAACATGGTCGATACTCGCTTCAAACCGCGGCGTGCTCGTTCTTGCTTAGCCGCGGGTCGCGTGTTCGGCGAGTATCAACTACGAAGGTGGGGAAGCGTTCGAGCCTGTCGACCCTCGACTCGCATTGTACAAGCGCACGATCAACCAGCTGCTGGAGGATTCGTTCTACGAAACCGATGACGAGCAACTCGCTGCTGTCGTCCGGCGGTTCGACGCCGCGGCAGACGAGGATCCGGAGTTCGTCCTGCAGCTCGCCGCGTACGCGCGCCAGGAATTCTACCTACGGGACATTCCACAGGTCCTGCTCGTACTGGCAGCCAACGACGACCGGTTCAAGGATGACTCACCCGAGTCACTCATCCGCGAGTGGGCACCGGCGATCATCCAGCGGATGGATGAAACGGCGACCGCCCTCGCTATCTACGACCAGTTGTTCGGCGGGACTGCCCCGTGGCCGCTCCGCCGCGGCATCGAAGACGCGCTCGTCTCGATGGCGGACGCCTACACGCTGGGCAAGTACGAACTGTCGCGGCGTGAGGTGACGCTGCACGACGTGTTCAACCGCGTCCACCCCACGCCTATCGACGACGAGCAAGCGGTGCTGTTCGAGCGATTCATGCGCGGCGATCTCGACGACTATCCGGACGTCGAACCGTTGCCGTCGCCCAACACGTGGGAGACAGTTATCTCCGAACGTGGCAACACCCGAGACGCGTGGGAGACGCTCATCGAGGGCGAGGAGTACTCGCTGCCGATCTTCGCGTCAATCCGGAACCTCCGGAACATGCTCGAAGCCGGCGTCGACGAGGATACCATCGTGGAACATCTTGACCTGGCAGCAGTCCGGTACGCGCCGCTGTACCCGTTCCGGTACTACCAGGCGTACACCGCGCTCCAGAATGCGGACGTCCAAGCACCGGCGGTTGATCGGTGGCTGGAGGACGCAATTGACGTCGCTGTCGAGACGGTGCCCGACGGACTCGGAGATACATTCGTCGCCGTGGACCTCTCGGGATCGATGGACATGGCGCTGTCCAAGAACAGCACGCTCAGGCTGAAGGAGATCGGTGCGTTGTTCGGTGCGATCCTGGCCGACCAAGGTGCCGAGATCGGCGGGTTCGGTGACGACTTCCAGACCGTTCCGATGCACATCGACACGCCAGTACTGCAGCGCCAAGGTGCGGTGCTGGCCATCGACGAGGACGTCGGGAACTCGACGAACGGCTGGAAGGCACTGGAGTATCTCCGCGACCGAGGCGAACCCGTTGAGCGTATCGTCGTCTTCACCGACATGCAGATCTGGGACAGCACGCCATTCACGGCGCGCGATACCCAGACGGTCAAGGCAGCGTTCGATGCGTATCGGGACGAGGTCTCCTCGGACACCGCGTTGTATCTCGTCGATCTTGCGTCCTACGGCGACCTCGTGACGCCGGAGGGATACGAGAACGTCTACAACGTCTCCGGCTGGTCGGAGAACGTCCTCTCGTTCATCGAACACGCCGAAAACCCGAAGCAGGTCATCGATGAAATCGAGACCTTCGAGCCTACATAGCGCGGTCTTCTCATTTTTCTCCGTCAAGCGCGAGTAGTGTAGTTCGGTATCACGCGGTCGTGCCACGACCGAGACGGGCGTTCGAATCGTCCCTCGCGCACTCGGAGCGCAGCTCGTGAATCAGACAGTCCGAGCGACGCTCTTCAGCAGAGGTGACATTATGGCAATCTCCAGTGACAACGACCCCGAACCGACGACGACTGTTGTCGTCACGATCCGCATCCCGTGTGGCGCAGACGGCGACCTCGTCACCGACGCTGAAGAGCGCCTCTCACGTCCCGAGGACATCGATACCGTCAGGGTTGACGATCTGCACGGTATCGCTCCGAAGCTTTCGGCAACAGTCATCACCGTCGGCATAACTGTTCGTTGGACCACGACAATGACCGATGCGCAGGTGAGGAGACGGCTCGCCGAGGTTCCGGGCCTTGAGTCAATTGAGCGGATCGGATGAGTTGACTCGGACACCGCCCTTCCCGACGATTTATGCGGTCACCTGCTGAGGAACATCTATGGGTGGTATCGAGCTCCGGAATGGAACGCTCGTCGTCGAACGAGAGCCGAATCAGCTCGACGAGCTGGCGATCAGATGCTCCGAGATTCTCGGGCAGTTCGACATCAAGCACGTCTATATCGCAGGCTACGTCTCCATTCTCGCTGGGCGGGCGCGCTCTACCGAAGACGTCGACGTCCTCATCGAACAAATCGACGAGGAGACTGCGGACGAACTCGCAGAGACGCTTGACGAGAAGGGGTTCTGGGGCCCGGCGATGCCGCTCACTTCGATGTACGAAATGCTCGATAACGGCGACAACATCTGGGTCGCCCCAGAAGACCAGATTACGCCGCATCTCGAAGTGAAGTTCGCGCGTGACGAGTTCGACCGCGCGTCCCTGGAAAACGCTATCACGGCCAGAATTGGTGACGAAGCGATTTCGATTGGACCGTTAGAACTCCAGATCGCATACAAGCTCCACCTCAGCGCACAGAAGGACATCGAGGACGCGGTTCACCTCTACACGCTTTTTGAGGAAAGTCTTAGTATGCCCCGCCTCGAAGAATGGGTAACGCGACTTGATGTCGAAGACGAATATGAGCGACTCAAACGCGCCTGAGCACCTCGACGCGAAGCACGAACGCAACCGTCAGCAACGCATAGAGGGTATCAAGCGCTGGGTCGAATACATCAAATCAGAGTCACCGGAGACGTGGGGGTCGCAGCAGAATGCGGTCGTCAACGACCAACTTGATGCAGCCCAAAGCGTGCAGACTTCGGCGTCGCATCAGCAACATGTAAAGGACGTGGCGGCCGAGATAATCGAAGCGAGCAGCGAGTCCGACGCTGAATCGAAGTAGCCGAGTCACTCGCAGCATTACCCGAATAGGGACATGTTGTCGCGTCTACTGAACGGATTCCGTTAGACAATACTCCGACCAGCCTACACCACCAGGTGAGTGCTCACACACGCACCTGCGTATCTACGTGAGTACGTACATAGGCACGTACCCGAGGCGGAGGTAGATTTTAGAAGGGGAGTCACTTTGTCAACGGCATGTTTCGACGGTTGTTCCTCGGGACTCTCTCAGCACTACCGTCACTTCCGCTGATCCCCGACCGAGTACGTAAGGATAAGCGCCAACCCGTTCCGTCCGAAGGCAATCTCATGTTCTGGTTCCATTTCTACGGAGCGATCAAACGCGACCGACCAATGAGCACGGAATGGGCGCGTGAAAAGACCGTGGAGGAGCTGAATCTTCAGAACCTCACCGATGAGGAAGCCATCCGGCTCTTAGAACTGGCGAACGAAGGAGTGTACGAGACTGACGACGTGCCTGAACGATGGCGTACCCTTTTTGAGAAGATGGAACAGGAGATCTGAGGTACGAGGAACTGCGCGGATGCAGACGTGATCCATATCAGAATTGCCGAGTTGAGCGGTGGAAAGAGGGCCGAAGTTGGACGCAAAAGTCTCTCGCGCGCGTCGCCAATTACACTCTCTACCTAAATATTATATCACTTCGATGTCATTCAAATGAAAACGAATCGCATGACACCGGTGACCCCCATCACGCAGCGTGATGAGATCAGATCGGCCGGATAGGGGTTCCTTTATAACCATCGTACTGCCGTCTGCCAAATGTTGCTCGTCACGCAGAATGATGGGCGCTGCAGGATTTGAACCCGCGACAACTTGGTCCGAAGCCAAGCACTCTATCCAGACTGAGCTAAGCGCCCGTGAATATACAGTACCTCGGTGACGGTTTTAACTCCCGCGATTCGTCGGGCGAGCCACGCAGGCCGGCCCGCTGTGGACATCAAAACAGATATATAATTTGTCGAAACAGTATCGATCGGTACGGCCGCCTCGACAGATCGCCCGCGCCGAGGGCCGTCGCACCGATCCACTGTGTCACCTCCATGTACGACCTCACTGCGCCGCTCGACACGGCGGTCGACCCAGGAACGAGCCTCCTCGTCAGCGCGAACTGCCTCACAGCAGCAGAAGCGTTCGTCACCGACGTGCTCGCGGCCGGCATCGAGTCGGGGGAGGCCGGCGTCGCGGTGACGGCCACCACCGGTGCCGAGACGGTCCGACGCGAGGTTCGGGAACGCACGAGTGTGGTGGACCCGTCTCTCTCGGTCGTCGACTGCGTGACACGCGACCGTGGGACGCGTGTCGGTGACACCGACCAGACGACGTACGTGGCCTCGCCGTCGGATCTGACCCGAATCGGCGTCGCGCTCTCGGAGACCCTCGAGCGCTTCGAGCGCGAGGGCTTCGATCGGTCGCGGGTCACGCTTCACTCGGTGTCGACGCTGCTCGCGTACGCCGACCTCGAGACGGTGTTTCGGTTCCTCCACGTCTTCACCCGCCGCGTCGACCACGCCGGTGGTCTCGGGCTGTACACCGTCGACCGGACCGCACACGACGAGGAAAGTCTCCGGACGCTCGATCCGCTCTTCGACGCGACGGTCAGGCTCTCGACGGACGGTGACGGGGTCGTCGCCCGGCTCGAGTGAGCCATCAATCGTTATACGCCTCGGTAGCCGACGAGGAGCTATGCCACTCACTACCGACGCCGACGTTCGCCGCGTGCTCGACGCCGAGACGGTCGCGGTCGTCGGCTGTTCGACGACGCCCGGAAAGCCCGCCCACGACGTTCCGGCGTACCTCCAACGACACGGCTACCGCGTGATCCCGATCAATCCGTTCGCCGACGCCGTGCTTGGAGAGCCCGCGTACGACGAGCTGGCGGCCGTCGAGTCACCGGTCGACGTCGTCGACGTCTTCCGGCCGAGCGAGGAAGTACCGACGATCCTCGATGCCGTGCGAACGCGACACGCCGACCGCGGCGACGCAGAGACGGCGTGGCTCCAGCTGGGCATTCGCCACGACGACGCCGTCGCGGCGGCGGAGGCCGACGGGCTCGACGTCGTCGAAGACCGGTGTATGAAGATAGAACACGAGCGCCTGATCGGGTGACGACCGGCGGCGGATCGAACACACTTATTGTGTTCGTCCGGCTCCAGAGAGGTATGAGCGAGACCGATGCGCAGGCCGACGTGACGGTCGTCCTCCCGGACGGATCGACACTCACCGTACCGGCCGGGTCGACAGTCGAGGACGTCGCCTACGAGATCGGCCCCGGGCTCGGTCGCGACACCGTCGCGGGGAAGGTCGACGGCGAGCTCGTCGAGCGGCACGCGACGGTTCACGACGGCGCACGCGTAGAGATCGTCACCGACCAGTCAGACGAGTACCTAACCGTGCTCCGCCACTCGGCCGCCCACGTGTTCGCACAGGCGCTTCAGCGGTTGTTTCCCGACGCGACGCTCACGATCGGCCCACCCACCGACGAGGGGTTCTACTACGACGTGACCGACGTGGACCTCGACGAAGACGACCTCGACGCCATCGAAGCCGAGATGGCGTCGATCATCGAGGCCGACTACGACATCGAGCGGGTCGAGCGAAGCCACGCCGACGCCGAGGAGATATACGCCGACAACGAGTACAAACGCCAGATACTCGCCGAGGAGGCGGACGACGACACCGTCACCTTCTACGTCCAGGACGGCTGGCAGGACCTGTGTCGGGGGCCGCACGTCGAGTCGACGGGCGAGATCGGGGCCGCGGCGTTACTCGAGGTATCAGCCGCCTACTGGCGCGGCGACGAGGAAAACGACACGCTGACGCGTGTGTACGGGACGGCGTTCGCCTCCGAGGGCGACCTCGAAGAACACCTCGAGATGCGCGAGCGAGCCAAAGAGCGTGACCACCGAAAGATCGGCCAGGAGATGAACTTATTTTCGATCCCCACGGTGACCGGGCCGGGGCTTCCCCTGTATCACCCGCCCGGAAAGACGGTCCTCCGTGAGCTGTCTACGTTCGCGAACGAACTCAACCGCGAGCACGGCTACGAGGAGGTCGAGACGCCGCACGTCTTCCGGACGGAGCTGTGGAAGCAGTCCGGTCACTACGAGAACTACAAAGACGACATGTTCCTCCTCGAGGTCAACGACGAGGAGTACGGTCTCAAACCGATGAACTGTCCGGGTCACGCGACGATATTCGACCAGCAGTCGTGGTCGTACCGCGACCTCCCGGAGCGGTACTTCGAGAACGGCAAGGTGTACCGGAAAGAACAGCGCGGTGAGCTCTCGGGGCTCTCACGCGTCTGGTCGTTCACCATCGACGACGGCCACCTCTTCGTTCGGCCGGACCAGATTCGCGCGGAGATCGAGTCCGTGATCGGGATGATATTCGAGGTCGTCGAGACGCTCGACCTCGAAGTCGAGGTGGCGCTCGCGACGCGGCCCGAGAAGTCCGTCGGCGGCGACGAGATCTGGGAGTCGGCGGAGTCACAGCTCCGCGACGTGCTCGAATCCGGCGGCTACGAGTACGACGTCGAGCCCGGCGACGGGGCCTTCTACGGGCCGAAGATCGACTTCGGCTTCGAGGACGCGCTCGGTCGCGTCTGGGACGGTCCGACGGTGCAGCTCGATTTCAACATGCCGGAGCGATTCGGGCTCACCTACACCGGAGAGGACAACGACGAGCACCGGCCGGTGATGATCCACCGCGCGCTGTACGGCAGCTACGAGCGATTCTTCATGGTGCTCATCGAGCACTTCGACGGCGACTTTCCGCTCTGGCTCGCTCCCGAGCAGGTCAGAATTCTCCCCGTCTCCGACGAGACGCTGGGGTACGCTCACCGCGTGAAAAACGAATTGGCCGACGCGGGCTTCCGTGTCGAGGTCGAAGACCGCGACTGGACGGTCGGTCGGAAGATCCGCGCCGCACACGACGACCGGCTCCCGTACATGCTCGTCGTCGGCGACAACGAGGCGGACGACGGGACGGTCTCCGTGCGGGACCGATTCGAGAACCAGCGCGGTGACGTCCCGCTCGAGATCTTCCTCGAGCACCTCGCGGCCGAGCGCGACGAGAAGCGCGTCGAACCGGACTTCGTTTCGACGTAAGGGATCACGAGGCGGCGCCGGCCGCCATATTCAAATCCTCGCCGCGAGACGTGTTCGTATGGAAGCCGAGCGCGAGGTACTCGACGTGTTGGCACGGAACGCCCGCGAGGACATCGCGGATATCGCCGCCCAGACTGGTCTCGACGCGGACACGGTCGAGACGGCCATCGAGTCGCTCGAGTCCGATGGTATCGTTCACGGCTACCAAGCCGTCGTCGACTGGGACCGCGCCCCCGACGGAAAGATTCGCGCCATCGCCGAGATCAACGTCGAACTCGACCGCGAGACCGGCTACGAACAGGTCGCAGACCGGATCGCTCGGTTCCCCGCCGTCGACGCGTTACACCTCGTCTCCGGTGATTACGACTTCGCGGTCGAGGTCCTCGGTGGCTCGATGCACGACGTCTCGGAGTTCATCTCCGAGCAGGTCGCACCCATGCCCGAGGTGACGCAGACGGTCACCCACTACATCATGGAGACGTACAAAGACGGGGGCGTGCGCTTTGCCGACGGCGACGACGACGATCGGCTCTCGGTTTCACCATGAGAACGGCTGACCGCGCCCGCCAGCTTCCAGCGTCAGGAATTCGAAAGTTCTTCGAGTTGGCCGAGTCGCGCGACGACGTCATCTCACTTGGCGTCGGCGAACCCGACTTTTCGGCGCCGTGGGCCGCACGAAACGCCGCCATCGGAGCGCTCGAACGCGGGCGAACCTCGTACACGTCGAACAGAGGGATGGCTCCGCTTCGAGCGGCGGTCGCCGACCACCACGAGCGGTACGACCAGCGGTACGACCCCGAGACGGAGGTGCTCATCACCACGGGCGCCTCGGAGGCCGTCGACCTGGCGTTTCGGGCCCTCGTCGATCCGGGCGACGTCGTGGCGTTACACGAGCCGACGTACATCTCGTACGCCCCGGGCGTTGAGCTCGCCGGCGGAGAGCCGCTCGCGGTGCCCACGGACGCCGCAGACGACTTCGCGCTCACCCCCGAGCGACTGGAGGCCGCCGGTGCCGCCGACGCGGACCTCCTCGTCTGTTGTTACCCGAACAACCCGACGGGTGCGACGATGTCGGACGACCAGCTCGCCGACGTCGCCGCGTTCTGTCGATCGAACGACCTGCGCGTGGTGGCCGACGAAATCTACGCGGCGCTCACCTACGAGCGGGACCACGCCTCGATCGCGACACAACCGGGGATGCGAGAGCGAACGGTGGTCGTCAACGGATTCTCGAAGGCGTACGCCATGACCGGGCTCCGGCTGGGGTACGCACTCGGTCCGGCGTCGGCCGTCGACGCGATGAACCGGATCCACCAGTACACGATGCTCTCGGCGCCGACGACCGCCCAGCACGCCGCCGTGGAGGCGCTTCGCTCCTGTGAGGAGGAGGTCACCCGGATGGTCGACGAGTACAACCGTCGCCGCCGGCTCGTCGTGTCGCGGTTCAACGAGATGGGCCTCGACACGTTCGAGCCGGGCGGCGCGTTCTACGCGTTTCCTCGCTGTGGCGGCGACGACGAGGCCTTCGCCGAGGCGTTGCTCGAGTCACAGGGGGTCGCCGTCGTCCCCGGATCGGTGTTCGGTGCGGGCGGTGAGGGCCACCTCCGCGTCTCGTATGCGACCTCGATGCGGGAGCTGAAGGAGGCGACGGACCGCATCGAGGCGTTCCTCGAAGAGCGACCGATGCTCAGATCTGATTGACCGACCGTCAGGTCCGACTGAAAGAACTACGTCGGTGGCCGTCTTCGACCCGGTACATGGGCGACTCACAGGACCCCGAAGCCCGTCTCAAACGACAGCGAGACGACCTCCGCCTGTTGAACCAGGTGATGCGCCACGACATCCGGAACGACCTCCAACTCGTCGAAGCGTACGCGGAGCTGCTCGACGACCACGTCGACGAGGAGGGCGAGTCGTACCTCGAGGTAATCAAAGAGAACACCGAAAGCGCGGTCGGGCTAACGACCACGGTCCGAGACCTCTCACGGGTCATGTTGCGCGAAGACGTCGAGCCGGAAGGCGTCGCACTCGACCGCGTCCTCTCCCAGCAGGTCGAGGAGGTCCGGTCGTCGTACGGCGAGGCGGTGTTCACTGTCGACGGGACGATCCCATCGGTCAAGGTTCTGGCCGACGAGATGTTGGGCTCGGTGTTCCGCAACGTCTTGCGAAACGCGGTCCAACACAACGACGAGACGCTCCCGGTCATCGACGTGACTGCACGCGTGGACGACGCCGACCAGGCTGCCGTTGTTCGGATCGCCGACAACGGGCCGGGCGTTCCCCCACCGCAGCGCGAGGAGATCTTCGGGAAAGGCGAGAAGGGACTCGACAGCCCAGGCGCCGGCATCGGGCTCTACCTGGTTCGGTCGCTCGTCGAGGGGTACGGCGGCGAGGTGTGGGTCGAAGGCAACGAGCCGAAGGGCGCGATCTTCGTGATTCGGCTCCCACTCGTGTCGTGAGTCGAACGGCGACCGGTGGCCGTGGCTGACGCGACGTGCGTTGATGCTGGCTCTCGCCGCTCACTCCTCGTCGAACGTCATCGCGACGGAGTTGATACAGAACCGCTCGCCCGTCGGCTCTGGTCCGTCCTCGAACACGTGTCCGAGGTGTGAGTCGCACGCTGCACACCGAACTTCGGTCCGCCGCATGCCGTTGCTCGTGTCGAGGGTCCGCGTCACCGCGTCGGACTCGGCGGCGTAGAAGGCCGGCCAACCGCATCCGGAGTGATACTTTGTCTCGGCGTCGAAGAGCAGCTGTCCGCAGGCGGCACAGTGGTACGTCCCGTCCTCGTCGTGGTCGACGTACGCCCCCGAGAACCGGGCTTCGGTGCCGCTCTCGCGAAGCACACGGTACGCCTCCGGGGAAAGTCGTTCGCGCCACTCGTCGTCCGAGAGGTCGGCCGGGTCGACCGCGTCTGACTCGCTCGGTGAGCTCATACGATTACTACGAGACCCACGGACAAACCCGTTGTGCCGATTTCGTCGGCCTCGACTTCCGCCACAAGGACTATGTCGCGCCCTGTGTATGACACACTATGGCACGTAAAGTGACACACGAGGCGACGGGCCCGAAGCCACTCACCGAAGACGACCTCGCCGGCGACGGCGCCGTCTACATCTGTCAGTGTGGGCTCTCAGACGACGGGATCTTCTGTGACGGCTCGCACAACGCGACGGCCGACGAAGCAGACGGCGTCCGCTACGTGTACGAGGGAGACACAGCGGACGGCGAGCGACACGAGATCGCCGAGATCGTCTACGCGAACGAGTGAGAGACGCGACCGCCACTCGCCCCGATCACAGGATACCCATCTCGTCGAGTCGCTCGGGCAGGTAGGTGTCGGTGACGAAGTCGAGCCCGCGGCTAGCGAGCGACTGTTGTTCGGACTTCTTTCCGATCTCGAGCTGGAGGTCGATCTGTTCGCGCCAGTACGCCGTCTGGAACCGCGGGTCCTCGAGCTCCGACTCCAGCGCGTTTACGTCCGAGTCGGAGAGTGGGTCTGCGGGCAGGTCGTACTCGACGATGTCCTGTGGACGAATGCCAACGAACGCGGCCTCCGGCGTCGCGAGGTACTCAGAGAGGTGTGCCGACTTGATGGAGCCGTACGCCACCGAGCCGTAGATCCGGTACGACCACGGGTCGCCGTCGGTGAACACCGCCACCGGAACGTCGAGTTCGTCGTGAACCCGCTTCGTGATCCGACGCGTCGCACGCGCCGGCTGCCCCTTGAGGTGTACCACGAGACAGTCGTACGCCTCGTCGAAGCCGTTCTCGACGAGTCGATCCCGCATCCCACCGGTCTCGACGGCCAGCGCGAAGGCGACGTCGTCGTCGAGGAACTCGATCATGTCCGGGTTGTTCGGTATCTGATAGCCGCCCTCGCCGACGTCTTCTTGACAGTGGATTTCGCGCTCGCCGCGCCGCGTCTGTTCGCGGATGCGGAGCGGCCCCATGAGCGTCGCGCCCGACTCCTCAGGCCGCATGTGGAAGTCCTCTCGTGTGACGCCGGTGACCACCTCGAGGTCCTCAACGAGGTCGTTCGACTCGTCTTGAGTCGAGAACTGCGCCTCGTCGTTGTCCCACGACTCAGAGAGGTAGTACAGCTCACGCAGCGTCGACGAGCGGTCTTGGTCGAGCTGGTCGGATAAGAACTCGATGGTGTAGGTGGCTTTCAGCAGCTTTCGCGCCCCACGAACGGAGTTCGCCGTGCGCGTCGACGTCCGGTCGCCGTACGTCCAGACGCCGCTTTCTTCGTCGTACTCGATGTTGTTCTTCGTCCGTGTCGGCAGCTCCATCTCCGGGATCGTGCCGCCGGCGAACTGGTCGTAGAACTCGGCGGCGAGGTCGATGAGCTGCTCGCGTGCGTCGGTTGCTGTCGTCATATCAGGCGTTCACCGTGAGTTTCTCCGCGTCGACGCCGCCGACGCTGACGTCGAAGTCGGCGTCTGGGTCGGTCGTGTACGTCAGCGTCGCCTCCGCGCCGGCGGCGACCTCGACGGTCCACTGGACGAACCACTCGTCGTCCATCTCGACGACCGACCCCACAGAGAGGTCCCGTGGCTCGGCAGAGACGATGTCGGTCACCTCGAGTGTCTCTTCGACGTCGGAGTGGTTCTCGACCGTGAGGGTGACCGCCCGGCCGTCGACCGCGCGCTCGACGCTGACGTTGTTCATGATCCGTGCGAGGGCGCCGTCGATGTCGGGCCGTTCACGCCCCGTCACCTCCGCGACCTTCTCGGCCATCTCGGGGAGGATCGTGCCGAGGACGTTCTGTTTCTCCCGACGCTGTTTCATCGACCGGCGCTTGTTCAGGTACGACTTGAGTTCGCGGGCGGCCTCACGCACCGCGAGTTCGATCTCGTCTTCTATCGCCGGAACGTTCGCCAGGGCGTCTTTCGACTCGCTCGTGAACGGGACGTTCGTCGAGGCGACGTGGATCGAGACGACCGCCGGGCCGTTCGGCATCCCCGACCCGCCGGGCTGGTCGAGGCCGTAGTTCCGCCACCCGATGGTGCGGATCACGTCGGTCGTCGCACAGGCGCCGCGCTGGTAGACCAACGGCACCCGGTTGGCGAACCGAAGCAGCTCGACGCTCCCCTCCGACGGGATCTCGCCGCCGTAGGCGATTCCCGCCTCCACGATGAACGGGTCGCCGCCGTGGACCTCGGCGTCTCGGGTCGCCGCGGCGTAGAAGTCCGCGTCGTACTCCTTGCGAAGCCCGGCCTCGACGAGTTCGGCAGTGATCGGCGCGAGACAGTCCGTCGGTGGTGCGAGGATGTCTGTCGCCCGCATCCCCTCGAGGAGGTCGGCGGCAGCGTCGCGGTCGTCGGCGACCGCAGACACCCCCGGCGGGTCGTCGGGCACGGTGCGTGCACGCGCCCACACCGCCTCCACGACGTTGTCACGGGCGGTGTCTCCGAACGTGGCGTCGTGTTGGTCCTCGACGAACGTCGCGGCGTCCGCGACTAGGCGCTCGAGCGCGTCGCGGGTGAGACGGAACCGCGTCGGATCGTGGTCGACGACCCGGCGAGCGACTGCCTCAGCCATCGCGCGGACCGTCTCGTCGTCCTTCTGCGTCGAGGTGGCGTCGTCGACGAGGGCATAACAGTCGGCGACGAGCGGCACCGCCTCCGCCCGGCCGGTCACCGCCTCGTCACCCGGCGCAGTCGACGACTCGTCTTCGTCTACCGGCTCTACGCCCGTGATCACGCTCCAGGCCGCCTCGACGGCCTTCTCACGAACGGTCGCACCAAAGCGCCGGTCGGTCTCCGACTCGACCCGTTCTGCTACCGTCTCGACGATCGCCGCCAGTTCGAACCGAGCGAGGTGGGCGTTGCCACCCACGGTCTCTGTGATCCCCTCGGCGAAGGCGGCCGTCGCCGCAGCCCCCTTGTTCGCGACGGCCGACTCGACGGCGGCCTCGACGTCCTCGGGCGCGTGATCGGCGAGCGTCGAGTCCGTCCCTGGCGGTGACCACGCGAGGGCCCGTCCGTAGTGTTGGTCGCGGAAGGCGTCGATCACGCTGTCGGCGGTCTTCGTCCCCACCCGAGTGAACTCCTCTTTGAGAAAGCCGGAGACGGAGTACGACTCGGTCGCCTCGAGCATCTTGATCAAGGCGCCGAGTTCGACGCCGTGCGGGTGCGGCCGGATCTCCTCGGTCTCGGCCGGGAGGTCTTCTGTGGCACGCTCGAACTTCAGCGGCTCGTTGAGGCCGGGCTCACGCAGTTCGAGCCGCGCGTGCGGGTTGACGACCGCGGTGTGTTTCACGTAGTCGTGGAGCTGCCCTCGGGCACGCATGTTCGCTTCCATCTCCAGTTCGATCCGGGTGCCGTGCGGGCGGTCCCACGTCGTCTCCTCGTCGGCCTGAATCTCCGGCTCGTTGGTGTCGGTGTCGACGATGAGCTCGAAGTACTGCGCCCGCGACTGACCCTTCGGTCGTGAGGTGATCTTCGCCGGCTGCCCCGAGGTCAGCTGTGCGTACAGCACGGCGGCCGAGATCCCGATGCCCTGTTGTCCTCGGCTGTTTTTAACGCTCAGCGCGCCCTCGTTGGAGACGACGAAGTTTTCGTCGGTCCCGGACTCGCCCGGAACAGAGATGTCGTACACGTGCTCCGGGGGCTCGGTCTCGGTCACGCTCTTCACCGAGAGCAGGCACATGTCTGTGTCCGTGACCCCGTGTAGGTTGGTGACCGTTTCCCAGAGCGATTCGAGCGAGTCGGTTGCGAAGCCGGCACCGTCGAGGAGGCCATACTCCTGGAGGGTGTGTGCGTACCTCGGCTCGTCGATCGGCTCCCCGTCCAGAGCGCGTTCGATCAGCGAGGCATACGTCTCTGCATCCGTGCGTTTCGACCCAACTCCAGCACCCATCAGCAGTCCGGGAATCGTATCGGGCACCGTCTCAGTATCGGATTCGCTGACGCGAACCTCGTCAAGTAGCGCGGTCGGGACTCGCTTGTACTGCTGTGTTCGCGGTGATTCCGAACTTTTGAGCGCATCGACGGTGTCGATATCAGACCCGTACACCGTCGTCCGATACTTCGTGGACATACCGTCACCGTACCCGTCGTTGTCTTCTGAAACCTCCGTACTCGCGAGGACGCCCTGCATGTTCCAGAGCGTCGAGACCTGCCGAGCCAGCGTCTCGCTTCGCGTCGTGTGAGACAGTTCGTTGCTCGGGTGCGAATCGGACCCGTCTCCCTCGTAGAGCGCTCCGATAAATCGACGCTGGAGGTCCGGATCGAGGTCGAATACGAACTCCGGAACCCGCTTGTTCCTGGCAGCATCGCCACAGACGGATTTCAAGAACAGCGCCAGCGGCGAACCGAACGCTTTTATACGCGTCGAGTTGCGCTCTCGCTCGACCGTCGTTGTCGCCCCGCCGAGCGTCTGTACCGCCTGTTCCGTCGCCTCGATCAGATCGGATTCGTGACTTCCGAACGTGAAGCCGACTTGTCGCGGTCCCGCATGTCCCTCCGATACGTAGTACGCCAGCATCTCGACCAGTGACTCGTCGACCGGCAACGACACCGGGAGCGTCGTTTCGTCGCCGCCCACCCGGTACGTCTTGAACTCGCAGTCGGCCGCCCTCTCTTCCCAACCGAGTTCCAAGACCGTTTCCGCCGGGAGGTACCCCTTCTCGAGGTAGTTCTGATCGAGGCTGTCCTTCAGGATCTCGACACCGTCGTATCGGTAGTACGTCCGCTTTCGGTCGCTCTCGTCCGACGGCCTCCGGCGAATCGTCTCTTCGGTCTGGAGCTGCTTGAGCGTCTCTCGATCGAACCCGTAGACGTAGACGCGCCGATCCGAAAACGCTCCGCGGTCCACGTGTTCGAGGAGATTGATCTCCTCGACGGTTCGGTCGGTCGACGGTAGCGCACGGGGCGTGAGGAGCGTGTCTCCGGATCCGAGTTCGCCGGCCTTCAGCTCCTGTGTGTCGCCGTTCGCGTCGACGCCGAACACGCTGTGGTTCCCGGTCACCTCGACCGTTCTTCCCTTCTGCGTCTCTATCTCGTACGTACGCTCGTCCGTCTCGTGGCGAATCGCGTGAGTAACCGGCTGCCAGCTCATCTCCTGCGTCTCGCGATTGAAGCACGGAACTTCAATCGCGTCGGGGATGGGTGCAGTCGCGTCTCCGTCGCCCGGGAGGTACGCGTCACAGAGTACCCCGATGGGAATGTACTCGACGGTTCCGTCCCGTCTAACGAGCAGTTGTTGGTCCGGAGTCAGCGACTGCTCGCGCTTGTGGAACCGGCTGCCGTACAACAGCTTCCCGAACACCTTCGGGAGTTGTTCTTTCGTGATCCCCGGCCCGTTGTCCTCGATGACGAGCCGGTAGTAGTCGCCCACCTCCGTGATCTCGACGTAGACGTCGGGGAGGATGCCGGCCTCCTCGGTCGCGTCGAGCGCGTTGTCGACCGCCTCCTTGACGGCGGTGACGAGCCCACGCGCGCCCGAGTCGAACCCGAGCATGTGTTTGTTCTTCTCGAAGAACTCGGCGATGGAGATCGCCCGCTGGCTCTCGGCCAGCTCGGCGGCGATCCCCTCGTCCTCGCCGAGACTCGACTGGAAGGACGTCATTCGGTGCCCCTACCTTCTGCCGAGGGGGATAAAAACGAACCGCCAGCGGGGTGAAAGTGAACGGGGCCGACAGACGCACCCGACATGACCGTGCAGCGACAGCTCATGAACAGCCGGTCGCCACCGGATTTATGCGCGTTTCGCCCGGCTGTCAACCATGCTCATGTTCACCCGGCAGGCCGCGGACGCGGTGGCCGACCACGCCAGCAAGGGCGCTCCGGCGGAGGTGTGCGGGGTTCTCGCAGGCTCTCGCGGTCGGTCCTCGGAGTCCGACGGCGACGTCCAGCCCGACCGCGTGACCGACGTGTACCGCACCGAGAACGTCGCCGAATCGCCGCGGACGCGGTATCGGATCGACCCCGAGCGACAGCTCGCGGTCCTCGAGCGGATCGACGCCGAGGGACTCGACGTCGTCGGGTTCTACCACTCGCACCCGACCGGTCCCGCCGAGCCGAGCGAGACGGACACCGCACGGGCGACTTGGCGCGGCTACGCGTACGTCATCTGGACCCCGACAGCCGACCCCGCACTCGGGGCGTGGCGGTGGCGTGGGTCATCGACGGGATTCGAGCAGGAGTCGCTGCGCGTGGCAGATTGCGACGGCTCGTGAGAAACGACCCACTCGGGCGAATCGTTCATACGGTCCGAGTCGGGTAGTCCGAACACCCATGCGGAGCCAACACGCCGAACCGCGCCGACCGCTCGCTATCGAGACGCCGACCACCCACTCGGTCGTGGAGGGCAGGCCGTGACCGACCCGACCGGTCCGGACGCCGACGGCGACCCGATCGCCACCGACGGCGACCCGATCGCCACCGACGGCGACCCGATCGACCGTGCTGCCGCGTTCACGGCGGCGACGACCGGTGCCGACGTGGAACTGGCCTATGCGGGTCGAGAGACCTTCCTGAAAGGCGACCCGCGAGCCATCGACGACGTCGCAGACGTCGACGTCGCCGTCTACGGCGTCCCCTACGACGGTGCCGTCTCGAACCGGCCGGGCGCTCGATATGGACCGACGGCGATTCGGCGGGCGAGCGGGTGGTGGGCGTACCTCTCCGACTACAAGGGCGCACTGACCAACGTCCAGACCGGCGCTCAGGTCGACTTCGACGACCTCGCGGTCGCCGACGTGGGCGACGTGCCGGTGTTCCCGATGGACGCCGAGACGACCGCTGCGAGCATCACGGCACACGCCGCGACGCTCGCCACACAGACGATGCCCGTGATGCTCGGCGGTGACCACTACTGTACGTACCCGGCGGTTCGCGGCCTGTTGGAGGGGAGCGAGTACGAGCGCGTCGGACTCCTCCAGATCGACGCCCACAGCGACACCGTCTCCGAGAGTCCGGTCTTCGGGACCGACTTCCACGGGTCGAGTACCGCCCGCATCGCCGACCTCCCGGGCGTCGACTACGCGTCGATCAGCCAGGTCGGTATCCGCGGC
Organism: Halorubrum zhoui; assembly: GCF_051194155.1. NCBI lineage: Archaea > Methanobacteriati > Methanobacteriota > Halobacteria > Halobacteriales > Haloferacaceae > Halorubrum > Halorubrum zhoui. The sequence goes on along the minus strand of NZ_JBLZNJ010000002.1, from coordinate 30,297 downwards.
TACGAATCGCCCGAGTTCTTCGAGTTCGCAGACGAGCGGGGGCTCTCTGTGTACACCATGCGAGACGTCTACGACCGGGGGATCCAGCGGGTGGTCTCCGAGGCCATCGCGTCGGCTGCTGCCGACACCGACGCGGTGTACGTCACGTTCGACATCGACGCCGTCGACCCCGGTGTCGCGCCTGGGACGGGGACCCCCACGCCCGGTGGATTGACCGCGCACCAAGCACTCGAGGTGATGCGAGTCGTCGGTGGCCACGACGCAGTCGGTGCGGTCGACCTCATGGAGGTGGCTCCACAGTACGACCCGACGGAGGGCACGGAGCGGCTCGCCTCGTACCTCCTCGTGAGCCTTCTAGAGGGACTGTTCGCCCGGTGAGCCGGCCACGCGTCCTGTCTCGGTGGCTCGCGCTTCGGTGTGGTGCTCATCGACGAGCCGCCGAAAGTTCTCGAACACGCGCCCGCGGGTGACGTCTGCAAACGTGTGGTCGCGCTCGTCCCACGCGAAGCGGTCGACGAGGGTCTCGCGGTGGTGCGCCCCAATCTCGGGGTGGAACTGGACGGTCCACACGGGGGCTGTTTGGTGACGGGTCCCGAACACCGGCGCGTGGTCGGCGCTGGCGACGACCGAGAGCCCCTCACCGACCTCGGTGACGGCGTCGCCGTGCAGGGAGACGACGACCGGCGCGACGCCGTCGAACAGTGGGTCTTCCGCGAGGCCGGCCTCGACGAGCGCGGCCGTCGTGCCGACCGGCTCGACGGTCCCCCCGAGCGCCGCGTTCACGATCTGGTGGCCGAAACAGACGCCGAGCGTCGGGATCGAGCGGTCGACGAGTTCGCGGACGAGCGCTGCCTGGTCGGCTATCCACGGGCGGTCGTCGGCCTCGTACACCCCGGCGGTGCTGCCGGTGAGCACGACGCCGGCGGCCCGATCGAGAGGGACCCGCTCGCCGTGTACGAAGTCGACGGGCGTCGCCTCGGGAAACCACGAGGCGAGCGCGTCACTGTGATAGGTGCTTTCCGGGTCCGGCTCGCTGTGTACGACGTAGAGCTCGTCCGCCGACTCGGGGTCGCCCTCGTCTACGGCGTCGCGGTCTGTCTGCTCACGCGTATCGACCGGTCCGTCGGCGGCCGTCTCTCCGGACATCGATCCTCTATCGGCCCCACCTCGTGTTAAGCGTTATCACGGCGAGTGGGTGCGTACCTGGCGCGGCCGCTCAGCGGAGAATATACACGAGACGCGGTTCGAGGGCGATCCCGACGGACGCCTGTCGGTGACCTAGAGACGTGTGAGGTTCTTCGCGCGCGGCCCCTTGTCTGCCTCCTCGATTTCGAACTCTACCTCCTGGCCTTCCTCGAGGTCCGGGCCGCCGACGTCTTCCATGTGGAAGAACACGTCCTCGTCAGCGTCGTCAGTCTCGATGAATCCGTAACCGCCGGTGTCGTTGAAGAAGTCGACCTTGCCTGTCGCCATCGCGTCCGCACAGACGCGAAACCACACAATAAGTGTTTGCCATACCGACTCCCCGGGCGACTGTCACACAGCACCCCTCGCGTCACCGCGAACCCGGCCCAAAATCCGGGCTGGACTTTGGAATCTGAAGTATCGCGTCTCGAGAGTCGAATTATCGTAACCACAATCGGAATGAGTAGGGGACTCGTATCTATACACAGCATGACCACCGAGACCACCCACCTCGAGATCGGCGGGATGTCCTGTGCCACCTGTGCAGGGACCGTCACGGAGTCACTCGAGGCGCTAGAGGGCGTCGAGACGGCGTCGGTGAACGTCGCGACGGACGAGGGAACCGTCGCGTACGACCCCGATCGCGTCGGGGTCGACCGGCTCTTCGAGACGATCCGCGACGCCGGCTACGACCCGGTTACCGAGACCGTGACCGTCGGGGTCGGCGGCATGAGCTGTTCGACGTGTGCGGCGACCACCGAGGAGGCGGTCGACGCCGTGTCGGGCGTGATCGACGTCGACGTCAACGCCGCGACGGACGAGGCTCGCGTCGAGTACAATCCGGCCGAAGCGTCGCTCAAGGACGTCTACGCCGCGATCGACGATGCAGGGTTCGAGCCGATCACGGACGAGTCGGACGGCGCTCTCCCCGACGCGACGGATGGAGTCGCCGACGAACCGGGCTCTCACGAGAGCGCGGCCACGAGAGAGCTCGTCCATCAGCGACGACTCGTCCTCGCCGGGGGTCTCCTCACCCTCCCGTTCTGGTTCCTGATGGGCGACATGGTCGGGCTCTACACCGTGCCCGAGACGGTCGCCGGCGTCAACCTCGGGTGGATCCAGTTCGCCATCGCGACGACGCTCATGGCGACGTTGGGGCGGGAGTTCGTCGCTGGCGCCTGGCGCGCCTGGCAGAACGGTCACGACGTGAACATGGACACGCTCGTCGCGGTCGGGACGACCGCGGGATACGGCTTCAGCACCGCGGTGCTCGTCTCGCCGCTCGTCGGTGCCCCACTCGTCGGTGACCTCTACTTCGAGGCGGTCGCGTTCATCCTCTGGTTCATCACCGTCGGCAACTGGCTGGAGGCGCGCTCGAAGGCCCGCGCCAGCGACGCGCTGCGCGAGTTGCTCCGCTTGCGTGCCGACGAGGCGACGATCGTCGACGACGACGGAACGGAACGAACCGTCCCGGTCGAGGCGGTCGACGTCGGCGACGTCACGAAGGTTCGCCCCGGCGAGCGCGTTCCGACCGACGGCGTGGTCGTCGACGGCGAGTCCGCGGTCGACGAGTCGATGCTGACCGGCGAGTCGGTCCCCGTCGAGAAGACGCCCGGCGACGAGGTCGTCGGCTCCACGGTCAACGAGAACGGGGTGCTGCTCGTCGAGGCCACGCAGGTGGGCAGCGACACGGCTGTCAGCCGGATCGTCGAGCGCGTCAAGGCGGCCCAGTCGCGACAGCCGGACGTCCAGCGGCTCGTCGACCGCGTGTCGAGCGTGTTCGTCCCAGCGGTCATCGCCAACGCGCTCCTGTGGGCGGTCCTCTGGGCACTGTTCCCCGAGACGCTCGCGGCCGTCGTGGAGTGGCTCCCGCTGTGGACGCCGGTCGGTGGCGGTCCCGTCGCCGGTGGGGTGTCGATCCTCGAGTTCTCAATGGTCGTCTTCGCCTCCGCGGTCCTGATCGCGTGCCCCTGTGCGCTCGGGCTCGCGACGCCCGCCGCGACCATGGTCGGATCGACGGTCGCAGCGACGAACGGCGTCCTCTTTGACGGCGGCGACGTGCTCGAACGAGTTCGTGACGTCGACACCGTCGTCTTCGATAAGACGGGTACGCTCACCCACGGGGCGATGGCACTCACGGACGTGGTCGCGTTCGTGGACGGCGAACCGGCCGGTGAGACCGCCTCCGATGAGGGGACAACACCCGCCCCAGACGGGGGGGTCGCGGTCGACCCGGCCGCAGATTCGGACGTCACCGACGCCGGCGACGACGCCACCGTTCCGGCGACCGAGCCCGAGCGGCGGCTCCTCCGTGCGGCCGCGACCGCCGAGTCCGGCAGCGAACATCCGCTCGGCGAGGCGATCGTCGACGGGGCCCGCGAGCGCGGCGTCGACGTGGAGCGACCGACGGCGTTCACGGCCGTCCCCGGACACGGCGTTCGCGCGACGACCGAGACCGGTGAGGTGGTCGTCGGCAACCGCGCGCTCCTCCGCGACCACGGCGTCGACCCCGGTCCCGCAGAGGAGACGATGCGTCGATTAGAGAACGAGGGGAAGACTGCGATGGCCGTCGCACACACCGGGTCGACGGACGCGGGCGGAGAACTCCTCGGGGTCGTCGCGACGGCAGACACGGTTCGCGAGAGCGCACGAGAGACGGTCGACACGCTCCACGATCGAGGGGTCGCGGTGTCGATGCTCACCGGCGACAACGAACGCACCGCGCGAGCCGTCGCCGCGCAGGTCGGCATCGACCCGGACCGGGTCCGCGCCGAGGTTCTCCCCGAGGACAAAGCCGACGCCATCGAATCGATCCAGGCAGACGGCAGCCACGCGGTCATGGTCGGCGACGGGGTCAACGACGCGCCGGCGCTCACGACCGCGACGGTGGGCGTCGCCATCGGCTCCGGGACCGACGTGGCGATCGAAGCCGCGGACGTGACGCTGATGCGTGACGACCCGCGTGACGTGCTCAAGGCGCTTCGCGTCTCCGAGGCGACCATCGCGAAGGTCAGACAGAACCTGTTCTGGGCGCTCGCGTACAACGCGACGCTCGTGCCGCTCGCCTCGCTCGGGCTGTTGAATCCCGCCGTCGCCGGTGCGGCGATGGCCGGGTCGTCGGTGTCGGTGATGACGAACAGCCTCGCGTTCCGGCGGTACACGCCGGACCACGACTACCGGTTCCTGCTCACGCGTCCGTTCCGTCGGTTGTTCGCCTGACGGGAGCCGAGCGAGCGTCGGCACTCTCCGTTGGGTCGGGCGATCGAGCGTGTTCACTGCTCGGCGAGCGACTCGATCAGCCGGGCGCTCGTGCGGATCCCGTTCTCGAAGCAGCCGAGGTCGAGGTGCTCGTTCGGTGAGTGATTTCTTTGGTCGTGGTTCGCGTACGGCACGACGAGGACCGGGACGTCGGCGAGTGCGGGCACGGTGCGGAAGTACGCGGCCGGCAGACTGCCGCCGAGGAGGGGCAGTTCGACCGGCTCCTCACCCCACACCGCCTGCAGGGACGCCCTGACTGGCGCTGCGGCCGGCGTGTCGACGGGCGTCTGCATCGGCGGAAAGCTGCTCCGATATCGAACGTCGGCGCCGGGCTCGCGGGCCTCGAGGTGGTCGCGAACCGCCTCGAAGACCGCCCGTGGCTCCTGGTCGGGAACGAGTCGAAAGTCGAGCTTCGCCGACGCGCGCGCCGGGAGCACGGTCTTGCCGCCCTCGCCCTGGTAGCCGCCCTCGAGGCCGTTGACCGTCATGCTCGGTCGCGTCAGGAGCCGCTCGTAGTACGGATCGTCGGTGGCGAACCCGTCGAGGTCGAGCGCCTCACGGATCGCCGCGCTGTCGTCGGGGATCGCCTCGACGAGCGCCCGGGCTGCCTCGGTGATCGCAACGTCATCGTCGAAGCCATCGATCGCGATACCGTCGCCGTCGTCGGCGCGCATGGACGCCAGCAGCTCCACGAGTCGGTTCGTGGCGGCGGGGACCGGCCCGCCGAAGTTGCCGGAGTGAAGGTCGGCGTTCGCCGTTCGAACGTTGAGTTGCACGGAGAGCACGCCGCGGTTGCCGTACAGCAGCGTGGGCACCCCGGTTGGCGTTCCGTCGCGGTCGGCGACCGCGTGCCGCGGCCCGTCGGCGACCATCACGAGGTCGACGTCGGCGAGTTCGTCGGGGTCCGCTCCGAGGTACTCGCGGAGTCCCTCGCTGCCGCTCTCTTCGCCGCCCTCCACGAGTAGCTTCACCCGAACGTCTGGGAACGCGTCCGCGGCGCAGAGCGCGTCGACGGCGAACGCGTGTGCGGCGAACTGGCCCGTGTTGTCGCCGGCTCCGCGGGCGTACACCGCGCCGTCGCGGACGGCCGGCTCGAACGCGGGTGTCGTCCAGGCCGACGGGTCCCCCGGCGGCTGGACGTCGTAGTGGCCGTAGAACAGGACGGTGGGGACCGTAGCCGACGCGTCAGCGACCGCGTCGGGGACGTACTCGGCGTACACGAGCGGGTATCGGCCCGTCTCGACCTGCTCGACGACCATGCCACACTCGTCGAGGACCGAGCCGACGAGGGGTGCGGCCGCCTCCATCCCCTCGCCGGTCGCCGAGACGCTCGGCTGTGCGAGCAGCTCGAAGAGCCGCTCTCTGTAGGTGTCGAGCCGTGCCGTCACCGCGCGGTCGACGGGGTCGTCGTCTCTCGCCGTGGTCGAATCGTCGGTCATGCCGGGTCGGACGACGGCCCACATCCTCGCCCTTGTGGTCGCGGCACCCGTCGCCGGTGGCCGCGAGTCCGTGCTGCGAGACGGTCGACGGTGGCGGGTTCGAGCGGTGAGCTCGGCTGGCGGCCGGCCCGACCCGGTCAGGCCGTCTCCTTCGCCGCCGACAGCGAGAACACGAACCCGAAGTACGCGGGGACGCCGGCGAGCATGAACATGACGTACGCCCACTGCGGAGCGGTCGCGAACGGGTACTCGAACAACAGCGAGACGAGCGTCACCCACCCGAGCGCGAAGACGAGGTCGAACACCATCCCGGTCCGATGCGTCCGGACGTGGTCGCGGAGGCGGCCGCTCACGAATTTCTCACGACTCCTCCTCGACGTAGTCGACGACGAGCACCGGGACGTGCGTCGACCGGAGCGTTCGTTCGGTGACACTCCCGAGGAGCGCCCGCCGAACCCCCGACCGGCCGTGGCTCCCCATCACGATCAGGTCGACGCCGGCCTCCTCGGCGTAGTCGGCGATGACGTCTTGGGGCCGGCCGCCGGCGTGCCGCTCGACCGCGTCGAGGCCGGCCGCCGTCGCACGGTCGAGGACGCGTCCCGTCGCCGCCTCGGCGTCCTCGCGGAGCTCCGTCATCTCCGCGAAGTTCCCCTGGCGGATCCGGTCGACCTGCTCGGTGCCGAGGCTGTACGCCACCATGTCCGTGTCCGCCACGAACAGGGCGTGTATCGTGGCGTCGTACTTGCTTGCGACGTCGACCGCGTGGTCGACGGCCGCGTTCGCGACGTCGCTTCCGTCTGTGGGAACGAGGATGTCGTCGTACATGATCAGTCGTCCGCCGGCGTCTCACCGGTTCGGTCGGCGACGACCTCGGCGGCCGTCGTGTTCTTCGGCATCGGCTCCGGACTGTGACACTGTCGCACCATCTGTTTGGTTCGCAGCGGTGGCTCGTCGGTGACCGCAGACACCAGTATCGTCACCGCGAAGACGATCGGAACGCCCACCAGCGCCGCCCCGATGGCGGGCATCCACGTCTCGAGGAATGGGACGAACGCGGTCTGGCCCTCCGGTGTGGTGAGTATCCCGAAGTTCGCCTCGTTGAGCATCGGCACGAACCAGACGGTGAGTCCGGTGGTCATCCCTGCGAGCGCGCCTTGCCGATTCGTGTTCTCCCACCAGAGGCCGAGGAAGAACATCGGGAACAACACGATGGCGGCGAGTGAGAACGCGTACGAGACGAGCGCCGCGATCGGCTGTTGGGGGTCGAGCGCGAAGACGATGGTGAGGAGCCCGATGGCGACGATGCTCAGGCGGCCGACGAGCACCTGCTGTCGCTGCGTGGCGTCCTCGTTGACGATGTTCGCGTAGATGTCGTGTGAGATCGCCGACGAGGCGGCGATGAACAGTCCCGCGACCGTCGCGATCGCGGCGGCGATCCCGCCGGCGGCGACGAAGCCGACCAGCCACGGGGGAAGGTTCGCGAGCTGGGCGGCGAGCACGACGATGACGTCGGCGGCCGCGCTGCTCATCCCGGGGTCACCGTAGACCGCACCGACCTGGTCGCCGTACAGCGAGGTCCCGAACGCGGCGAACGCCGGCGCGCTCAGATAGAGGATGGAGATGAAAAACAGCCCCCAGGCGCACGACCACCGAGCGGTCCGCTCGTTCTCGACCGTGTAAAATCGCACGAGCACGTGCGGGAGCCCACACGTCCCGAAGACGAGGCTGAAACAGGTGGCGATCCAAAGGTAGTAGCTCCCACCGGCGAACGGTGCCGAGAACTCCGCGCCCAGTGCGGTGATCAGCGCTCCGTACTGGAGCTGGGGGACGAACGTCGAGTAGCCGGCGGCCCACCCCGTCGCGAACAGCCCGACGAGGAACGCGCCGATGAGGATAATGTACTGCAGCGCCATGTTCTTGGTCGCGCCGAGCATCCCCGACAGCGTGAGGTACCCGATCGTGAGCAGCATGAACAGGATCATCATCGCCTGGTAGGCGTCGAGTCCGGGGATGGGGACGACCTGGGTGATGTCACCGAGAATGTACATTCCCACGAGCCCCATGCCGCGCGCCTGGCCGATCGCGTAGACGAACCCGATGAGGAACGTCGTGACCGCTGCGAGCGCCCGCGCGGTGTCGGAGTTGAATCGATCGCCGACGAAGTCCGGTGCGGTGTACTTGCCGAACCGTCGCATCTGAGCGGCCATGAAGATGAGCAACACGAAGTATCCGGTCGTCCACCCGACGACGAACGCGAGCCCGTAGACGCCCGAGAGCGCGATGAGCGCGGCCATGCCGAGGTACGACGCCGCGGACATCCAGTTCGCGCCGATCGCCATCCCGTTCTCGAGGTTCCCGATGGAGCGTCCGGCGACCCACATGTCGTCGGTGTCGGCGACTTTGAACGCGAAGCCGACTCCGAGGAACAGCGTCATCATCCCGACGACGATGACCGCGGGGACGATCTTGAACCCGATCTCGAGGCCCTCGGGGAGGAGATCAGCCTGGAGGAGGGTCGGGACCGCGCTCACGGCTCGACACCTCCGTCAACCGCGGTCGTCGGCTCGGCGTCCGGCTCGGCGTCAGGCGGCGCGTCGGCGGACGGTTGGACGATGCCGTACTTCTCGTCGATCCGGTCTCGTCGGCGGGCGTACCACACCGACAACAACAGCGCGGCGGTCGGTCCGCCTATCGCGATGGCGAAGTAGTGGAACGGGAAGCCGATTACCGGCAGCGTCGTCGTCATCGCGTCGGGCGCGATCGCGGTCGCCGTGATCGGTCCGAACGTCGTGAGCGCCCAGACGCCGAACCCGATCCAGATCACCCGGAGGTGGTCCCGCATGAACGGAGTCGCCGGGTTCAACAGGTTGATCTCGACGTCGAGGTAGTCTATCTCGCGTTCGCGTTCGACGTCGGTGCGGCCGCCGTCGGTTCGGTGGGAGTCGGCGGCTCCGCCGTCGGTGCGGAGCCGACTCGCCGGGTCGCCGTCGGCGCTCGCGTGGACGTGGCCGGTCCGCCGCTGGCGGGCGTCTCCGGTGGCCGTCGGCGGCCGGTCGGGGACGGTTTCGTCGGTCGATCGTGGTCGGTCGCGGTCGGGTCGAGCGTGCGTGTCGTTATCTGTCATAGATCGTGTCGTGCGTCGTGGTCGCGTGTGTCGTGTGCATGTATCGTGGCCGTGTGTGGTGCGCGTCGAAGTCGGGCGTGTCGAGGTCGGGCGTGTCGTCGCCGATGGCCGGCGACCTCGCGAACGTCCGGGCGACTGCCCGCTACTCGGTCACCTGTGCCTGGATGTCGGCGACGATCTCGGGGTTCCGGAGCGTGCTGGTGTTGCCGATCTCCTCGCCGTCTGCGATGTTCTCGAGGAGCCGGCGCATGATCTTCCCGGACCGGGTCTTCGGCAGGTCGGGACTGAAGACGACCTGTTCGGGTCGGGCGATCGGCCCGATCGCGTCCTCGACGCCCGCGACGATCGCCTCGCGCAGCGTCTCGTCGCCCTCGTAGCCGTCTTCGGTGATGACGTACGCGTAGACGGCCTCGCCTTTGATGTCGTGGTTGCCACCGACGACCGCGGCCTCGGCAACGCCCTCGACGCCGACGATGGCCGACTCGATCTCCATCGTGCCGAGCCGGTGTCCGGAGACGTTGATCACGTCGTCGACCCGACCGAGTACGGTGATGTAGCCGTCCTCGTCGATCTTCGCGCCGTCTTCGGGGAAGTACACCCAGTCGTCGGGGTCGTCGCTGTCGACGTCTGAGTACTCGGCCCAGTACTCGTCGATGTACCGCTCGTCGTTACGATACAGCGTCCGGAGCATCCCGGGCCACGGCTTCTGTACGGTGAGGTATCCCGCCTGCCCGGGCTCGATCGGCTCGCCGGCCGCGTCGACCAACTCGACGTCGACGCCCGGCAGCGGCGGCCCCGCCGACCCGGGTTTCATTTTTTTGACCCCGGGCAGCGTCGTGATCATCATTCCGCCGGTCTCGGTCTGCCACCACGTGTCGACGACTGGACACGAGTCGTCGCCGATGTGCGTGTAGTACCACGTCCACGCACGCGGGTTGATCGGCTCGCCGACCGTGCCGAGCAGCCGGAGCGAAGAGAGGTCGTGTCGGTCCGGGTACTCCGTGCCCCACTTCATGAACGCGCGGATCGCGGTGGGCGCGGTGTACAGCTGCGTCGCGTCGTACGCCTCGACGATCTCCCAGAGTCGGTCGCGGTCCGGGTAGTCGGGCGTCCCCTCGTACATCATCGTCGTCGTCCCGAGTGCGAGCGGGCCGTAGACGATGTACGAGTGGCCGGTGATCCAGCCGATGTCGGCCGCACAGAAGTACGTGTCTTCGGGCTTCACGTCGAGGACGGCCTGCGAGGTCCACGACACCCACGAGAGGTAGCCGCCGGTGGTGTGTTTGACCCCCTTCGGCTGGCCCGTGGTGCCGGAGGTGTACATGAGAAACAGCATGTCCTCTGCGTCCCGCGTGACCGGCTCGACCGTCGCGCCGGCGTGGGCTCCGACGAGGTCGCCGTAGTCGTGCTGGGCCGCGCCGAGGTCGTGGCCGAAGTCGTCGCCGTTCGGACCGAGCCGGTCGACGACGACAGTCGTGGTGTCGTGTTCGACGTCGGCGAGTCCCTCGTTCGCCTTCGCCAGGTGGTCCAGTGGATCGCCGCGGCGGTAGTATCCGTCACACGTGATCAGGTACTCGGAGTCGGCGGCGTTCATCCGCGTGGCGAGCGCCTCGGCCGAGAAGCCCGCGAAGACGACGCTGTGTGGCGCACCGATGCGCGCACACGCGAGCATCGCGACCGGCAGCTCCGGGATCATCGGCATGTACATCGTGACGACGTCGTCGGCCTCGACGCCCTGCTCGCGGAGCGCGGCCGCGAACTCGTTCACCTCCCGGTGGAGCTCCTCGTAGGTGTACGTCCGGTTCGCCTCGTCGACCGGCTCGCCGACCCACTCGATGGCGGCCTCGTCGCCACGCTCGTCGAGGTGTCGGTCGAGACAGTTCGCGGAGGCGTTCAGTTCGCCCCCGGTGAACCACTCGAAAAACGGCGGGTCGCTGTCGTCGAGCACCTGGTCGTACGGTGATTCCCAGGTGAGCAGGTCGGCGGCCTCCTCCCAGCAGTGCGGCCACTCCGCGTCGAACCGCTCGTACACGTCCGGATCCGAGACGTTCGCCTGCGAGACGAAGGCGTCGGACGGCTCGAACACGTCCTGTGCTTCCAACCGCGCTTCCAGCTGTCCGTCATCGTCTGTCATGCGTTCGATCGTATACACCGACCCCCCTTACATAAACAACCACCCTAAATACGGAAAGATCGTGATAGTTATTCACGAGTGGCGATCGGCGTCTCGGCGTGGCTCGGCGCTCGCCGGCTCGAAGAGCGCGTCGAACATCGCCCGCTCGGCCTTCCGGAGGTGGTTGTGAAACGTCGGCGAGGAGACGTCCATCGCGTCGGCCACCTCCTCTGCCGTGCTGTCGCGCGGCCAGTCGAAGTACCCACTGTGGTAGGCGGCCGACAGCGCGGCGAGCTGCCGGTCGGTAAGTCGGCTTGTGGCGTCCTCGCGCAGCGCGGACTCGGTACGCGCCCGCCGGGTCGTCGACTCCTTACTCGTGAGTCGGGTGCCAGTGTACGCCCGCCGCAGGTCGTCGGCGACCTGTCGGATCGCGGTCCCGTCTGGGAAGTCGGCGGCCACGCGCACGGACCCGGAGACGGCCGTCGCCTCGCGGATTCGTGCACCGCGCGCGCTGAGTGCGTGGACGATCGACCCGCCGGTCGCCCGAACGGACACCGTACAGCCGTCTGCACGCGTCTCGACCACGCTGAGTGACCCGACCGCGTCGGGGGCGGTAAGCGCGTCGGCAACCGCCTGTGGGCCGGCTCCGGTCACGGTGAGGAACCACCGTGCCGCGTCCGCAGAGACCGGGACCGTCGACTCGAGGGTGAGTTCGCACTCTACGGCCGCGCTCGTCGACGCGAGGACGTCCGCCGCCGCGGCCGTGTGAAACTCGACGGCGGTGACGCCGTCCGAGTGGAGCAGTTCGCGCCACCGGCCGGCGGTGACCGCCCACCCCAGACATCGCCCGACCGTCTGGGTCGCTCGCCGGTCGGCAGCCGTCGGCGACAGCGCGTCGTCGACCGCGAGACACAGCGCGCCGTAGGTCGTCTCGCCGTGGCGAACCGGGGCCGCGACCCACCGCACGCCGTCGACGACAGCGGTCGTCACCGTCCCCCCCTCGATCGCCTCCCGCCACGGCGGATCGCCCGGCTCGACGCGGTCCGTCGACGGCGTTCGCCGGACCACTCGAGCGTCCCGGAAGCGATCGCTCGCTGCCAGCCGCGCCGTCACGGTCTCGAACAGTCGGTCGCGGCCCGTCGCCTCCGTCGCGGCCTCGACCGCCTCGAGGAAGGGCACCACGTCGGGGCGGTCGGCGCGGTCAAGCGCCGCCGCGACCGCGTCTCCGTCGAGCGACTCGAGGTGGTCATCGAGCGCGGCCAGCGTCTCCCAGCCGCCCGCCGCGCGGACGACGTTCGGATCGAGGCCGCGGTCGCGGAGCAGCCAGCGGGCGAATCGCTCCCTGAGCGCCCGAGGAGTGACGGACGACAGCGCCGGATCCGGCCGAGTCTCGGCCGCACGTGTGCCGGTCTCGCGCACCAGCATCTGGATGCGACGCGTCGACACCGGCACAAACGGATCCGTGTCGTCCAGGTCCATCCGTTCGGCGTACGCCCGAAGCGACGCCGCGAGCGACGCCGGCACCGGAGCCTCGCGGTCGACGGCGTCGCCGTCTGCCGTCGGGACCGCGAGCAGCGCGACCGACGACGTCGGCGGCTCGCGAAGGTCACCCGGTCGGACCCGCGGCAGCTCGCTCGTGCGCAACCCGGCTTCCCCAGCGAGGCGAACGACGATCTCGGCCCGCGTCGTCGTCGCCGCCGCGACCAGCGCGTCGTACGACGCCCGTGACAGCGTCTCGCCCATCGTTTCGGATCCGTATGCGAGTCCGAAGTGAGAACGTTTCGATCGGTCGCGTCGGTGGATCCTCCCGCGCACGAGCGGGAGACGTCCCGGGCTGGTGTGGAGCTCAGAACGACGTTCGGCTTACACGACGATTCCGAAACGAGACGTCGCCGCTCACTCCGGCGTCGAGGCGTCCTCGCGGACGGCCGAGGCGATCTCACCGACGATTTCGGGGTTGCGAAGGGCGCTCACGTCACCCAACGCCTCGTCGCGGGCGACGTCCGCCAGCAGTCGACGCATCACCTTCCCGGATCGGGTCTTCGGGAGATCCGTGGTGAACACGATCTGGTCGGGAACCGCGGCGGCGACGACGTCCGTCTCGACCGCCGCGGCGATGGCCTCGCGGTGGTCGGCCCTCGGTCGGCCGTCGGAGCGCGTGACGACGTACGCGACGATCGCTCCACGGTCGTCGGTCACCGCGGCCGCCTCGACGACGCCGTCGACGCCGACGATCGCCGCCTCGAGCGTACCGACGCTGAATCGCGTGCCGGACGCTTTGAGCACGTCGTCGACGCGACCCAGGATGCGTACGTAGCCGTCCTCGTCGACGACTGCGCGGTCACCAGTCCGGTATCGCCAGCCGTCGTCGGTCTCGACCCAGTCCGTCTCGCGGGTGCGGTCGTCGCCTGTGCGGGTGCGGTCGTCGCCCGCGTGGCGTCCTCGACACATGCCGGGCCACGGCGCGGTCAGTGTGAGCACACCAGGCTCACCGGGGTCGACCGGGTCGCCGTCTTCGTCGACGACGAGGGCGTCGATCCCCGGCAGCGGGGGCCCCACGGCACCGGGCTTCATCGGCGTGACGCCGGGCAGCGTCGCCAGGAGGATGGCGCCGGTCTCGGTCTGCCACCACGTGTCGACGACCGGCGTCTCGCCGTCACCGACGTGGTCGCGATACCAGTGCCACGTCTCCGGCGTGATCGACTCGCCGACCGTCCCCAACAGCCGTATCGACGAGCAGTCGTACTCCTCGAGTGCCGCGGCCCCCCGCTTCACGAGCGACCGGATCGTCGTCGGCGAGGTGTAGAAGACGGTCACGTCGTGTCGGTCGATGCGCTCTGCGATCCGGTCGGGCGTGTCGGAGAACCCCTCGTCCATCAGGACCGTCGTCCCGACCGCGAGCGGACCGTACACGCCGTACGAGTGGCCGGTGACCCAGCCGATGTCGGCCGCACAGAAGTAGGTGTCTGTGGGTCGCACGTCGAGCACGGTTCGCGTCGTCCACGCCACGTGCGAGAGGTACCCACCCGTCGTGTGCTCGACGCCCGTCGGCTGTCCGGTCGTCCCGGAGGTGTACATCACGAACAACCGGTCCGTAGCACGACGCGTGACGGGGTCGACGGTCGTGCCCTCGTGGCTCGCACAGAGGGCTCCGTAGTCGACCTCGTCGGGACCGAGCGACACCTCGAGTGCGTCGCCGAGCCGGTCGACCACCACCGTGGCCGCGAGGTCGACCTCGCTCCGTACCCGCGCGGTGTCGGCGCGGGACTTCTGGTTGAACGCGTCCCCGCGGCGGTAGTAGCCGTCACACGTGATCAGCACCGTCGAGTCGGCCGCGTCGAGGCGGGCCGCGAGCGCCTCCGCCGACAGCCCGGCGAAGACGACGTTGTGGACCGCTCCGAGACGCGCACACGCGAGCATTGCGACCGGTAGCTCCGGGATCATCGGCAGGTACAGCGTCACGACGTCGCCGGCGTCCACGCCGAGTTCACGGAGCCCGGCGGCGGCGGCGTTCACCGCACGGGAGAGGTCGGCGTACGTGTACGACCGCTGTTCGCCGCGCCGTCCGACCCACCGAACGGCGAGCTGGTTCGGCCGCGTCTCCACGTGACGGTCGACGCAGTTGACGGCGGCGTTGAGCCGGCCGTCAGGGAACCACTCGTACGCCGGCGGCTCGCCGCCGAGGACCGTCTGGGGGTCGCGATCCCACTCGAGACACGCCGCCGCCCTTCGCCAGGCGTCAGGCCACGTCTCGGTGAACCGCTCGTACACCGTCGGGTCCGAGACCGCGGCCGACTCCCGAAACGACGTGCGTGGGTCGATCGCGTCGTCCCGCTGTGCCCCGGCGTCGAGGTACGAACGCTCCCCCTCGTCCATGCTCGTACACGCCGTCGGCCCACGGTATAGTTTCTCGGGGTCGACGCCGCGCGGGTGGGTCGGTCGTTCGGCCGTGGAGTCGGCCGCCGATCAGAGTCCCTCGGCGCGCCGGAGGGCGTCGCGGACGGAGGCTGGCGTCGCGTACGGGCCGCCGTCGACGCGGTGGTCGGGAACGAGTATCGGCACCGGGTTCGCCCGCAGTGCCGCCGTCACCGTCTCGAGGTCGTCGGCCTCGTTCGGGTCGGACCCGGCGAGCCGAGTGAGCCGGCTCACCGACACCGACTGGCCGGCCGGGACCGACCGGAGCGCCTCTAACACGCGTCGCTGGTCGGTCGCGAGGGTGAGCCCGACCTCGGCCGTCGCGAGCGCTTCGAACGCGTCGGTCGATCCGTCGATGGCTGCACCGATGTGATCGAGAAGGAGATGCTCTCGTCCCGCGTCGCTCGGCGTGGTGGAGGGGAACCGCACCGCGATCACCCGACCTCCGGCGACACCGAGTTCGACCACCGCGTCGATCGACTCGTACTCACGCGCGTAGACGCCTGCGCTCGCGTGCTCGTCCATGCGGCGTACGAGACACTCGCCGCAGAAATCGACCGTGGTCCGACCCGGCGCGGCCTCGCTGCCCGCAAGCCTTATGAACATATCCGTCCATTAGTGTACACTAATGGAGGAACCCACGGAGTTGGACCCGGCAGTCCAGTCGATCCTGTCTGCCGCACGCGATCGAGCGGCCGAGATCGAGACGGGGGCGTCGAGTGCCGACCGCGTCGCCGTCGAGCCCCGGGATCTCGGAGCGGCCTTCGACCGGGCGACGGCTGCCGGCCGCGTGCCGGTGATCGCCGAGATCAAACCGACGAGCCCGACGACCGACGGAACGCGCGAGGACGACCCGGTCGAGCTCGCAGAGTCGATGGTCGCCGGCGGCGCGACGGCCTTGAGCGTCCTCACGGAGCCCGACCACTTCGGCGGGAGCGTCGAGACGCTGCGCCGCGTCCGTGCGGCGGTCGACGTGCCGGTCCTCCGGAAAGACTTCCTCGTCGACGAGGCGCAACTCGACGCGGCCGAAAGCGACGTGGTCCTCCTCATCGCGCGGTTCGTCGGCGACGGCCTCTCGTCCCTGCTCGCAGCCGCCCGCGACCGCGGCTTTCAGGTCCTCGTCGAGGTGCACGACCGCGAGGAGCTCACGGCTGCCGTGGAAGCCGGTGCAACGTACGTCGGGGTGAACAACCGAGACCTCGCACGGCTCGTCGTCGACCTCGAGACGTTCGAGTCGGTCGCACCCGACGCACCCGAAGACGTGACTCTCGTCGCCGAGAGCGGGATCTCGACGCCGGCGGACGTCCGGCGGATGCGCGAGGCGGGAGCCGACGCGCTGCTCGTCGGCAGCGCCATCATGGCGGGGGACGTCGAGTCTACGACTCGGGCGCTGACGCGAGCCGACGACGCGGACGCTGACAACGCGGTCACCGATGGCGGGACCGCCAGCGATACGGTGACGGACCACGAGGAGACAGACACACACGACGTCACGACGCACACATGAGCGAATCAGAACCCACCACGACGGAGCCGAGTACCGGACCGCGACGACGCCGCGGCCGCGACGACGGGAAGTTCGGCCGCTATGGCGGCCAGTACGTGCCAGAAGCGTTGATGCCGGCGATAACGGAGCTCGCAGACGCCTACGAGCGGTACGTCTTGGGGAACGAGGACGGCTTCGTAGACGAGTTCCGCGAGCGAATCACGGACTTCGGCGGCCGGCCGACCCCGCTCCAGCGTGCCGATCGCCTCTCTGCACGGTACGACCGCGAGGTGTACCTCAAGCGTGAGGACCTCCTCCACGGGGGGGCTCACAAGCTCAACAACGCGCTCGGGCAGGTGTTGCTCGCGAAGTACATGGGCAAAGAGCGTATCGTCGCGGAGACGGGGGCCGGCCAACACGGCACCGCGACCGCGATGGCGGCCGCCCACCTCGACATGCCGTGTGAGATCTACATGGGCGAGCGCGACATCAACCGCCAGCGCCCCAACGTGTTCCGCATGCGGCTGAACGGGGCCGAGGTGAACCCCGTCACGGCCGGCCGCGGAACGCTCAAAGAGGCCATCTCGGAGACGATGCGCGACTGGGCGACGACCGTCGAGAACACCCACTACGTGATCGGCAGCGTCGTCGGTCCCCACCCGTTCCCGGTGATGGTCCGCGACTTCCAAGCGATCATCTCCGAGGAGGCGCGCGAGCAGGCGCTCGACCAGCTGGGCGCGCTCCCGACCGACGTCGTCGCCTGCGCCGGCGGCGGCTCCAACACCATGGGAACGTTCGCGGCGTTCGTCGACGACGAGGACGTGGCGCTTCACGCGGTCGAAGCCGGCGGGTCGACGCTCGAGGTCGACGAGGAGGCGGGCGTCGCTCCCAACTCCGCCTCGCTGTACACCGGCGAAGAGGGGGTCCTCCACGGCGCACGGACCAAGCTGCTTCAGGACACCGACGGCCAGATCATGGAGAGTCACTCCGTCTCTTCCGGGCTCGACTACGCTGGCGTCGGTCCCGAGCTGGCGTGTCTGGTCGACGAAGACCGCGTCACGCCCGTCGCAGTCGACGACGACGCCGCACTCGAGGGGTTCCACCGCCTCTCGAACACCGAGGGGATCATCCCCGCGTTAGAGACCGCACACGCGTTCGGGTTCCTCGAAGAACACACCGAGTCGCTCGGCGATCGAGTCGTCGTCAACGTCTCTGGACGGGGCGACAAAGACCTCGATGCGGCCATCGAAGAGACCGACAAACGCGACGTCCCGGGGGCGCCGGACATGTCGTTGTTCACGGAGGGGATGTGAGTGACGACCCGTGCGAACAGCCCCGCGCTCGACGACGCGTTCGCCGACGGGGCGGCGTACGTACCCTACCTCGCGGTCGGTGACCCCACGTACGACGCCTCACTCGCGTACGTCGAAGCGCTCGACCGGGGCGGCGCAGACGTCATCGAGCTCGGGCTGCCCTTCTCGGAGCCGATTGCGGAGGGACCGACGATCCAGGGGGCCGTCGTCCGCGCGCTCGAAGGCGGGATGACGCCGGACCGCTTCTTTGCGTTCGTCGAGGAGCTCACGGTGGAGGCGCCGCTCGTGTGTATGACCTACTACAACCTGATCTACCAGTACGGCGGCGGTGCCGAGGCGGACGGCCCGCGGCCGTTCGTCGAGCGCGCGGCCGACGCCGGCCTCGAGGGATTCGTCGTCCCCGACCTCCCCGCAGAGGAGGCGGGGCCGCTCCGTGCGGCCTGTGACGAGTTCGGTCTCGATTTGGTGTTCATCGTCGCGCCGACGACCCGTGGGGACCGGCTCGAGCGGATGATGGACCAGGTCTCCGGCTACGTCTACGTTCAGGCGCGTCTCGGCACGACGGGCGCGAAGAGCGACGTCTCAGACCAGACGACGGAGAGCCTCGACCGACTGGCGGCGTACGACGTGCCGAAGGCCGTCGGGTTCGGCATCTCGACCGGCGAACAGGCGGAACGAATCGTCGCAGGCGGTGCCGACGGCATCATCGTTGGGTCCGCGCTCGTCGACATCGTCGCCGACGGCCACGAACGTGACCGGCCCGTCGAGGCTGTCGCCGAGGACCTGGCGGCGCGCTCGCGGGAGCTGAAGGCGGGCGCAGAGCGTGGGCTCGAAGCACGCGTCGCCCCCGAGACGCAGTGACCGATCGCAGGCACACGCGCTGTGTCCCGTCGGTATCGCGTCCACGGCACACGCGCTGACGGTGCAAGCCAATTCGTCCCCGAACGAAACCGTCTTACCTCCGTTTGACACACGCTCACACAACGAGCCCCACACCATGACAGCAGGACTTTCCGCACGACTCGACCGGATCTCGACGAACGACCGCTACCTCATCGTCCCGATGGACCACGGCATCACGATGGGGGCGGTCACGGGCCTCGTCGACATCGAGTCGACCATCGACGGCGTCACGAGCGGCGGCGCAGACGCGGTGTTGACCCAGAAGGGCATCGCGCCTCGCGTCCACGCGAACAAGAACGGTGCCGGCTACATCGTCCACGTCAACGCCTCGACGACGATCGGTCCCGACGAACAGGACAAACGGCTCACCGCCGACGCCGAGGCCGCGGTCCGTGCCGGGGCCGACGCGGTCTCGTTTCACATCAACGTTGGTTCGAACCACGAGCCGAACCAGATCGAAGACCTCGCGGGGCTCTCCGACGACGCGGCCCGGCTCGGGTTGCCGGTGCTCGCGATGGCGTACGCCCGCGGCCCGGGCGTCGACAGCGCGGATCCGGAGTCGCTCGGACACGCGGTGCGTCTCGCCGAGGAGCTCGGCGCAGACGTGGTGAAGACGGGATACTCGGGAGACGCCGCCTCCTTCGAGCGGGTCACCGAGTCGACCCGGCTGCCGGTCGTCATCGCAGGCGGGTCGAAGGGGACGGACCGAGAGACGGTCGAGATGGTACGCGGCGCGGTCGACGGCGGCGCGGCCGGCGTCTCGATGGGACGGTCGATATTCCAACACGACGACCCGCGTGGAATCGCGCGGGCCGTGTCGGCGGTCGTCCACGACGACGCGCCGGTCGAGGAGGCGCTCGCCGCGGGCGGGTTCCTCGAGGCGTAGGGGACTCACGCGGTCGCAGACCCACGCCTGCGTCTCACCGAGCCCTTCCGCAGTTTTCAAGCCCGGTCGCCGTGAGAGACGGGTAATGACACGCACGGTCTGGGTGAAAGCCGACGACAGCGTCGGGGACTGGGAGGCGCGAAAGCGACGGATCACGACCGCCATCGAGGCGGGCGCAGACTGGGTACTGGTCGACGAAGACGACGTGGGCCGCGTCCGTGACCTCGGTGCGATCGACGTGGCGGCGTTCTTGTCCGACGCCGACGTCGTCGACGGCGGCGGCGAGACCGCCGAGGCGGACGCGACGTTCGTCGGGAAGGGCGGCGAGGGCGACGGCAGCATCGACCTCCCGGACGACTTCACCGGCTCGGCAGACCTCACCACCCTGCGGCGTCGCGACGACCGGGCACAGGGCGCGTACGTCCGCGTGCTCGGTACCGAGTACGAGGCGTTCGCCGAGTCGGCGGCGGCGGCGGCCGACATCACCGTCGTCATCGGCGAGGACTGGTCCATCATCCCGCTCGAGAACCTCATCGCGCGCGTCGGCGACGAGACACACCTCGTCGCGGGCGCGACCACCGCCGCCGAGGCACGCACCGCCTTCGAGACGCTTGAACTCGGGGCCGACGGCGTCCTCCTCGACACCGACTCACCGGAGGAGATCCGCGGGGCCGTCGAGGCGCGAGACGCGGCCGAGCGGGAGTCGCTCGAGCTCACGACCGCGACGGTGACCGCAGTGGAGGCGACCGGGATGGCCGACCGCGTCTGTATCGACACCGGGTCGCTGATGGACGACGCGGAGGGGATGCTCGTCGGATCGCTCTCGCGAGGCCTCTTTTTCGTCCACGCAGAGACCGCCGAATCGCCGTACGTCGAATCCCGACCGTTTCGCGTGAACGCGGGTGCCGTCCACGCGTACGTGCGCAACCCCGAGGGAGGAACGAACTACCTCGCCGAGCTGTCGAGTGGCGACGAGGTACAGGTCGTCGACCGCGACGGCGGGACCCGCGAGGCGATCGTCGGCCGCGTCAAGATCGAGAAGCGACCCATGTTTCGGATCCAAGCGGAGGTCACGACCGACGACGGCGTCGACCGCGTCGAGACGCTGATCCAGAACGCCGAGACCGTGAAAGTCGCCACGGACGAGGGACGCACCGCGGTGACCGACCTCGAGACCGGTGACGAGGTGGTCGTCTACTACGAGGACGTCGCGCGCCACTTCGGCGAGGCCGTCGAAGAGAGCATCATCGAGAAGTGACCTCGGCGACCGACCGAGGCGGTCTGTCGTAGCCAACCGTTAACTCCACGCGTCCGCATCGATCGCGTACTGATGACCACGATCGGGATCGTCGGCGCGGGCGCGGCCGCCGCGGCGGCGGCGCACGTCCTCGACGGCGCAGTGCCAGACGCAGAGATAACCGTGCTCGAGAAGTCGGGCGGTCTCTGCGGGCGGGCCGCGACGAGGCGGAACGACGATCGATCGCTCGTGTACGACTACGGCGCGAACTACCTCAAATCGGCAAATGACCGGGTCACGACGCTCGTGACGGAGACGCTCGCGGACGACGGGATGGTCGACGCGACCGAGCCGATACACACGTTCGACGCCGCCGGTGAGGTGTCGCCCGGACGCGACGCCGACGACCACAAGTGGAGCTATCGGACGGGGCTGACCCAGATCGCGAAGCGGCTCTTCGGCGGGACCGACGCGACCGTTCACCGGCGCACCCGCGTCGAGACGATTCGCCGGGTGCCCGCCGGCGACGGAGACACCGACGCGTCCGGCGCGAGCGACGGCACGTGGACGCTCGTCGACGACGAGGGCGAGCAGTGGGGCCCGTTCGACGCGGTCGTGGTGAACCCGCCGGCACCACAGACCGCGGCGTTGCTCGCCGACGCCGAGTGGGACGCGCCGGCCCGAGAGTCGCTCCAGCGGGCGGCCGAGTCGGTGCCGTACCGGTCCGTCTGGACCGCCGTGCTCCACTATCCGTTCGCGCTCGACCGGCCGTACTACGGGCTCGTCAACACCGACAAAGAGCACGCAGTCGGGTGGATCTCACGCGAGGAGTGTAAGGCCGGGCACGTGCCCGACGGGGAGTCGTTGCTCGTCGTCCAGGCCGGCGGCGAGTGGTCGACGGCCCACTACGACGACGACCCCGCGGACAACGTGGCCGAGTTGGCCGGGTACGCGGCCGAGATCGTCGGTGACGACCGGCTGCTCGACCCCTCGTGGACGGACCACCAAGGGTGGCGCTACGCGATCCCCGAAGGTGGCGTAGACCCCGATCCGGTGGCCGCTGCCGCCGCACACGACTGTTACGTGCTCGGCGACTGGGTCGCCGGTGAGGCACGACTCCACGCCGCGCTCGCGAACGGGCTCGACGTCGGCGACCGAATTGCGACGCAGGTGTGAGACGTCGACCCCCACCCTCGCGGTGGCGCGCGCCTCGCGAGCCGCCGAAGGCGGGCTCGCGAGCGCGCGCGAGGGATGAGGGAGGGAGCGAAGCGACCGAGCGAATCGGCTGGGGAGGGTGTGGCGGTAACTGATGCCCGGCTGTCGCGCGTTCGTCTCGGTCACACACCCACCAACTACGTATGCGAGCGAATCGGCCCGGGAGGGCGTGGCGGTAACTGGTGTCCGGCTGTCGTGCGGTCGTCTCGGTCACACGATCACCACATACGTACGAGGGCGAATCGGCTGGGGAGGGTGTGGCGGTAACTGGTGCCCGGCTGTCGCAGATCGTCTCGGTCACACGATCACCACACACGTACGAGAGCGAGTCGCCCCAGAGACGAGGCGGTCGCCGGGTCGTCGCCCGCGCCGCACCCGGTGGTCCCCGCCCGCCCGCAAAGAAAGGTTAACGACCCCCGAATCGTACACTCGCGTATGGACCTGTCGGGGATTCGTCGGCACACCCCCGCTGCCGCCGCAGCGCGCCGTGAGGCGGCCGTGCTCGCGCCGGTCGTCGCACACGACGGCGAGGCCCACCTGTTGTTCACCAAGCGCGCGACACACCTCGGTCGACACCCCGGACAGATGAGCTTCCCCGGCGGGGGACGCGAGCCGACCGACGCCACGCTGAACGACACGGCACTCCGTGAGGCCCACGAGGAGATCGGCCTCCGGCCCGCGGAGGTCGACGTCCTCGGCCGCATCGACGACGTGACCACCACCAGCGACTACGCGGTCAGGCCGTTCGTCGGCGTCGCGCCCGATCGCGAGTACGTTCCTGACGAGTCGGAGGTGGCGGAGGTCGTGCTGCTCCCGGTCGACGCGTTCACTGACCCGACGAACTACGAGTCGGAACGCCGAGTCGGGCGCGACGGCGACCCACACCGACTCCACTTCTTCCACGTCGACGGCTACCTCGTCTGGGGCGCCACTGGTGGCATCGTCGTACAGCTACTCGAGCGGACGACCGACTGGCAGGTACCGCCGGCCCCAGACCGGGTCGTCGGGCCCGACGCCGACCTCCCGACCTGAACGCAGGCGACGAAGCCGACCCACCCGGCCGCCAGAGCGTGCCAGGGACGAACGGCTGGATTCAAGTCCGCGGCCGGGGTAGCGGTTCGCATGCAACCAGGCGATCGCGTTCGCGCCGAGCGCGGCGACGTCACGAACGAGGGGGTGGTGTTGCCGTCGACGACCGACGAGCACCTCGTGCTCAAGCTCGACGGCGGGTACAACGTCGGCATCGATCGTGCGGCGGCGACGACCGAGGTGATCGAGTCCGGTGCGCGCGCCGTCGACGACGCGGCCGGTGCGACCGAGTCGAGCGAGATCACGTTCGACGACGACCTCCCCACGGTGGCGCTCATCTCGACGGGCGGAACAATCGCTTCGACGGTCGACTACCGAACGGGGGCCGTCACGGCCCGGTTCGACGCCGAAGACGTCCTCCGGGCCGTCCCAGAGCTCGCCGGGCGAGCGAACTACCGCGGCCGCGTCGTCGCCAACATCCTCTCCGAGAACATGGAGCCGGCGATCTGGCGCGACCTCGCCCGGGCCGTCTACGAGGAGGTCGAAGACGGTGCCGACGGCGTCGTCGTGATGCACGGGACCGACACGATGCAGTTCTCGGCGTCCGCGCTCTCGTTCGTCCTCAACGTGCCGGTGCCGATCGTCTTCACCGGGAGCCAGCGCTCTGCGGATCGCCCTTCTTCTGACAACGTGATGAACGCGGTGTGTGCCGTCGAGGCCGCCAAGGCCGACCACGCGGAGACGCTCGTGTGTATGCACGCGACGCCGAACGACGACCGTTGTGCGCTCCACCGTGGCACCCGCGTCAGGAAGAACCACACCTCCAGACGCGACGCCTTCGAGACCGTCGGTGCGAAGCCGCTCGGGACGGTGGACTACGAGCGGGCGGCCGAGGCCGGCAGCGATGGGGCGGTCGCGACCGAGGCGGTCGCGTGGAACCGCGAGCCGACGCCACGAGACACCGACGCGGACCCGACCATCGCCCCCGACCTCGCCGTCGACGTCGAGCTCGTTCGGTTCACGCCCGGGATGGACCCGGACGCGTGGTCGTACCTCGACGGCATGGACGGCGTCGTCGTCGCGGGCACCGGACTGGGCCACGTCCACACCGACCTGATCCCGCGTCTCGAGTCGCTCGTCGCGGACGGGACGACCGTCGTGATGACGAGCCAGTGTCTCGCCGGGCGGGTCTGTGACCGGGTGTACGACACCGGCCGCGACCTCCTCGACGCCGGCGTCGTCGAGGCCGGTGACACCCTCCCCGGGACCGCCACGGTGAAACTCATGTGGGCGATAGCAAACACCGACGACCCGGCGGCCGCGATGCGCCGCGACGTCGCCGGCGAACGCACGGCCGAATCTCGTCCCTGGCGGTGACCCGCCGAGGGTCGTCCCTGGCGGTGAGACCCGCAATCACGGCTCCGATAGGCTCAAGACGGGGACGCTCGTGGGTATCGGAGAGAACGCGTGATGAGCCGAGAACAGATCACGCCTCGCGACGACGCGGGCAACTTCCTCGCCCGGATGGCCATCGAGGCGCCGTCCGCACTGGTCGTCGCCGAGGCCGAGACGGGTACCGTCGTGGCGGTCAACGAGGCGGCGACGAGCCTGTTCGCGCGGAGTCGGTCGTCACTCATCGGTGCCCACCAGACGGAGCTGCACCCACCTGGAGACGAGCCACAGCGTCGAAAGGGCTTCGACGCGGTCCCGACGGACCGCCGACAGCGAGTGTACGCAGACGAAGAAGAGGCGGTCCGGATCCAGCGCGGCGACGGCGAGGTCGTCCCGGTCGACGTCTGGTCGACGACGGTCACCCACCGCGAGACGGCGTACGTGGTGGGCGTGTTCCAGGACGCGACCGACCGGCTCGAACGACAGGAACGACTCGAGCGACAGGCCGCCGCGATGGACATCTCGCCGTCGGGGATCGCGCTACTCGACGAGGAGGGCGACTACACCTACCTCAACGAGGCGCACGTCACGATGTTCGGCTATGACGAGGCCGAGGAACTGCTCGGCGGCAGCTGGCGGCAGTTCTACGACGACACGGTCGCCGAACACATCGAGCGCGAGGTGTTCCCCGTCCTCGAAGCCGAGGGGACGTGGGACGGCGAGCTCGTCGGTCAGCAGAAAGACGGCTCGCCGCTCACCCAGCGGGTCGCACTGGGCGTGCTCCCCGACGGCGGGCTCGCCTGCGTCAACATCGACCTGACCGAACGGGAGCGAACCCGCGAGCGAATCGAAGAGACCCGTGCGCTCGTCGAGACGGTGATGACTGCTGCGGACCGCGAGTCGGTCATCAAGTCCGTCATCGACGCCATCACAGTGATCGTCGGTCGACCGCTCGCGGGCTACTGGGCACACGACGAGACGGCCGAGGCGCTGGTCCCGGTCGAGGTGTCGACGCAGGGAACCGACATCGTCGAAACGGTGCCGCGCTTCGAGCCCGGCGCGTCGGTCGCCTGGGAGGCGTTCGAGCGCGGAGAGCCGCGGTACTGTGCCGACCTCGCCGCCGAATCGGCCGCCCACAACCCGGACACGCCGCTCGGCTCGGAGTTCATCGTCCCGGTCGGCGACGACGGGGTGTTGATCGTCGGGTCGCCGTCGGCGGACGACGTGCCGGTCGAGGACCGCGAGCTGATCGTCATCATCGCCAGACACCTCCAGACGGCGCTCACGCTCGCCGACCGTCGCCGCCGGCTACAGGACGCCCGCGAGCGGATCGCGGCCGAACGGAACCAGCTCAAGCAGGTCATCGACACGGTCCCACAGCTGATCTTCGCGAAGAACTCCGACGGGAAGTTCATCCTCGCGAACGAGGCCGTCGCGGACGCGTACGGCACAACCGTCGACGACCTCATCGGCTCGACCGACGCCGACTACGCCTCCGATCCCGACGAGGTCGAGGCGTTCACCGACGACGACCGGCGCGTGCTCGAGACGGGCGAGCCGCTTCACCGAACCGAAGAGACGCTCACCGACGCCGAGGGCACAGAGCGGGTGCTCGAGACGTGGAAGATTCCGTTCTCGCCGGTCGACGGCGACGACGAGGCCGTACTCGGCGTCGCCAACGACATCACCGAGCTCACCGACGTGCAGGCGGAGCTGAACCGCCAGCGCCAGCTCACGAACCTCTACACGGTGAGCAACCGCGTGTTGCAGGCGTCGACCCCGTCGGACGCGTTCGAGGCGTGCGTCGACGCGGTCGCAGACGTCGTCTCGAACGACCAGGTCGCGATCTACGCGCGCGACGAGGACGACGGCGCGCTTCGCAGGCGAGCCGTCGCCGACGCGTCGACGAGCAGCGCGTTTCCGACCCGGATCGAGCCGGGGCGAGGCGACGCGTGGCGTGCGTTCGGCAGCGACGAGCCACAGTGGATCGACGGCGACCGCTTCGACGACCAGCACCGTGGCCCGGCGGCAGACGAGGTGCTCGCCGTCTCGCTCGACGACACCGGCGTGCTCGCCGTCTCCGTCGCCGACCGCGACCCGGAGCTCGAGTCGTTCATCGGTGCCGTCGGGCGACAGGTGACCGCGGCGCTCACGCAGCTCCGACAACAGCGATCGATCCAGAGCCTCTCCGACGACGTCACGGAGAGTCGAGAGCGCGCGGCGCAGTACCGGTCGCTCTGGGAGGCAGTCGTCGGCGCCGTCGAGACCATCGCCGACGCGCGAACGATAGACGCCGTGTACGACGCCGTGTCGACCTTCGGCGAGGACGTCGCCGCCTACGCGGTCGTCGGCACCTACGACTCCGTCACCGACCGCGTCGACCCGACCGTCGTGTCGGCGGCGGGCGGGCCGGCGAAGCTGTACGAACGCGACGAGCGATTCCCGGCCGTGGTCGCCGGCGCGACCGACACGACCCAACACGTCGCCGACGACGCCACCGACGAGCACGGCGCGTGGGCCACCCAGCTGTTGTACTTCGGGTACCGGTCGTCGATCGCGGTCCCGCTGAGTCATCGCGGTACGGTCCACGGCGTGGCCGAGTTCGCGAGCCCGCGCGCCGACGCGTTCGGGGCCGACCGTCGGCAGGCGGTCGAGGCGGTCGCAGCGGCCGCAGGCGAACGCCTGTCGACGCTCGAGACGGGCGGCCAGCGGACCGACGCGGTGACGTTCGACCTCGAGTGTCGTGACCCGCCGGCTTTCTTCCCGGACCTGCCGCCCGACGGGTCGGTGGTCGTCGATCAGGTTGCGGTCGGCGGCGACGCGTCGCTGTTGTTGTACGGGCACACGGACGGCTACACCGTGCCCACGGTCCGGTCGTACGTCGCCCGGACGCCGGGGCTCGAACTCGAGTCGATCACGAAGCGCGAGACCGGCACACACGAGGTCGAACTCCAGGTCGTCGACACGCCACAGACGGACGTCGGGACACTGCTCGACGTGTTAGACCGCAGCGAGACGCGGCTCGTCGGCGCCAGAGCCCGGTCGAACGCGGTGGTCTTCGGCTTCCACACGCGTGACCCGACACAGATCGGTGCCGTCCGCGCACAGCTCGAGTCGCGTTGTGGGTCGTGTTCGCTCGTCGCGAAGCGGCAGGCGTCCGCGGAGGGAACGGGGTCGACCGGCCGCGGCCGCGCGGCCGAACTCACCGACCGCCAGCGCGAGATACTCGAGTCTGCGCTCCGACAGGGGTACTACGACGACCCGCGCGCGACGAGCGGCTCCGAACTCGCCGACCGATTCGACGTCTCGTCGTCGACGCTGCATCAACACCTCCGGGCGGCAGAGGCGAAGGTCATCCGCGAGTTCTTCGACGAGTGACCGGCGACCGACGCCGAGTGCGTCCGGGACCGGACATGTGAGGTGTCGTCGCGTTCGGGCACACATCTCTGTGCGTGGTAATATGTGGGTGTACAGTGTGATGTCGTACATGAACTTACCGCAGTGCGTCGGCGTCGACGGCGTCGGTCCCACGGCGCTCTTCGGTTCCCTGGTCGCGGTCGGTCGAACGGAGGTGTCCCACCCGTGAGTCGGACGCCCGACCGCATCGCGAGGCTCTCGTACGAGTACCAACAGCTCGTCGCCGACGCGGACCGGATGGGCTCGACGGACGAGACGGCCGAGTCCTACGAGGCGTGGGTCGACCCGTCGGTGTACGCCGACGCGATCGGTGACTCGCCGCTCGTCGAGGAACTGATCGATGCCGAGCGATACCCCGGCGAGGCGTTCGTCTCTGCTGTCGACCCCGACCCGGAGACGATCGTTCCGGCGTTCGCCGACGACGTCGCGATGGGAGCGGGCGACATCGTCGGCGTCGCCGGGCCGAGCACCCAGCTCTGTGACGACATCTACTACGCGCTGTTCCGCTCGGTCGCGGAGACGGGCGCGGTGCTCACGACAAAGTATCCCGACGACGCGGTGCGGGCCCGACTCCCGGACGTCGATCCGGTCGTCCTCGACTGCACCCCGGGGGCGACCGCCCGCGAGCGTGAGGCGGCCGGCCGCGGCGAGGCGCTCCGGTGTGACGACCTGACCGCGATGGGCGTCGCCGCACAGTCGGTCACCGACCGACTCGCCGAGCGTGACGGACCACGGGTGTTCGGGGTGTCGACCGTCACCCAGCTGCGGTCACACCACGCGTCCAGGCCGCTAGAGCAGTTCCTCCACGAACTCGTCGGACAGTGGCGTAACCACGACGTGGGCGGGCTCGTACACGTCCCGCCGGCGCGAGGCGACCAGCCGTACGGAGCCGCCCACTTCGATTACGTCGTCGAGGTGCGAGCCGACGCCGAGTCCGTCGAAGCGCGAGTCCGCGGCAAACGCGACGTCGATCCAACCTGGCGGACGCTCGGATCACCGCGAGTCACGGACGAGTCGACACAGCCGGCCGAGACGTCTCGGCCGACGGCAGGAGTCGCCCCGGAGTAGCCCCTTCGACCCCCGTCGTCCGTCACGCACCTCACTGCCCGTTCGTCTCGCGACGTGTTAGCCGTGGTTCGCGACCGCCGACGAGGGTGCGGTGGGTCGGCCGTCCTCGTGGCTCGTCTCGCCGGTCGGAATCCACAGGACGACCTGCGTGCCGTCGTCGGCCGTCTTCACCTCGACGTCGCCACCGAAGTGCGTGACGACCATCCGCACGGTCCAGACGCCGAGCCCGCTCCCGTGGCTCAGCGGCGATTCCTCGCCGGTTTCGAGCACCGAGGCCTCCATCGGCGGCATCCCCGGACCGTCGTCCGCGACGGCGATCCGCAGCCATCCGCCGTCTCGACGCGTCACCGTGACGTCCACCGTCGGACGCTCGCCGGGGTGTGCCTGGACCGCGTTGTCTACCAGCTCGCCGAGCGGGACGTCGATCAGCCGCGGGATCGTCCCCACCGCGTCGTCCGCGTGAACCCGGATGGTCGCCGCCGGGTGGTCGTCGCGTCGGTCGTCGACGACGCGCCGCGCGAGCGTGGCCGCCGAGACGCGCTCTGCGTCCGCCGGCTGCGTGCCGATCGCTCGCTCTATCCGGTGGATGTTCTCGGCGATGCGCTCCCACCGGTCGAAGCCGCGTTCGATCCGGTCGAAGTGGGCCGCCCGCCGGTCCGGGTCGGGCTCTTCGACGAGCAGGTTCGTCCAGCCGCGGAGCGCGTTCAGGTCGTTGCGGATGTTGTGCCGCATCACGCGCTGGAGCACCTGGAGGTGTTGTTGTTGTCGTTTCTGCGCGGTGATGTCGTTGCCTTCGACGACGAGCAGCGGCACGTCGCCGTCGTCGGTCTGCACCGGCTTCACGGAGAAGTCGACGGTCGCGATCCGATCCGTCCCGCGGAGCTCCGTCTCGCGTCTGACCGACTCGCCGTTCGCCGCCCGACGTATCGCCTCGTCGACGTCGAAGTCGGCCTCGGCGTCCGCATCGGTCCACAGTGCGTGTTTGAGGTGACTTCCAACCAGCCGGTCGCGGCCCGTGCCGGTGAACGTGACCGCGGCGTCGTTGATGCTCACGACGGTGCCGTCCGGGTCTACCAGCCCCGTGAGCTGGACCGTCCCGTTGAAGACGGCTTCGAGGCGTCTGGTGTACTTCTTCCGCTCGGAGACGTCGCGGAACACGCCGTACGTCACCGGTCCGTCGTCGAGTTCGACGGTCGTGAGGTTCGTCTCGACCGGGACGGTGTCGCCCGCTCCCGTCGCGAGTCGGGTCTGTCGCCCGTTCGGCAGCGTCGAGACGGGACCGTCGGTGCCGCCCTCGAAGAGCGCGCGATACTGGTC
>NZ_JBLZNJ010000001.1:0-339686 GCF_051194155.1 Halorubrum zhoui | reverse complement strand
TCTCGTTCCGACGACGGAAAGAGGTCGGTGTAGTGTTGCTCGACGAGCTCGTCGAGCGGCGTCTCGAGCAGTGTGGCCGCCGCCGTGTTGGCTTCGAGGACCTCACCCGAGGCCGGGTCGACCACGAACACCGGGTCGGGGGCGGCCCGCAACATCGTCTGGTACTGTGCTTTCGCCGAGGAGAGCGCGCGCTCTCGCTGTTTTTGTTCCGTGATGTCGATCAGGAGGACGTCCGTGCCGACGGCCCGCCCGTCTATCTCGCGTGGGACCGCGCGCAACAGACACGGAACCGGCTCGCCGGAGGCGTCGACGAGCTGCCGTTCGACGACGGTGAGCTCGCCGTCGAGCGCCTCCGCGTATCCACCCGTCTGGAGGTTCTGTGCCGACTCGTCGTCGTAGAACGTCGAGAGTGGCTCGCCGCGGACCGCCTCGCGGTCGTATCCGAGCCGCTCCGCGAACGAGGGGTCACACGCCTCGACGACCGCGCCCTCGTCGCCGATCCGGGTGCGTAAGAACATCAGCGGCCCGTAATCGAAGAGGTCGTACAACCACTGGGTTCGTTCCGTCTGCTCCGTGACGTCCGCGCCGGTCGCCAACACCTTGCGCGGCGTGCCGTCGTCGTCGAGTGTCGCCACCGCGCGCGTCTCCAACCACGCCACGTCGCCGTCGCCGGTGAACACCCGAAACGCACCGCTCGTCGGCTCGCCCGTCTCCAGCATCGTCTCGAATTCGTCGCGGGTCCGCTCGCGGTCTTCGGGGTGGACGATGGACCAGAACTCGGCTATCGTCTCTGGGTCTTGGCCGAACGTGTCGACGAGCGTCTCGTCCCACCGAACCCGCTCCGCGTCGAGGTCCCACTCGGCGATGCCCGTCTCCGTCTCCGACAACACCAGTTCGAGCCGCTCCGTCCGGTCTCTGAGCGTCTCGAGGAGCTCGCGGCGCTCCGTGACGTCCTGTTGGATGCCGATAAAGTTGGTGAGCCGGCCGTCCTCGTCGTGGACCGGTGCCACAGAGAGCCGCGCCCAGTACGGCTCCCCGTCCGCGGTGACGTTCTCGAGTTCGACGGTCGCCGGTCGTTCCGCCTCGACGGCCTCACGGAGCTCCTGCAGCTGTCCGTTCTCCGTCGCTTCGCTCTGTAAGAATCGAGGGTTTTGGCCCAACACCGCAGACTCGTCGTACCCGGTGAGCCGTTCGAACCCCTCGTTGACGTACACGAGTGGGTTCCCCGCTCGGGTCGGGTCGGTGATCTGGATCGCGATGTCGGCCTCGTCCATCGCGCGCTCTTTCAGCTCCAGCTCTCGTTTTCGCTCCCGTGCTTCGGTGCGATCCCGCGCGGTACAGATGATACGACCGCCGTCGACGACCGTCAACGAGATTTCGACCGGGAACGTCGACCCATCCGGACGGCTTCCCGTCACGCGGCCCTGCCACTGTCCCGTTCGTTCGAGGACGGGGAACGCCTCGGCTTTCAGCCGCTCGACCTCCGCCGCGTCGTACAGCTTCTCCCACGTGTCGCCGAGCAGCTGCGCCTTCGAGTCGAAGCCGTACATCTCGACGTGCGTCCGGTCGACGTAGACGTACTCGTCGTCCTCGAGGATCGCGACCCCGTCGGCCGCCTCGTCTATCGCTCGCTGGAACGCGTCGAACTCGATCGCCTGGGTCGCGTTGGTCGCCTCGACCCGCGCCGGCTCACACAGCCGCGCTATGGCCGCCTCGAGCGCGTCGACCGCCCGCGCGAGGACGCGTCTGTCGGCCGCGTCGAACGCCGCTCGCTCCGTCGACGCGAGACCGACCACCCACTCATCGCCGACGCCACACAATAGCTCGCTTCGGACGAGGCCGGTGCCGTCGCGCTCGGCGTTAAGCCTGGAGTCCACGTCGATCCGGCCGGACTCCGGGCTGTGTGGCCCGGCGATGCCGGTCGTCGAACGCGGACCGGTCGCCGTTGACAGCCGAGCGAACGAGCGGTCTGCCGGCGGCGCGTCGACGACCCCGTCGGCCCGTGTGAGTTCGACCGACGAGGTCGACGCCGCGCCCTGCCGCTCGCGGCCCGGTGACGCCGACAGTCGCCAGGCGAAGACGCCGGTCGACACGTGGTCGAACATCTCGCTTAGACGCGCGACTGTGCGGTCGACCGCACCCTCGACCGACTCGACCCGATTGAGCGCGAGTGCGAGCTCGAAGACCGGCTTCGTGACGCCCGTCGACGCGGTGTGGTCGGTCACACCCGACCGCCACCGTTCGCCCCGGTCACGACTCGATTCGTCCGGCACGCCCACGCCGCACGCGCCGGGTCGCGCGTCGTGGGTGATCGCGTAATCGCCGCCGTCACGCGGAGTCGTCCGCGTCGCCGGCACTCTCGATTCATACACTTATGTGTGCGAACAGTGACTTGTCTTCGTCCGCGGACCACTCCGTCAACGAAGCCGGCACCTCACATATGAGGTACGTCGTGCCGTCGAAACGACGGCCGGCGTCACCCGCTACCGCTGGTCGGTGATAGCGTCGGCGACGTTGCTTCGACCCGAGCAGGACGGACACGCCGTCACGTCGCCGTCCAACCCGAACACCGTGGCGAATCGCACCGAGACGTGGTCGCCACAGTTGACACACTCCGGCATCGGCTCACCCGAGCGAGCCCTCCATTTCGAGTTCGACGAGTCGGTTGAGTTCGACCGCGTACTCGATCGGGAGTTCTTCCGTGATCGGTTCGATGAATCCGGAGACGATCATTTGTTTTGCGTCGTCGTCGTCGAGTCCCCGCGACTGCAGGTAGAAGATGTCCTCGTCGCCGATCTTCCCCACCGTCGCCTCGTGGGCCACGTCCACTTTCGACTCGTTGATCTCCATGTACGGCATCGTGTCCGACGTCGACTCGTTGTCGAACATCAGCGCGTCACACTCCACGGCCGTCGAGGAGTTCTCTGCGCCGTCTGCGATGTGGACCAACCCGCGGTAGTTCGTCCGGCCGCCGTCTTTCGAGATCGACTTCGACTCGATCGTCGACTTCGTCTCCGGCGCGTTGTGGTACACCTTCGCGCCCGTGTCGATGTCCTGGCCGTCGCCCGCGAACGCGATCGTGATGTGGTTGTCCGACGCGCCCCGACCCTTCAGGATCGTCGACGGGTACAGCATCGTGGCTTTCGACCCCATCGAGCCCGAAATCCACTCCATGCGGCCGTTCTTCTCCGCGATCGCGCGCTTCGTGTTCAGGTTGTACGTGTTCTTCGACCAGTTTTGCACCGTCGAGTACTGGACGTGGGCGTCTTCTTTGACGAAGACTTCGACGCCGCCCGAGTGGAGGTTGAACGCGGAGTACTTGGGGGCCGAACACCCCTCGATGTAGTGGACTTCCGAGCCCTCCTCGGCGATGATGAGGGTGTGTTCGAACTGGCCCATGCCCTCGGAGTTCATCCGGAAGTACGCCTGGATGGGCATTTCGACGGTGGTGTCCTCGGGGACGTAGACGAACGAGCCGCCGGACCAGATGGCGCCGTGGAGCGCGGCGAACTTGTTGTCGCTCGGGGGGACGGCCTTGGTCATGAAGTACTCTTTGACGAGGTCTTCGTGCTCCTGGACGGCCTTGTCCATGTCACAGAAGACGACGCCTTTCTCCTCCCAGCGTTCCTGCATGTTCTGATAGACGATTTCGGACTCGTACTGGGCACCGACGCCGGAGAGGGCGTTCTTTTCGGCCTCGGGGATGCCGAGTTTGTCGAAGGTGTCCTTGATGTCGTCGGGGAGGTCGGTCCAGTCGTCGACGCCGCCGCGGACGTCGATGTCGGGGCGGATGTAGGGAACGATCTCGTCGATGTCGATTTCAGAGAGGTCGGGCGCTTCGGGCCAGTCGGTAGGCATTGGCATGGCCTGGAACTGCTCTAGGGCGCGGAGGCGGCGCTGGAGCATCCACTCGGGCTCGTCTTTGTCCTCGGAGATGACGCGGATGGTCTCCTCGTCGAGGCCACGCTCGCTTTTGAACGCGGAGTTTTCTTCTTTTTTGAACTCGAAGCGCGCCTCGGTGTCCGTCTCTTTCAGGTGATCTTGTGAACTCATCAAAACATGGTTGGGTCACGACGAAAATAAATGTGGGGTTGAGAAAGCACTACTCGTAACGTCGAACGGTTTCATCGGCGGCGACCGCTACGTTCTTTCGGGTGGCGAGCACACGAGTGGTATGGACCCGGTGCTCCAGTTCGCCACGCTCCGGTCGACGCTCTACTACGGCGTTATCTACGCGGTCGTCTTGGCGGTCGCCGTCTGGATCTACCGCGACGCGAAGGCACGAGGCAGCGATCGGGCGGTCGCGTGGTTCGTCGCCACGCTCGTGTTCACCATTCTCCCGGTCCTCGCGTACCTCTACCTCCACCGTGACGCCGGCCCAGCCGCGCGGCGCTGATTCTCGCCACTGAGAGTCGGAGCCGAACGGCTAAGTCGGTCTCTCCTCGCATCGGTACATGCTCGTGACGCTCGCGGACGCGCTCCGGCTGCTCGTCGTCCCCGTCTTCTGCTGGGCGGCGGTGCGAGACGTCCGGACCCGGCGGATTCCCAACCGGCTGTGGCCGCCGCTGTACGCGCTCGGCGCGCTGACGCTCGTGCTCGCGGTGGCCGGTCGATGGCCGTTCGTCGGGGGGGACTGGCTCTTCGCCGTGCGGGTCGCGGTGAGCCTGTTCGTGGTCGCGCCGCTCGG
Organism: Halorubrum zhoui; assembly: GCF_051194155.1. NCBI lineage: Archaea > Methanobacteriati > Methanobacteriota > Halobacteria > Halobacteriales > Haloferacaceae > Halorubrum > Halorubrum zhoui. The sequence continues at coordinate 334,999 of NZ_JBLZNJ010000001.1, read as the reverse complement.
CTACGGGCTCTGGGCGCTCGGCGGCTTCGGCGGCGCCGACGCGAAGGCCGTCGTCGCGCTCGCGCTCGTGTTCCCGACGGTTCCGGCGTACCCGGTCGCCGGGGAGACGCTCCCGCTCGTCGCGGCACCGGCGGGGGTCTTCTCACTCACCGTGCTCACGAACGCGCTGCTCGTGGGGCTCGCGTACCCGCTGTGGCTCGCCGCCGCGAACCTCGCGGCCGGCGAGTGGTCTCGGTGGCTGTTTCTCACGCGCCGCGTTCCGACCGGGTCGCTCACCGCGCGGCACGGGCGGCTGTTCGAGTCGTCCGACGGACGCACCCGCCGGGGGCTCGACCTCGACGCCCTTCGGATGTACCTTCGGTGGCGCGGGACCACGCTCGAGACGCTCCGGGCGGCGCCGAGAGCGGCGCGTGACCCCCGCCGCATCGGACCGACGTTCGACCCGACAGACGGCCGCGTCGACCGACGGGCGAGCGCACGCGCCGGCGCGTCGACGGACGGGACGACCGCGGACGGCGGCGTCCCCGCCGCATCTCTCGGTGACCACGGTGGCGACGCGACCGGCACCGACGACGGAACCGGCACCGACGACGCGACCGACACCGACGACGCGACCGACACACACGGCGACCCGTGGGGTGCCGAGCAGTTCCTCGCGGCGATCGATCACGACGCGTACGGCACCGACCCGCAGACGCTTCGGGCGGGTCTGACGCTCGTAAGCGAGCGGGACGCGGTTCGGGTGTCGCCGGGGCTTCCGTTCCTCGTACCGCTCTCGGCCGGACTCCTCGTCGCCGTGACGTTCGGAGACGTGCTGTTCGCACTACTCGCCGTCTTCGGCGTCGGGTGAGCCGGCCTTCGGTCCGTCAGGCCTCGACGGCCCTGTCGGCGACCGTCACGATGCGCGTCCCGACGGGCCGTTTGACCAGATCACCGGCGTCGCGGCCGAAGAGCGTCCCGACCCCGCGTTGGGCGGCGACGTCCACGAGCCGTTGATCGACCGTGCCGTCGAGGACGACCGCCATCGGGGGATCGGCCGCTCCTTCGACCGCGTCGAACGCGTCCGTGGCTTCGACCTCGGTGAGGACGCCGAGGTCGTCGTCGAGGAGTCGGGCCCGGCCGCTGTCGCCGTCGACGACCTCCTGGACGTGTTCTTCGAACGACCGGGGCGTGCGGTCGACGGCAGCCGCTGCGTCGCCGGTGCCCCCGGCGTCCCCGTCGCCGCCAGCGGTGTTCTCGGCGTCGGGTACGGCGTCGTCGTCGGTCGGCTCGCTGTCGGTGCCGGTCGACTCGCTGTCACCGTCGGTGCCGTCCCCGTCACCCGAGGCATCGTCGGTATCGTCCACGTCGGACGACGCGTCGGTCGGGGCGTCACGGGCGGCCGCTTCGGGGGGGCCGGTGACCTCGGCGGCGTCGACTATCACCTCGGCGTCGGCCGCGGGTGTCGCTCCACCTCCGGCGGCCTCGCGCAGGTTTGGCTCGTCGGCCAGGGTCTCGTACGGCACCTTTCCACGGAGCGCGTCGAACACCGTCGCACGGTCGAGGTCCTCGACGGACTCGCCTGGCGGGGCGAACGCGACGTACTCGACGTCGCCGACCTGCGCCAGTTCACGCAGGATGAGTTCGCCGCCACGGTCGCCGTCGAGGAAGGCGGTCACCGTCCGCGAGGTGGTGAGGTCGGCGACCGCGTCGGGCACGTTCGTTCCCTCGACGGCGACCGCGTTCTTGATTCCACACTCGAGCAGGGTGGAGACGTCCGCGCGTCCCTCGACGACGATCACCGCGTCGGAGTCCCCGACGCGGGGGCCGGCCGGGAGTCCCTCGTAGTCGACGATGCCGGCGACGCGGGCGGCCTCTCTGACCTCCTCTAAGACGTCGTCGCTGCCGAGGCTCGTCTCTTCGAAGCCGCTGGCGACGAGCTCTTTGGCGCGCTCGACGACCTCGCGACGCTTCGCCGCCCGCACGTCTTCGATGCTCGTCACCTCGACGGCTGCCCCACACGGTCCGATGCGGTCGATGGTCTCGAGGGAGGCGGCTAAGATCGCCGTCTCGACCTTGTCGAGGCTCGAGGCGACGGTCACCTCGCCAAACGACTGTCCGTTCTCGGACCGTATCGAGACGTCGATTCGTCCGACCCTCGACGACTCTTGGAGGTCGCGTAAGTCGAGCTCGTCGCCGAGCAACCCCTCGGTCTGTCCGAACACGGCACCGACGACGTCGCTTCGCTCGACGACCCCGTCGGCCGCGATGGTGGCGCGGATTAGGTACTTGGCTGTGTCGTTCATGGATGGTGAGTGTGATGTGAACGGACGGCGACGAACCGTCCGCAACGGTATACGAACGTTGTGAAAAAGTACCTGTCGCCACGGCTTCGACCGCGGACGACGAATTCGCCGCAAGGCGTGCGCCTATACCGTTCGGAGCGGAGGTGTGTCCCAATGTCGAGGACATGGACCGTGCTGCTCCCGCCGACCATCGACCCCGTCGGTCCCGAGTCGCTCGCGGACATCGCCACGTGCACGAGCCGAGCGGCATACGCGGACGAAGACGCCCTCGTCGCCGACATCGACCGCTACGATGCGATCGTCACGCGAACCCGACCGGTCACCGAGCGACTGCTCGCGGCCGCAGACCGGCTCCAGATCGTCGCCAAACACGGGACTGGCGTCGACAACGTCGACGTCGACGCCGCGACCGAACGCGGCGTCGTCGTGGCGAACACGCCGGGTGAGAACGCCAATTCGGTCGCCGAACACGCGGTCGCGCTGCTGTTGGCGGCTACGCGAAACGTCGTCGATGCCGACCGCGCGACGCAGGCCGGCGAGTGGCGACGGGCCGACTTCCGCGGGCGCGACCTTCGCGGACGGACGCTCGGGCTGTTCGGTGCCGGTAACGCGGGCACGAGGGTGGCGACACTGCTGGCCGGCTTCGGCGTGACCTGCGTCGCGTACGACCCGTACGCCGACCCCGCCTCCCTCCCCGAGACCGTCTCACTCGTCGACGACGAAGTGGAATTCTTCGAACGCGCGGACGACCTGAGCGTTCACGCCCCGCTCACCCCGGAGACGCGCCACGCGATCGGCGCGGAGGCGTTCGCACTACTCCCCGACGACGGCGTCGTCGTCAACACGGCACGCGGCGGGATCGTCGACGAGGCCGCACTCGTGACGGCACTGGAGGCGGGCGACCTCGGCGGGGCGGGTATCGACGTCTACGAGACGGAGCCGCCGGCACCAGACGACCCGATCGCATCGTGTCCCGGCGTCGTCCGGACCCAGCACAACGCCGGTACCTCGGCGGCGGCGCTCGCAAACATGAGCCGCGCGGCGGCGGCGCTCGTCCGCACGGCCTACGAGGGGACGGTTCCCGAGACGGCGCTCAATCCCGACGCGTGGGGGCCGTCGTAGAACGAATATCGTGTACAGCGAGTGTGATATCTGTGGACAAGTTATTTATCGGTCGTCGCCGTCACAGGCGGTATGCCCGCAGGACCACCGATCGATGCGATCCACTTCGACGACGCGCCGTCGGTCGGAGACGTGCCCGGCCCGAAGAGCCGTGAGCTCCTCGAGACGCAGCGAGCGATAGATAGCAGCGCGGTGGCGTATCCCGAAGACATTCCGGTCGCGTTCGAGGCCGGGAAGGGTGCGACGATCCGCGACGCCGACGGCAACACGTACATCGACATGTTCGCCGGCATCGGCGTGTTGAACGTCGGCCACTCGAACCCGTACGTGATGGAGGCCGTTCGCGACCAGAGCGAGAAGCTCGTCCACACGGTCGACTTCCCGACGGAGGCGCGGCTCGGGCTCATCGAGAAGCTCGACGAGATCGCCCCACCTGGGCTCCGCGGGGAGAATCGCGTCGTCTTTGGCGGCCCGACCGGCAGCGACGCGGTCGAGGCGGCGATCAAGCTCGCGAAGTACAACACCGGCGGCGACGGGCTGCTCGCGTTTCGGGGGAGCTACCACGGCGCGACCTCGGGAGCGATGGCGCTCACCGCGAACAAGGGGTTCAAAGACGACTACACGCCACTCATCCCGGACGTCGTCCACGCGAAGTACCCCTCGCCGTTCATCGACCGCGCGGAGTCCGGCGACGCGACATCGGTTTGTCCGCGTCCGGCGAGTGAGTGCTGTCGGTCGACATCGTGTGCACGCGCGCTCAAAGAAGTCGAAGAGATCATCGAGGACCCGTACGGCGGCCTCGCGAATCCGGCCGGGATCTTCGTCGAGCCGATCCAAGGAGAAGGCGGGGTCATCGTCCCCCCGGAGGGATTCCTCCGCGGGCTCCGTGCGATCGCGACCGCGAACGACATCCCGCTCATGTTCGACGAGATCCAGAGCGGACTCGGCCGCTCGGGCCAGTGGTGGGCGAGCGAGTGGGCCGGCGTCACCCCCGACATCATGACCACGGCGAAGGCGCTCGGCGGCGTCGGCTTCCCGCTGTCGGCGACGATCTACCATGAGGACCTCGACACGTGGGATTCGGGCGGACACGCGGGCACGTATCGCGGACACGTCGTCGCGATGCGCGCCGGAACGCGCGCCATCGAGTACATCCAGGAGCACGACCTCCTCGCGCACGCACGCGACCTCGGCGAGCACATCCGTGACCGTCTCCGGACGGCCGGTGCGGACACCGACCGACTCGGCGAGGTTCGTGGCCGCGGTCTCTTCGTCGGTGCCGAGTTCGTCGACGCCGACGGGGCTCCCGACGGCGACGCGGTGGACGCGATCCAGCAGTACTGTTTCGAACACGGCGTCCTCGTCTGGACCGCCGGACGCCACGGCAACGTGCTCCGGCTGTTGCCGCCGCTCGTGTTGACCCGCGAGCTGGCCGACACCGCACTCGACGTCGTGGTCGACGCCATCGAACACGTCACCGCCGAGACGGCGGCAACACGGTGAGTTAACTACTCGGGTGGCGTACCGTTCGGCGACCGATGGCACACGACGTGCGCAACCGCCTCTCTGCGCTCAGGCGAGCCTTCCACAGACGTCCCGAACCCGGCTGGTGTGAGTTTCAGACGACCGCTCGGATCGTCGAGGAGCTGCGTCGAATCGGCGTCGACGACGTCGCCATCGGCTCCGAGGCGCTGTCGGAGCCGGACCGTATGGCGCTGCCGACCACCGAGACGCTGCGCGCGTGGCGCGACCGGGCGGCCGACGCCGGCGTCGACTCGGCCCTCCTCGAGCGGCTCGACGACGGACATACTGGCGTCGTAGCGACCGTCGAGAGGGGTTCGGGGCCGACGGTCGGCGTCCGCGTCGACATGGACGGCGTCTCGATGACGGAGTCGACGGCTGCCGGCCACCGCCCGGCCGACGAGGGGTTTCGGTCGGAACACGACGGGTACATGCACGCGTGCGGTCACGACGCACACGTCACCATCGCACTCGGGGTGCTCGAGGCGGTCGCTGCGAGCGACTTCGAGGGGTCGTTTCGCGTCTTCTTCCAGCCCGCAGAAGAGATTGCCGGGGGCGGCAAGCCGATGGCCGCGTCGGGGCTCGTCGACGACGTCGACTACCTGTTCGCGTTCCACCTCGGGTTGGGACACCCGACGGGTACTGTCGTCGCGAACGCCACCCGACCGCTCGCGATGGCACACATCAACGCCACCTTCGAGGGGGCGAGCGCACACGCGGGGAAGAACCCGAGCGGAGGAACCAACGCGATGCAGGCGATGACGACGGCGGTCCAGAACGCCTACGGGATCCCCCGACACGCGGACGGGTTGACCCGGATCAACTTCGGTCGGGTCGAGGGGGGAAGTGCGAGCAACGTGATCGCAGAGGAGGTGGTCCTCGACGGCGAGGTTCGCGGCGAGACCACCGCGCTCATGGAGTACATGCGCACCGAACTGGAACGGGAGCTCTACGCGGCCGCCGAACTCCACCAGTGTGACGTGGTGATCCACCGCACCAGCGAGTCGATCCGCGTCGACGGCGACCCGACGCTCGCCGGGACGGTCGCCGCCGTCGCCCACGACCGTCCGTCGGTACGAACCGTCACGGAGGCGGCCCCGCTTGGGGCGAGCGAGGACGCGACGTTCCTGATGCAGCGCGTTCACGAACGGGGCGGGCGGGCGGTGTACCTCCTCGTCGGGACGGACCACCCGACGGCACACCACACGCCGACGTTCGACGTCGACGAGCGGTCGCTCGACATCGGTGTCGAACTCCTGACCGCCTGCGTCACCGCGGTCGCCGAGGACCGGCCGTGACGTCTGTGCCGTGACTCGAGCGTGGCCCGTCGCCTCCGCGCCGAGTGGGCCCGGATCGCCCCGAGACGCTCCCGACGGGCCTCCATCGACGATCTGACCACAAAGGTTAATCCACTCACCCACGGGGTTTCATCCATGTCACAGGACGAGCTGCCCGGGTCGCTGGAGCTGGCGGCCGACGCCGACCGTCCGCGTGGAATTTTGACGCCCTCGGACCGCGACTTTCTGCTCGGTCGCAAGACCGACTACACCGAGCACTCGCGAAAACAGAAGCGGAACCGAATTCGCCGACGCGTCCGCAACGCGATCCTCGACTTCAGCATCCTGTACGAGTGTCTCGAAGACCGCGACCGGAAGACGGTCTTCGACCCGGACGACGCGGACCGCGAGTCGTACACCCGCGGGATAACCGACATGCTCGGCTTCTTACACCTCGGGACGATGGGCTATCACACGCCGTTCAAGGACATGCTCTCAGAGGGGGTCGCGAAGTCCGAACAACGGCTCGCCGGGTCGGACTACCGGATGGTCACCGTCGAGTTCAACGTCGAACCCGTCGGCCAGATCGACGTCGACGAGGTGATCGAGAAGATCGAAGCCGACGAGTTCGAACGCATCACCGACGAGGAGCTTCGCGCGTTTGTCCGGCTGCTCTCGATGTCCGAGGAGTTCACCCCCGGAGCGGTCCGTGAGAGTCTCAACTCGCGGGTCGACGAGCTCGCGAGCGCGCTCGAAGACGGCGACGGACCGGACGAGCAGACGCTCCGGACGCTGACGAAGTGACGCCTTGTGGACGGCTCACGCGCGCGTGTCTGCGAGGGCGTCGACGAGCGTGACCACGTTCTCGACGGCCGCCTCGACCAGCGCTCGTCCGTTCGCTTCGGTCGCCGCGGTCGGGTCCCCGAGGCTCCCGGTGTGCGTCAGCGCGTCCATCCGCCCCGGTGAGAGCGCCCAGCCGACCCGGTTGTCGCCGTACGCGTCGTAGTCGGTGAGCGGCACGGCGTCGTCGGGGGGGTCGACCGCCTCCGCGGCCTCCAGGTCGACGAGGTCGGGAGCGACCGCGAGCATCAGGCTCGTCTCGAACTCCGCGGCGTGAAACGACACCTCGCTTGTCCGCGTGGCGGTCGCGACGTCTTCGAACACGGACACGAGCGGCACGTGGAACGCGCGGAGGCCGTGGTCCGTCGTGAGTTCGCGCACGACGACCTCGAGCTCTGGGTCCTGTACCAGGTAGTGGCCGTTGACGAGCAGGACGTTCTCGACGCCCCACTCGCCCGCCGAGACGCAGACGTCGCGGACGTACCGCTGGAACGTCTCGCTCTCGACGGTGAACGTCCCCGGCTTGAACGTGTGGTGTGGGCTCACTCCGTACCAGATCGGCGGAGCGAGGAGACACCCCGTCGCGGCGGCGACCCGCTCGCAGATCGCCTCCGGCATGAACACGTCGACGCCGAGCGGCATGTGCGTCCCGTGCTGTTCCGTGCTCCCGACCGGAAGCAGTAGCGTACGCGTCGTTTCGATCGCCGCCTCGACCTCCTCCCAGGTCATCTCCGCGAGGCGATACACGTCGTCGGTGGCGTCGGTCACACGTGCTCGAACGACGGCGGCCCCGTTAACTCCCTCGGCGACGGCTCACATGAACTCGCTGATGCCGAACACGTACTCAACGACGCCGATCACGGTCAGGATGCCGGCCATCAACAGCGTCGCGATAGCCGCCAGCGTCGCCGGAGCCGTGTTGTAAAACAGACTGAACAGGACGAGCGGCATCGTCGTGAGCTCCGACCCGGAGAGGAACAGCGAGACGATGTACTGGTTAAACGAGAGGATGAACGCGAAGACGAACCCACTCACCAGCCCCGGCTGGATGAGCGGGAGCGTGACGCGTACGTACGACTCGAGTTCGGTCGCACCGAGGTTCTGGGCGGCCTCCTCGAGTGAGTGGTCGTAGTTCTGGAGGCTCGCGCCGACCGTTCGGATCGGGTACGGCAGCGTGAACATCACGTGTCCGAGAAGCAGGGTGAAAAAGCCGAGCTGCACGGTCACCCCGAGGGCGTCGCCGAGCCGGTTGAGGAACAACAGCAGCGAGAGGCCGACGACGATCCACGGGTAGATGAGCGGCGAGATGAGCACCGTCTCCAGCGCGGTCTGGTACTTGAACTCGTAGCGGACGATGGCGAAGGCGGCCAGTGCGCCGAGCACGGTCGAGACGATTCCGGTCGCGACCGCGAGCTCGACGCTCACGAGCAGCGCCTCGCGGACCCCGAGGAAGCCGAGCTGTTCGGGCAGTGCTGCATAGTGTCGAAGGGTGAACCCCTCCGGCGGCCACGTCGCGTACGCCGACTGCTGGAACGAGATCACGACGACGATCGCGAGCGGCGCGAGCAGGAAGGCGACGGTGCCGTACACGAGCGTCTGGTAGCCGACGGAGCCGGCCCTCGCGAGCAGCCAGTCCAGCCACCGGTTCGGGTCGGAGGCGGTCGCCACGGTCAGACACCCCCCACACCGTCGAGCCGGCTGAGGACGCGCTGGTAGCCGACGATGACGACGAGCGCCACCGCGACGAGGATCATCGACAGCGCGCTCGCGAACGGCCAGTTACTGGTGCTCGTGAACGTCTCCGTGATCACGACCGGGATGACCCGGACGCCGCCACCCAACAGGGCGGGGGTGACGTACGACGCCAGCGAGACGACGAAGGTGATCAACACCCCGGCGCTTATGCCGGGGAGCGCGAGCGGCACCAGCACGCGGGTGAAGGTGGTCGCACGGTTCGCCCCGAGGCTCTGCGCCGCCTCTTCTAGCTCGTGTGGGATCGTGTGTAACACGTTGATGATCGGAAACACCATGAACGGTAACATGACGTGCGCGAGTCCGATGACGATCCCCACCTCGTTGAACAGCAGCTTCGGGGCGTTCTCGGCCGAAACGATCCCCAGTGTGACCAGCGTCGAGTTGATCACCCCGCTGCCGTTCAGCAGGATGAACCAGCCAAACGACCGAACGACGAGGTCTATTGTCAGTGGCGCGAGCGTCGCGATCACGATGAGCTTGCCAACCCAGCCGCCCTTCCGGACGGCGGCGTACGCCAGCGGGAAGCCGAGCACGAAGTCGATCGCTGTCACGGCTGCGGCGATCCACACCGTTCGGAACAGCGTCTGTTGGTACAGCGGTGTGGTGAACGCGCGAACGTAGTGTGCGAGCGTCACGCCGACGCCGACCGTCCCGCCGTCGTACGGGTTGAAGCTGTAGCTCACGAGGATCGCCGTCGGAAACACCATCACGACGGCGACGAACGCGAGCGTCGGCGCGAGGAGCCCGTACTTCCCGAGTCGCGTCTCTCGGTAGGCTCGCACGAGCGCCGAGAGGCGGCCGTTCACGCGCTCGAGTTCCGCCGTGAACCGACGTTGACTCATCGAATCACCCGCTCGCGAGCCGCGTGTCTTGGACGCTCCAGGCGAGCGTCACCTCGTCTCCGACGTCGTGGATGGACGACGCGTGTCGGTTCGACTCGTCGACGACGACCTGACGCCCGTCGACGTCGACGAAGTACCGCACCTTCGAGCCGAGAAAGAGGCGACGGTCGACGTGTCCGGGGAGCGTGTTCTGCGTCGCGGTGGTCGTCGCGGGGTCGTGGGCGGTCAGCTTCTCGGGTCGGACGAACACCCGCCCGCCCCCGTCTGCGGGTGCGGTGCCGGCGTTGACCTCGAGCTCGCCGGTCGTCGTCTCGAGCACCACGCGCCCGTCTGCGGCCTCGTGGAGGTCGCCCTCGAGGAAGTTGGTGTCGCCGATGAAGTCGGCGACGAACTCCGTGGCGGGCTCCTCGTACACCTCCATCGGCGAGGCGATCTGCTCGATCCGGCCGTCGTTCATGACGGCGATTCGGTCGGCGATGGTGAGCGCTTCCTCCTGGTTGTGTGTCACGTAGAGCGTGGTGATCCCGAGGTCGGCTTGGATCTCGGTGAGCTCCACCTCGAGCTGGTCCCGGAGCCGCTTGTCGAGCGCCCCGAGCGGCTCGTCCATCAGCAGTACCTCCGGCTCGATCGCGATGGCTCGGGCCGTGGCGACGCGCTGTTGTTGGCCTCCAGAGAGCGTCTTGGGGTCGCGGTCGGCGAACCCGGCGAGGTCGACGAGCGCGAGCACCTCCTCGATGCGCTCTCGGGCCTCGTCGGCGGGGACGCCCTGTCGTTCGAGCCCGAACGCGACGTTCTCGCCGACGGTCATGTGCGGGAACAGCGCGTAGTCTTGAAACACCATACCGGTGTCGCGTTTGTGCGTCGGGACGCGGGTCACGTCGTCGCCGGCCAGCGATATCGTGCCGCTCGTCGGGGTCTCGAAGCCGGCGAGCATCCTGAGCGTCGTCGTCTTGCCGGACCCCGACGGGCCCAACAGGGCGAGGAGCTCGCCGTCTTCGACCGCGAAGGAGACCCCGTCGACTGCGGTGACGTCGCCGAACGTCTTCGTTACGTCTTCGTACTCGATGGCAACTCCGGTGCCGGCTGCACGTTGCATTGATGTGTAAGCCAGGATCGACGTTATTGGAACAGCGAGTTGTACCGCTCAGACCAGCTGTCACGGTTCTCCCAGATGTACTGGAAGTCGGGGAACGTGAGCTGGTCGAACTCGTCGGCGGTAGTCGCACCGAACTCGAGCGCCGTGTCGTCGACCGCCGCGTTCTGGTTCGTCACTCCGCACCCCATCTCTGCGGAGGCCGTCTCCTGGAACGTCGGTGAGAGACACTCGTTCGCGTAGACGAGTGCGGCCTCCATGTTGTTCGCGTTCTGCGTCACGGCTACCGACTCGGCGAACGCGATGCCAGTCGGATCGAGCCGGAAGAGCGAGTCGATCGGCTGATCGTTCTCGAACATGTCGAACACCATGTAGTCCCAGAACAGGTTCAGCGTGTCGACGTTACCGCTGGCGAGTTGTTGTTTCGCGGAGGCGACGCCGCCGTACTCGGAGCTGACGTTCGGTGCGAAGTTCTCCTCGAGCCACGCGAACCCAGCGTCGACGTCCAGCCGGGAGTCGAACGACTCGCCGGTGGCGATGGCCGACGCCATCAACAGAAGGTAGGGTCCGGCGGACCACGAGAACGGTACCACAGCGGTCGAGTCCGCATTTTTCATCAGCTCTGCGTGTGACGTCGGCGTCGAGTCCCACGCGTCCGAGTTGATCACCGGCAGCACCTCGCCGACCTCCCACGAGGCGGCGACACCGTCGTAGTGGACGAACTTGTCGTAGATGTTCTCGACCTGTGGAACGAGGTCTGTGTGGTCGGTGAGTGGCTCGAGCCACCCCTCGCGGGAGGCCCGCTCGATGCCGATGACGTCCGGCACGATGACGTCCGGTGGGTTCTCCGGATTCGCCTCGATCTGTGTCAGCTGCTCGGTCGTGACCGCCGTCGTCGTGTTGATCGTGAGGTTGTACTTTTCTTCGACCCGCGGGATGAGGTGTTGCTTGTGGATGGTGTCGATCGCCCCGACGTTTACCATCACGTTGAGTTCGGCTCCACCGAAGTCCCTGGCGCCGTCGCCGCTCTCGCTCTCGTCGCCGCCGTCGCCGCCTCCCGACTCCCCGCCCTCGGTCGTGTCGCCACCACCGGTGAGACAGCCCGAGAGCCCGGCGAGTCCGACGACACTGGTCCCGCCCGCCTTGAGAAACGTCCGACGATCGCTCGCGCCCGATCCGGAGTCTGTGTCTGTCATCGTCTCGCACAAACGTACTGAGAGGTAGTACATAAATCTTGGTGACTCCAGACACGACTTATGTGTACTAAACTTCGACTACACACAATAAATGTGTAGTTTAGCCCGTCCGACAGGTCTCTCGGACGTCGCCGGCCGAGCGGTGACGGCCGGGGCTCACCGCACCGCGTCGGCTGCCTTTCGAGCGCCGATGAACTGGGTGACGACGGCCGCGCCGACCGCGGTGGTCGCACCCGTCGGGTCGAGCGGTGGGGCGACCTCCATGAGGTCTGCGCCACGGACGAGCTCGTGGCGGCCCAACTGATACGCCAGCTCGAGAAGCTGCCACGGAAGGAGCCCGCCGGGGCTCGGCGCGCACGTGCCGGGTGCCGATCCGGCGTCGAGGACGTCGACGTCGAACGAGACGAAGACGGCCTCCGTGCCGTCGGTCGCCGCCTCCATCGCGCGCGCCGCGGCGTCGTCGACGCCCGACTTGTGTACCTCCCGAGCCGTCACCACGGTGGCACCGATGTCGTGTACCCAGTCGAGGTAGTACTTGGCGTTGTGCCACCCAGAGAGCCCCAGCTCGACGAAGTTCTCGCCCGCGAGCTGGTCTGCGTCGTCTTCGAGCAGCCGGCGGAACGGCGTCCCAGCAGAGCGCTCGCCGCCGTGTGAGTGCCGCACGTCGTGGTGGGCGTCGACGTTTATTACCCCGACCGGGCCGTCGACCGCGTTCATCATCGCCTTCGCGGTCGGGTACGTCAGCGAGTGGTCACCACCGATGCTGAACGGGACGACTCCGGAGTCGGTCACCGCCGTGAGCACGCGCTCGACCCGCTCGTGGGTCGCCTCGAGGTCCGTTTGCAGCGCGTCGACGTCGCCGTAGTCGACGACATCGATACCCTCGCTGATGTCGACGTCGATCTCGGGGTTGTAACAGGTGCCGTGTGTCAGCCGATCGCGAACGCCTTCGGGGCCGGCGCGGGAGCCGCGTGGCCCGGCGACACAGCCGGCGTCGAACGGGATGCCGACGATACCGACGTCTGCGTCCTCGACGTCTCTGGCGTCCTCGATGAGTTCACCCACGTTGGTGTCGTACTCGTCGTCGACGGCGACGCGATACCCGGCGTACGGCGATACGAGGTCGCTGACCTCCGCGGGGACGACCCCCAGTCGTTGTGCCATCGTCTGTCGTGGTGAGAGCCACCGGTATAGATATTCCGGCACGCAGACAGGTGGCGTGCGCTGGGGGCGGCAGTCCGAATCGAGGCCGCGCGCTGTGGTGACCCGACGGTTCGAACGGTACGGTCGCCGGGGCGGGAGTCGGACGCCGCCAGACCACAGATCGTATATTCCCCGCCGGAGTAGGGACGCCGAGATGACACGGGTGAGCGTCGTCGGCTGTGGCAACATGGGCGGCGCGTTTGTGAAGGGCCTCGGACAGCACGACGAGTACGACGTGACGGCGATCGACCCCGACGAGGCGGCGCGTGAGTCGGTCGCCGACAGCGCGTTGCAGACGACGGCGGACCCCGCTGCCGCCGTCGACCCGATCGTCGTCCTGGCGGTCAAACCCGACCTCGTCGACACGGTGCTCGCGGGGCTCGACCTGACCGCGGACCAGACGCTCGTCACCCTCGCGGCCGGTGTCTCGCGATCGTTCGTGTCGGCGCGTACCGACGCGACGGTCGTCCGCGTGATGCCGAACCTCGCGGCCGAGTTCGGCGAGATGGCCGCCGCCGCGACACACGAGGGGCTCTCCGAGGAGGTTCGAACCCTCCTCGAGGCGATGGGTACCGTCGCCAAGGTCGACGAGTCGCTCATGGACGTCGCCACGGCCGTCAACGGGAGCGGACCGGCGTTCGTCTTCTACCTGATCGACGCCGTGAAGACGGCCGGGATCGAGGGCGGACTCGACCCCACGCAGGCCGAGCGGCTCGCCGCACAGACCTTCCGTGGTGCCGCGGCGACCGTGCTCCGCGACGACCGGACGGTCGACGAGCTCGTCGACGCGGTCTGCTCGCCGAACGGGACGACCATCGAGGGGATGGAGGTGCTCTGGGAGAGCGACGCGGATCGCGCCGTCGCCGACGCCGTCGGTGCCGCAGAGCGGCGGTCACGGGAGATCGCGGAGGCGTTCGAGGAATGAGCGACGCCGGCTCGGTCGACGCGGTTGACGCGACGATCGTCGAGCGCGCCCGCGAGCGAGCCGCAGACGCCGAGCGGGTGCTCGTGAAGACGGGGACGAACTCGCTGACCGACGACGCGTCGCGACTCGACCGCGTCAAACTCGACGAGATCGTCGCCGAGGTGATGTCGCTTCGCGAGCACGGGAAGTCCGTCGTGCTCGTCTCTTCGGGGGCGGTCGGCGCCGGCATGGGCTTGATCGGCCGCGACGCCGACACCCTCGAGCGGAGTCAGGCGCTCTCGACGGTCGGCCAGAGCCACCTAATGCGCCACTACACCCAGAGCTTCGACCGCTTCGACCAGACGGTGGCACAGATCCTGGTGACGCGGACGGACTTTCACACCCCGGAGCGGTTCGAGAACCTCCGGACGACGGTCGAGACGCTCCTCGAGTGGGACGTCGTCCCGATCGTCAACGAGAACGACGCCGTCGCGACCGACGAGCTGCAGATCGGCGACAACGACATGATATCGGCGGCGATCGCGACCGGCATCGACATCGATCTGCTCGTGACGCTCACCGACGTTGACGGCGTGTACACGGGGAATCCCAAACACGATCCCGACGCGAGACGCATCGAGGCGGTCGACGACAACTACGAGGCCGTCAGCCGGATCGTCGACGAGACGGGAGCCGTCGAGTTCGGCGGCATCGACACGAAAGTAGAGGCGGCCCGCGACGCCAGCGAGCACGGGGTACCCGCGATAATTGCCGGCTCTGCGGACCCAAACGTCCTCGAACGCATCGCAGACGGCGCGTCCGTCGGCACGATATTCGTCCCGCGAGACGCAACGGAGCACGGCGGCGTCTCGGCGCGAGACGACCACATCGAGCTCGTCGGCGAGCCGGGGCGGCGGGTTCGGTACCGAGGTGACGACAGCGATGAGTGACACGCACACGACGACAGACGAACAGATCGCCGCGGCACGAGACGCCGCGCTGCGGCTCGCGAACACGGACGAGACGACGCGCGACGAGGCGCTCGCGGCGATGGCAGACGCGCTGCGTGCGCACACCGACGACGTCCTCGCGGCCAACGAGACGGACGTCGAGCGCGCCGAGGCGCTCCTCGAGCGGGGGGAGTATTCGGCGGCGCTCGTCGACAGGCTGCGGCTCGACGCAGCGAAGGTGGACGACATCGCGGCGATGGTGGAGTCGGTGGCCGCACTCGAGGACCCGCTCGGTCGGACGGTCGCCGCCCGCGAGCTCGACGACGGGCTCGAGCTCTACGAGGTGACCGTGCCGATCGGAGTCGTCGCCGCGGTGTTCGAGTCGCGGCCCGACGCGCTCGTCCAGATCGCGGCGCTCGCGCTCGAGTCGGGGAACGCCGTCATCCTCAAGGGCGGCAGCGAGGCGAGCGAGTCGAATCGCGCGCTGTACGAGTGGCTGCGCGAGGCCGCCGCGGCCGCCGGGGTTCCGGACGGGTGGATCCAGCTGATCGAAGCGCACGAGGACGTCGACCGCGTGCTCGAGCGCGACGACGCCGTGGACCTCGTGATGCCGCGCGGGTCCTCCGCGTTCGTCTCGTACATCCAGGACGCGACGAGCATTCCGGTGTTGGGACACACGGAGGGCGTCTGTCACGTCTACGTCGACGCCGACGCCGACCTATCGATGGCCGCCGACGTCGCCTACGACGCAAAGGTGCAGTATCCCGCCGTGTGTAACGCGGTGGAGACGCTGCTCGTCGACGACGACGTCGCAGGCGACCTGCTCCCGACCCTCGTCGATCGGTACGAGGCGGCCGGCGTCACGGTTCGCGGCGACGACCGGACGCGCGCGGTCGTCGACGTCGACCCAGCGACCGACGCGGACTGGGACACCGAGTACGGCGACCTCGAACTCTCGATCCGTGTCGTCGACGACGTGTACGACGCGGTCACACACGTCAACCGTCACGGCTCGAAACACACGGAGTCCATCCTCACCGAAGACGCCGAGACCGCAGAGACGTTCATGACCGGCGTCGACGCCGCCAGCGTCTTCCACAACGCGTCGACGCGATTTGCGGACGGGTACCGATACGGACTCGGCGCCGAGGTGGGCATCTCGACGGGGAAGGTACACGCTCGCGGCCCCGTCGGGCTCGAGGGGCTCACGACGACGAAGTACTACCTCGAAGGCGACGGTCACCTCGTGGCGACCTACAGCGGCGAGGACGCCGCCTCGTACACCCACCGCGAGCTGTCGACGACGTGGACGCCCGGCCACCGCTCGTCCGAGTGACCGGCGTCGGCGACGCCGTACCTCGGCGCTCTCGACTGCGGCGTGACCACGCCGAGCTCCCGCTACGTTCGGCGCGCGCCGAAGCGTGACCGGTGACGCGTCGGGCCGACGCCGATCGGTGGCGGCACCCGTCGACACTGAGAGATACTTTTAATTGACTGTGTATACGATTACTGTGTATGGATCGGGACACCGCCGTGCCGGACACCGACGGGTTGCCGGGCCCGAACGCCGCGAAGTGGGTCGAGCGCTACCGTGATCACGCCGCCCCGAGCGAGTACTCACACGACTTCGTCTGGGACGTGACCGCGGAGGCACACGGACCGTTCGTCACCGACGTCGACGGGAACGTACTCATGGACTTCACCTGTCACATCGGGGCGGCACCGCTCGGCTACAACAACGAGAAGGTGCTCGACCGACTCGCCGCGTTCGACCTCGTCGAGCCGATGAAGATCGCCGGCCAGGACCTCTACTTCGGCTCCGGCCCCGATCCCGACGCCGCGCCGTTTCCGGGGTCGGCACAGCTCATGGACCGCCTCACCGACGTCTCCGAGTCGTTCGGGCTCGACACGGTGTTTCTTTCGAACTCCGGCGCAGAGGCGATCGAGAACGCAGTGAAGATCGCCCACGACGCGAATCCGGCGGCCACGCGCGGCTACGCCTTCGGTGGCAGCTTTCACGGTCGCACCCTCGGGACGCTCTCGCTCACCAAGTCCAAGTCGGTGTACACCCGTCATTACCCCGAGGTCGCCGGCATCGAGACGGTGCCGTTCTGTGCTGACCGCAGCTGCACCCCCGAGACGTGTGCGTGCGGCTTCTTCACCGGCGAGGGGTCGCGACTCAGACGCGCGCTCACGCCAGAGGGCGGCCACGTCGACCCCGCAGAGGTGGCGTTCGTCGTGTTGGAGCCGATCCAGGGAGTCGGTGGATATCGTTTCCCGAGCGAGTCGTTCATGGCCGAGGTCGGGGCGGTCACCGACGAGTACGACATCCCGCTCGTCGTCGACGAGGTCCAGTCGGGCGTCGGCCGCACGGGTCGGTTTTGGGCGGCCGAGCACTACGACCTCGAACCCGACGTGATCTGTGCGGCGAAGGCGCTTCGCGTCGGCGCCACCGTCGGGCGGTCGTCACTCTTTCCCGACGAGAAGAACCGACTGGGCTCGACGTTCGGCGGCGGCGACCTCCTCGCGTCGATGATGGGCACGTTCACGATCGAGGCCATCCGCGACCACGGCCTCCTCGCGAACGCGACCGAACGCGGCCGCCAGGCCAGAGAACTTCTCGGAGACGGGGCCCCGGACCACGTCGTCGACGTCCGCGGGAAGGGGCTGATGCTGGCGGTGGAGTTCGACACGCCCGAGCGGCGCGACGCTGTCGTCAAAGCGGCGCTCTCACGCGGGCTCCTCACGCTCGGCTGCGGAAAGAAGACGATCCGGCTGCTGCCGCCGCTCGATTCGACCCCGCGCGAGATCGACCTCGGCATCGGCATCTTCGAGGAGGCGATCGCCGCCGCTGCGCCGGCGGCGACGGCGACCTGAGCCCGCACCGTTCACCGGTCGCCGAAGCCGAGTACGGCCTCGCTGAGAACGTCAGCACCGATCTGGATGCTTCGTTCGTCCACGTCGAACGTCGGCGTATGGTGTGCTCCGGGGTGGTCGGTCCCCACGACGAGGTACGTCGCCACTCCGCCGTCGGCCTGCGCGCGCTCCATCAGGAACGTCGCGTCCTCGCTCGCGCCGAAGTCCGCGGTGTCGAGCACCGTCTCGACGCCAGACACACCGGCGGCCGTCTCGGCGACGTGGTCGATCAACGCCGGGTCGCTGTCGGCCCGCGGCGACTCGCTGACGACGTCGAACGCGAGCGTACAGCCGTGTGACTCGGCCGCGCCGCGGAAGGCTCGCTCCAGTCGAGACTTGGCGTACTCTTTCAGCGCGGTGGTCTCGCCGCGTGCCTCGGCCTCGACGTGTGCGTGGTCCGCGATCACGTTGCTGGCGCTGCCGGCCTCGGCGTAGCCGACGTTCACGCGGGTCATTCCGTCGCCGTGACGGGGAATCCCGTAGGCGTTCGAGATGGCGGTTCCGAGCGCTTGCATGGCGTTGTCTCCCGCCGCTGGCGTCTTCCCGGCGTGTGCCGACGTGCCCTCGAACGTCGCGTCGACGTGTGCCATTGCGAGCGGGCGTTCGATCCCGGCGACGACCGTACCGGTCGGGTGGTCGAGCCCGACGTGTGCGGCGAAGAGGGCGTCGAGGTCGGCGGCGAACCGACTCTCGGCCATCGGGCGTCCACCGCCGCTCAGCTCCTCTGCGGGCTGAAAAAAGACCACGAGCCGCCCCTGGAAGTCGCTCGCAGCGACCGCCTTGAGGACGGCGATCCCCCATGTCATGTGGACGTCGTGACCGCAGGCGTGCATCGTGCCGTCTACGGCGGAGCGGAACCCGGCCTCGGCCGGTCGGTGGTCCTCGTCGGTCGCCTCCGCGATCAGGAGACCGTCGATGTCCACCCGCAGGCCGACCGACGGTCCCGCACCGCGGTCGAGGACGGCGACACACCCGGTGACGCCGCCGCGGGTGCGTTCGAGGACGTCGGCACGCACGTCGCGCTCCCGCGCTCGCTCGATCCACGGCTCGATCGTCTCCGGATCGGGGACGGCCATGCGGTCGGCCGGATCGTACGCCTCTCGTCCGACCGCCAGCTCGTCGACTCCGATGGCCTCGATCTCCTCGACGAGTCTGGCCGTCGTCTCGAACTCGCGCCACCCCGGCTCCGGGCGTCGGTGCAGCTCCCGCCGGAGGTCGATGAGCCGTGCGTCGGTCGACGGCGTCGAGCCGCTTCGTGTCATACGCCCTCGTGGCACGCGGCGTGACTTAAGAGTACACGATGATCGTATACGAAGACTACAAAAGTGGTAAGTACCGCTCCGGCCAATCGCCCGCATCCACCGCCGCGCGGCGGCGAATCCACCATGACCCAGACGCCAGCTGTCGTCGTACTCCGTGAGGGGACCGAGGGACTGTCGATGGAATCGTACGCGGAGGCGCTTCGAGCGCGACTCCCAGCGCACACGGTCCGGCTCGCCCGGACGCCGGCTGAGGAGCGCGCGCTCGTGTCCGACGCGCGGGTCGTCACCGGGATCACCGTCGACGAGGCGATGCTTGACGACGCCGACCGGCTCGACCTGTTCGCGTGTACCTTCGCGGGAACCGACCACGTTCCCGTCGACGCCCTCACCGACCGTGGCGTCGCCGTCACCAACGCCGGCGGAATCCACGCGCCGGGGATCGCCGAGCAGACGATCGCCAATATGCTCATCTTCGCCCGACGGCTCCACGAGGGGTGGCGACGCAAGCAACGTGGGGAGTGGCGTCACTTCCAGTCGTTCGAGTTCGCCGGCAGCACCGTCACCGTGGTGGGACTCGGGTCGATCGGGACCCACGTCGTCGACCGCCTGGCCGGGTTCGACGTCGAGACGATCGGCGTCCGGTACACGCCGTCGAAAGGCGGTCCGACCGACGAGGTGATCGGCTTCGAATCGGACGCGATTCACGACGCGCTCGCGCGAAGTGACTACGTCGTCCTCGCCTGTCCGCTGACGGAGGCGACGCGTGCGCTGATCGGTCCCGCAGAGCTCGCAACGCTCCCCCCACACGCGGTCGTCGTCAACGCGGCCCGTGGCGGCATCGTCGACACGGACGCGTTGGTGTCCGCGCTCCGAACGAGCGGTATCCGCGGTGCGGCACTCGACGTCACCGACCCCGAGCCGCTGCCGGGTGACCACCCGCTGTGGGACCTCGAGAACTGTCTGATCACGCCACACACCGGCGGTCACACGCCGCGTCACTGGGAGCGGCTCGCTGACATCGTCGCCGAGAATCTCGAGGCGCTCGACGACGGCGCAACGTCAGGGGATCTACGGAACCTGGTCGCGGCACCGACCGACGGCGACTGAGGCCCGCTCGTTGCTCACACGGTGAACAGTCGACGCGGGAACTCGGCGAGCGTCTCCGCGCCCGTCTTCGTGACCCGGAACGTCTCGCTGAGTTCGACGCCGAACGCGTCCTCCCACAGACCCGGGATCACGTGGAAGGTCATCCCCTCCTCGAGGACGGTCTCGTCGCCGGGGCGGAGGCTCGCGGTGTGTTCGCCCCAGTCTGGTGGGTAGCCGAGCCCCATCGAGTACCCGATCCGGTCGGCCTTCTCGACGCCGTACCGGGCGATGGTCTCGCGCCAGGCGGTCTCGACCGCCTCGCAGGTGACGCCCGGTTCGGCGGCGTCGAGGGCGGCTTCCATCCCTTCGACGACGATCTCCGCCGTCTCCTCGACTGCCGCCGGCGGGTCGCCGACGAAGGCGGTCCGCGCGAGCGGCGCGTGGTACCGGTGTCGGCAGCCGGAGAGTTCGATCAACACCGGGTCGCCGGACGCGAACTCGCGGTCGCTCCAGGTGAGGTGTGGCGTCCCCGTGTGGTCGCCGGCGGGCATCAGCGGGACGATGGCGGGATAGTCGCCCCCGTACTCGTCCGTGCCGCGGATCAGCCGGTCGTATATCGCGGCGGCCGCCTCGTACTCGGGCACACCGGGCTCGATGGCGTCTATCCCCGCCATCATCGCGTCCTCTGAGATGCGCGCAGCCTCCTCCATGTAGGCGATCTCGCGGTCCGACTTCTCGATGCGCAGCCAGTTCACGAGGAGATCCGCGTCGACGAGTGTTGCCTCGGGGAGTCGCGACCGGAGTCGCTCGTACGCTCGTGCGGTGAAGTACGCCGCGTCCATTTCGACGCCGACTCGGCCGGTCTCCACGTCGAGGTCGGCCAGAACGGTCGCGAGGACGTCCATCGGGTGGCGGTCGTGTGGAGAGTGAACGTGGTCGTCGCTGTAGGCGCGGACGTTGGGCTCGGCGAGCCACGTCGTCGCGCGGGCCCCGTTCGCGTCCATGTCGCGGCCGACCCAGACGGGCTCGTCGTGTTCGCGGGTGAGGACGACGGCCTGGTGGACGTAGAACGACCAGCCGTCGTACCCGGTGAGGTAGTTCATGTTCGCCGGGTCGGACACGACGAGCGCGTCGAGGTCGCGCGCCTCGAGCCGGGCTCGCGTCCGTTCGACCCGCCGTTCGTACTCCGACCGAGGAAAGACGTTTCCTGGCATGTGGTGGCACCTACCGAGAGGCTCTCGCCCACCGTCCCTAAGTATTTCGTGTACAAGTACCACAGAAACCGTGTACGACTGGCCGGCACACCCCACCGACCGGTGGGCCGTTCTCACCGCCCTACCCTGGTCGAAACACAAAAGCCCGCGTGTCCCCACCCAGTCGTATGAACGAGCCCGGCACCGAAGGTGTGCTGTTGGACCAGGAGACGCTCCACGCGCGGCTCGACGACGCCCCCGGGTGGCTACAGGACCACTACCGAACGTTCCGCGAGTCGATGCTCGGCGAGCGAGACGGCTCGCCGTTTCCGTGTTACTTCGGCATCGACGTCGAACGCGAGGGCGACCTCCTGTACGCGGCGTGTGCGTCGACGACCGACCCCACGGCGTTGCTCCGATTCCGTGACACGCTCGCGGAGTACCTCGACACGTACCGAGACCACGCCGACCGGGCGCCGCTCGCGGTCTTTTTTGCCCCGTTCGACGACGACGCCACCGAGGCGGAGTACCACGAGCGGCTCTGGCACGTGCTCGAGTTTCTCCACGTCCACGACCCGGAGCCGTGGCCCGAAGCCATCCCGACGGACCCAGACGACCCCCGATGGGAGTTCTGTTTCGCCGGCGAGCCGATGTTTCCGACCTCTCGGGCCCCCTTCTACGACGAGCGGCTGAGCCGGTACTCGCCCATCGGCCTCGAGATAACGTTCCAGCCGCGAGCCGTCTTCGAAGGGATCACGGCGGACACCGAGGCCGGCCAGCGCGCTCGCGACGTCATCCAAACTCGCATGGAAGCGTACGACGGCGTGTGCCCGCACGCTGACCTCGGCGACTGGGGGGTCGAGAGTGACCGCGAGTGGAAACAGTACCTCTTCCGCGAGGACGAGACGCAGAGTCCGAGCGAGTGTCCCTTAGCGCCGACGCGAGCGCACCCGAAGGCACCCGAGCCGCTGCTCGAACCGGGCGCCTGGCGTCGTCTCGCCGACGACGCTCGCAGCCCCCATGAGGCTCCGGAGACGGCCGCCGGCGTGAGCGATGACTGAGGACGCGGTGCTCGTGCTCGTCGACTTCCAAGTCGGCTTTGACGCCCCTGGCTGGGGCACACGGAACAACCCGGACGCCGAGGCGACCGCCGCGGACCTGCTCGCGCGCTGGCGTGCCGCCGACAGACCGGTCGCACACGTCAGACACGCGTCGACCGAGCCCGACTCGCCGCTCCGTCCCGACGCGCCGGGATTCGCCTGGAAGCCCGAGACGGCACCCGCAGACGGCGAGGCGACGTTCGAGAAGTCGGTGAACGGCGCGTTCGTCGACACCGACCTCGACGCGTGGCTCCGCGAGGCGGACCACGAGACGCTCGTCGTCTGTGGACTCACGACGGACCACTGCGTCTCGACGACGGTTCGCATGGCCGAAAATCGCGGATACGACGTGTGCGTCGTTGCCGACGCGACCGCGACGCACGACCGAGAGACGCCAGACGGGGAGCGCATCGACGCCGAGACGTCACATCGGGTGGCGCTCGCACACTTACGCGAGGAGTTTGCGACGGTCGTCGACGCCGCCGACCTGGCGTGAGCCCGCGGCCGGTGTGTCCCCGACCCGCACGCTTTTGCACGCGGCTCTCGAATCGAGCGTATGAACCGCGGACGCAGGAAGCCGGACTGGCTGAAGTCTCGTCCGCCCTCGGGCAGTCGGTTCACGGAGATCAAAGAGACCCTTCGGGACCGAAATCTCCACACCGTCTGTGAGGAGGCCAACTGCCCGAACATGGGCGAGTGCTGGTCCGGGGGCCACGACGGACCGGGAACGGCCACGTTCATGCTCATGGGCGACCGCTGCTCGCGCGGCTGTAACTTCTGTGACGTCGCGACCGGCGGCATGGAGCCGCTCGATCCCGAAGAGCCGGCGAACGTCGCCGACGCAGTCGCCGAGATCGGGCTCGACTACGTCGTGTTGACGTCCGTCGACCGCGACGACCTCGCCGACGGCGGCTCCGCACACTTCGCAGAGACGATTCGTGCGATCAAACGACGCGACGCAGACGTCCTCGTCGAGACACTTATCCCCGACTTCCAAGGCGACCCAGATGCGGTCGACCGCATCGTCGAGGCGGGCCCAGACGTGATCGCCCACAACGTCGAGACGGTAGAGCGCCTCCAGTGGCCGGTTCGCGATCGGCGTGCCACCTACGAGCAGTCGCTGTCGGTGCTCGACCGGATCGACCGCACGGCCGACGTGTACACGAAGACGAGCCTCATGCTCGGCGTCGGCGAGTACGCCAACGAGGTGTACCGAACCCTCGGGGACCTCCGTGAAGTGGGCGTCGACGTCGTCACGTTCGGCCAGTACCTCCAGCCGTCTCGGTCACACCTGGACGTCTTCGAGTACGTTCACCCGGACGTCTTCGAGACGTGGCGTGAGGTGGCCGAGACCGAGTTCGACTTCCTCTACTGTGCGTCGGGCCCGATGGTGCGGTCGTCGTACCGCGCCGGCGAGCTGTTCGTCGATGCCGTGCTCCGCGAAGGGCGGTCGCCGGCGGAGGCGAGACAGCAGGCGCGGGCTGCCGGCGGCGACTAACTCGGTCACGCGTCTGAACCAATCGCGGGCCGGCTCCTCGTGCGTTGTGCTGACGTCAGTACCCCTGTGCAGTGCCGTCCTTTCGTGGCTCGGTCGCCGCCGACAGCACGCCATCGCGGTTGCGTGCGATCTGTGCGCCGCCGAACATCACCGGTGAGAGCGTCTTCACGTCGTGGCCCTTCCGTACCAGCTTCGCGGCGACGTCGTCGTCGAAGTGCGCCTCCAGTGCCAGCTCACCGCTCTCACGGTATCGCCATCGCGGCTCGTCGAGCGCGCGCTGAAGCGGCATCTCGTAGTCGACGAGGTTCGCGATCACCTGCACGTGTCCTTGCGGCTGCATGTATCCGCCCATCACGCCGAAGGCCGCCCAGTCGTCGGGCCCGAACTGGACGACCCCCGGGATGAGCGTGTGGAACGGCCGCTTGCCGGGTTCGAGGCTGTTCGGATGCTCGGGGTCCAACGAGAACGACGACCCGCGGTTCTGCAGCGCGATGCCGGTCTCTCCGGCGACGAGTCCGGAGCCGAAGCCGGCGAATCGCGAATTGATATACGAGACCACGTTCCCGGCGTCGTCGGCGACGGTGAGAAGCACCGTGTCCGCGTCCTCGGCGTTCGCGTTCGGGACGCCGAAGGTCACGTCGTGGTTCGCGGTCTCCCCGACGGTCGCCGCCCGACGCGTGGCCCACGCCGCCGACGCGAGCGGCGGGTGGTCTTCGTACTTGGGGTCGGTGATGTACCGGTGGCCGTCGTGAAACGCCAGCTTCAGCGCCTCCGAGAAGTAGTGGACCCGCTCTGCTGTGTCGTAGTCGTACTCGCCCGCACCGAGCTCGGCCGCGATGTTGAGCGCCTCCAACGCGACGAGCCCTTGGTTGTTCGGCGGGAGTTCGTACACCGTCGCGCCGTTGTACGTCGTCGAGACGGGTTCCGGCCACTCGACCTCGAAGTCGGCGAGGTCCTCAATGGTCAAGAAACCGCCGTGCGACTGAACCTCCTCGGCGATCGCCGCCGCGATCGCACCCTCGTAGACGATGTCTGCACCCTCCTCGGCTATCCGCTGCATCGACCGGCCGAGCTTCGGGAGCGTCACGCGCTGGCCGACCGACGGCGACTCCCCATCGAAGAGGAAGGCCTCGCGAGCGTTCGGGTCGGTAAACAGGTCTTCAGCACTCTCCCAGTAGGAAGCGATCACCTCCGAAACGGGGTAGCCGTCGATCGCGTACCGGATTGCGGGTTCGAGCACGTCGGCGAGAGAGAGCCGGCCGAGTTCCGCTATCGTCGCCTCCCAGCCGCGAGCCGTGCCAGGCACCGTCACCGCGTGGGGACCGTAAAATGGCATCTCCGCCTCTGCGGCACCGTCGACCGCGTAGCCGCGGTCCTCGGGGTAGTACGCCGACGTGTCGTCGGTCTCTGCGAGGGCTGTGCGGACGTTCTCGATCGTCGCGTCGGCCGGCGCGGCACCGCAGGCGCGCATCGCCCCGACGTCGCCGTCGGCGGTGCGGTACAGCGCGAACACGTCGCCGCCGAGGCCGGTCGAGGTCGGCTCGACGACGTTGAGTGCCGCGGCGGTCGCGACTGCTGCGTCGAAGGCGTTCCCGCCGGCACGCAGGATACGGATTCCGGCCTCGGTGGCCAGCGGCTGACTCGTCGCGACGACGCCGCGCTGCCCGTAGACGGTTGATCGGCGCGAGGTGAAGCGGTCGAGGTCTGGCTGCATGTCGACACCCACGGTAGAGGCCGATAAATACCCACCAGTCCCCGGCGATCGTATTCGACGTGGACTGAGAGATCGTACCAAGATTATAAAGATTTATATTGTCGCGCAAACATAGTATTAGATGCATTCGAGGTGAACTCCGATGGCACTTCCACGACCAGCAACCACGTGGACGGGCGGATTCGACCTCCCGAGTCGACTGTTCGAAGCAGATAGCACCGACTACGAGCTGTACGA
The DNA here is from genome assembly GCF_051194155.1 of Halorubrum zhoui. Taxonomy (NCBI): domain Archaea; kingdom Methanobacteriati; phylum Methanobacteriota; class Halobacteria; order Halobacteriales; family Haloferacaceae; genus Halorubrum; species Halorubrum zhoui. Next base: position 309,005 of record NZ_JBLZNJ010000001.1, on the reverse strand, counting down.
ACAGGACGACGAGTTCGTCCTCACCGTCGAGCTCCCCGGGTTCGACCCGGCGGAGCTGACCGTCTCGTGGGACGACGGCGTGTTGAACGTCGCCGGCGAGCACGCCGACGAGACGCGTGGCGTGCGTCGAACGTACCACCGCCGGTTCCAGTTCCCGAAGCGTGTCGACGACGAGGACATCGACGCCGAGTACAAAAACGGCATCCTCACCGTCACGCTCCCGGTCGCGATCGACGGTGCGACGACCGGCACGGAAATCGAGATCGATCACTAATCGCGGGCTCGCGGCGAATACCGGCCTGCGGTGGATGTCCGTTTTTTCGGCCGATCACACGATCAGATAGATACAGCTAAACGGCCGGCGACGTCACGATTTGACAGTGTCTCGGTACCGTAGCGCCCTCCTCTTTCTCGCCCTCGCCGGTCTCTGGGGTGGATCGTTCGTCGCCATCGAGGTCGGTCTCGCGTACTACCCGCCGCTTTTGTACGCGGCCTACCGGTTCGACGTCGCCGCCGTCGTCTTACTGACGTACGTCTGGCTCACCGACTCGGACCCGCTGCCGCAGACGCGCGGCGACCTCGCGGCGATCGGGCTCGGCGGCGGTCTCAACGTCGCCGCCAACAACTCGCTGTTGTTCACCGGCCAGCAGTACACCACGAGCGGGGTGGCTTCGATCACCTACAGCCTCGTCCCCATCGTCACCGCCGCGGCCGCCGCGATCTGGCTCGGTGAGTCCGGTCTCGACGCGCGCGGGGCGATAGGCGTCGTCCTCGCGTTCGTCGGGGTCGGCCTCGTGGCCCGGCCGAGCCCGAGCACACTCACCAGCGGGGTGACGCTCGGCGTCGGGCTCATCTTCCTCGGCGTGCTCGCCGTCTCGGTCAGCAGCGTCGGCCTCCGCGCCGTCGAGACCAGGCTCTCGAGCGTCACACTTACCGGCTGGTCGATGTTGTTCGGCGGCATGGTTATCCACACGGCGAGCGCCGGCGTCGGCGAGACCCAACAGCTCCCGTCGATGGCACCGATGGCACTCCTCGCGCTCGGTTTCCTCGGCGTGCTCTCGTCTGCTGTGGCCTACAGCATCTACTTTACCCTGCTCGACCGACTCGGTCCATTCGAGATCAACCTGGTGTCGTACGTCGTGCCGGTCGTCGCCACGGTCGCCGGTGTCGTCCTCCTCGCGGAGACGGTGACGGCGCTCACCATCGTCGGTTTCGCCGTGATCCTCGCCGGATTCGGGCTGCTGAAGCGGCGGGCGATCGCCGACGAACTCCCGGGGATCGTCGCGCTGGTCGCCGGTCGCCGGTGAGCAACGGCCATCGCGTCGCTCCGCTGTGGGCCCACTCGCGCGTCACTCCTCGAACGTCGCGACGTCTCCGAGGACATCGGCCACGTGACAGTCCCTCGACGGTCACGTCGCGTCCGCGGTCTCGGTCCGTGCGTGCAGTCCCGCAACCTCTTTGCGGACGCTCGCCGAACCTCGCGGTATGACTCACGGACCCCTCGACGACGACGCGGTCGAGAGCTATCGGACGGCCGGCGCGGTGTTGACGGAGGCGGTGACCGAGGCGCGGTCGATGGTGGAACCGGGCCGGAGACAGCTCGCGGTCGCAGAGTGGGTCGAAGACTTCGTGCGCGAGAGCGACGCCGGATTGGCGTTTCCGGTCAACCTCAGCGTCGACGCCGAGGCCTCACACGCCACACCCGCCCGCGACGACGAGACCGAGTTCGGCGAGGAGATGGTGTGTCTCGACGTCGGCGTCCACGTCGACGGCTACATCGCCGACGCGGCGGTCACCGTCGACCACACCGACACCCCAGAGCTCGTCGAGGCGGCCGAGATGGCCCTCGAGGCAGCGGTCGACGAGGCGGGACCGGGCGTTAAGGTCGGCGTCGTTGGCCAGGCGATAGAAGACGTGATCCGCGGCTACGGCTACACGCCCGTGCTCAACCTCTCTGGGCACGGCGTCGAACGCTACGACGCACACACGGGGCCGACCGTGCCGAACCGCGGCGTCGAACGCTCCGTCGAGTTAGCGCCCGGCCAGGCCGTCGCCATCGAGCCGTTCGCGACCGACGGCCGCGGGAAGGTCGGCGAGGGAACCGACGAGGAGATCTACGAGTTCGAACAGTCGCGAAGCGTCCGTGACCGTCGCGCCAGAGAGACGCTCGAGGCGATCGAGGCGTTCGACGACCTCCCGTTTGCCGCTCGGTGGCTCGATGGCGACCGGGTGACCATGTCGCTTCGCCGGCTCAAACAGGCCAACGCGATCAAGGGCTACCCCGTGCTCAAGGAGGCGGACGGCGCTCTCGTGAGTCAGGCCGAGCACACGCTGTTGATCACCGACGACGGCGTCGAGGTGACGACAGCCGGGATCCACAGCTTCGACTAGACGAGACCGACCGTCCCGCCCGCGAGCGGCTTGCTACCGACACTCGATACGATCCGCGTCGACTACGGCCCCCCGCGTTCCTCGTACGGCTGCACGACGACAAACCCGTCTGTACCGTCGAAGCGCATTTGGAACCGCTCGCCGGACTCCTGGCCGACCACGTCTGCGAGGCTTCGGTTCACCTCGACGTTCGGTGTCGTTCGGCTCCAGGCGACGGTCGCGCTCGGGTCGGTGGTGACCGGGGGTTCGAACACCACCGGGCTCCCGTGGGTCGTGATGGCGACGGCGCCCGGTCCCTCGAGATACACGTTGGTGAAGCCGCCCGCAAAGGACCCGGCCAGGCTGTCTATCGTGCTGATGTCGTAGTCGACGCTCGATTCGAACGCGAGGACGTCCTCGCCGTTCACCGTGATCGAGTCACGGGCTCCGAGTGTGATCACCTGTACCTTCTTGCCGTCGTCTGCAAGATAGACGTTGCCGGTCCCCTCGACGGTCATCACTGGTGTCCCTTCCCCGGTCGCCGCCTCCTTGAGGAACCCCGTGATGCCGCCGGATGCGCTTGCGCGGCCGGTGAACGAGAGGTCGCCGTCGTACGCGACCATCGATCCGGCTTTGGCAGAGACCGACCCGTCGACGGCTACGTCGAGCGTGTACTCGGTTTCGAGTGCGAACGGCTGTTCGGACGTCGTCGGTGCGTGTCGCGTGGTGAACTCGTCGATGTCCATGGGTACCGAGTCGGGTGGTCCGACTCCCGACGAAGTTCCGCGGCTTCACTTAAGAAGTGTCGGGGCGGGACGAGGCGGTGGAGTCGTCGCGACTGCGGGCGGCTCGCTCTCGTCGAGCGCCGCTCAGAGTTCGGCGACGACGGCGTCGAGACTCGACGCGTCGACCGTCGGGTCGACGTCGAGGTCGCGGTCCGCGTTGTGTGGTCGGCGAAGCAGCGCCGTGCCGAAGCCGGCTCGTCGTCCAGCGACGACGTCGGTGTCGCTGTCGCCGACGAACAGCGGGTTCGAACAACCGAGCCGTCCCGCAGCAGCCTCGAGGTACGTCGGCGCGGGCTTTTTGTCTTCGAGGCTCGCGAGCGTCGGCGGACGCGCGTGTACCGTCTCGAAGAGGTGGTCGAGCCCGTGTGCCTCGAGGACGTGCTCGACGATCCGCTGTTGATTGTTGCTCACTACGCCGAGGGGAACCGACACCGACTCGAGACACGCCACGTCGTCGTACGGCACCTTCTCACCCGTCTCGACGGCCGACCGAAGCGCCGCCTCGATTCGGTCTTCGCGCGCACGCCACAGTCGGCCGGGGTCGAGCGCGTGCCGTCCGGCGACCGATCGGAGGTCCGTCGGTGAGACCCGAATCGTGATCGCGTCGACGTCGGCGGTGGGAGGACGGTCGACGCCGACGTCGGCGAACGCCTCACGGGCGGCGGCCCGCAGGGTCGACCGCGAGCACAGCGTCACGAGGACGCCGTCGTGGTCTAAGAGGAGGCCGTCGTACCGTCGGTCGTGCATCGGACGACGGTACGCCCGTGTGATAGATGAACGGTCCGGTTCCAGCCCGCCACGACGCACACGACGATCGGAACTGCACGCTCGAGACGTAGCCGGCACGCCGGCGACGTCCCGAGTAGTGGGCGCGTAGTTACGAGTGGCGTCTGTGAGGAGTGAGACATGTCGGATCACGACCGAGAGAGCGGCCACCGATGTAGCCGATGTGGGAGCGCCGTCAGCCACAGTTTCGTCCGCGTCTTCGGGTTGGAGGGCGAAGTACACGGCTGTCTCGACTGCCGTCCTCGGCGTGAACTCTCTCAGGGAGACGCCGCGAAGCGCCGGAGCGACCGTCCACGAGCGACGATGAACCGCGACTGGCGGTCAACGACTGACTCGCCGGCCGACGCCGACGAGACGGCGCACCGGTGAGCGGCCGTCCCGCGCCGGACGAGGATGTCGAGTGAGATACCGGGACGGTGTGGGATCGTAACCGCGTAGCCCGTCGATAACTATGTCCCGTCTCGCCGTCGGTGCGGACGTAGCAGTCGAACGCGGTGGAGTGTGCTGGTCGGCTGCTACACACCCCTTCCCCACGCAAATCCAGCCTCCACGTCTCGGGCCCGGGCGGTGCTCCCCCGTATCGTCCGGGACCCCTCCTCGCGCGTTCACACGGCCGCCAGACGTCCGTTCGCGTCCCTCGCCGGTTGTCTGCAGTCTTCGGCGCTCTCCGACGCCGCGATCCCGGCACGAGCGGGCAGTAGCAGACGCCTAGTAACGTTCCTGGCCCCCGATGGGCTGGTATGGTACCATCGTCGGCGAATCGGGAGGCGACCGCGGCGGCCCCCTGTGCATCGCGCCCAACGACTCCGGACGGCCCTCGACCGACCACGGTCGCCCCGTGTACAGTCCGGTATCGGATGAACGCACACGACGCGATGACGCTCGAGTCGCGTGCGGGCCACCGGACGTTTCAGGTCGTCGACTACGCCCACACAAAGGTGTGCGACAGTTTGGCACAGTTGTCCACCGAGGACCTCGTCTGCGTTCGGCTCGAGCCGATCCACGCCCGCGGGAACCTCTGGCGAGCCGTCGAGGTGTTGTGACGGCTCCAGTACCGTAGCCACGTGCCTACCACCATCGTATCACTTGCATAACTATACTTCCCTCACGTCTACCGGCGGTCCGATGGGAGACCACCTAACCGAGAGCGACCACGAGCGGATCGCCGAATTCCTGGCCACACCGTCGTACGACCGACGCCCCGAGCTGCTCGTTCCCGACGAACCGGCACCCGGTGAGGCGTCGAGTACCGACACGTCGGAGTAGCGGCGCGCAGGCACTGTGCGTCACTCGCCGGCAGCCGTCACGAGCGCGCAGCGGTCGCATCGGCAGGGGCGAGCGACCGCGAGCCAGGCGGTCTTCGTCACGTTCGGGCGGACTTCGTCGCGTCCGTCTAACCCCCGTACGGTTCCGACGCGTCGTCGACGTGGACCGCGTAGAGGCGAACGGTCACGTGGACGACGAAGGCAACGATGAGCCCCCACACGACGAGGTCGAGGACCGGCAACGTCGTCACGGGGTCGGCCACTACCGCAGCGGCGAGCGCGACCGCACCGCTGGCCGACAGGACGAGTGACGTGCGCTCGCCGTCGGGTGTCGACGCCGACTCGGGCGTCTCGAGGTACCGCAGGACGGCGTCGATGTGTGGGCCGGGTTCGATCGTCCCCCGAGACTTCTCGAAGGAGACGACGCCGAAGTCGTCCATCTTTGGGAGGTGACACTGATACAACCCGACGTACACCCGTTTCCGCTCGGTCGAGGTGATCTGTCGAACGTCTTTGTCGTTCTCGAGGGCGGCGATCTCCTCTGCGAGGGTTCCGAGGTCGAGCGGTTCTTCGGCCTCCGTGAGCCGTTCGAGTACGCGTCTCCGCCGCTCGTTTTTTAACACCTCGAACACCTGATCGAGTGGGATAGAGGGGAGCTCCTCGGGAACGCGACTCGCGTCGTCCGACGTTCCTTCGGACTCACCGGCCCTGGGATCGTGAGTACGCTTCGTCTCCGTCTGCTCGGTAGCTGAGTCGGTCGTATGGTGTGGCATCTGTGGTGGCGTGGGTGCAGCAGTGGGCGTCTACGAGAGCGTTCGCACGGTACATTCGTACTCAGCTGAATGTTCTGTGTACTGCCACTTCTTCGGACGTACATAATCATTTCGTGACTCGCCGAGATGGCGGTGAAGTACACACTCCCTTCGCCGACGTGGACGGTCCGTCGTGCCGCTCGTGTCTCCCATGTCACTTCGATGACCCAGAAACACTCGTTGTTATTCACCGCCTACGACGGTGCACGCGGGTCGTCGTGCGTCGGCCGTGCCGTCTGGTGAGCGTCCGCTCGATCCGGCGCAGCGCCGGGTCGAGGTCGACGCTCGTCGGTAGCGGACGGCCACCGAGTCCGCCCCAGTAACCGACTCGTTACAAGGGTCTCGTCGCTGGTGCTGTCGATCAAGCGTCGCAGCCGCCGACTAGGTGGCACCACGCGACACGTATCACATGCACGCAGACGAACCGACGCCGGACCAGGTGTTCGCTACCCTCAGCAACGCGCGACGGCGCATGGTGCTCTCGTATCTCCGGACCCACGACCCGCCGGTCACCGTCGACGAGCTCTCCGAACGGATCGCCGCGGCCGAACACGACGTCGAGCCTGGCTCGGTGACACAGCGACAGCGGAAGCGCGCCTACGTCTCGGTGTACCAGACGCACCTGCCGAAGCTCGCACAGATGGGGTTCGTCGACTACGACGAGGAGGCCGGACTCGTCGGACTCACCGACCGCGCGAATGCGATAGACGCGTACCTGACGCGAGCGAGCGACGAGCCGTATCAGTGGACCACGCACTATCGAACGATCGCCATCGGCGGCGGCACGCTGTACTGGCTGACGTCGCTCGACGCACCGCTCTTCGATGTCGTTCCGGCCTCGGCCGTCGCGCTCGTGGTAGCCGCCGCGCTCGGGGTGTCCGCACTCGTTCACCGACGACGACGGCGACGGAGACGCCGCGAACTCCCCATCGAGCTGGCCGTCGAGAACCCGGCCGCCGGACCGACCGGTAACGACGCCACCTGAGATTCGCGCTCGTCGACGATCGTGCGGCCGCACTCGCCGATGTTTTCATCGACTGGAACGTTCGAGAAGGTTGTTTATCAGCTACTTCGTACTCGAGATCGGTGGTACACCGATGACACCCCGCGACCGACCGTTTGGACCCCTCGAGCAGACGCTTCGCCAGTTGAACGACCAACTCGATCAGGTCACCGGCCGGTGGCCGTCGTGGAACGGTGACGCGTTCGGCGAGTTCGGACCGCACGCGATGGCACTGGACGTAGCCGAGTCGGACTCGACGTTCGTCGTCACGGCCGATATTCCGGGCTTCGACCGGGACGAGATAGACGTGCGCGCGAACGGCCAGACCCTCTTCATCGACGCCAGCCGCGAGGCGACGGCCGAGTCGGACGAGGAGACGTATCTCCGGCGCGAGCGCGAACGCTACTCGCTCAGCCGGTCCGTGCGGCTCCCCGAGTCGATCGATTCGGACGGGGTCGAGGCGTCGTTACAGAACGGCGTCCTCACGACGACGATTCCCAAGACAGCGCCCGACAGCGAGGAGACACACGTCGAGATCACGGAACCGGCGGCGTAGTCGACCCGTGCGGCCCCCAGCGTGTTCTCGTGCTCATCGGTCCCGGGGCGTCCGCCACTGCGGTGGCGCGCGTCGAGAGAGCCAGAGGTCGATCCGTCCGTTCTCGCCGACCGAGACGGCCAGTGACTCGACGATCCGAACGTACTCGCTCGGATGACGACCCTGGCACTTCACCCGCACACGCTCGTCGAGGAAGTCCGCCTCGACCAGCGACTCGACCTTTCGATACGTCGTCGAGAGCGGGAATCCACACGCCTCGGCTATCTCTCGCGTCGAACGGACCGTGTCGCTCGTCGCGTCGAGGATCGCGCGACACCGTCGGTCCGTGAGTATCTCGAGGAGGCGTTGTACCTCCGCGTCGTCACGAACGCGTTCGACGCTCGGTCGGTCGTCGTGCGCGTCTGACCGTGACGCGATGAGCGGTGGCCGACTCATGTCTCGAACCGCCGACGGGATCACTGAATAGTATGTACTGCCTTCTGGGTGTACACGCCGCTTTCGGTCGCGCACGTCGTCGGGTCCTGAGAATGCTAGCGACGCTGAAGTATCTCCCGCTCGAGCGTCGAGGTATGAGTGACGCAGGCCAACAGTCCGTGACGTTCGACACGCACACCGAACTCGACGCCGGCACGCGGGTCAGCGTCGAGACGCGCGAGTTCACGTACGTGATCGACGAGCCGGAGTCGCTCGGCGGCACGAACGCGGGACCGAACCCGGTCGAGTACCTCCTCGGCGCGCTTGGGGGGTGTCTCAGCATCGTCGGCCACGCGGTCGCCGCGGAGATGGACCTCGAACTCGAGTCGCTCGCCGTCGACGTCGACGGCGAACTGAACCCGGCGCGGTTCCAGGGCGCAGCCGTCGACTCACGCGCGGGGTACCAGCAGATCACCGCGTCGATTCGGGCCGAGCTGACCGACGCGGCGGGCGACCCCGTCGACGACGAAACCGAACGCGAGTGGCTCGAACGCACCGAGGACCGCTGTCCGGTGAGCGACAACCTCGCCGCCGAGACCCCAGTCGACCTCTCCCTCGAGTAGATCCACGAACGTGCACACTCAAGGGTGAGAGAGTGGGACGGTACGCCACGAACACGAGGGTTTTTATCGCCGCCACGCACACTGTGAGCCATGCACTCCGGTGGAGACCTCGCCGGCGACGAACCGCGCGAGAAGTGTGGTATCGTCGGTGTCTCTCTCGCTGACCGTTCGGCGGCGCGACCGTTGTACTACGCGCTGTACGCGCTCCAACACCGCGGACAGGAGTCGGCGGGGATCGTCACCCACGACGGGTTTCAACAGCACACGCACGTCGAACGCGGACTCGTCGGCGACGCGTTCGACCCCGGCGACCTCGAGTCGCTGGCCGGCTCGACCGGCATCGGTCACGTTCGGTACCCTACCGCCGGGAGCCTGGACAAGAGCTGTGCACAGCCGTTTTCGGTCTCGTTTAAGTCCGGGTCGCTGGGGTTGTCACACAACGGCAACCTCGTGAACGCCGACGAGGTCCGCGAGGAGCTCGCGGCCGCGGGCCACGCGTTCACCTCCGACGGCGACACCGAGGTGATCGCACACGACCTCGCGCGAAATCTCCTCGAGGAGGACCTCGTTCGCGCGGTCAAACACACGATGAAACGCATCCACGGCTCGTACTCGCTCGCCATCTCACACGACGACACCGTCTTTGGCGTGCGCGACCCGCTCGGCAACCGCCCGCTCTGTCTCGGCAAGCTCGAGGACGGCTACGTCCTCGCCAGCGAATCCGCCGCCATCGACACCCTCGACGGCGAGCTGGTTCGCGACGTCGAGCCGGGCGAACTCGTCGTCTTGGAGCCGGACGGCTCCGACTACGACACGTACCAGCTCATCGAGGCCGAGTCGACCGCACACTGCTTTTTCGAGCACGTTTACTTCGCTCGACCCGACTCCGTCATCGACGGCTCGCTCGTCTACGAGGTCCGCCGCGAGCTGGGCCGAAAGCTCTGGGAGGAGTCCGGCGTCGAATCCGACGTGGTGATGCCCGTGCCCGACTCCGGTCGGGCGTTCGCCTCCGGGTACGCCGACGCGGCCGCCGAGACGGACGCCGACGGTGCGCCCCGTCCGGAAGGACAAGGGGGCATCGAGTTCGCAGAGGGGCTGATGAAGAACCGGTACGTCGGCCGGACGTTCATCATGCCGACCCAAGACGAGCGCGAGCGCGCCGTCCGACTGAAACTCAACCCGATTCGCTCCACGGTCGAGGGGAAGTCGGTCACGATCATCGACGACTCCATCGTCCGTGGTACCACCTCGACGCAGCTCGTCGAGCTGGTGCGAGAGGCCGGTGCCGAGGAGGTCCACCTTCGGATCGGTGCGCCGCCGATCGTCGCGCCGTGTTACTTCGGAATCGACATGGCGACCCGCGAGGAGCTCATCGCCGCGGATCAGTCGCCGGCGGCGATCCGCGACGCCGTCGGCGCCGATTCGCTCGCGTACCTCTCCATCGACGCGGTCGCTGCGGCGCTCGACGCCTCGCGTGCGAACCTTTGTCTAGGCTGTGTGACGGGGGCGTATCCGTTCGACGTCGATGGCGAAGAGACCGACCGGCCGGTTGAGGCACCGACCGCGGCCGACGCCCCCGCGGCCGACGACTGACCGCAGCCGACGCCCCCGCGGCCGACGACCGTGGGGGCACCGAGCGAGACGGAGCGCACGGTATATCGCGTGGTTGAAGATGCCGACCGTCTCACCTGCACCTATGCACTCGAACTCCGACGCGCCGTCGACCGCTCGCATATCACTCGACCGCCGTCGATTTCTCCGCGCGGGGAGTGCCGGTGCTGTTGCCGCGGCGGGCCTCGCTGCGGCCCCGGCCTCGGTGAGCGCCCAGTACGACGACTGGCTGTCGGACGTCCCGAACTACGACGGCACGCACGACTACCGCGGTCGCGACGAGGTCACCGTCGCGGTCGGGGCGGGCGAGAACGGGCTGGTGTTCGGGCCGGCGGCGATCCTGGTCGATCCGGGGACGACCGTGGTGTGGGAGTGGACCGGTGCGGGCGGCGCACACAACGTGGTCGCCGACGGCGGCACCTTCGACAGCGGTGAGACCGTCGGTGAGGCCGGCCACACCTTCGAGTACACCGTCGCCGACGCCGCCGCCGGTGACGTCTTCCCGTACCTCTGTACGCCGCATCAGGCCGTCGGGATGAAAGGCGTCGTCGCGGTCGGCGAGGTGGACGACCGGCTCGTGACGCCGGGCGACGGAACGGGCGGTGGCGAAACGGACGGCGACGAGACGAACGGGAACGCGACTGCGGAGAACGAGACGGCCGAGTCGACCGATGGCGGGCGCGGAGACGGACTCACGACCGGCGACGTCGTCGCGCTCGCGCTCGGGCTGGGCGTCGCCGGCGCACTCCTCGTGCCGCTTTTTTACGCCGCGCATCGGCGCGCAGAGCGCGAGTAATCGTCGACGCGTCTCCCCGGTCGCCGACGTCGGCGCTCCACGCCATCGACGAACCGTTTTACCCCTGCGCGCTGTCACGACGTGTATGGCAACCGACGGCGACTTCGGCGAGCGACTGGAGACACAGACCGACGCGTACCTCGAGCGGATCCACGACTGCGTCCGTCTCCTCCCGGTCGCACTCGAGACGTACGAGACGACCGGTGACACCACCGACACGGCCGCGGAGATCGGCACTATCGAGAGCGAGTGCGACGAACGCGTTCGCGAGCTGACCGCCGTGATCACCAACGCCGGTCCCGACGACATCGGACTGCTCAACACCCGAATCACGTTCAACGAATCGGCGCTCATCGACCTGTACAAGACGCTCGACGTGGTCGCGAACCACACAGAGCGCATCGTCCAGGAGGTCGTGATGATGCGCCCGCCGGCCGACGTTCAGCCGTTCGCCGACATGCGCGAGATGGCCGGCCTGATAGTCGAGATGACGGCCACACTGGAGTCGGTCGTCGGCGACTTCGTCCGGGGGCTCACCCAGAGCGACGGCACCCGCACGCTCGTCGACGACATCGAGACGATTCGGGAACTCGAGAGCGCCTGTGACGAGCTGCGCAACGACGCCATCGCGACCGCCTTCGCCGACGAGTCGATCGACGCACCGCTCGTCTACCGTGAACTCGCGATCTTACTCGACGAACTCGCGAACACGATCGAAGACCTCACCGACCGGATGATCGTCATCGCGAGCACGGAGCCGGGAATCGTCACCGACGCCGACCCGGACGTGACCGAGTGAGCGGACGGCGACGACGGCTTCGCCTCGACTCACCGTCGCGCCCACTCGAGCATCCGAGCGTAGAACGGGTCACTCGCCAGTGCGTCGGTGTCACAAACGAGGGTGAGCTGGCGTTTCGCCCGCGTGAGCGCCACGTTCACCCGACGGTGGTCCTCGAAGATCGGCCCGTCGAGGGTACCCGTGGCGACGAACGAGACGACGATCACCTCCTTTGCGGAGCCCTGAAACCGGTCGACCGTGTCGACGGTCACGTCCGTACGCCCGCCGATCTCGGCGACCTGCGCGCGGAACGGAGCGATCACGCCGATGTCTTCGGGGTCGACGCCGGCGGCCCGGTAGGCGTCGACGATCGCGGCCACCTGGCGCGCCTCGGTGACGTTCCGGTTGCCGTCCCGCGTCCCGTCGGGATCGACGACGGTGACCCCGCCGTCGAGCCCCGTGGGAAGCGCGTCGAGGTCGGCGAGGTCCGCGAGGCTCCGTCGTGCCACCGAGGGCGTCGCCGGTCTGAGCGCCCCGTCGTAGAACGCGGCCGACGAGAACGCCTGGATGCGCTGGCTCATGCGGTACTGCCGGTCGAGCAGCACGCTCGCGTCGGGATACGCCTCGATGAGGCGCTCGAACAACGACCGTTTGAGGTCGTTCTCGGCGCGGACGACGGGCGGGAGCTGCTGGTGGTCGCCGACGAGCACGAACCGGTCCGCTAACGCGATCGCCGCGTGCGTGCTCGGCTCGGTCAGCTGTGAGGCCTCGTCGACGAGCGCCACGTCGAACGAACACTCACGGAGGACCCGCGACCCACACGCCGCCGTCGTCGCTGCGACCACCGGTGCCGATCGCAACTCGGCCGCCTTAGCGTCCGGGTCACCGCGCTCGACGAGCCGGAGGTCGTGCATGTCGCGGCGAACGCCGCTCTCCGAGCCGATCCGACACACGTCGTCGAACCCCTGGTCGCGAAGCGCTTCGATCGCGTTGTCGACGGCCCGGTTGGTGAAGGCGGCGAGCAAGACGCGGTCGCCACGCTCGACGAGGGCTCGGATCGTCTGGGCGATCGTGTACGTCTTGCCCGTCCCAGGCGGGCCGTGGATCAGCGCACAGTCTTCGGCGTCGACCGCGAGCGCGACGGCCGCGTCCTGGGCCGCGTTGTTGTCGACGTAGGTCGGTCGGTCGCCGTCCGCAGATCGGTCACGAAAGGACGGCTCACGCCGGCCGAACACCACGTCCTTGCGCCGTTCGTCGCCTTTCAACACCGCGTCGTGGAGGGCGGTGAGCATCCGGTCGACCGAGATCTCGGATGGATAGACGTCGAGCCGACGGAGCTCGACGGGCTCGTCCGTCTCGACGACGACCACGTCTTCGAGGGTGGTGATTCGACAGAGCTCGGCGTGCCCCTCGACCGGACTCCCGTCGCTGGCGAGCGCCACGTCGCCCTCGCGCAGCTTCGAGACCGCGTCGTCGGGTACTCGCGCGCGGAGCTCGTACCGATTGTCGTCGACCTGCGTCTGGGCGATCGGTTCGAGGTCGATCAGGGCGCGGTCGTCTGCGGCGCGCTCGCTGGGCGATTGTTCCCACAGCTTGCGGTACTCCGCGTGGGTCTGCCGGCGCTCTTCTTCGATCGCGACGTAGAAGCGGTCGAAGTACGCCCGTTCGTCCGCGGGGACCGGGGTTCCGACCTGGCCGGCTTTCGACTCCTGATCGAGACGGCCGGAGACGACCATGCAGGTGTCCTGTTCGAAACAGTACGCACACGTCGCGTCGGCCTCGTGGCCGGTCGGCACCGTTGGCCGAGCCGCCGAGTCGTGGAGCGCCCGCCACTCCATCGCCGCCAGCGCGTTGCGCTCGCGGACGACGAACCGGAGCAATCCCGCACCGACGGTGAACTCCTTCGCCGGTGAGAGGTCGCCGGACGCCTCCGAGCGGTCGAGCGCGGTGTTCTTCGTGTACAACAGCGTCGCCAACTCCGGGTCGACCCCTCGCTCCTCGAGCATGAGCGCGTAACAGGCCGCCTGGATCTTGTCGTGAAACCGCGGCTCACGGTTGGTGTTCTTCCCGGTCTTCAACTCCACGGGGCTTCCACGCCGGAGGGCGTCCGCTCGGCCCTTCAGGCCGAACGTCGGCGAGAGGAGCGTGAACTCGGACCGCCAGGAGTCGTCGTCGCCGAGCGTCCCCTGTGCGAGCCAGCCCTCGATCGCCGCCGCGTTGCGCCGAACCTCGTCTTCGACGGTCACACGGTCGTACCCGAGGAGCCCCAACTCCAGCCCGGCCTCCTCGACGCGGTCTGTGACCGCCGTTTCGAGGTCGACGCCACGAAGCAGGTCGCCGAACACCTCGTGGACGATCGTCCCCTTGACCACCGGATAGTTGAGCGGGATGCCCGAGAGCTTGTTGAGGTAGTACAGCCGGGGACACTGCACCCACGACCGGATGCCGGTGACGTCGACGAGAAAGTCGGGCTCTACGACGACCCACGAATCGCCGGACGTCGCGTATCCCGTTTCGCCCCGGTAGTCGTTCTCGGCCGCCTCAGTGACGAGCAGGGACATCCCGGGTTCGGCGTGCTCGGCCGTCTCCGCCCAGTCCCCCCAGAGCGTGACGGTGACGGGATCTCGCTCGCCACGGTCCGGCCTGACGTCGATCTCACACAGCGTCCGCTCACCCGACGACGTCGACACCGTTCGCGGCTCCGCGACCGACACGATGGGCCCCCGAATCTTCACGCGCACCCGTCGTCGTCGTCGCGAAAAAACGCTGTCGGTGCACGAGGTCCTCGGTCGCCGCCGATTGTCACGGTCTCTTCGACCGATACGCTCATACGGCCGCTCGCTCGTACTGTCGTCCATGCGCGTACGCGATTGGCAGGACATTCTCGCGGACGTCGCGAGCGACTCGACCGACCCGGACGGCTGGCGTGCCGTCGCCGGATCCCGGCGGTCGGGGCTCGGCGAAGACCTCTACTTCGGTCACCCGACCGTCGGAGTGTATCACCTGAAGACGTACGCCAAGAACCCGCGCGACCTCCGCGGCGTCGGGACGCGCGTGGCCCGCCGGGTCGACGACGGCCTCGACCCGTTGTTACCCACCCAGGACGCCGAGGGACGGTTCGCCGTCCGGCGGCCTCCGGCGGACGAGGACGAGGCGACGTCGATGGCGACCCGGCTCGAAGAGACGCTTCGCGTCCACGCCGAGACGCCGACGGACCCCGAGCACCTCTTCGAAGACGTGATGGAAGCGGTCGACGCACCGGCATTCGGACCCATGGACTACGCGTTCGATGGACGCCCCGACGAGCTCGACGAGCTCAACGACACGTTCGAGGAGGCCGACGCGCTGCTCTCGGCCGAGCTCGACGAGCTCATCGAGGCCGACGACGTCGACCGCGGGTTTCACTGACCGGCGCCGTCGTCGCACGATCGACCGGGTAGCTCACCCCCGATCGTGCCCGCCGACCGAGTCCACCAGTCCGTCGAACGCATCGCCGGCGAGCCCAGGTCCGTCCGGAACGGACACCCACCCCGCCTCGACCGGGCACGGATCCGCCGCGAGGTCCTCCTCGAGGAGTCCGGCCGTCGCGAGCCCGCACGCCGACACGTTCGGTATCGCGGCGGCGACGTGCACGGCCGCGGTCCGGGCGACGACGGCGTCGATCGTCGTCGTGACCACGGGCTCGACGCCCGCGTCCCGGGCCCGCACGGCGGCGTCGACGGTTCGGTCTGGTCCGCCGAGCGCCATGGGTTTGAGGACCACCACGTCGGCCGCGTCGGCGGCGAGCACCGCGTCGACGCCGTGTTCGGCGAGTGACTCGTCTACGGCGATTGACACGGCACTCTCCCGGGCTAGACGCGCCGTCGACGCCAGTTCGGTCGCCGGAAGCGGCTGCTCGACGTACGCGAGGTCCATCGGTTCGAGCCGGTCGAGCGCCCGGTGGGCGGTCTCGAGGTCCCAGGCACCGTTCGCGTCCGCGCGCACCTCGACGGCCGGGGCGACCGCATCTCGGACCGCTCGAAGCCGCCGCACGTCCGCGTCGACCGACCGAGCGCCGACCTTCAGCTTGAGACAGGTGGTGCCCCCGTCGACGGCCCGTGACGCGGCGGCCGCGGTCTCGGTGGGGCTCCCGTCGCCGATCGTCGCGTTCACCGGCACCGACCGGGCGGGTGACGAGAGTCCGGCACCGTCGGCGAGGTGTGCGGCGAGCGGGCGTCCGTCCGCGCGCGAACTCGCGTCCGCGAGCGCGAGCGAGACGCCGTGGCGAGCGGCCGGCGTCTCCCTCGGATCGAGACCGTCGAGCACGGCCCGTGCGGGTCGACCGGACGCGAGCGCCGACGCACACGCCGCGGGCGACTCCGTCCAGCCGGACAGCGGCGTGGCTTCGCCGATTCCGTTCGTCTCTACGCCGTCTCCCGGTTCGGGTCCGACGGCGACGAGGTGGCCACGACGCTCGCGGATCGGTCCCCGAGCCGTCTCGAGCGGCCGCGAAAGGGGGGCCGTGAAGCGACGCGTCTGCATCAGACACCGAGCCCGACCGCGAACGCGACGGCGTACGCCGCGAGCAGTTTGCCGGTCGACTCGAGCGCGGGGTTGAGCGCCTCACCGGCCGTCTCCGTCAGTACGGTTTTCGCGACGCCGACGGCGAGCGGCGCCGTCGCCAGCGGGAGGAGGACCGCGAGGCCGTGGCCGGTGGCGGCGAACCAGACTGGGACGGCGTACGCGAGCCCGAGGAGGCCGACGTACTGCGTCCGCGCGAAGCCGTATCCGAACCGAACCGCCAGCGTCCGCTTGCCCGTCTCGGCGTCCTCCTCGCGGTCGCGAACGTTGTTGACGACGAGGATGTTCGTCGACAACGCGGCGACGGGGAGACTCGCGACGACCGCCGTGAGGGGTATCGTTCCGGGCGGCGGCGCGAGCGGAAACAGCCCGCCGGTGAGTGCTGCGGCCTGCACGTAGTAGGTGCCCGTCACCGCGATCACGCCGAAAAACGCGAAGACGAAGACGTCACCGAGTCCGTGGTATCCGAGCGGGTAGGGGCCGCCAGTGTACGCGATACCCGCCGCGACCGACGCGAGCCCGATCACGAGGATTGGAAGGCCGCCGACAGCGACGAGATACGTTCCGACGACGATGGCGGCCGCGAACGTCAGCCACATGGCGCGTTTGACCTCGTCAGGGTCGATGAGGCCGCTGGCGACGACGCGGGTGAAGCCCTCGCGGTCGTCGGTGTCGGCGCCCTGGATCGCGTCGTAGTAGTCGTTCGCGAAGTTGGTCCCGATCTGAATGAGTGCCGCGCCGATGAGCGCGGCGAGTGCCGGCAGCGGGGCGAACACGCCCGCATCGAGTGCGAGACCGACACCGACGATCACCGGCGCAGCCGCCGCCGGCAGCGTCTGTGGCCGCGCGGCGATCACCCACGCCCGACGGCGCGACACCTGGGTAGCCATTACGAGCCGTTGGGGCGTCACCGTACTTAAGATTCGGATCGGCTGACGCCCCGGCCGGGAGGCCGTCACCGGCTCCTCGGTACGAACACCTCCGGCGATCCGGGCCGGGGTACACAGCCCTAATTGCCTGGCACACGCGTCGCGGGTATGGCACGCGTTCCGTACGCTGACCCCGAAGACGTCCCAGACGAGCACGAGTCACTACTGTCATCTGAGCTCCAGGGCAAGCCGCTCAACGTGTACCGCGCGCTCGGAAACAACCCGCCCGTGCTCGCGGGAATGCGAGCACTCTTGCGCGCGCTGTGGCGCGATAGCGGCCTCTCGGAACGCGAGCGCGAGCTCGTCATCCTCACGACCGCGGCGACGGTTGAGAGCCGCTACGAGTGGCACCAGCACGTGGCGATTGCCCGCGACGTCGGCGTCGACGATGCGGTCATCGCCGCCATCGGCGACGGGGCACTCGCCGCCCTCAAGGACGCCGACCGGACGCTCGTCGAGTACGTTCGCGCGGTCGTCACCGGACGGGTCGACGCCGTCGCACACGCCGTGGCGGCAGACCGATACGACCCCGACGTGCTCGTTGGCATCGCCGCGACCGCGCAAGGGTACGTCGCACTCGGCGGGCTCATCCGCGCGTTCGACCTCAAGTTAGAACCCGACGAGTCGTTCCACGGGTGGGACCCTCGGTAAGGCTGACCGAGCCCGTGTGACGAGACGGGGTGCACCGAGGCGACCGACAGATACGACTCCGCTCGGCTCGAAGCGTAGCTATGACCGACGCGACGGAGACGACCACAGAGACGAGCGTCGAAGCCGACGGGGTCACCGCCCGCTACGAGGAGGCGAACGGTGAGCGGCTCCTGACGTTCGCCGCAGACGGCCGCACCGCGACGGTGGCACAGAACCAGGAGGGCTACGCGATGTTGAAGGTGCGAACGGGTCCCGACGGCGACGAGCTGGAGCGGTACTACGGATTCGACATGGCGCTCGACCACGCCGCAGAGCGGCTCGCCGTCGGCGTCCGCGACCTACCCGTGCCAGAGGCGGCCACGGACATGGGGATGTGACGTCTCGGTCACACGACGGACCGCCAGCCGGGTTCGTCCAGAAACGCTTAAGTAGGTGTCAACGTTCGATGAAACTGATGGTAGACATCACGGAGGCTTCGTCGGACACCCCGGCGGATCGAGTTCTTCCAGGGCACGATAGCTTCTAACACCGAGATCGGTCCTGTACGGATCTTCGATACGACGTTACGAGACGGCGAACAGTCACCACGGACGTCGTTCAGCTACGACGAAAAACGCGACATAGCGGCGACGCTGGACGACATGGGCACCCACGTCATCGAGGCTGGGTTCCCGGTGAACTCCGACGCGGAGTTCGAAGCCGTGAGCGACATCGCGGCGGCGACGGACACGACGGTCTGCGGGCTGGCCCGCGTCGTCGACGGCGACATCGAGGCGGCGATCGACGCCGGCGTCGAGATGATCCACGTGTTCGTCTCGACGAGCGACGTCCAACTCGAGGACTCGATGCACGCCACCCGCCAGGAGGCGAAGGCGCGCGCGGTCGACGCCGTCGAACAGGTGAAAGCCGTCGGCGTCGAGTGTATGTTCTCGCCGATGGATGCGACCCGAACGGACCCGGCGTACCTCACCGAGATCGTCGAGGCCGTCAGCGAGGCCGGCACCGATTGGATCAACATCCCGGACACCTGCGGCGTCGCGATGCCGACCAGCTTCGGGCAGACGGTCGCAGCCGTCGTGGAGGCGACCGACGCTCGCGTCGACGTCCACACCCACGACGACTTCGGCATGGCTGCGGCGAACGCGGTCACCGGATTCGAAAACGGTGCCGCCCAGGCGCAGGTGTCGGTCAACGGGATCGGCGAGCGCGCCGGCAACGCCGCCTACGAGGAGGTCGTCATGGCCGTCGAGTCGGTGTACGGCGTCGATACCGGCATCGACACGACCCAAATAACGAAACTGGCCCGGATCGTCGAGGACGCCTCGGACATTCCGGTTCCGGCCAACAAGCCCGTCACCGGGCGCAACGCGTTTGCCCACGAGTCGGGTATCCACGCGGCGGGCGTCATCGAGAACGCCGATACGTTCGAGACAGGCGTGATGACTCCGGAGATGGTCGGCGCCGAACGCGAGTTCGTGTTGGGCAAACACACTGGTACCCACAGCGTGCGGAAACACCTCGTCGAAGCCGGCTTCGACCCGACGGAGAGCGAGGTGCGCGACATCACCAAACGGGTGAAAGAGTACGGCGCTGGCAAGCGACAGGTGACGGCCGGCGACGTCGAGCGGTTCGCCCGGGAGACGGGCGTCGACCGCGAGGAGGAGGTTCGGGTCTGATGGCCTCCCAGCCGGCACGCGCGCCCGGCGAGCGGCCGTCGACGCCGACACCACGGGCACCGTCCGGCCCTCGGTGGCCTCACGGTGACGGATCGTCGGTGCTCCCCCCGGCTGGGCCGACGGAGAAGGGGGTCGAGCCCGCGCTCCGACACAGATTTATAGGCGGGCGGTGTGAGTTGCAACCGAATGCGACGGTCGTTTCGACACCCCGAGGTGTCCTCCCGAACGGGAGCCGTCGCTGTACGTATCGTAGGGGTTTGAGCCCCTACAGCACCCCTTCCTCACCGAGACACCGAACCGTCGGACGACGCCACGGCGCGAACCGTTCGCGCAACCGCTCGTTCGAACCGATCGACACTCGACCGCAGACACCACCGACACACCACATACGATGAGCGACTCAGCAGCACACCCACGAGAAGAGGGCGCGGACGCCGACGCGGCGACCGACACGGACGGACCGGACCCAACGGACGGCACGGACCCGTCCGTCGAGGAGACGCCACCGACGGGCGACCCGATCGAGACGGTGACGACCGGCGCAGAGTCGGTCGTCGCCGCGCTCGAGGCGGCGGGTGCCGAGACGGCGTTCGGCGTGCAAGGCGGGGCGATAATGCCCGTCTACGACGCGCTGTACAACTCGTCCATCCGCCACGTCATGATGGCGCACGAACAGGGCGCCGCACACGCCGCAGACGCGTACGGCGTGGTCGCCGGCGAGCCCGGGCTCTGTCTGGCGACCTCGGGTCCGGGAGCGACGAACCTCGTCACGGGCATCGCCGACGCCGACATGGACTCCGACGCGATGCTGGCGTTGACCGGCCAGGTGCCGACGGACTTCGTCGGCAACGACGCGTTCCAGGAGACCGACACCGTCGGCGTCACTCGCCCCGTGACGAAACACAACTACTTCGCGAGCGACGCCGACTCGGTCGGTGACGTCGTCGGTGAGGCGTTCGCGCTCTCGTCGGTCGGCCGACCCGGCCCGACGCTCGTCGACCTCCCGAAGGACGTCACGCTCGACGAGACGGACGAGGAGCCGGGCGACGCCGAGGCGCCCGCCGGGACGGATCCCGACCCGAGCGCGCGGGCCGATGCCGTCGAGGCCGCCGCGCGTGCGATCGAGTCGGCCGACAAGCCCGTCTGTCTGTTCGGCGGCGGCGTGATCAAAGGCGAGGCGAGCGAGACGGCGCGCGAGTTCGCGCGCACGTACGAAATCCCAGTCGTGACGACGATGCCGGGTATCGGGTCGTTCCCCGAAGACGACGAGCTCTGTCTGTCGTGGGCCGGCATGCACGGCACCGGCTACGCCAACATGGCGATAACCCACACCGACTGTCTCGTCGCGGTGGGGACCCGATTTGACGACCGGCTCACCGGCGGCATCGACACGTTCGCACCGGAGGCCGAGGTCGTCCACATCGACATCGACCCGGCGGAGATCTCGAAGAACGTGTACGCCGATTACCCGCTCGTCGGAGACGCGGCGACCGTGCTCGAACAGCTCGACGGAGCGATCGACACCACGCCAGCCGCTGACGACTGGCGCGAGCAGTGTCGAGCGTGGAAAGAGACGTATCCGATGACCTACGCGGCACCAGACGACGAGCCGCTCAAACCGCAGTTCGTCGTCGAGGCGTTCGACGAGGCGACCGACGACGACACGATCGTCACGACGGGCGTCGGCCAACACCAGATGTGGGCCTCGCAGTTCTGGACGTACACGGAGCCGCGAACGTGGGTCTCCTCACACGGCCTCGGCACGATGGGGTACGGACTGCCGGCAGCTATCGGCGCGCGGATGGCCGCCGACGCGATGGACGAGCCCGACCGCGACGTGATCTGTTTCGACGGCGACGGCTCGCTGTTGATGACGATGCAGGAGCTCTCGGTCGCCGTGCGCGAGAATCTGAACATCACCGTCGCGGTGTTGAACAACGAGTACATCGGGATGGTTCGCCAGTGGCAGGACGCGTTCTTCGAGGGGCGACACATGGCGTCGGAGTACAACTGGATGCCCGAGTTCGACAAACTCGCCGAGGCGTTCGGCGCGCTTGGGATCCGTGTCGACGGCTACGACGAGGTCGCGCCGGCGGTCGAGGAGGCGCTCGCGTACGACGGTCCCGCCGTGGTCGACTTCCACGTCGATCCCGAAGAGAACGTGCTACCGATGGTTCCGAGCGGCGGCGCAAACGGGCGGTTCGCCCTCTCGGAGGACCAGCTATGAGCGGCGAGGGAATGACGGGTCCGGGCCCAGACGAGCGGCCGCACCCCGAGGGTCGACGGAACCTCGAAGGCCACCGTATCGACCCGGTCGTCGAGGCGGAACACGACGTGCGACGCGCGGTCATCTCGGCGCTGGTCGAAGACGAACCCGGCGTGCTCGCGCGCGTCTCCGGGCTCGTCTCGCGGCGACAGTTCAACATCGAGAGCCTGACTGTCGGGCCGACGACCGTCGAGGGCCACTCGCGGATCACGATGGTCGTCGAAGAGACCGACCCCGGCATCGACCAGATCGAAAAACAGATGGCGAAACTCAAGCCCGTCATCTCGGTGGGCGAGGTGTCCGGCGACGCGGTCACCTCCGAGCTGGTCTTGCTCAAGGTCACCGGCGACGAACCCGACAAGGTCCACGCGGTCGCCGAGATGTACGACGGACAGACGCTCGACGCCGGTCCGGAGACGATCACCGTCCAGCTGACCGGTGACGAGTCGAAGATCGACGACGCTATCGACGCGTTCGGCCAGTTCGGGATCGTCGAGATCGCCCGGACCGGTCAGACGGCACTCGCCCGGGGGAACATCCCCACGGCACCCGGAGAAAAGCCCGCCACGGCCGGCGAACCGACGACGCCGACTTCACAGTAATCATGACAGCAGACGACGCACAACCGTTCGATTCGACAGTATACTACGACGCGGACGCCGACCCCACGGCGCTCGCCGACAAGACCGTCGCCGTCCTCGGCTACGGTTCGCAGGGACACGCCCACGCGCAGAACCTCGCCGACAGCGGGGTCGACGTCGTCGTCGGGCTCCGCGAGGACAGCTCCTCGCGCGCCGCCGCCGAGAGTGAC
This sequence comes from Halorubrum zhoui, assembly GCF_051194155.1. Classification (NCBI taxonomy): domain Archaea; kingdom Methanobacteriati; phylum Methanobacteriota; class Halobacteria; order Halobacteriales; family Haloferacaceae; genus Halorubrum; species Halorubrum zhoui. The sequence continues at coordinate 286,313 of NZ_JBLZNJ010000001.1, read as the reverse complement.
GGCCTGCGGGTCGCGACGCCCGCCGACGCCGTCGCAGACGCCGACACCGTGAGCGTACTCGTCCCGGACACCGTCCAGCCGGACGTCTACGAGAACGCGATCGAGCCGAACCTCGAGGCGGGCGACACGCTCCAGTTCGCACACGGCTTCAACATCCACTACAACCAGATCCAGCCGCCAGCAGACGTCGACGTAACGATGGTCGCGCCGAAGTCGCCGGGACACCTCGTCCGCCGGAACTACGAGAACGACGAGGGGACCCCCGGACTGTTGGCCGTCTACCAGGACGCGACCGGCGACGCCCACGAGGAGGGACTCGCGTACGCGGCCGCGATCGGCTGTACCCGCGCCGGCGTCGTCGAGACGTCGTTCCGCGAGGAGACCGAGACCGACCTCTTCGGCGAGCAGGCGGTCCTGTGTGGTGGCGTCACCGCACTCGTCAAACAGGGCTACGAGACGCTCGTCGACGCCGGCTACTCCCCGGAGATGGCGTACTTCGAGTGTCTCAACGAGCTCAAACTCATCGTCGACCTAATGTACGAGGACGGGCTCGGCGGCATGTGGGACTCGGTCTCCGACACCGCCGAGTACGGCGGGCTCACGCAGGGTGACGTCGTCGTCGACGAGCACGCCCGTGAGAACATGGAACAGGTCCTCGAGAAGGTACAGAACGGGGAGTTCGCTCGCGAGTGGATCGCCGAGAACCAGGCCGGTCGGCCGTCGTACACCCAGCTGCGCACCGCCGAGAAGAATCACGAGATCGAGGCCGTCGGCGAGGAGCTGCGTGGACTCTTCGCCTGGCAGGAGGACGAAGCGACGGACGACGAGGAGCCGACCGAGGTGAAGGCGTGATGACCGACGAGCGGGCGCACGACGTACCCAACGCGGGTGAACACCGATGAGCGAGGGGACGCTGTACGACGCGGTGTGGGAGAACCACAAGGTGACGGAGCTGCCGAACGGCCAGGACCAGCTGTTCATCGGCCTCCACCTCGTCCACGAGGTGACGAGCCCGCAGGCGTTCGGGATGCTTCGCGAGCGGGACCTCGACGTGGCGTACCCGGACCGGACGTTCGCGACAACCGACCACATCGCCCCGACGGAGGCCGAAAAGCGCGAGCGGCCGTTGGTCGACGACCAAGCAGAGAAGATGCTCTCGGCGCTCGAGTCGAACACCGACGAGAACGGGATCACGTTCTTCGACTTCGAGTCGGGCAAGCAGGGGATCACCCACGTCGTCGCCCCCGAACTGGGGCTTTCACAGCCTGGGATGACCGTCGCGTGTGGTGACAGCCACACCGCGACGCACGGCGCGTTCGGCTCGATCGGCGTCGGGATAGGCACGAGCCAGATCCGCGACGTCCTCGCGACGGGGTGTATCGCCGCGGACAAACAACGGGTTCGACGGATCGAGATCGAAGGCGAACTCGGCGAGGGCGTCTACGCCAAAGACATCATCCTGAAAGTGATCCAGGACCTCGGCGTCGACGGCGGGGTCGGCCACGTCTACGAGTACGGCGGCCCGGCCATCGAGGCGCTCGACATGGAGGGCCGACTCGCGGTGTGTAACATGTCGATTGAAGGGGGCGCTCGCGCGGGCTACATCAACCCGGACGAGACGACCTTCGAGTACCTCGAGGGGCGCGAGTACGTTCCGGAGGGCGAGGCGTTCGAGGAGCTGAAAGCCTACTGGGAGTCGATCGCCTCCGACGACGACGCCGAGTACGACGACGTCGTCACCGTCGACGCAGGTGGCATCGACCCGCTCGTGACGTGGGGGATCAACCCCGGCCAGGTCATCGAGATCTCGGAGCCGGTGCCGGAGCCGTCGTCGTTCGAGGCGCGGACCGACCGCGAGGCCGCGGCGTCGGCGCTCGAGCACATGGAGATCGAACCCGGCCAGTCGATGCTCGGCTACGAGGTCGACGTGGCGTTCCTCGGCACGTGTACGAACGGTCGGGTCTCGGACTTCGAGGAGGCGGCTGCGGTGCTCGAAGGACACACGGTCGGCGATGGCGTGCGGGCGCTCGCGGTCCCCGGCTCTGAGACGGTCCGAAAGGAGTGTGAGGCACGCGGGATAGACGAGACGTTCATCAACGCTGGCTTCCAGTGGCGGCGCGCCGGCTGTTCGATGTGTCTCGCGATGAACGACGACATGCTCGAGGGCGACGAAGTGTGTGCGTCTTCTTCGAACCGGAACTTCGTCGGCCGGCAGGGCTCGAAGGAGGGGCGGACCGTCCTGATGAGTCCGGCGATGGTCGCGGCCGCGGCCGTCGAGGGTGCAGTCACCGACGCCCGCGAGTACCTCGGTGAGGGTCCGACCGGTGGCGCGGGCGGCGTCGAGGAGGTGGCGGACTGATGAGCGACGACCAACACATCACCGCGGTCTCCGGCACCGGCGTTCCGATCCCGGGCGACGACGTCGACACCGACCAGATCCTGCCCGCGAAGTTCATGAAGGAGGTCACCTTCGACAACATGGCCGACTACCTCTTTTATGACGCGCGACGGGACGCCGACGGCGCGTACAACGACCACCCGCTCAATCGGTTCGAGGGCGCGTCGATCGCCGTCGTGAACTCGAACTTCGGCTGTGGCTCCTCGCGTGAACACGCCCCCCAGGCGATGATGCGCTGGGGCGTCGACGGGGTCGTCGGCGAGTCGTACGCGGAGATCTTCCGCGACAACTGCAAGTCGCTCGGCATTCCGGCGGTGACCGCGGACCACGAAACGGTGACCGAGCTCCAGGAGTGGATCGAAGCGAACCCGGACGGCGAGATCGACATCGACGTCGAGGCGGCGACGGTGACGTACGGCGACACCACGATCGACGTCGACATCGACGGATCGATGCAGGAGGCGCTCGTGGATGGCATCTGGGACACGACCGCGCTCATGTACTCGAACCGCAGTAAGGTCGACGAGACGGTCGCCGACCTTCCGTACGTCGAGAGCGACGACTGAGCCGGTCTCGACATCGACATCCTCTTTTCGGCGTCGGGTGGAGTCATCGCATGAGCGACCGAATCGCGGTCATCGAAGGCGACGGTATCGGCCAGGAAGTGATCCCCGCGGCCGTCGAGGTGTTGCAGGCGCTCGACCGGGAGTTCACGTTCGTCTCGGGTGCGGCGGGTGACGCCGTGCGAGCGGAGACCGGTCAGGCGCTGCCGACGGAGACGTACGAGCTAGCAGCCGAGGCGGACGCGACGCTGTTCGGTGCGGCAGGCGAGACGGCCGCGGACGTCATCTTACCGCTACGGGACGCCGTCGACTCGTTCGTGAACGTTCGTCCGGCGCGGGCGTACCCCGGCGTGGACGCCCTTCGGCCGGAGACGGACGTCGTGTTCTTACGCGAGAACACCGAGGGCGTGTACGCCGGCCACGAGGACCGGCTCAGCGACGACCTGTCGACGCTGACGCGGGTCGTCACGTCGTCGGCGTCGCGCGAACTCGCCGAGTACGCCTGCGAGTTCGTCGCGGACGGACGCGGCCCGGCGGGACGGGAGGCCGTCACCGTCGTACACAAGGCGAACGTGATGCGAGAGACCGACGGCCGGTTCCGCGAGACCGCCCTCGAGGTCGCCGACGCACACGGCGTCGACGCCGACGAGGAGCTGATGGACGCGTTCGCGACGAAGCTCCCACTCGACCCGACGCAGTACGGCGTGATCGTCTGTCCGAACCTCGCCGGCGACGTCCTCTCTGATCTCGCTGCGGGGTTAGTCGGCGGGCTCGGGCTGTTGCCGTCGGCGAACGTGGGCCACGACAACGCGCTGTTCGAGCCGGTCCACGGGACGGCACCGGACATCGCCGGCGAGGGCGTCGCGAATCCGACCGCCGCGATACTCTCGGCGGCGATGCTTCTCGAGTACCTCGGCTACACGGCGGACGGACAGCGGGTGCGGGCGGCGGTCGAGACGGTCCTCGCCGACGGTCCACGGACCGGCGACCTCGGCGGCGACGCGACGACTGAGGCCGTGACGACGGCGATACTCGGTGCGCTCTGAGCCGACCGAACCACAAGAGGTGAAACCCTGCGGCGCGTTGCTCCGCGTATGAGCAACTACGCAGTCGCGATGGAAGCCGCCTGGTTGGTCCGTGACGTCGAAGAGACCGACGACGCCATCGGCGTCGCGGTCAGCGAGGCCGGAAAGCGACTCAACGAGACGGACAAGCAGTACGTCGAGGTCGAACCCGGCGTCACCGGCTGTCCGGCCTGTGGGGAGCCGTTCGATGCCGCCTTCCTCGCGGCGAACACGGCGCTCGTCGGGCTCCTCCTGGAGATAGACGTGTTCAACGCCGACAGCGACGAACACGCAGAGCGGATCGCAAAGAGCGAAGTCGGTGGCGCACTGCGCGACGTCCCGCTCGAGGTCATCGACGTGGTCGAGACCGAAGCGGACGACGAAGACGACGAGCGGTGAGCCGGTGACGGGCGGCACCGTCTGTGAGTCGCGGGTGCGCGCGGTGGCGAAAGCTTTTCTAATAACTAATAGTAATTAGATCCATGCAGCTTCCCACCCCACAGGACCTCAGAGAACGACGGACGTCACTGGAGCTCACCCAGAGTGAGCTCGCCGAGTCGGCCGGCGTCTCCCAGCCGCTCATCGCGCGGATCGAAGGCGGCGACGTCGACCCGCGGCTCTCGACGCTTCGCCGCATCGTGAACGCACTCCAGGAGGCGGAAGGCGCGGTGGTTCGGGCCGCCGACCTGATGAACGAGACCGTGATCAGCGTCGCTCCCGACGACGCCGTGCGCGACGCGGTCGAGCTGATGGAGCGCGAGGCGTACTCACAGCTGCCGGTGTTACAAAACGGCGTCCCCGTCGGCTCGATCAGTCAGGGCGACGTCGTCCACGCGGGCGAGAAGGTCGGGACGCACCCGGTGAGCGAGGTGATGAGCGAGTCGTTCCCGACGGTCGGTGCCGGCGCGACGGTAGACGAGGTGCGGAACCTCCTCGACCACTACACGGCCGTGATGGTGACCGACGGCGGCGAGACGGTCGGGATCATCACCGAGGCGGACATCGCCGCGTACCTCTCCTAGCGGGTGTCGCGCACGCGACGGTCTCCGCCGGCGTCACTCGTCGCGATTGTCCGAGATGTGCTCCCAGATCTCCGTGCAGCCGGCGCCGTCGGGGAGGTCGTCGAGGTGTCCCGTGTCGTCTTCGTCGTCGCCGGCGTCTGGGTCCGTCGCTGCTTGGTCCGTCGCTTCTGTGTCTGTCGCTGCTCGCTCGTCCGTCATCGGCTCTCGGTGAACCCGTCGAACAGTTCGGGTGCGACGTCGGCCGAGGTGTGTTCGTACGGCGCGTCGGGCGACTCCGATCGGTGGGTTGTCTCTTCGGGCGTTGACTCTGTCATCGGTGGCAGTACCGCAGCGGGATGAATAAGCCGACCTCCCGCAGTAAATCGGACCACTACTCACCAGTACCGGCCAGTATCGCGGCCATCTGTGTCGCGGTACGCGGGGCGTATCGACTCGCAGTCTCGTGGTTTTCACACACGATCTGCGTCATCGACGTCGACGGGGCTTGCACGCACCGGCAGGCACTGCCGTGTGGCGGGCGAACGCGAGGTGTGACCACTCGATTGCGCGTGCTCGACGACGGCGCGTGGATCTCCGTCGACGACGCCAGAGCGGTGCGCGTCGGCGAACTCTGGCGGCTCGATTCGCCGGATTTCTGCGCCTGTGCGCCCACTGACCTCGTCGTCCAGAACTTCCAGGACGTCGGCGTCGACGGACGAACGGTCGAGACCCGGATCTACGGCCAGTGTATCGCCTGTGGTGAGACGGGGATAACCGGCTGGCTCCCGGTTGGAGCGGTGCGAGACGGCGAGTTTCTCCTCGTCGATCGGGCGTCGATCCGGTGAACGCGCCCACGCCACATACCGGAAACAATTGCTCGTTTAGGGGGGCACCGGGCAATGGTGACTCCACGCGGGCAGCTATGTCGTGGCGTCCCCTGTCCCCTTACGATGCCAACAGACGTCGAGAAGTGGAAATCAGCGGTTTACGGCGAGGAGATCCGTGACCATCTCTTCGCGTTCGCCGAGACGGGCTTCGACTCGATCCCCGACGACGAGCGGGACGCGTGGTTCGAGCGGTTCAAGTGGTGGGGGTTGTACCACCAGCGAAACGGTCAGGAAGGGTACTTCATGATGCGGATCGGGACGCCGAACGGCGTGTTAAAACCCGGTCAGCTCCGTGCAGTCGGCGAGATAGCCGACACCTACGCACGCGGGCCCGGAACGAATCCAATCTTCGGCGACGCGTACGTCGATTTCACGACCCGCCAGTCGATCCAGCTCCACTGGATCGAACTCGCAGACGTCCCGGAGATATTCGAGACGCTCGACGAACACGGACTCTCGACACAGCAGGCGTGTGGTGACTCCTGGCGAAACATCGTCGGGAACCCCGTCGCCGGCAAAGACGCCCGCGAGGTCGTCGACGCCTGGCCCGTCATCCAAGAGCTCAACGAGACGTTCACGGGGAACGACGCGCACGCGAACCTCCCCCGGAAGTGGAAGGTGTCCGTGACGGGGTCGGCAGACGGCTCCGGACAGGGCGACATCAACGACCTGGCGTTCGAGCCCGCGTACAAGACGGTCGACGGTGAGGAGGTCGTCGGATTCAACGTCCGAGTCGGTGGGGGACTCGCGCGGAACGAGCCGCGGTTCGCCCGCGACATCGACGTCTGGGTCCGGCCGGAGCGGGTCGCGGCCGTCGCCGGCGGCATCTCTGCGCTGTTCCGCGACAACGGCGACCGCGAGGACCGCTACAACGCGCGGGTGAAGTTCCTCGTCGACGAGTGGGGGCCAGAACGAGTGCGTGAGACGCTCCAGGCGGAGTACGTCGATTTCGACCTCGAGACGGCCGGCCGTGACGTTCGTTCGGAGTACACGTACAACACCGGCGATGGCACCCGGAACGACCTCGTTGGCGTTCACGACCAAGCCGACGGCACGAACTTCGTCGGCTTGAACGTGCTCGTCGGTCGCATGGGCGCAGCCGACGTGCTCGCGCTCGCCGACCTCGCCGACGAGTACGGCTCTGGCGAGGTACGACTCTCACAGCGGCAGAACGTGATCGTCACCGACGTTCCTGACGACGAGCTCGAGGCGTTCTGTGCGGAGCCGCTATTGGAACACTACTCGCCGGAGCCGTCCCCGTTCATGCGCGGCTCCGTCGCGTGTACCGGCACCGAGTTCTGCTCGCTCTCCATCGTCGAGACGAAGAACCGACAGGTTCGGTTCGCTCGGTGGCTCAAAGAGAACGCCTCGCTCCCCGCCGACGTCGACGAGTTCCACGTGCACCTCTCCGGCTGTACCGCTTCCTGTGCACAGCCGCAGATCGCCGACGTGAGTCTGCGGGGGATGAAGACGCGAAAGGACGGCGAGCCCGTCGAGGCGCTTGACGTCGGTCTCGGCGGCGGCCTCGGCGACGAGCCGACGTTCGCCCGGTGGGTCACCCAACGCGTCCCGGTCGACGAGGTGCCCGGTGCGATCGCGACCCTCCTCGAGACGTTCGCCGAACGGCGGAATCCCGGTGAGTCGTTCCGTGCGTTCGTCGCCCGGCACGACGACGAGACGCTCGACGGGTTCGTCGAGCCCGAAGAGACGGATTACGAGGATCCGATGATGCACAACACGAAGCGGACCTGGTACCCGTACGCCGAAGACGACGCGCTCGAAGACGCCCCGCCGACGCCAGCAGACGACTGAGATGACACGCGAGCGACCACCATGAGCGATCGACTGCTCCGTGTGAACGCGTACACCACGCTCGACCTCGTGGATGCACGGGTGCGAGGCCACGACTTCGAGGCGACGGCGCTCGGCGTGGTGAACGTCTCGACGCCGCGTGAGACGCCAGACCACGTCGACCTCCAAGTCGAGCTCGACGACGCCGACGTCAAGTCGCTCCCGGCACACGCAGACGAGATCACGCTCTCTGCCGACCAGGCTCGGACGCTCGCCGGGGCGCTGGAGTCGGCGGCAAACCGCGTTGAGGGCGCGACCGAGACGGACGACGCCTGAGTCGACTCAGAGCTCCAGGTCGCGGATCGCGACCGACCCGTCCGTCTCCGACGTCGATTCGACGTGGCCGATCACGCGGCCGCCGGTCTCGGCCGCGAGCGTCTCGGCGTCCGCCGGAGCCGCCGCGGCGACGAACCCGGTTCCGGTGTTGAACGTCCGGTGCATCTCCTCGTCGGAGACGTTCCCCACGCGCTGGACGAACTCGAAGACGGGTTGTGCGTCGAATGGGTCTTCCACGACGTATCGGTGCGTGCCCAGCCGCGTCAGGTTCGTCCACCCTCCGCCGGTGACGTGTGCCGCGGCGCGGACGTCGTGTGCGCGCATCGGGTCGAGCAGGTCGGTGTAGATTCGTGTAGGCTCGAGTAACGCCTCGCCGAGCGTGTCGTGCCCGTCGAAGGGGGCCGGGTCGGTGTAGGCGTGGTCCCGCGTGACGGCCTCGCGCGCGAGCGTCAATCCGTTCGAGTGGATCCCCGACGAGCGCCAGCCGACGAGCGCGTCGCCCGGACGAGCCTCGCCCGCAAACACCGCGTCTTTCGCGGCGAGACCCGCACAGGTGCCGGCGAGATCGAGGCCGGTGACGACCTCCGGCATCACCGCGGTCTCACCGCCGACCAGCTCGAGGCCGGCCAGCTCGGCACCGCGTGAGAGGCCGACGCCCACCTGCTCGGCGAACGTCTCGTCCGGTTCGTCCACGGCGAGGTAGTCGACGAACGCGACGGGCCGGATCCCGGCGGCGACGAGGTCGTTGACGTTCATCGCGACGCAGTCGATCCCGACGGTCGAGTAGTCGCCGAGCGCGTCGGCGACGAGGAGCTTCGTGCCGACGCCGTCCGTCGCCAACGCGAGGTATCGGTCGCCGATGTCGAGGAGCCCCGCGTAGTCGCCCGCGCTCTCGCCAACGGCACCGATGAGCGCCGCGGTCGCCGCCTCGCTCGCGTCGATGTCGACGCCCGCGTCCGCGTACGTGAGTTCGTCTGCGTCGTCTTCGGTCATACGCGTGTCGTGATCCGGCAGAGCAAAAGCACACCGCTTGGCCGAGCGCGAGTCGTCGTCGGCCGTCAGAACGGCCCGCCGAACCCGAGGCCGAAGCCGAAGACGAGGAGTCCAGCGGAGAGCGCCGCGGGAACGAACGTCACCGCCCACGCGAGACGCCGCCACCGGTAGACGGTCCGGCCGTCGAGCGGTCCGTACGGAATCAGGTTGAACGCGGCCAGGAAGACGTTTATTGCGACTCCTCGCTCGCCGACGAGCGTCACGACCTCGTTACCGAGTGCGCCGCCGAGAACGAACACCGGAACGAACACCACGAGCAGGACCGCGTTGACCGCTGGACCGGCGAGCGCGATCCGGGCCTGCTCGCCGGGCGTCACCCGGCCGCGGTGGTACACCGCACCGGGGGCCGCGAAGATGAAGCCCAAGAGCGCGCTCATCACGGCGAGAAACAGCATACCGCGGTCGGCGCGGAACTCGGCGACTTGGTCGTAACGCACCGCGACGGCCTTGTGAGCCAGCTCGTGGAACAGAAATCCGCTCCCCGCCGTCACCAAACTGACCACGAGCGGGAGGAGTACGCCGGCGGCGACGATTCGGCCGATGCCGGCCGCCCCACCGACGAAAAAGAGCGCGAACGCGACGCCGAGCGCGAGCCAGGCGACGAGGAGGTCGCGAAGCTCGGTGCCACTGAAGTAGAGCCCGCCGATCCGGCGTCCGCGCGTGCGTGCCGACACGGTTACCCGACGAGCCCCTGTAAGAGGTCGACGCTGTTCTGTGCGCCCCGAAGCATGAGCCGCGTCACCTCGTCGACGCTCCCGACTTCGGCGCCAAACATCGCCGGCAACACGTACACCGCGAACAAGAGGCTCGCGACGATGCTGCCGACGTTCGTCATCGCGACGACCACGATCAGCCGGAACAAGGGCACCTCGAGCATCCGTGAGACGAGGTCGAGCGGCGACCGCGACTCGTCCGAGAGCAGACGGTTGAGCCGCTCGATGTCGGCGACGTTCACCGTGAGGTGTCGCAGCTCGACGTACCCCGTGAACCACCCCGGCGCGAGCAGCGGGTTGATAGACGTCATCCAGGCGACGGCGCCACCGACCCCCGCAGACGACCACCGGGCCCCGGCGAGTTTCGCGAAGCCGAACGCGAAGACGCCGTTTATCAGGAACCACGCCCCGAACAGCCGGAGCAGGAAGCCGTTCCGAACGCCGGCCATCGCGAGCAGCACGAAGAAGCCGACGAACGCCACGGTGATGCCGTACCCGACGAGGCGCTTCCAGGGTACCCCTCGTGACCCTGCGGTCCCGACGAGCGTCGACTCGGGCGGCAGAGACGCCGGGGCATCGAGGTACCGCTCGATGCCCGCTCTGTGACCCGCACCAACGACGGCGACGACGTCGTGGCCGGCGTCTCTGAGCGCGACGAGTCGGCGCGCGATGAACGCGTCGCGCTCGTCGATGAGCGCCTCGGCGCCGCCGGGCGAGAACCGACGGAACTCGTCTATCATCATCGTCACCACGTCGGTGTCGGTGAGCGCGTCGAGGTCGAGCTCGTCGAGGCCATCGGTCGAGTCCGCAGGCGGTGCGTCGAGTCTGCCGAACGCGCCGAGGACGACGACGGCGGTGAGACCGATCGAGAGCCCGGCGGCGAGACCGATACCGAGACTCCCGACCGCACGAACCGTGAGGTCGCCGACCGCCGCCGCGACGACTCCGTCGGCGACGCCACTGAGTGCGACGAAGAGGCCCGTGAGCGGCCCGAGAGCCGCGGCGGCGTAGAGCCGTCCATCCGGCGATAACGCGGCTTTCCCGACCTGGTCGACGATCACGCCCGTGAGGATCGCCGCGGCCACGCCAGCGGTCACGCTCGTCAACATTCCAGTCGTGATGCCGACGGCACTGCCGAAGAGCCCGACCAGCGGGCCGGCGACGAGCCCGATGAACACCCCGGCGGTTATGCCGACGACGCGGGCGTCCGTCGCCCCGAACGCGAGCCCGCCCACCATCCGGACCTTCTCGGTGACGGTCATTCGTCCCCAGAAGCGTTGTATCGTGGTCTGGATGTCGCGGTCGACCAACGCGACGTCGATGCCGAGTCGTTCGGCGGTGTCGACCGCCGCGTTCATGTCTGCTCCGGGCTCGATGTCGAACCGGTCTCCGAGTTGCGTCTGGACGTACGAGAGGATCCAGTAGGCGAGAAACTGGAAGACGGTGTTTCCACGCAGGAGATCACCGGCGTCGAGGTCGTCGGGGGTCTCGCCGTTGAGTCGCCGATAGCGTCCCTCGTCGAGTTCGACGGCGACGACGTCGGGACGCTCGCGTTCGATCGTCGCTTCGACCTCCTCGACGGAGCGCGACGAGACGTGGGCGGTTCCGACGACCGTCACCGAGCCCTCTGCCGACTCGTCGTCGTCGGTCGCTGTGAGGGTGTCGACACCGGTCGCCCCGCCTGGCGTCTCTGTCATCACGCAGACGTACTTCGTCACCGCGTTTCAACTTTGTCGTCACGAGGTGCGGTCTCCGCGGGCGGCCTCGTGACCGGCGAGGGCGGCTCGTGACCGCGAGCGAGGCACACGGTCGGGGACAGCTATTCAAGCCGGCCTCGCCAAGCGGCGGTATGGAACACGAAGCCGAGGTCGTCGGAGTCGGGGCGGGCTCTGCACCCGGCGGCGACGTCCCGACGGTCGTGCTCAGCGTTCGCGAGGAGTACGTCCCCATCTTCGTCAGTGGCGATCAGGCCCGATCGATCGCGACGGTGCTCGAAGACGAGCCGTTCGATCGTCCCCTGACACACGACCTGCTCGTCGACATCCTCACCGAGTTCGGCGGCGCGATAGACCGGGTTCGGATCGACGACCTCGCCGACGGCACGTTCTACGCGAAAGTCGACGTCGAGCGGTACGACGCCGGCGAGCCGGAACGATACGTCTTCGACGCGCGTCCGTCCGACGCCATCGCGCTCGCCGTTCGCGTCGAGTGTCCGGTGGTCGTCGCCGGTGACGTGGTCGACGAGGCCGGACAACCGCCCGAATCGATCCAATTTGATGATGGAACCCGAGGTGGACCCTGACCTGTCGACCTCGTGGTCGCGGTGCGGTGCAGAGCCACGCGTTCAAGTACGTCTCGGTCGGACCGGTCGTATGGACGAGACGAACACGTCCGCGGCGTCGACGCCTCCCGACGACACCGAACGGCTCGCTGTCTCCCACACGGAGATGACGGAACTCCTCGTACCGGACGACACCAACTCTCTGGGACGAGCGCTCGGCGGGACGGTGCTGCACTGGATGGACGTTTGCGGGGCTATCGCAGCCATGCGATTCGCCGGACAGCAGGTGGTGACGGCCTCGATGGAACACGTCGACTTCATCGCCCCGATCGAGGTCGGCGAGGTGGCCACGATCGAGGGGTTCGTGTTCGACACCGGTCGGACGAGCCTCGACGTCACCGTCGAGGTACGGGCGGCCGACCCGCGAACCGGGGAGCACCGCCAGACGACGAGTTCGTATCTGACGTTCGTCGCGCTCGACGACGACGAACAGCCGACGCCGGTGCCGTCGCTCGTGTGTCCCAGCGACGAAGAGGCGGCGCGGCGCGACCGCGCGCTCGACGCACGGCTCGAACAGCTCGAGCAGGTGTGTGCGCGGCACGGACTGTGACGGCTCGAGGCGCGACCGGTCGCGCTATCGTCCGTCCGTCGAGACGTCGACCGTTGACGCCTCAGCGTCGTACGCGCGCCTGGCGCGCTCTCTGAGCACGTCGGCCGGTTCGGGACCGGCCAGGTGGCTCACACAGCCGCAGTCGGAAGCGCCGAAGCCGTCGACCGGTCCCGCCGGGAGTCGGTCGGCTACCGAGCACTCGACGTCGGCCCCAGAGGCGTAGTAGACGCGGTCTATCGTCGCCGGCGTGTCGCCGAGAAGCGAGTCGATGTGCCAGTGGCGGACGTCGTGGTCGTCGCGAGCCGTCCGGCGGTGGCGTGTGACCCGCGCGAACCCGCCCGGTCCGAGGGCGCTCCCAGTGTAGGCGTACGCGCCCGCCGACAGCCGATGCGTGCCGAGCGCACCGACGGTCACCGTCGTCGTCGCGGGAAGGTCGACGAGGAGCGTGTAGGTGCCGCCGGCGTCGCGCTGTCGGGCCGACGTCGTCGACACGGGCTCGTCGCTCGTGGCTCCGCCGCTCGCTTGTTCCGAGCCTTCCCTTCGGTCAGGATCGCCGCGCACGGCTCACACGGTCGGCGCGGGGGCGTCGCTGGCGGCGGCGCGGAGCTCGTCGACGAGGTCGCCGGCCGCCGGGTCGAGCGGATACGTGTCGTGGACGTCTGCGGGGTCGCGCCCACGCCCGGAGAGCGTCCCGACGACGTCGGCGATTCGGTCGTAGTTGTCGCGGACGAGTCCGCCGACGATACCTGGAGTGCCGGCTCGCGTCGCGAGTTCTTCGGCCGCCGACCGACCGGCGTACACGCGTCGCTCGCGAGGGTCGACGAGCACCATCGCGAACGGTCTGTCACCGAACTGCGCCTCGAGGAACGGTCCCACCGGGTCGGCCTCCCACGGGACCGCTTCGACGCCCTCTAGCCGTCGGAGCGCGACCGCAGCGATCGAACAGTACGGACAGTCACCGTCGAAGATCAACACCGGCGCGCCCGCCGTCTTACTCATGACGTCTGCTACGCCCCGAACGGTCTTAAGCCGTCGGCCGCGACCCGCGCGTCGTCAGTGTGAGTGACCGAGGACGTCTTCGAGTGACTGGCCGAAGCGCTCCTCGAAGAGATCGGCGGCCGTCTCACTCATCTCTGCGACGTCGGCTGGAACCTCGCCTTCGCTGTGGTGTGCGATGACGTGCGCCTGCTGTGCCATCGCTTGGACGATGACGTCGCTGACGACACGGGTCGACGGCTCGCCCTGCTCGCTGAGCACGTCGACGAGGCCGGCTGGTAGGTCGAACGACTCTTCGGTGCCGTCCGGCGCGGTGACGGTGTAGGTCTCTGTGTCTCCCATACCAGTTCGTCGAGACCACGACATAAGGCTCTGTGGGAACTGCGACGACCGGCGGTGGGGCGTGACCGTCGCGTGTGGGCCCGAGACGGGTGATGGGCTTCACCCGTGCGTCGAGATCGCCCGAGTCGAGGACCCGGCGAGCGCGATGGCCCCAAGATAGATCGCGATCGCGACCACGACGATCGAGCCACCCGTCGGCAGGCCGAGCCGAATCGCCAGCGCGAAGCCGCCGAGCACCGACAGCTGGCCAAAGAGCACGGAGAGACGCGTCGCCTCGCGGAAGCTCCGGGCCACCTGCGAGGCGGCCGCGACGGGGACGACGAGCATCGCCGCGACGAGGATGACGCCGAGCACCTGCATCGCGCCGACGACGACGACGGCCGTCAACACGACCAACAGCGCGTTGTAGCCCGTGACGTCGAGCTGGGCGACCCGAGCGGCCTGCTCGTCGAACGTGATGAACAGCAGTGGCTTGTACGTGAGCAGAATCGCGGCGACGACGACGACCGAGAGCACCCCCATGAGGCGTGCGCCCTCGACGGTGACGACCGCGAGGTTCCCGAAGAGGTACCCCTCGACGTTGATGCCGGTCAGCCCTCTGCCGTAGCTGATGATCAGCGTTCCGACCGCGAAGCTCCCGCTCAACATGATCGCGATCGGGACGTCGCCGTACGCGTCGGTGTGTTCGGTGAGCCACTGCACACCGAGCGCGCCGGCGATCCCAACGACCAGCGCGACGAGTAGGAGCGACCCGCTCCAGCCGGTCGTCGACGTCACCAGCAGCCCCACCGCGACGCCCGCGAAGGCGGTGTGTGCGAGCGTCTCGCCGATAAGCGCCATCTCCCGGTGGACCAAGAAGACGCCGACGAGCGGGGCCACGACGCCGACGAGCACCCCCGTCGACAGCGACTGCCACATGAACGGGTGCCGAAAGACGTTGGTGCCGAGTGCCGCGTCCACACCGCGCCCCATCGCGCGGAACGCGGCGTAGAGCTCGCGCGCGACGGGCAGGTCCTGGGCCCAGTAGAGGGCGAGAAAGCCGAGCATCCCGGCGGCGAGCAGTGCCGTGGCTCCGATGCCGACGACTTGGACGGCTCGGCGACGGTCGGCGAGGTCGGTCGACGTGAGAGCCGACATCAGTGGTGGTGGTGGACGACCTGGCCAGTCGTGCCGTACGCCTCGGCGAGCGCGTCGCTCTCGACGAACGACGCCGTGTCGCCGTGGTGGTACAGCTCGGTGTTGATACAGGCGACGCGGCTCGCGCGGTCGGTAACGACACCGATGTCGTGTTCGATGAGCACGATCGTGATGCCGTCGTCGTTGAGCCCGTCGAGAAGCGCGTAGAACGCGTCTCGTGACTCCGCGTCAACCCCGACCGTCGGTTCGTCGAGCGCCAACAGGTCCGCGTCGCTCGCCAGCGCCCGGGCGATGTACGCGCGCTGTTTCTGTCCGCCCGAGAGCTCGGCGAGCATCCGGCCGGCGAGGTCGACGATGCCGACCGTCTCGAGCGCGTCGGCGACGGCGTCGCGGTCGGCGTCGGTGAGTCGGCCGCGGCCGACGTGTGCGTAGCGCCCCATCGTCACGCACTCGCGGACGGTGACGGGCATCGACCCGCCCTGGCTCGTCGCCTTCTGTGAGACGTAGCCGATCCGTCCGCCGTCGTCGAACGCCTCGACCGGCTCACCGAAGAGTTCGACGGCCCCCTCGTCGGGCGTCAACAGCCCGAGCATGAGGTGTAGAAGCGTCGTCTTCCCGGAGCCGTTCGGGCCGACGAGACCTAAGAAATCGCCGGCCTCGACGGTCAAGGAGACGTCACTCACGGCGGGCGTGTCGCCGTAGGCGAACGTGACGTCTGTGATCTCGACCACTGGTGGCACGGTGTTCGTATATGATCTCGCGTCCGAACGTTTAGCTCTTTTACTCCGCGGGCGCGGCTCGGCGCGGCTCACTGTGCGCCGAACGCCCGCTCGAACGCCGGGACGTTGATCTCGGTCATCTGCTCGAGGTAGCCGTAGCCCGCGTCGTTCCACTCGGCTATCGTGCCGCCGGCCGGGGACACGGCCATCGTCCGGGTCGCGTCGCTGTTCTCGACGATCGTCTCGGCGAGCCGCGGGGACTCGAAACGGTCGTAGAGGATCGTGTCGATGCCCTCGTCGTCGACCACCCCGACCGTCTCGGCGATCTGGGTGCCGCTGGGTTCGTTCTGCGGTGAGACGCCGACGGGCGAGTGGAGCCGGAAGCCGTAGCGCGCCTCGAGGTACTGAAACGAGTTGTGCCCGGCGAGCACCGCAACGTCTCGCGTCGCGTTCGCCGCTATCCGTTCGAACGCCTCGTGAACCGAGTCGAGCGATTCGATGTACGCGGTAGCGTTGTCGGCGTACGCCTCTGCGTTGTCCGGGTCCGCAGCGCCGAGGCCGTCGGCGATCGTGTCGACCATGTCGCCCGCGAGCACGGGGTCGACCCACGCGTGGGGGTCGTACTGTGTGGTGCCACCGTGATCGTGACCGTCCTCCTCTTCGGCGTGGTCGTGGCCGTCCTCTTCGGCGTGGTCGTGGCCGTCCTCTTCGGCGTGGTCGTGATCCTCTTCTTCGGCGTGGTCGTGGTCGTCCTCTTCGGCGTGGTCGTGATCCTCTTTTTCGGCGTGGTCGTGGCCGTCCCCCTCACTGTGATCGTCCACTTCGGCGCTATCGTGCTCGCCTTCGGCGCCGTGGTCGTGGTCCCACGCCAACAGGTCGTCTTCGACACCAGCGAGCGCGTCGACGACCGCAACCCCGTCGTAGTCGGCTTCGAGCGTCGACGCCACGTCTTGGGCCCACGCGAACTCCGGACTGTCGAGGTAGACGAAGGCGTCGGTGGCGGCGACGTCGGCGACCAGGTCGCCGTCCGGCTCCCAGCCGTGACCGAGCTGTCCGACGTCGACGGGGTCGGTGAACGCGACGCGGTCGCCAGCGACCTGGCTCGTCCAGTCGTGGAGGGTAAAAAAGGCGGCGTATCCTTCCTCGAACCCACCGGCAGCGCCTCCTCCGCTACTGGTCGCGTCTCCCGTGCAGCCGGCCATCGAGGCCGCCGCGCCCGCTGTGACGAGTGCCGTCCCACGCTTCAACACCGCGCGTCGTGAGTGTGCCATACACCACCCTATGTCCGATTAATACATAAGTCCTATTATTTCACAACGCTCGATTAACAATGCTGAGGACGGTGCGTCGCGTCACTCGGTGAGGTCGACGACGGTCGCGTCGGCGAGGTCCGCGAGGCGGTCTGGGGCGATCGAGAACAACGCGCTCGGGGTTCCGGCTGCGCCGTACACCCGATCGAACGCACAGAGCGACGGGTCCATCACCGTCGGAATCGGCGTGTCGTGACAGATCGGGGGGACGCCGCCGATGCTCCAGCCGACGACCGACCGGATCCGGTCCGGTGTCCCCATCGCCGCCGCCGCGACGCCGAAGTGGTCGGCGACCGCGTCGAGGTCGAGACGGTTCGCTCCGCTCGTGATCGCGGCGACGAGGTCGGTCTCGGCGGACGCGTCGCTGCCGGTTGTAGCTTCGGTCGGTGTGTCGTCGTCACCGAGCGAGACGACGATCGTCGAGGCGATCGCGCCGGGGTCACACCCGACCGCCTCGGCCGCCGCGGCGGCGGTCTCCGTGCCCGCGTCGAACTCTCGTACCTCGAGGGCGACGTCGTATCGGCCGTGCGCCCGATCGACGAACTCGGCTGCGCGGTCGTGCACGGCTCACCGCGTCCGGAGTTCGTCCTTGTCTTTGATCACGCGGGCGTCGCCCTCACCCGAGGTCACCTCGTTGACGAGGTCGTAGAGGTCGTTTTGGAGCCCCGCGGGGAAGGTGAGCACGCCGACCCACGAGCCGTCGTTTTGCCACTCCTCCCGCTCGAGGTCGCCGAACTCGCGGACCTGTGCCTGTCCCGACCCGGCGTACTCGGCCGGGAGCTGCACCGCCATCGTCACCTCCTCGAACCGGATCGGGATCACGGGGCGCAGCGCCTCCAGCGCCTCGTCGACCTGACTCTCGACGGGCTCCATCGGGTCGACCTGGAACCCAGCCTCCTCGAGCGCGCGCTCGATTCGTTCGGGCGGATGCGGTGAGTCGTCCATCTGCGGGTTCACCGCGTTGCGGGTGATCGTGTTCACCAGTCCACGGTGTTTGCGTTCCTGCATTGCCTCGCGCTGCTCGGCAGTGATCTGTATCTCTCCTTCGCGAACGACCTCCGGGATGATCGCGAGTGGGTCCGTCGTCTCGAACACCGTCTCGAGTGCCGACTCGGCGGGTCGATCGCCTCGCGAGGCGTTCTCGAAGACGTCCTCGGCGGCGATGACGTCCTCGAGGTCTCCCTCGAACTCGCCGCGTTTCATCGCCAAGGCGGCCTCTGGGTCGACGAGCACCTCGAACCGCTCGCCGTGGGATTCGAGCCGTGCGGTCACCGCTTCGTCGAGTGATATCATATCGATACGTACCACCCCCGCGATAAAAAGCCTCCCGCGCGGGCCCCCTCTCGTCGTCGGCCTGGACGCGCCCGCTCACTCGCCACCACACGGCGGCTGTCCGTCCGCTACGGGTGTGTCGCCTCCCGTTCGTCGCGCTGCCACGCCGTCCGGCAGGCGTCTCCACAGAAGTGGACGTGTTCGATCTGTCCGTTTACTACCCGCGTGACGACGCGTCTGCCGACGCCGAAGGCAGGCTCCTCACACCACGCACACCGGGGTGCGTCTTCCTCGGTGAGGTCCTCGCCGAGGTCGGATGTCGGATCAACCATACGCGCCCGTGCGCCCGAAGCCACTTGAACCCGTCAGTTGTGCGCGGCGAGGGTCGCACCCGGTGGCTCGCCGGGTCGATGACGGCACGTGACAGTCGTCGTTCACAGACGCTGCTTCGACCGGAGCCGAGCGAGCCGACAGCGCGTCTCGTGTCGGCTCGTGCCGCGCACCCGCTCGGTCGTCGCGTCGCCCATCGAGACCACCGAGAGTCGGTCGAGAAGCGGCGGCCAGTCGCCCGCACCCGGCGCCTCCTCGGTGGCCCTGATCGCCGCGGCGAGCCCCGCTCGAGCGTCGGCGTCGAACCGCGCGACCACGGCGTCTGCGTCGCGCCGACGGCCGCCGACGAAGAGCCGGTCGCCGACCGCTGCCGGAAGCCACACCGGCAGCGTCACGAGCCACGCGAGCAGTCCGCCGGCGGTGTACAGCGGCGCCGGGATCCGGTCCCGGTCGGGCTCGTACCCGTGAATTCGGTTGACTCGCCTGTCGGTCGGTCGACGGTCCGGTTCGTGAGAGACGAGGAGGATCGCAGCGAGCGCCACGGTCTCGACCGCGACGAGCCCGGGGAGTGCGGCTGTCGTGACCGCTGCCTCACGGCGCTGGAGTCGAGCGATCGCGTGCCGAATCGCGGCGTCGCGACTCGACGGCGGAAGCGACAGGAGCCGCGTGGTGACGACCAGCCGGCTGCCGCGGTGGCCGTCGGTGACCGCGACGTTGACCGCGTCGACGGCTGCAACCGTCACCGCGGGTCGGTCGACGCCGAGCTGGGCGGCGATCGCGGCGACGCGCGACTCGGCGAGCGACCGCCGGTCGTCGTTCGGACCGACCCGCGGCAGTGACGCGACCCGTCGGTCGACGACGACCGGGCCGAGCGCGACCGCCGTGACGACGCCGCCCAGGGTCGCGGCGACGCCTCCGGCTACGGGACCCACGCGCGTGAAGGCGACGAGCGGCGCGATCAAGAGCCCCGCGAAGAGGCAGGGGACGGCGACGAGCGCGAGCGCGCCGAGTGCCCGCGTCACCTGGCGGGCGCGTGTCGATGGCATCGGGCGATGCTCTCGTGGCGGACAGTTATCTGTGTCGACCCCACGTTGGTGCACGCTGATCGGCTGCGTCGACGCCGATGGATGCGACCGCGGTATTCGGAGCTTTTAATCGGACGGCGGCGCTATCGATACACAATGGCTTTTGAGGACTTGTTGAACGACCCCGTCATCCAGAAGTACCTCCACGAACTCGTGGGACCGACGGGGATGCCGGTCGCCGCCGCACCTCCCGACGGCGAGGTGACCGACGAGGAGCTGGCCGAAGAGCTCGGACTGGAGTTGAACGACGTCAGACGTGCACTGTTTATTCTCTACGAGAACGACCTAGCCACGTACCGACGCGTTCGCGACGAGGACTCGGGATGGCTCACGTACCTCTGGACGTTTCACTACGACAACATCCCGGAGAACCTCCAGGCGGAGATGTACCGGCTGCTCGAGGCACTCGAAGACCGTGCGGAGTACGAGCGGACCCACGAATTTTACCTCTGTGAGGTGTGTTCGCTCCGCTTCGAGTTTGGCGAGGCCATGGACTTCGGCTTCGAGTGTCCAGAGTGTGGGTCGCCGCTCGACGCGATGGAGAACGACCGACTCCGGGAGACCATGGAGTGGCGAGTCGAGGAACTGCGTGAGGAACTCAACGTGGACGTGACCGGCTGATGGTCGTGCTCGCAACCAAGTGCTATCTCGAGGGCGACGCCCGCGGGCGCGCGCTCGATGGGATGCACTCGCTCGTCGACAACGAGGTCGGTGACCTACGCGTCGAGTGGACGGTCGGCGTCCGGGACGACGGCTTCGTGCAGGTTGACCTCGGCGGAGCAGACGCGACCGTCGCCGAGAACGCCCTCGCCGAGACGTGGGGCGAGATCGTCGCCCACGACGAGGGATTGACTCGCGGGGAGACGCACGTCGGAACCCTCGAGTCGTGGGACGACGACGGGATCGTCTTGGACGCGGGCACGACGGTCCACGTCCCTGCCGACGAGCTGGGACTCGGCGTGGGCGCCCCACCACAGGTCGTCGAGCGGTTCGGGCTCGTCCAGCACCTCCCGATGCAGTTCGTCTACGGCGGTGAGAGTGGTGCCACCGACGGCGACACCGCAACTGGTGCCGACTCCGGCGGCAACGGCCCAGACGCCACGCGGCTCGCCGACGCCGAGCGAGACCGACTCTACGATTGGCAGCGCGGTCCCGGCCGGGTGACCGTCAACTCCGCGACGCGTGGTGAGGTCAGAGCCACGGTCAACCGCGCGGGCCACGCCAACGACATCGTCACCGTCGAACGCCTCGGTCTCACAGAACAGAGCATCGTCTGTGCAGAGGGAACCGACCCGCCGGGACTACTCGCGTCGATCGGTTCGTACCTCCCGGCCGAAATGCGGTGTGTCGTCTGAGCCGTGACCCGACGACGCCTCGCGCTCGCGTTGGTCGCCGTCGCGTTGCTCACACTCACCGGTGGGTGTCTCGGCTACGTCACTGGCGGCGGCGAGGTGACGAACGAGACGCTCGACGCCGACCCCCCGATGTCGTACGACTTCGAGACGGACCGCGACGCCGCGTTCACGCTGTCGGCAGACGCGGAGTACACCGTCGTGTACAACGTCTCCGACCGATCGACGCTCAGACTCTACCGTGAGACGCCGTACGCCGGCGACCAGCCGCTCGAGTTCGAGGGGCTCCGGTACCGCTACGCCGACGGCGAGGTCATCACGGGCAGTGAGTTTCGGGCGCGTGGCGGGGAGGTCGAACAGACGCCCGACGAGGTGTACGTTCGGTTCACCGACGAGATGGACGACGGGCAACTCGCCATCGCCGGGCGCGGATCGCCGCGTCGATTCACCTCGTTGGCGTACGTCGAAGGCTCCTACGCGGTGACGCTCCCGCCTGAGTTCAGCACCGACGTGCCGGTTGTCGGGCACGTGGCGCCACGCGACTACGCGGTCGAGACGGTGAACGGCCGCGACCGCATCGTCTGGGAGTCGGTGACCGACTCGATCGTCGTACAGTCGTACCGCGAGACCGACCTGGTCATCTTCGCGGGCATCCTCGGCGTCGCGTCGATCGTCGCCGTCGTCGGGACCCTTCGATTCAAACGCCAGCTCGACGCGTTGCGCGAGAAACGACGCGAGATGGGGCTCGGCGTGTACGAAGACGACGACGATGACGGACTGCTTTGAGCCTGCGGAGGACGCGCACTCGCCCGCCCCGTCGGTGTCGGCGATCTTTTGAGCGACGGTCGCATACCGGCGCGTATGAACGCCGCGATCGTCACCGTCGGAGACGAGCTCCTGGTCGGTGACACGGAGAACACGAACGCCACGTGGCTGTGTGCACGGCTCGCCGACCGCGGCGTGACCGTGCGCCGCGTGTCTGTGGTTCCCGACGACGTGGGCGAGATCGCCCAGGTCGTCAACGAGCACCACGCAGCCTACGACGCGGTGATCGTGACCGGCGGACTCGGGCCGACACACGACGACGTCACGATGGAGGCGGTGGCGGCCGCATTCGGCCGGACGGTCGAGGCGAACGAGGAGGCCGCGACGTGGCTGGCGTCACACGGCTACAGCGGCGAGGATCTCGACGAGGGGACGACGCATCTCCCGTCGGGGTGTCGTCCGCTCCCCAACGAGGCGGGGGTCGCCCCGGGAGCGGTCGTCGAGTCCGCGTACGTCCTCCCCGGTGTGCCCGCCGAGATGCGGGCCATGTTCGAGCGGATCGCAGACGAGTTCGAAGGGACGCGGACGCACACGGTCGTCGTTGAGGTAGCCGAACCGGAGAGCGCGCTGCTCGACCGATTCGAGACGCTTCGCGACCGGTTCGACGTGCGGGTTGGGTCGTACCCAGGCGAGCGCGTCAGGGTCAAACTCTCGGCCACGGAGGCGACCGAAGCAGAACGCGCCGCCGAGTGGCTCCGCGATCGTTCAGACGCCGTCGTGTGAGCGGTGTCGCCGTGGGTCTGGCCGCCCCGGATTCGCGTTCACCGCGCGAGGAGCCCGAGCCATCCTGCGGTGACGAGTAGTCCGGCGACGAGCACGGCGATAGCGGTCGCCTCGATCGGGAGCGGCTCCGGCTGCACGGCAGACAGGATCATACGTGATCGTTCGACGGGGATGGTTTAATTGTTTGCAGATGGGTCGCCACACGCGGTGGATCCGTCGCGGCCCCGTTAAGTGGCTGCCGCGCGACCCGTCTGTATGCACGTCGGTGTCGTCGTGAACCCGATCGCCGGGATGGGCGGTCGCGTTGGATTAAAAGGAACCGACGGGAAACTCGAGGCGGCACTCGAACGCGGGGCCGACCCTTGGGCGCCGGACCGCGCGCGTCGGGCACTGGACCGGCTGGCCGAGCTCGCTCCCGACGCGACCGTCTCGACGGTGGCCGCACCGATGGGCGAGCGACTCGTTCGTGCGGCCGGCTTCAAGCCTGAGCGCGTCGTCGACCCGTTCGACGACCCGATGCCGGCGGTAGACGTCGGGGACGTCCCGACGGAGACGACCGCCGAACACACCCGGGTCGCCGCCGAACGGCTCGCAGCTGCCGGTGTCGACCTCGTGTTGTTCGTCGGTGGCGACGGCACCGCGACGGACGTCGCGTCCGCACTCGAGGGAGACGACACGCCGATGCTCGGCGTCCCGGCCGGCGTGAAGGTGTACTCGTCGGTGTTCGGCGTCTCTCCAGAGGACGCCGCCGAGGTCGCCGTCAGGTTCTCACGGACGGAACGCCGCGAGGTGATGGACATCGACGAGGACGCGTACCGCGAGGGGGAGGTGGTGCCCACGCTTCGCGGTATCGCACACGTCCCCGTCGCCGAGAACCTCCAGGCGTCGAAACAGACCGCGAGCGGGACGGTCGAGTCGTTGGCCGAGGGCGTCGCCGCGGACATCCGGGCGCGCGACGGCGACGGGGTCACCTACGTCCTCGGTCCGGGATCGACGGTCGGGGCGATCAAATCGGCGCTCGGCTTCGAGCCCTCACCCATCGGCGTCGACGTCTGGCGGGATGGAGCGGTCGTCGCGAGAGACGCAGCGGAGTCGGCGATCGTTGACGAACTCGATGGCGAGGCGGTCATCGTCGTCTCGCCGATCGGCGGCCAGGGCTTCGTCTTCGGTCGCGGGAACCCGCAGCTCTCTCCGGCGGTCATCCGCGAAGCCGAGGTGCAGATCGTCGCCTCCCGTGCGAAACTCGACACGGTCCGTACCCTCCGTGTCGACACCGACGACCCGGCACTAGACGAGTCGCTCGCGGGCTGGGTGCGCGTCCGCGTCGGGAAGTTCGAAACCCGGATGATGCGGATCGTGTGAGTGGCCGATCGCACCGCGGGGCGTCCGACAGCGTGGCCGACGGGCGTCGATCGGTTCGTGAGGAGGATATCTTGATCTCCCACGACATCCGGTAGCTACCCGCGAGCGACATCTCTTGACGATCTCGCCGGGTTCGAATTCGGTGCCGTCACGTCGGCAGTCTTGGCCGGTCTCGGCTACGAATGCGTCCGCCGGGTCGAGCGGACGGTCGATGTGGGACGCGACACCGTCGCCCGAGAGGTGGTCGAACGCCGGGGTACCTCGTCGTGTCAGCTTACCTCCTCGGCGATCCGTTCTGCGAGCGCCGACCGGAGCGCGCCGACCGACACCCCCGCGTCTGCGCGTCCCGTCTCCGTGCCCACTACGGGGACCTCCCTGGCGAGTCGCCGGAGCGCGTGGGCCGTGATCGCTTCGACCGTCTCCGCGGGCCCACAGGAGTCGATACGATCCATGACCCACTCGTCGGTCACCCACCGGCTCACCATCTCGCTCGCCGATTCGGCCGTCGCGTCGTCTACCTCCGCCATCGTGTCGTCGTTCACCCCGGTCGGCCACGCGTCGCGGGGCTGCGTGCGATACGCCCGTCCGCCGCCTTTGTTGACGAACACGACGCCGGGCGCCGTCCCATCGAGCCACGCGGACGTGGGCAGCTGATACCGCGCCGGGTCGAGGTCGGTCGCACGAACCTCCCTGTCGACCGGGTCCACGCTCGCGAGGTTCACCCGATCGAAGACCTTCTCGACGGTGTCCGGCGGCAGCGCTCGTCCCCACGTCTCGTCGTAGATCGCCGTCCCGACGAACGCCGGGATGTCGTCGAGGTCGTACGGGAGCGTCCGGCTGTGTGTGGCCACGCCGTGGAACGTCACCGACTCGGTGTCGTCGACGGCCGCCCGAAACGCCGACCGGTCGAAGTCGTTTCGGACCGTGCGGACGGCGGTCTGGACGCCGAGTGGGATCGCGTCGTGTGCGAGTACCTGCTCGTCGGTGCCAAACCGCACGAACCCGTCGTGGGTGAGCTGAAACCGAAGAGGGTCACCGACGATCCACTCCGTGATCCACAGATGCCCCGAGTCGAACACGTGATCTGCGTCGTCGTACGGAGGAATCTCCGGAAACGGAGCGATAGCCATCACCGAATCATGATCATCGTTCGATCATAAACCTGTCTGCGGTTCCATCGGGCGTGAAAGACCCGAATCGGCCGCACCCCCGCGGGAGTCACTTCACACGGTGTGTGAGAGCCTCGTGCGTCTCGACGCCGTACACCAGTTTGAGGTCGCTCGCTGGGGTGGCCAGACACGTCAGACAGTAGTCGGCCGCGTCGACCTCTGCGGGCGTCAGGAACTCCTGGTCGGCGTCCATCCTGACGTCTCCGTCGACGACGACGGCGACACACCGTCCACACCGCCCTTGTAGACACTTCGAGGACCACCCGAGTCCCGCTCGCTCGGCCGCCTCGAGGATCGACTCGTCGGTGGATACCTCGACGGTCCCGTGATCCGTGCGGTCGAGTTCGGCCCGTGCCGCCTTCTGGAAGGTGGAGCGGTCGTGGAGCGCCCACCCACGGTTCTCGAGGACGTCGTAGTTGAGGTATTCCACCGTCGCCATCATCACACAGATGATCCGTGATCAACAATAAATGTGAGTATTGTGCATTGGTCACTATTAGATTGGACCGGCGGCCGACAGTGCACCGACGAGCGACGTCCTGACGCGCAGCTGCGCCGTTTCGACCCCCATCGTCGAGACAGAGCCCTCTGCGGTGGCGCGCGCCTCGTGAGGTCGCCGCAGGCGGGCTCACGAGCGCGTGCGAGGGATGAGCGAGGGAGTGAAGCGACCGAGCGAATCGGTTGGGGAGGGTGTGGTGAAGTGGTGCCCGGCTACCGTGCGGTCGTCTCGATCATACAGCCACTACACGCATAATAGATCGGCTGGGGAGGGTGTGGCGAAGTGGTGTCCGGGTGTCGCAGCGGCGTCTCGTTCACACGGTCGCCAGGCTACCACCGTTCACCCAACAACACGACTCCGCGACCGCCGGGCACGGTTTGGCCACACCCTCCCCAGCCGATTCGCTCTCGTGCGTGTGTGGCTGTGTGAACAACACGACTCCGCGACCGCCGGACACCAGTTGGCCACACCCTCCCCAGCCGATTCGCTCGTCGCCTGCGGCGACTCGCTCATCCCTCGCACGCGCTCGCGAGGCCGCCTGCGGCGACCTCACGAGGCGCGCGCCACGTTGTTGGTCGTTCGTGTCGTCGGGCTCGCCCACCGGCCGAGACGCCGCTCCGACGGTCGGCTCGAGCACAGCGCGTGCAAACCCTGTGCAGAGTCGTGTCACTGATTCGAATAACTTTATGTGTGTCGTGCGCGGAATGATGTGTATGGCTACCAGAACCGCAGCTACGAGCGAGTCGCGACTGCCGGACGATCCGGTCGGCTACGTCGCGATCCTCGCCGCGATCGTGACCGGGGTCCTCCACCTCGTGCTCGCAACGCAAGTGATCGGCGTCAGCCAGTTCCTCGCCGTGCTGTTCGCGTTGAACGGGCTCGGCTTCCTCGGCGGGATCGGCGTCTACCTCTCTGGCTACTGGCGCCGAGAGCTCTACGTGGTCGCCGCGGGCTACGCCCTCGTGACCGTCCTCGCGCTGTTCGTCTTTCAGGGATTCAGCGTCGAAGCGTTCTACCGCGGCGGCGCGGTGAATCCCGGCGCGGTGATCTCGAAGGCCGCAGAGGTCGTGCTCGCGGCCGCCTCGCTCTACCTCTACGCGACCGAGTAGGGGGTCGACCGACTCACGCTCGTCGCGCGACGATCCCGACGAACGGATCGCGGTCGGGACGATCGGTGACGATCCGCGTGTCGGCGAACCGACCGGTCGACTCGGCGTACGCGACGACGAGATCGGCCCGCTCGTCCATCGACCGGTCCCACCACGCGCGGACCGCCTTGGTCGGAAACATCCGATCGGAGACGCTCACCACGAGGACCCCGCCCGGTGTGAGCACGCGGGCGAACTCTGTGAACACCGCTTCCGGACGCTGGAGGTACTGAACCGACACCGCACACGTCACCGCGTCGAACGCCGCGTCGTCGAGCGGGAGCGTCGGCGTCTCGTTCAGGTTCTGGACGAACCAGTCGTCGAGTCGGTCGTTTGCGGCCAGCTCCGTCGCGTTCATCCCGTGGCCGACGACCCGGTCGAACCGCCGGTCCGGCAGGTGGGAAACGTGGCTGCTCATCGCGTCGAACACCCGGTCGCCAGCCGTGAGCACCTCGTCGTACAGCGCGGTGAGACGCGCACGGAATCCCGCGTCGACGTGGGTGACGAGCCGTGGCTCGGCGTAGAACACGTCGTCGTCGCGTTCGTCGAGCTTTCCCCGCTCGGCGTCGTCGAGCACCATCGGCGCGTGAGGACTACGCGACGCGCTCGAAACGGTGCCTGACCACGTCGGCGTCGTCGTCCCACTCGAACTCGCCGCCGTGTGCGTGGACCATCCGTTCTTTGTACGCCTCAAGTGACGGCGATCCCTCGCGGGTCGCGTCCGCGTCGGTCATGTCACCGAGCGTTCGTTCCGTCACCTCGACGAGTTCGAAGGTGACGTCGTCTATGGTGAACGTGTCGCCGACCTCGCCGTACTGGTTGCCACGGTGGAGTTGGGTGACGTCGCCGTCGAGAGCGGCCTGTTTCACGCGATCGTTCGGTAACAGCGCCTCGGCGTCGGTGTCGCTCATAGTTGAGTTAGGGCCTCCGATCGTATATACCACCGCCTCGCGGGTGGTCGTGCGGCTGGCCGGCGGACGCTGAGCCGGGAGATTCAAGAGCGTGCCGGGCCCCTTCTTCGACGATGCGTCAGGACCACCTCATCACCGCGACGCAGCTCTCGCGGGGTGACATCGAGGCGGTACTCGATCGGGCCCGCGCGATCGCGGCCGACCCGACCGCGTACGCGGACCGACACGCCGGGACGGTGCTCGCGCTCTGTTTTTTCGAGCCGAGCACCCGCACGCGGATGAGCTTCGATGCGGCCGCGAAACGCCTCGGCATCGACACCATCGACATGGGAGACGTCTCCGCGTCGTCGGTGTCGAAAGGCGAGTCGCTCGCCGACACCGTGCGCGTGATCGAGGGATACAGCGACGCGCTCGTGTTGCGACACCCGAGCGAGGGGGCCGCACAGATGGCCGCCGAGTTCGTCGACGTCCCGGTGGTGAACGCCGGCGACGGGGCCGGCCAGCACCCGTCACAGACGCTGTTAGACCTCTACACAATCCAGGAGACGCACGGACTCGACGACCTCACGATCGGGGTGATGGGGGATTTGAAGTACGGTCGGACGGTCCACTCGCTCGCGACCGCGCTCACGAACTTCGACGCCCGCCAACACTTCATCAGCCCCGAGTCGCTCGGGCTGCCGCGGTCCGTTCGGTTCGACCTCCACGAGACGGGTGCGCAGATCCGTGAACACGACGACCTCGGGGCGGTCCTGCCCGAACTCGACGTGTTGTACGTCACGCGGATTCAACAGGAGCGATTTCCAGACGAGAACGAGTATCACCGCGTCGCCGGCGAGTACCAGATCGACGCGTCGGTCCTCGAGGCGGCCGCAGACGACCTCACCGTGATGCACCCGCTGCCGCGCGTCGACGAGATCGCCCCCGACGTGGACGACACCGACCACGCCCGGTACTTCGAGCAGGCACACAACGGCATCCCGGTCCGGATGGCGCTTCTCGACTCCCTCCTAGAGTCCACCCATGAGTGAACACGAACTCCGCGTCTCGAAGATCCGCAACGGTACCGTCATCGACCACGTCCAGGGGGGACAGGCGCTCAACGTCCTCGCGATCTTGGGTATCGACGGGAGCGAAGGGCTGAGCGTCTCCGTCGGGATGAACGTCCCCTCGGACCGACTCGGGCGAAAGGACATCGTCAAGGTCGAAGGGCGCGAGCTCTCGTCGTCGGAAGTCGACGTGCTCTCGCTCATCGCACCGGAGGCGACGATCAACATCGTTCGTGCGTTCGACGTGGTCGAGAAGAACCGCGTGACCCGCCCGGAGCGCGTGGTCGGCGTGCTCTCGTGTCCCAACCGAAACTGCATCACGAATGCCGAGGAGCCAGTCGACACGCGATTCACCGTGATCGCCGATGGGGTCCGATGTGAGTACTGCTCGACCGTGGTACGCGCAGACATCGCCGCCCACATCGACGTGTGAGGTCGTGGACGTGCTGGGGCCAACAGCGCCGACACACCGGCCGTCGCCGCGCCCTCACTCCTCGGTGACGGGAATCGCCACGCCGTCTTCGTCCGCCGCACCGCGGCCGTCGTGTGCAGCCGGTTGGCCCCCGTCCGGGAGCGGCGTCTTCGACTTCACGCTCGCTTCGACGTCGTCGACGACGGCACCGACGAGGTAGCCCGTCGCACCGCCCAGCCCGGAGGCGAGGCCGGCGGCGAACGGTCCGCCGCGCGATCCCACTGCGGCACCGATGCGAGCGCCGACTTGCGCCCCGGACGATGCGACCGTTCGCTCCGCGTCGTCGTCGCCTGACAGACAACCGCGTTTGTCGCCGAACATACGCGTATCTCACGGGCGCGAGACACTTGGGCGCTCCGCCGGGCGAGCAGCCGCGGCGGCCACCAGTCGCGTGCCATCGACTGATTGCGTGACGATCAGTCGAGTGGCCACGGACCGGGAGCGGCCGGTAGCTTTTACTGAGCGCTAACCAATCTGCGTGTATGGGAACGAAAGCGAAACTTGTCCTGGCCGTCTCGCTCGTCGTCCTCGCGTACGTCCTCCTCGCGGGCGACAAAGAACCGATCGAGATCGAGTGAGTCGGCGGCCCAGTCGCATCGTCACACGAACGTGATCGCGTCGGACGGAGCCCGACGCTTTTACCACCGAGCCGCGTAGCCTGAGCCATGTACGGGGTCGTGACGCGGAACGCCGACGAGGTCGAGATGGACCCGTTCGACTGCGGGTTCTACGAGGTCAAAGACGTGACGGGACGGGCGGCCGCGCCGATCCCGAACGCGGTGAACATGGTGTCGTGTTTCGGCGACAACGCGGCCGCCGCCGAGAACCCGGACCTCGTCCCGGTCGACGAGACCGGCGAGCCCGCGACCCGCGATCGCGACTACTTCGATTGGGCGTACATCTGTCCCACTCACCCCGAGTACCGTGCGGGGCTCCTCGAGATCGTCGAAGACTGTGCCAGCGTAAGCGACGACGTGCGCCTCGACGACGTCGGATTTCCACGCGAGGGCTACTGTCGCTGTGACCGGTGTCGTCGGCTGTTCGACGAGAGCGCCCACGACGAGTGGGCTGCGTGGCGCACGGCCGTGATCACCGACTTCGTCGCCGAGGCCGCGTCTCGCGTTCCGGGGCGGACGCTACTGACGCTGTACCCCGACCCGTACCCAGACCACCTCGCCGCGCGCGCTGGGATCGACGTCGACGCGCTGAGCGAACACGTCGACGAGTTCGTCGTGCCGCTGTACGACACCGCGTACGAGACGACGTACTGGCTGGAGACCGTCGCCCGTGGGTTCCGCTCGCGACTCGGTGGCGACTACGACGTGTACGGCGCACCGCCGGACACCCCGTTCTCACTCGAGTTGTACGCGGTCGACGTCGGCCTCGACGCACTGGTCCACGCGACAGAGGTCGCAGAGACGTACGCCAAAGACGTCTTTTTCGGCTACGACGCGAACAACGCGGCGGCCGCGCTCCGCCGGAAGGACGCCGACTCCCGAGACGGCGTCGTCCACCGTCCGGAGTGACCCTTCGCCGAACTCGGCCGCACTCACGCGCCGAACTCGGCCGCACTCACGCGCACCACGAGCGTCTCGTCGACGTCACGGAGGTCGTACGTGGGCCGCTCTCCTTGGGTTCGGCGGACGTACAGTGGTTCGACGGGTCGCCCGTCGACGATGCCGTACACGAGCAGCCGCTGGTCGGTTTCTTCTGGCGGCACCGCGCCGTCTCGGACCCGCTCGGCGAGGTCGCGCGAGAGCCACTCGTCGGTCGACACCGACGGTTCCAACACCA
Source organism: Halorubrum zhoui (assembly GCF_051194155.1). Taxonomy (NCBI): domain Archaea; kingdom Methanobacteriati; phylum Methanobacteriota; class Halobacteria; order Halobacteriales; family Haloferacaceae; genus Halorubrum; species Halorubrum zhoui. Next base: position 255,121 of record NZ_JBLZNJ010000001.1, on the reverse strand, counting down.
ACGCCGTGTCGACGAACCGAACGAGGTACCAGTCGAGGTCGTTACACAGCGACACCGCAGCACCGAGACTCACGGTGTCGACGGCGACGCTGTTCTCGAACGGCGTCGAGATGTCGTAGGTAGCGAGCGCCTCGCGGGCGGTCTCACGCGACAACAGCTCGTACTGCAGGGTCACGTCCGGCTCGCCGAGGAGACACACCCGCGTCACGACCGGCCGGTCGGCGGGGAGCCACAAATCCGTTCTGATCGGTGATCGTCGACGACAGCGGTGTGGTCACGGTGAACGCCGCCGCGGCGTTCAGAACGTGGAGACCTCGCCGTCGATGACCCGGCGTGTCACCGACGTCACGTCTGCGAGTTCGGCGTCGACGATGGCGACGACGTCGTCTTCGATCGCCGCGAGGTCGACGCCCGACTCGGTGACGATCTGTGCGTCCGCGACGTGGGGTTCGTCTATCGGCCGGCCGATCTGTGAGAGCAGGCGGATCTGGAGGTCGCGGATCCCATCGACCTCGTCGGTGACCGTCTCGGCGATGTGCGTCGAGAGCACGTTGTAGATCTTTCCGATGTGGTTGACCGGGTTCTTTCCCGACGTGGCCTCCATCGACATCGGGCGGTTGGGCGTGATCAAGCCGTTCGCGCGGTTCCCGCGGCCGACGGAGCCGTCGTCGCCCTGCTCGGCGGAGGTGCCAGTGACGGTGAGATAGATCGACCCCGCTTCGTAGTCGTCGGCGGTGTTGACGTCGACGTTGACCGTCCGGTCGGTCCGTGACTCGGCGAGGTCGGTGACAAAGGCATGGACGCGCTCTACCGCGTCGTCGTAGGCGTCGAGGTCCGGGACATGTGCATCGACCATGGCCGCCGCGACCGTGATGTCGATCGCGTCGCCCTCGCGTTTACCCATCACCTTCACGTCCGGGCCGAGCTCCGGGTGGTCGGCCGCGTACGACGTGTTGAGCTCGTGTTCGGTCTCGTATACGATCGTCTCCGTCTCGGTCAGCGGCGCGTGGCCGACCCCGAACGACGTGTCGTTGGCCATCGGCACCTCTTGGGTCTCCTCGCCGAAGACGTCCTGTAGGTCTCCAGACCCCTCGCCGAGACGAACGTCGACGACGATGTCGGTCCCGTACTCGAGCGCCGGGAGCGACTCGGTGAGATACTCGCGCGCAGCGGCGAGCGCCCGAGAGTTGACGGGGAGTTGCTGTCCGTCGTACTCTTTCGTGGCCCGGCCGACGATGAGGACGTAGATCGGTTCGATGACCTCACCGCCCCCGAACGCCGGTGCGGCCCGTCCCGCGACGAGCTGCGTCTCGTCGGTGTTGTAGTGGAGGACCTTCCCGACGCGGTCGAGGTACAGCTGTGAGAGCGCGCGCGAGACCGCCTCCGCGAGGCCGTCGCAGATCGAGTCGGGGTGGCCGATCCCCTTCCGCTCGACGATCTCGACCGTCTGGTCTTCGACCGCCTGCCGATCGAGCCGGCTGACCCGTATGTTCCGACGCATACCTCTCACCTCGATGCGCCCTACGGTATAACTTGCGGAAACCACTCGACGGATAATTATGCCCGTAAGTTATTCTCGAACGGCCTCGGCCGCGGCCGCCATCACGTCGATCGCCTCACGGAGGTCCGCTTCTGCGGTCGCGTACGAGATCCGTGCCGACCCGCGGCCTCCCGCGCCGAAAGCCGACCCCGGAACCACGACGACGCCACGGTCGAGACACGCGTCGACGAACCCCTCGGGGACGCGGGGCATCGCGTAAAACGCCCCTCTCGGTGTTGGACACTCGATACCCGCGTCTTCGAGCCCGTCGAGGAGGATGTCGCGACGACGTCGGAACGACGCCGTCATCTCGTCGACGACGCTCCGGTCGCCCCGCAGGGCGGCCTCCGCGGCGTACTGTGCCGGCGCCGACGCACACGCCTGTGCGTACTGGTGGACGCGGAGCATCCGGTCGACCCGCTCGGCCGAGCCGTACACCCATCCCAACCGCCAACCGGTCATCGAGAAGAGTTTGGACGCCGAGTTGACCACCACGACGCTGTCGCGGTCGGCGAACTCCATCGGCGAGCGGTGTTCACCCTCGAAGACGGTGTACTCGTACACCTCATCGGAGAGACAGAGCACGTCGTGTTCGTCGGCGATCCGCGCGAACTCCCGCACGTCCTCGGGCGGTGAGACTGCCCCCGTCGGGTTCCCCGGCGAGTTGACGACGAACGCGGCGGTGTCCTCGGTGATGGCCGCCTCGATCGCGGCCGGGTCGATCGTGTCGTCGTCGCGCAGCGGGACGGGGACCGGCGTCCCGCCGGCGAGTCGCGTCAACGCGTCGTACGAGACGAATCCGGGGTCGGGGACGATGACTTCCTCACCAGCACTCACGTGTGCCTCCAACGCGATGTGGAGCGCCTCGCTCCCGCCGGCGGTAGCGATGACCCGCTTCGGGTCCAAGTCGATCCCCTGGTCGGCCCGGTGTTTCGCCGCGATCGCCTCGCGGAGCGAGACCGTGCCTTTGTTCGGCGTGTACGCGTCGGCGTCGCCGCGCTCTATGGCGTCGATCGCTGCCTGTCGGGCGTGTGCTGGCGTCGGAAAATCCGGCTGACCGATTCCGAGGTTGATCGCGTCCTCGCCGGCCGCTTCGAACACCTCGCGGATGCCGCTGATCCCGATCGACTCGACGCGCGCTGCGAAGTTCGGCATACCACAGCGAGAGCGCCGCCCGGAGTTATGTCTTGTCACGGCTCCCGGTGCCCGCATCGACGGACCGTGCTCCACCCGCATCGACGGACCGTGCTCCACCCGCATCGACGGACCGTGCTCCACCCGCATCGACGGACCGTGCTCCACCCGCATCGACGGACCGTGCTCCACCCGCGACGACTGATTCTGTGACACCGACAGGTCCTTGTCGTCGGGGTGAGAAGCCGTCGCATGGACGCGCTCGTCACCAACACGCTCCTCGTGACGATGGACCCGGACGTCTCGGGGGCGACCGGCGCGTTGGGGATCGTCGACGACGGCGCGGTCGGCTGGGTCGACGGCGAGATCACCTACGTCGGTCCGGCGAGCGAGGTCGACGCCGCCGCCGATCGAATCGTCGACGGCGGTGGCTGTCTCACACTTCCGGGGTTGGTGAACGCCCACGTCCACGGCCGACAGACTATCCTGCGCGGGGCCGCACAAGACGTCCCGGAGATCGAGTGGATGACGCGCGCGCTTGGGCCAATAGCCGACCACGCGACCGCAGCGGACGGCGTCGTCGGCGCGCGGCTCACGGCGATCGAGGCGCTCGCCTCCGGGACCACGACGCTCGGCGAGTACGCGACGAACGTCAGCGAGCTCGTCGCGTCGGTGTACCGGCCACACGGGCTCCGCGTCGTCGCCACCGAGACGATCTCCGAGGTGACGGCCGACCGATCCGACCGCGACCCCGACGAGCCGTACCCGCTCGACGACGCGGCGGGCACGGCCGCGCTGGACCGCGCCGAGTCGCTCTTCGAGCGGTTCGCCGACGATCCGCTCGTCGAGCCGGCGTACGGCCCCCAAGCGCTCGACATGGTCTCGCTCGACCGGCTCGAGACGATCACCGACCGCGCCCGCGAGGCGGACCGAACCGTCCACGTCCACGTGGCACAAGGCGACAGGGAGCGGAAACAGATCGCCGCCCGGTACGGTGACGGGGCGACGACCGTCGGGATCCTCAAGCGCGAGGGACTCCTCGGTGACCACCTACTCGCGGCACACCTCCACGGCGCGACACCGACGGAACGTGATCAGCTCGCCGACGCGGGCGTTCGGATGGTCGGCTGTCCGTCCTCTATCACCGCCATCGACGGTGTCGTTCCGCCCGTCGTCGAGTACCGAGACGTCGGCGGGGTCGTCGGACTCGGGACCGACCAAGCGCCCGGTCCGGGCGGGCACGACGCGCTTCGTGAGGCGCGCACGAGCGCAATGGTGACGAAGGCAGCACACGCGGACCCGACCGCGCTCGACGCCGCTGGAGCACTCCAGCTCGCGACGGTCGGTGGAGCACGCGCACTCGGAATCGCCGACCGGGTCGGGACGCTCACGCCCGGAAAGCGCGCGGACGTCGTGTGCTGTGATTTGACGCGTCCGAGTATCGCGCCGTGTGTGCGAGAGCCGTTTCACACCGCGATCCCGAACCTCGTGTACGGTGGCGGCGACGTGGTTCAAGACGTCTTCGTCGACGGCGTGCAGGTCGTCTCTGCGGGCGGCATCGTCGGCGTCGACGTCGACGCGGTCGTCACGGAGGCCGCCGAGCGCGCACGACGAATCTTCGACGATGCGGCCGCCGACTGGCGTGCGGCCGACTCGGCGCTCGTCGACGCGGCCGACCGCGGTCGGCTCTGAGTCGACCGGTCGTCGTCTCGTCGGTCGCCGACGCCACGAACCGCCGCTCCGACCGGCCGATCAGGGTGCTCTGGCGACGACCAGATAACCGGTGTGCCCGACGCCCGCGGTCGAGGGCCGTGAGCCGCGGTCGGTGAACTCCATCTCGCGCTGGATCGTCTCGCGTGTCGTCACTGACTCGAGTCCGGCCGCTTCAGCCGCCTCGACCGCGTCGCGGGCACCCTCGACGAACGGCGAGTAGACGGCGAGAAAGCCGCCACCGACGAGGAGGTCGGGGGCGCGTTCGACGACGTCGGGGGCGTCGCCCGTGTCGAGGGTGACGACATCGAACGGCTCGCCGGCTGCCAGCTCGGAGAGCTCGTCGGTGACGTCACCGGTGTGGACCGTGACGTGGTCGGCGACGCCGGCGGTCGCGACGTTCTCGCGGGCGACGTCGGCGAAGTCGGGATCGATCTCGTAGGTGGTGACCGACGCACCGATGCGTCCGAGGTGGACGGCCAGGATGCCGGTACCGGTCCCCGCGTCGAGAACCCGGTCGCCGGCGGCCGCACCCGTCAGCCCGACGACGAGGCCAATGTCCCGTGGCATCATCGGAGCGCCAGTGCGGTCGAGGTGCGTGAAGAGGTCCGGTCCGCGGAGCGCACGCACCTCGAAGGGCGTCCCGAGGTGCGTCTCGACGGTGTCGCCGGCAGCCACGTCCGCGGGAACCTCCAAGACGCCGAGGTCCGTCCCGAACTCGGTCCCGGGCTCGACGAGGTACTCGCGGTCGTCGGCCACCAGTAGATACGCGGGGTCGCTCACTCGAGCTCGGCGATCGCCGCCGCGAGGTCGCCGTCGTGCGCCTCGAGCGTCTCGCGCGCGGTCGACTCCGGCACGCCAGCGCGGTCGGCGACGAGCGACACGTCGGCCTCGGGGATCGCGTCCGTCTCGCTCGCCGTGTCGTCGCTCGACGACTCGTCGGCGTCACCCTCGACCGCCGCGGCCGCACCGTCGAGGCCGGCGTCGGCGACCGCCTCGGCCTCGCCGACGATCTGGTAGGTTTGTTGACCCTGGGCGTCCATGCGGGTGACCTGTGGAGCTTCGAAGACGAGGTCGTCGTCGGGGGTCTCGATCACCACGCGGTCGGCGTCGAGCTCGTCGACGTCGATCCCCATCTGTTTCATCATCTGTTTCATTTTCCGCGGATTCAGGCCGCCTCCTCCGAACATACACCTCGTTCGGCCACAGGGCACAAAAAGGGTGACGACACGCAGAGCCCGAGCAGCGTGGTCCGTCCTGCGTGGCTCTTCTATCGTGGCCTGTCCGGCGTGACCAGTCGGCAGACACCGCCACGACACCTGGTTTGATACGGGCCGCTGTCCACAGGCGGGTGTGTACCTCGCAGATCACACGTGGCCCGAGCTGGACGCGCACGTGACCGACGAGTCGCTGGCGCTCGTTCCGCTCGGCTCGACGGAACAGCACGGTCCCCACCTCCCGCTCGCGACCGACCACCTGATCGCGGAGGCGTTCGCCCGCGAGGCCGCCGACCGAGCGGACGTCCTCTGTACCCCGACGGTCACCGTCGGCGTGAGCCCGCACCACCGGCAGTTCACCGGCACGATGTGGGTGGACGCGCCGGTTTTTCGTGACTACGTCGAGTCGTTGACGCGCAACCTCGCGTACCACGGCGTCGACCGCGTCGTCTACGTCAACGCCCACGGCGGGAACGTCGAGCACCTTCGCGAGGTGGGCCGCCGACTCAGAGACGACGGGGAGCTGTACGCGATCGAGTGGATGTGGAACGAGAGCATCCCGGACCTCGTCGACGACGCCTTCGAACAGAACGGTCCGCACGGCGGCCCGAAAGAGACGGCGCTCATCCAGCACGTCGCCGGCGAGCTCGTCCGCGAGGATCGACTCGAGGCTGCCCGCGACGGCGGCCTTCGCGACTGGCGCGCCGGAGACGGACTCCGCGTGCACGGCTCCCGGACGTTTTACGACGCGATCGACAACACCGACAACGGCGTCTTCGGTGATCAGACGGACGCGACCGCAGAGAAGGGGGCACGGCTCTTCGAGGCGGCGACCGACGAGCTCGTCCGGCTGTGTGAGTGGCTGGAGTCGAAGCCGCTCGTTGACTTGCTACCGAAGCCGCACGTGTAAGCGGGGTCGTTCCGTCTCGGACCCACCCTCAACAGAACTCGTCGGCCGCGGCCGACGTGACCCGGTCGAGCGTCTGGACGGCCCAGTGATAGAAGGGAGCGTCGGCGGTCGCTTCCACCCGCTCGCGGAACGCGGGAAGCCACGCGAAGTGCGCCTCGTGGAACGTGGCGTACGTCGCGGTGTCAGCCGTCTCCAACAACAGACTGGCGTACTCGAGCAGCAACGAGACGTGGTCGGCCGGGTAGGCGGGCGGGACCTCGGCATCGAGTGCCTCGTAGCGCTGCCGCATGTCGGCCGCGGGCGGCCCCGAGAGGATCCCGCGCTGATCGCCGTCCCACCACGCCTCATACGCCGACTCGGCGGGCGGCGCGTACTCGCCGTCGAACGCCTCGAACGTCCGGAGGTACGCCTCCCGCGGCGGCGCTCGAAACGACGGCGGCGTTTCGACGCCCCGGACGCCGAGGTCCTCGGCGCACTCGGCGATCGTCGTCGCGAGGGTCCCGTCCTCGACGGCCTCGACGAAGTCGTCGTCGGGGTGTTGAAAACACGTTGCGAGCGCAGCGTAACAGTCTGCGTAGGAGTGAGCCATGGCGAACGGATACTGGGGTGTTAGGTGACGATGATCGGTTGTTGGAGCGCGGTGAATATCAGCAGGACGCGGAGCAGAAAGGACCCTGCGATCACGAGCCCGAACTTCGCGGTCGTCACCTGTCTGCTCGCGAGTAGGCTGTCGCTGCCGAGAAGCTCCTGTGCCGCCGAGATGGCGAGCGGGAGGAGGAGCCCGGCGCTCACCATCCCGACCAACAACAGCAGCCCACTGCCGCTCGTGAGCCCGTTGACCGTTCGTGCCGCGGCGGCACCCCCCGTCGTGAGCGTGTACAACAGCGTGGCGAGGACGACCCCCTCCACGACGATCACCGCGTCGTCGAGCAGCCCGAACCGGTGAACGAGCCCGCCGTCGAGGTCGTTCTGCCAGGCGGTGACCGCGATCACCAGCGCGATGCCGGCCGAGAAGCCACTGGCGACGAACAACGGCGGCAACAGCGTCTGGTTCCACAGCGGGACCAGCCAGCCGACCGCGCTCAACAACAGCGCCGTGTAGATCACGAGCATGACCGCCAGGCCGACGCCGGTGACCTGGACGAGCCGCCGAAGTGGGCCCGTCGGCCGGGTCAGGTCGGCACCGCGGTCGACGAGGTCGGTCAGGCCGAATCCGACGCGCTCGACGAGGTGTCTCGGCAGCCCACTCGGGTCGTCGACGGCAGCCGTGCCGAACGTCGCCCAGATCATCCGCGCCATCACGACGAGGCTGAAGGTGACGACTACCCAGGTTCCGATCGCCATCCACGACGTCCAGTTGGTGAACTTGATCGGGAACATGAACGCCCGGAGGAACGGCCCCGAGAGGTGTGCCAACAGCGTCCAGGAACCGACGACGATGGTGCCGAACGAGAGGGTCCACCCCCACCGGCTGATGTGCGCGTAGCCGGCCTGCTGGCGGCGCTCACCGAACCACTCGGCGATCGACGCGACGAGGAACGACCCGCCCGAGATCCCCCCGAGGAACAGGTAGATGGCGACGAAGACGTCCCAGTGGCCGACACCGCCCCACCAGAGTCCAAATGATGCCATCGTGATCACGCCTCGTACGGGAACGCGGTGGTGTCGTCTCTGTTCGCCTCGACGATGACGTTGGCCGGCTCCTGTTCGAACCGCTCGACTGCCTCCGTCGTCGCCTGTTCTTTCAACTCGCTCACCGGCCCGGCCTGGATGGCGCCGCCGACGCAGTTGTCGACACACGCGGGCTGGGCACCGCCGTCCTCCTGTTCCTCGCGCGGCGGCATCTCGTGACCGCCACCGGGTCCCTCGCCGATACAGAGGTTACACTTCGACATGATGCCGCCGTCGTCGTACGTCGGGGCGCCGTACGGACACGCCCAGCCGCAGTAGTGACAGCCGATACAGCTGTCGCGGTCGACGACGACGATGCCGTCCTCCTCGCGTTTTTGAATCGAGTTGCACGGACACACCTTCTCGCAGGGGGCGTCCGAACAGTGCATACACGACATCGAGACGGGCAGCGAGCTCACGTCGGGGAACTCGCCGGTCGTGACGTTCGTTACCGTTCGCCACTCGTCCTGTTCGGGGTCGCGGCCGTGTCGTTGTTTACACGACACCGAGCAGGCGTGACACCCGATGCACTTGTCTGAGTCGAAGTAGAACCCCCACTGTTCTCCCATCTCACTCACCTCCGGTCACGTCGACCGCGATGTGTCTGTCTACTTGTCCCGTGATCGGGTCCATCTGCGTCTCGTGTAGCTTCATGGTGTTCAGTCCCTCGTAGTCCTGCTGGGTCGACCCCTCGCCGAAGCCGTACTCGCTCGTCACGACCCCGGGTTTGATCAGCTCGGTGACGTGTGCCATCAGCTCGCCGCCGCCCGTCTTCGACTCGACGGTCACCATATCACCCGTCTCGATGCCCCGCGCCTCGGCGTCGACCGGGTTGATGTGGAGGTAGTTACCGCGGTACTCCTCGTCGTGTAAGTCGTTCTTGCGTGCGAACTGCTCGAGGAGCCGGTCGATCCCCTGGTCACTCCCGTGTGAGAAGTACACCGACCGGACGTCGTAGAACTCCAGTGGGTACGTCTCGTCGAGGCTGTCGCCGTACGTTCCCGGTGGCTGCCACGACGGCGCGGTGTCCATGCCGGCCTCTTCTGCGGCCGCCGTGAACGACGGCACCTGATCGAGGTCGAACCGGAACGCGGGTCCGTCGCTCTCGCGCCACTGCTCGTAGCCGTACTCGCCGACGATCGCGTAGTTCTTCTCGCCGGTCGAGAGCTCCTCGAGCGTGAGGTCCACCGACTGTAGCTGGTCGTCGATGAACGCCTCGTGGTCCTCCCACGGGAAGTACTCACCCCAGCCCATCGCCTCGGCGAGGCCGGTCAGGATCTCGTAGTCTGGCTTCGTGTTGAACTGTGGCTCGACGGCGGCCTTCCCCCCGACGACCCACTGCGCCTCGCTGTAGGAGCTCCACGAGCCGGTCCCGACGGTGTCTTTCTCGAGCTGTGTCGCGTCCGCGAACACGACGTCCGCGTTCCGAGTGACGCCGTTCCAGTAGGCGTCGACGGCGATGACGAGGTCCATCTCGTCGAGCGCGGTCAGCCACGCCTCGGCGTTGCCGTCTTTCAGCGGCATGTCGTGGTGACAGTACATCCCGTTGATGTGGCCGTTCTCGACCATCTCGGGGACGAGATTGTGTGCGATACCCGTGATGTGCCGGGCCGGGTAGTCGCTGTACTCGTCGTACTTGCGGAACGCGGGCGTCTTGCCCTCGGCGTTGTTCGGCAGGTCGACGCCGATCGTCGTCTCGGTGCCGCGGGCCGCACCGCTGCCTTTGCCCTCGGGTGTCCACTCACACACCTCAAACGGGTCGGCCATCGGCGTCGACTTCCAGAGCCGGAGGCCGCCGGGTCGGTCGATGTTGCCGACGAGTCCGTTGAGCGCGATGATGTTCTGGGTCGCCTTCCAGCCGTTGCCAGACTGGGCGGTGCCCGACCACACCGAGATGCCGGCCTGTGGGGCGGCCTCAGCGAAGTCACGAGCGATAACGCGGATCGTCTCGGCGTCGAGGCCGGTGATCTCGGCGGCCCACTCGGGCGTCGTGTCCGCGACGGCCTCGCGGTACGCCTCGAACCCGTAGGTGTGGTTCTCGACGAAGTCGGCGTCGTACCGCTCTTCGTCGATGATGACGTTCGCCATCGCCAGTGCGAGTGCGCCGTCGGTTCGCGGCTCGATCGGGAGCCACGCGTCCGACTTCTCGGCGGTCTCGGTGTACTGCGGGTCGATGGTAACGAGCGTCGCGTCGTTCTCCTCGATGGCCTTCAGGATGCCCTTCGCCTCGAACTGCCCGGCGAACGCCTCAAGCGGATTGCGTCCCCACATGATGAGGTACTCGGAGTTCTGGTAGTCCGGCACCCGGGCGTTCGAGCCGATACCCATCATCCCGCCGTTGACGAACGTCGGTCCGGCACAGACGTGGATCCCGCGGCCGATCCGCTCTGGCGTCCCGTAGAGGTCCCGCCAAATCGTGCGGAAGATCGGCGTCTCTGCCCAGCTTCCCGCGTCGAGGAACGTCTCTGCGCCGTGTTCGTCGTCGAATTCACGGAGCCGCTCGGCGGTGTACTCGAACGCCTCGTCCCAGGTCGCCTCTTGGAGTTCCCCGTCGACGCGGATGTACGGCTGCTTGATCCGCTCTGGGTCGTGGGTCTTATCGAGTTGTCCGAGCCCCTTCGGACAGAGCGTTCCCTCCGTTCCAGGACCAGCGCTCCCACGAGGGTTGCCGTCCACACCGGTGATGCCGACGACAGAACCGTCGTCGGTCACCTTCACCTCCTGTGCACAGTTGTGACAGCACATCCAACAGTTGCCGTACGCGACGTTCGCGTCGGCGACGGGAGTCGCCGAACGGTCCGTCTGACCGATGCCGAGCTGGCGGGCGGTGTCTGCACACCCGCCGAGTGCGGCCATCGTCGCCGCGCCGGCGCCCGTCTTCAACAGCGTGCGGCGCGTGAGGCCGTCGCCCGCGTCACTACTCATCGGCCATCACCTCCGCCGGCTCGTAGTCGTCGCCGAACTCCGCGAGCAGCGCCGACTCGTACTTCTCGTGGAACGCCCGCTCGTCGAGCTCGCCGTTGGCGACGCGCATGGCGTCGACCCCCATGCGCCTCCCCAACTCCTGGTCGTACTCGCTCTCCGCCGGTGCCTCCTCGAGTGCGCCGACGAGGTCGAGCGGGTCCAGTCCGCCGTCCGCCGATGGGTCGGTTGAGTCGCTCATATCTGTACACACGCGACCCGCCGCCGTAGGCGTCACTCTCAACCGGTGAAGGTTTTATATACTACCCGCCGCAGGCCCCGATCACGTCAGCGAGTCGTGTGCGGATCCGAGTCGGGTCGATACACGTCGCGGCCGCGTACCCGAGGCCATCGACGCGTACCCGATGAGGTGTTCACGTGCTGGGAGAGATCTGCACCGTCATGCCGTCGACATGAAGCGATACCGCGACGTTCGAGACGAGAGACTGGGTCGGCTGGGTCTCGTCCCGCTACGAGTCGGCGGGCGGGGACCCGACTGCAGACACCGTCGGGTCCTCGAGCGCGTGAACCATGCGGACCTCGTGGTCGGAGTCGACCGTCTCGAAGCCGACCCGGCGGTAGACGCTGATCGCGGCACGGTTTCGCAGCTCGACGAAGAGTTCGAGCGCTTCGCGGTCGGCGGCCGCAGCCGACGCGACCAGCCGTCTGCAGAGTTCGGTGCCGATCCCGCGGTCGTGGAACGCGGGGTGCACGAAGATCGCCAATTCCGGACAGGCGTCCTCGAGCGGCGTGTACACGATGTGACCGACGATCCCTCCGTCGCCTTCGGCGACGATGTTATACCCGTCTTCGAGCAGCATCTCGATCCAGGAGCGGCGGCGGTGCTCGACCGCCGGCGGGATACCCTGTGCACGGTCGGCGTCGCCGAACGCGTCGTACAGCTCGACGAGCTGGTCGAGGTCGGCGTGGTCTGCCTGTCGGAGCGTCCAGCGAGACCCCTCCTTGTCGACGAACTGCGGCCAGCGCGGTGGGTCGGTTGCCGTGCCCGTTCGGTCGGCGTGGTCCCCGCTCTCGCGGCGGGCACCGTCCCGGTCGTCGCGGTCGGCATCGTCCCGGTCGTCGCGGTCGGCATCGTCCCGACCACCACGGTCGATGTCGGGCGAGTGATTCATGATCGTGTTTCGGGACCGCTCGACTTTCACCCCTCCCTCGGCTCCCAAAATGTGAGAAGCCGTGCGGGCCCAGGTGCAGTCCGGCCGGGCGACGTGCCTATTTAAAATCTTATCCTGTTGAGGCGTACATCAATACGGATCGACCGTGTGTGTTCACGCATGACGACACTGCGCACGACGCCATACAGCTACGAGATCGAGTTCGACGTGATCGGCGACCGACGGGAGGCGTACGACCGGTGGGTCGCTGAAAACGGGATGCCGTGGATCACCCACGAGACCGTGGCAGCGTTCGACGTCTGGCAGAACGACAAGGGACTCACACCGGAGGTCAAGTTCCAGTTCGGCTTCCGCACGCTCGACGCCTGGACGCGGTTCGTCGACAGCCGGTGTCACGTCCTGGCGACGGAGGGGCTGCGACGACTGGTCACGGGACTCGAGGCGACGCTCTGGGAGCGCGACGGCATCCGACTCGACGTGACCGAATCGGCCGACGAGCAGCTTCCCTCTACTGCCGACTGCGAACGACGCTCCTCGGTCACCGAGGAGGTTCGATGAACGACGCCATCGAAGCGGCGCTCCGATCGGTCCCGGCACCGTCATCACCGGTGACGAACGAGACCGACGGACGAGCGGAGGGAGTCGAACACGGCGACGCCGACGACCCGGACGCGGATGCCGAAGCCGACGTCGTCTCCGCGGGCCTCGTCGGCGACGTCACGGTAGACGGCGACGTCGCGACGATCCCGCTGGCGCTCGGCGCTCCGTACTCGCCGGCCGAGACGGCGTTGGCGAAAGCGGTCCGGAGTGCGGTTGAGACGGCTGGCTTCGAGCCGTCGCTGTCGGTCGCGATCGACGACGAAACGCCCGCGGCCGGCGACGCGCCGATCGTGATCGCGGTCTCCTCGGGGAAAGGCGGCGTAGGAAAGAGCACGATCGCGGTGAACCTCGCGGCGGGGATGGCCGATCGCGGTGCGGCGGTCGGACTATTCGACACGGACGTGTACGGTCCAAACGTGCCGCGGATGCTCGGCGTCCAGGGTGAGCCGGTCCGAGCCGACCGCCACCAGCAGATCGTCCCGGTCGAAGCACACGGGCTCAAGCTGATGAGCGTCGGCTTCCTCGTCGACGAGGACCTACCGGTCGTCTGGCGTGGCTCGCTCGTCGACCAGACGCTGACCGAACTCTGGCATGACGTCAACTGGGGGCACCTCGATTACGTCGTTGTCGACCTCCCGCCCGGCACCGGTGACGCCCAGCTCACGATGCTCCAGCAGATGCCCGTCGTCGGATCGGTGGTCGTGACGACCCCACAGGACGTCGCGCTCGACAACGCTCGCAAAGGGGTCCGGCTGTTCGACGACCACGAAGCCGACGTCCTCGGGATCGTCGAAAACATGAGCGCGTTCACCTGTCCGAGTTGTGGAGACCACCACGAGGTGTTCCGCGCCGGTGGCGGCAGCCGGCTCGCCGAGGAGTTCGACCTCCCCGTGTTGAGCCGGATTCCCCTCGACCCGGCCATCGGCGACGCCGGCGAGGTCGGCGAGCCAATCGTGTTCGACGACGCACCGGTCGGCGAACGGTTCGCCGACCTCGCGGGGACGGTGATGGATCACGTGGGAGCACACCGGCGACGATCACACGCGTCTGGGGGAACCGACTGGCCCTGAACGGAGCGCGGGGCGCACCGAACCGGCGTCGTCGTCCGTCGGGACCGGTCGGCCGATTCGACGCCCGCCCACCGCGAGGTTCGCCCGACAGCGGTGCCACGAACTGAAAACGCGAGCAACCCATAACCCCCACAGCCGCCGCGTTCGGGTATGGGTTCACACTGCCTGATCGTCGGCGGGAACGCGGCGGGGATGAGCACGGCAACACGGTTACGGCGGGTAGACGAGGCCACAGACATCACGATCGTCGAGTCGACCGACACCGTCTCGTACGCGAGTTGCGGACTCCCGTATCACCTGAGCGACACGGTCGTCGAATCCGACCTCGCGGTCATGGGCGTCGACCAGCTCAGCGCGGCGTTCGACCTCGACATTCGAACCGAAGAGACGGTGACCGACGTCGCGCCAGAAGAACGGCGCGCGACGATAACCCCGAGCGACGGCGAGCCCTACGAACTGACGTACGACGACCTCGTGCTCGCAACCGGCGCAGAGCCACTCGTGCCGCCGATGTTCGACGTCGACGCGCTCGACGGGTGTCACACGCTGCGCACCGTCGAGGACGCGATCGCCATCCGCGACCGGGTAGACGACGCCGAGGAGGCGCTGGTCATCGGTGGCGGGTACATCGGGGTCGAGGTCGCAGAGAACCTCCACGAGGCGGGCCACGACGTCGTCGTCGCCGAGCTGCTTGACCACGTGATGGCGAACACGCTGGGGCCGGAGATGGCGACCCGCGTCGAGCGACACCTCACCGACCACGGCGTCGAACTGCAACTCGGCGTCGGCGTCGAGTCGTTGACACAGACCGACGACGGCTCGATCACGGCCTCCATGGACGGTGCGACCGACCGCACGTTCGACCTCGTGGTGATCGCCACCGGGGTCAGGCCCCGAACCGGCCTTGCCGATGCCATCGGGCTCGACCGGCACGAGAGCGGTGCGGTGGTGGTCGACGACCGACTCCGAACGAGCGAGCCGTCGATCCACGCGGTCGGTGACGCGGCTGCGGCGCCGAGCGCGCTCGGCGAGGGACACGCCTGGATCCCCCTCGGTGGGCCGGCCAACCGACAGGGACGGGTGGCCGCGAACGACATCGCTGGCCACGAGGACGCACTCGACCCCGTCCTCGACACCGCGATCGCCAAGGTGTTCGACCTCGACGTCGGGACGGTCGGGTTCACCGAAGCCGACCTCACGGAGGCTGACCGGCCGTACGAGACGGTGTACACCGCAGAGCCGAGCCACGCCGAGTACTACCCTGGCGCCGTCGACATTCACTTCAAACTGTTGTTCGACTCGGACGATGGCACGGTCCTCGGCGTCCAAGCGATCGGCGAGGAAGGCGTCGACAAGCGAATCGACGTGTTGGCGACCGCGATATCCCACGGCGATACGGTGTTCGACATCCGGGACCTCGATCTGGCGTACGCCCCGCCGTACGGGGCCGCGAAGGACCCGGTCAACGTGTTGGGAATGATCGGCGCGAACGTGCTCTCCGACGTGGCATCCGTGATCCACCTCGAGGAGTTCCTCGAAGAACGCGAGACCGCGACCGTCGTCGACACCCGGCCACCAGCGATGCGCGAGGCGCAGGGGTCGATCCCCGGCGACGAGCACGTCCCGCTCGGCCGACTGCGCTCGTGGGCCGCCGACTGCGACGGCGACGAAACGGTGTTGACCTACTGTAAGATCGGGAAGAGCTCGTACATGGCGAGTCGTATTCTCGAGCACGAAGGGATCGACGCCCGGAGTCTCACCGGCGGATACTACCGGTACGAACTGGCCGCCTCGGCGGACGACTGATCACGTCGCGAACTGGCTCATCACGTTTCCTTCGGCACGAGCCAGCCGCTGGGAGAACGCCGACGTCGAGATGTCGAGCCGTTCGGCGAGTGACGCCATCGAGGGGCGTTCACCGGCCTCGTAGTACCCCTCGTCGATCGCCAACTCGAGCGCTTCGCGCTGTTTCGGCGTCAACGCCGAGACGTCGACCTCGTATATCTCGTCGCTGAGCTCCTCGCCGCTGCCGGTGTGTGTCATGCTCACGAGCCGTACGGTAGCGCCGATCTCGTTGAGGTCGGCGACGAGGTTCGACACCGCAGCCGAGTTCGGCAGGAACGCCTTCACGAAAAACGATCGGTGCTCGGCGCGGACGAAGTGCGGAATGCAGCCGTAGGTCGCGAACACCGCGGTCGGACAGTGGTCACAGACGTCGTCGGTGTGGTACTTGGTGACGACCCGGTCTTCGGCGTCGTCGTCCGGTCGATCCTGCGTTCGCGGGCGCCCGTCGGGACGTGGCTCGTCGTGGCTGGCAGGCGCATCGAGCGCGGGCTCGTCGGGCGTACAGGACTCACACACCGTGACCTCGGTGTGACACGTCCCCCCTGCAACCCGTACGTCGACGTCCAGTACGTCGCCGTCGATGTCGTCGATAAAACAGGGGCCACCCCGCTCGATCTCGAGGACGACACGGAGGTCACGGTCCTCGACGGTCGCCGACGGGGCATCGGTGACCGACGTGTTTCCATCGGAACGACTCATACGAGACCGTTCGTCAGTAGCCGTAAAAAGGTACCCCGCCGCGTCACCGCGTAAGAATTCGAGTCGATGCCGCACACACCGACCTACGCGTCGTCGGCGAGGTCGTCTATCCACGTCAACACCGCCATCGCCTTCGGGAACCCGATCGTCGGTGCCGCCAGCACGGCCACGTGACGCAGCGTGTCGGGGTCGATCCCTGCGTCGAGTCCCCGACGGACGTGCGAGTGGACCGCCCCCTCCGACTCGGCACCCGCCGCGAGCGCGAGTTTGACCAGTCGTTTCGTCTCGCCGTCGATCGGCCCGGCCGCGGCGCACGCCTCGCCGAGGTCGCTGTACGCCTCCCACACGTCGGGGTGTTCGTTGGCGAAGTTGCCGGCGGCGGACGGGAGCTCCTCGCTGTCGTCTCCGGTGTCTGTCATCGGTCGACGTTCGCAGCCCAGAACAAAGGTATTGTGGAGACGACCGTCTCGCGGTCCGGCGGGTCGAAGCGGTCCGGCGTCAAACGAGACGGGATCGCGTCCATCACCCGGTGGCAGTGCTCGACATCCGATCCTCGTACCGCGTCTCCCACGCCATCCGGGCGTCGATTTCGCGCTTCCCCCGACCGGTCAGCCCGTACTCGTTGGTCCGTTGATCACGGCGCCGTTTGTACAGGAGCCCCTTCTCGACCAGCGCGTCGAGATTCGGGTAGAGCCGGCTCTGATGGATCTCGGTGTCGTAGTACTCGTCGAGTTCGCGTTTGATCGCCAGACCGTGTGGTCGTTCGAGCCCCGCGGTCACGTACAGGAGGTCGCGCTGGAATCCTGTCAGGTCGTGCATGCGAATCGACGTCACCGCCGTGACGTATGGGTATGCGGTGCCTACGCGAGTCAGGTAGTCGATAGTAGCGAACGCTATCGACACTATCACAGGTCGACAGTTCCGCGCCGTCGAACCGTCGACTCCGACGCCCTGTGGTCGGCCGAGCCGGCCGGGCAGCGTCGAGGCCGCAGGATCAGGCGTACGCGACGTTCAACTCGAGTTCGTTGGCGGCACCGAGCAGGTAGTCCGGCAGCTCGCCAGTGAGCCTGTCGCCGGCGAGCCGGTGGGAGGGGCCAGAGACGCTGAGCGCGCCGACGACGGTGTCGTCGACGACCACCGGGACGCCGACGGCGTTGAGCCCGGACACGTTCTCCTCGCGGTTGAGGCTGTACCCGCGTTCTCGGCCGCGTTCGAGCGCGTCGAACAGGCGTCGCTCGTCGGTGATCGTCGCGTCGGTGCGGGCAGCGAGCGGCTGCTCCTCTAAGATCGCCGCCGCCTGCTCTGCGGTCATCGCCGCCAGGATGGCCTTTCCGGCGGCCGTCGAGTGAAGCGGGATCCGGCTTCCGATACCGGGGTCCGTGCGGACCCCACGCGCGCCGACGGCACGACAGAGGTACACGGCCTCGCCGTGCTCTTCGACGATGTACTGCGCTCGTTCGCCCGTCTCGGTCGCGATCTCGGCGACCTTCTCGCGAGCGAGTTCGTACCCCGGGTGGCTCCGACACGCCCGCTGGCTCAACTGGAGGAATCGCAGTCCGAGCTGGTAGCCGTTCGCACGTTCGACGACCAGTCCGAGCGATTCGAGCGTCTGTAGGTGTCGGAACACGGTGCTCTTCGCGTACGGTACCTCGCGGGCGATGTCTGAGAGCGTGGGACTGGCCTCCGCACGCACCTGCTCGATGATCTCGAACACCGTCTGTGCGGCACCGACGCGGTCTCGGTCGGGTTCGTCCTCCGTCTTGGTCATGTGTCCACCGGCGAGCGCCGGGACAAATGTGTTCTGCATCGTCGAACGAACGCGTCGGTTCCCCTACCAGTACCGTTATTATACAATAGATAGTGAAGAATTGGTATGCCAGTCCCGCGGTTCGACATCGACCTGACGGAGAGCCAGCGCCACGTTCGCGAGTCGATACGCGCGATCTGTGACGACTTCGACCACGCGTACTGGCGGCGGCACGCTCGCGAGGAGACCTATCCGCACGAGTTCGTCGATGCGCTCGCCGCGGAGGGATGGCTCGGGGTGCTCGTTCCGGAGTCGTACGGGGGGAAGGGGCTCGGAACGCCAGAGACGGTGGTGATGATGGAAGAGATCGCCGCGAGCGGGGCCGGATTCGGCGGTGCACAGACGATCCACGGGGGGATATACAACTCGCCGCCACTGGTGAACAACGCGAGCCCGGACCGCAAGGAGACGTTGCTTCCGAAGATAGCGCGGGGGGAGGTCTCGATCCAGGCGTTCGGGCTGACAGAGCCCGAGGCGGGATCCAACGCGCCGAGCATGGAGACGTTCGCCCGGCGCGAGGGGGACGAGTACGTCGTCTCCGGCGAGAAGATGTGGATCTCCCGGGTCGACGTGAGCGACTACATGCTGTTGGTCGCTCGGACCAGTCCCAAGTCGGCGGTCGACAAGCGTACGCGCGGCATCTCCACGTTCCTCGTAGATCTCGAAGACGCGCGATCGCAGGGTCGGTTACACAAAGAGCCGATCGAGAAGTCGGCGAGCACGTTCGTCAACTCCTACCGGCTGACGTTCGACGACCTTCGCGTTCCGGCCGAGAACCTGATCGGCGAGGAGGGCGCGGGATTTTACCAGGTCCTCGACGGCCTGAACGAAGAACGGCTCGTCATCGCCGCAGAGCTGATCGGGATGGCCGAGCTCGCCCTGTCGAAGGGTGCCGACTACGCCGCGGACCGGGACGTGTTCGACCGGCCGATCGGGGCGAACCAGGCGATTCAACACCCCTTGGCGGCCGCACACGCCGAAGTGCAGGCGGCCCGACAGGTGACGTACGAGGCCGCGAGTCGGTCCGCCGAGGGCAGCCTCGACCGGGAGTCGCTCGGTGCGCGTGCGAACGCGGCGAAGTACCTCGCCGCCAACGCGGCGTCGAGCGCGGCGGACGCCGCCGTGCAAGCTCACGGCGGGAAGGGGATCGCTGTCGAGTACGACGTGGAGCGATACTTTCGTGAGGCGCGGCTCTCTCGGCTCGTGCCGATCGCCCAGGAGCTCGCGCTCAACTACATCGGCGAGCGGGAGCTCGGGCTCCCGCGCTCGTACTGAGCGTCTCGAGCGCGACGATACCGCACTTAGTGACACCATGACCCGTACCGTCACCGGAACGACTCACCACCGATACCATACAACACATACACTTGACGCATGACCGACGACCCAGCCACTAACGAATCCAGCAGCACCGACAACGCAGACAGTGCCGACGAGAGACGACTGATAGCGGGCTGGCAGGGCAGGTACTACGAGGACTTCGCCGTCGGCGACGTGTACAAACACCCGTACGGTCGCACGGTGACCGAGACCGACAACGTCTGGTTCACGAACGTCTCGATGAACCTCAATCCGATGCACTTCAACGAGGCGTACGCCGCGACCACCGAGTTCGGCGAGCGACTCGTCGACGGCACGTTCGTCATCGCACTCGCGGTCGGTATGAGCGTGATCGACGTCAGCGCCAACGCGACCGCGAACCTCGGGTACGACGCGATACGCCACCACGCACCGGTGTTTCACGGAGACACGCTGTTCGCGGAGTCGGAGGTGCTCTCGAAACGCGAGTCGGACTCCCGTGATCACGTGGGTATCGTCACGACCGAACTCCGCACGTACAATCAGGACGGCGACCTCGTCCTCTCGTTAGAGCGCACGCCGATGGTGTTGAAGCGGTCACACGCCGACCCGACGGCGGCACAGCCGACGGGGTGGCCAGCAGGCATCGGCACCCAGCCGGAGGACGTCTCGTGAGCGGATCCTCCGGGTCGAACGACGCCGGCGTGCCGACGGCGGCGAACCCGGTCCCGTCGACGCGACTGACCGGTCGCCTGTCGACCACGACGCCCGCGGAGGCCGCCGCGACCGTCCCGGAGACGGCGACCCTGTTGGTCTCTGGGTTCGGCGGCGTCGGGTATCCGAAGCTCGTTCCAGAGGCGATAGCAGCCGGCGACCAACGCGAGCTGACCGTCGTCTCTGGCGGTGGGGTCGGCGACGAGATCGACCGCGACCTCGTCGAGTCGGGGGACATGGCGCGACGGTACCCGTTCGTTCCGAACGAGACGGTTCGAGACGCGGTCAACGCGGGTGCGGTGGCGTTCCACGACAGACACATCTCGCGGCTCGCAGACGAGGTTCGGTTCGGCGGTCTTCGCGCCGGCATGAACGGACCGACCGTCGCCATCGTGGAGGCCGTGGCGGTCGGGAGCGACTGGCTCATCCCGTCGACGTCGGTCGGACACACCCCGGCGTACGTCGAGACGGCGGACCACCTCATCGTCGAAGTGAACCATGCACAGCCGCTCGAACTCGGTCGGGTCCACGACGTCTACCTCCGGCAGGCGCCACCACACAGAGAGCCGATCCCGCTCGACGATCCGCTCGACACGATCGGGGGACCGGCCATCAGATTCGATCCGGCGACGCTCCGAGCCGTCGTCGAGACCGACCGGCCCGACGACCCCTACGAGTTTCGGGAGGCGGGGAAGACCGAACGGGCGATCGCCGACCACCTTTGTCGGTTCCTGGAGGCGGAGCTGGCACGGAACCCACTGCTTGCAGAGCGGGTGAACCTCCAGTTCGGCGTCGGGTCGCTCGGGAACGCCTTGATGGGTGGGCTGTCGGCCGTCGACTTCGGCGATCGCGAGGTGTCGTACGTGGGGGAAGTGGTACAGGACGGCCTGTTAGACATGCTCGACGGCGGCCAGCTATCCGGCGCGAGTGCCACCTCGCTCGCGCTCTCCGCGGACGGACAGGCGCGGCTGTTCGACGACGTCGAGCGCTACGCAGCCGACGTGATTCTCCGTCCAGCAGACATTTCGAACGCGCCGGCGCTGATCGACCGGTTCGGCGTCGTCGGGATCAACAGTGCGGTCGAAGTCGACCTCTACGGAAACGTCAACGCCACGCACATCCGCGGGACGCGGGTGGTGAACGGCATCGGAGGCGGCGGCGACTTCGCCCGCAACTGCCGGCTCGGGATCGTCACCCTTCCCTCGACGGCCGTCGAGGGTGACGTGTCGCGGATCGTGCCGCTCACGCCGCACGTCGACCACACAGAACACGACGCGAGCGTCGTGGTCACGGAACACGGCGTCGCCGACCTTCGAGGGCGGTCGCCGCGCGAGCGCGCCGAGGCCCTGACCGCGGTCGCCGACCCCGCGTTTCGCGAGGACCTCGAGCGCTACCGCCAGCGCGCGGCGTCCGGCGACGGCAACACGCCACACGACCTCGAGTCGGCGTTCGACTGGACCCGGTAGCGATCGGGACGTGCGTCGGTCGGCCGGCCGGTCCCGTGGTTCGTCGGTTGGTCCCCACGTATCGTGCTCCGGTGCCGGCCGAGAGCGACGCCGCGGAGACGATACGGTGCGGCGTGACCACCGCGTGATACAACTATCAGGAGTAATTACGTTACACTTTTACCGACGCGTTCTCTCTCATATATCGCATGATAGATGATGACAGCACGAAGCGGCGGGACGTCGTCAAAGGAGCGGCCACACTCGGGGTCGTCGGCCTCGCTGGGTGTTCTGGCGGCGGCGACGGTGGCGAAGGCAGCAGCGGTGACGGTGGCGACGGCGGCGACGACGGCGGTGAGGTGACGATCACCATCGGCGGCACCTCGACGGGGAGTTCGACGCAGGCGGCCGGCCAGGCGCTCGCGCGAGCCGCTCAACAGCACAGCGACTTCCTCAACGTCTCGGTCCAAGAGACACAGGGGTGGACGGCGAACCTCTACGAGTACGCCAACGACCAGATCCCGGCGATGGGTGTCGACAACAACTCCCTCTCGAAGGCGCTCAGCGAGGAGGGGCCGTTCGCCGAGGATCCGGTCGACACGCTCCCGAATCAGGGCTTCCTGTTCACGTCGCTTCAGATTCACTGGGTCGGCCTAGAGGGCAGCGGCGTCGAGTCGGTCGCCGACCTGCGCGAGGGTGGCTACACGATCTACCCGATCCAGCCCGGCTTCGGAACGCGGCTCCTCACCGAGGAGATCCTGAAGGAGGCGGGACTCTGGGAGCAGAACGACATCCTCAACGTCGACACGGGCGACATTCCCGGGGCCGTCGAAGAGGGTCGCGTCGACGCGCTGTGTCTGTACGGGGCGAACGGCGTCAACCTCTCCGGTTGGTGTCAGGAGGTGGACGTCCGCAGCGGCGGCGGCCTGAATCTGCTCGAGGTCGACGACGAGTTCCGCTCGGTGGTCGAAGAACACCCCGGAGCGATCCTCGAAGAGGTCGAGCCGTACGGCTACGAACAGGAGGTCACGGCGTACACCGACACGCTCACCGCCTGGTCGCTCGCCGGACAGTGGGCGTTCAGTCCGGACATCCCGGCGCGTGCGACCGAGGAGGTGTGCCGTCTCGCGATCGAACACGAAGAGACGCTGCGTGAGTCGGACCCGACGACGCTCGAGTACACGCCGGAGGCGATGACGCAGACGGTGATCCCCGAGATCGACGTCCACGCCGGCGTGGCCGACTTCTTCGAGGCGAACGACGTCTGGAACGACTCCTGGAGCCGCGGCGACGAGTAGCGCTCCCGGGAGCTTCACCACCCCTACATCCGACGAATGTCCACGAACTCCGAGACACCATCCGACACAGACGACGCCGAGCCGTCCTCAGCAGGGGACCTGCTCGCTACCGATCGCTCGCTCGAACTCGCCGACGGTTCCAGAGGGAACCGACAGCTCTGGTTGTACCTCCTCTCACTGCCGTTTTGGGCGCTCGTCATCTTCGTGCCCACGGTCGTCGTGCCGAACGCGCTGTCGGGTGCGTACGGAGCGTGGATACCGGCGCTCCTCGTCGAGGACCCGGCGGCAGCCGCAGCAACCGCCGAGTCGTTGTCGACGACCGTACTCGGCGTCGCCGGGGCGGTCGGCATTCTCGGCGTAACGGCAGCTATCCTCTGGCTCGGCTCCGGGATCGAAGAACGGCTCCGGATGGCGCTCGTGTCGTACTCGGTCCCGTTCTGGATGATCGTGATGTGGTACTCGTACACCCAGCAGATGCCCCGTGGGCGGTACGCCGTCGCCTTCCTCGGGTTCATCCTCGCGTTGTACGTCCTCTCCGAACTCGACCGGCCGCTCGTCGAGAAGCGCTGGCTCGAGGCAGGACTGTTGCTCACGACCGGTCTCATCTCGGTCGTGACGAGCGGGTACCTGTTCATGAACTACCAATCCGTCGCGATCGACACGGTCGGGCGGGCGACGGAGGGGCAGATCGCCCTCGCGTTCTTGTTTACGCTCTCGATGATCTACCTCACGTGGCGCTCGTTCGGGCTCACGTTCCTCACGGTCGTGCTCATCGGGATCGGGTACGGGCTTGCCGGGCCACAGATGCCGGGCGCGCTGAGCCACGGCGGGCTCTCGCCCGACCGCATCCTCCGGATCCTCGTGGTCTCGGTCGACGGCTTCTACGGCTTCCTCACGAGGCTCGTCGCGGCGTGGATCGCCTTGTTCCTCCTGTACGCCGGGTTGTTGAAGGCGTACGGCGCGTTCAGTCTGATCCTCCGGCTCGCGGTCCGGTCGGCGAAGTACGTCGACTCGGGGATCGCACAGACGGCGGTCATCGCGAGCGCGGTCATCGGCTCGGTCAACGGGAGCCAGACGGCGAACGCCGGGATGACGGGGTCGTTCACGATCCCGTTGATGAAAGAAAACGGGATCAAACCGGAGACCGCGGGCGGCATCGAGGCCGTCGCCTCGACGTCCGGACAGGTGCTCCCGCCGGTGATGGGCGCCGGTGCGTTCATCATGGCGTCGCTCATCACGGGGATCACCTACGTCGACGTGATCATCGCGGGGCTGATCCCAGCCGCAGTGCTCGTCGTCTCGATCGTGATGGCCGTCCACTACGTCGCGGCACCGCAGATCGCAGACCCCGAGATGAGCGGCGTGTTCTCCGAGGCGATGGACCGCCAGGAGATGGTGCTCGAGTCGATCAAGTACGGGGTGCCGCTCGCGATCCTGATCTACGTGCTCGGGGTGTTACAGTACACCGTGATGACCGCCGCGCTCTACACGGCGCTGTCGATGATCGCCTTCGGCATCGGGATCCCGCTCGTACAGGCGACGCTGGCCGGAGAGAGCCGTCGAGACGCGTTCGTCGGGACCCTAGAGCAGACGGTCGACGGCTTCCGAGAGGGCGTGATCGTGGTCGCACCGGTCACCATCATCCTCGCGGCGATCAATGGCGTGGTCGACATTCTCATGGCCACCGGCGTGCCGACGGCCATCTCGCTCACGCTCTTGGACCTCTCTGGGGGGGTCGCGATCATCGCGTTCGTTCTCGCGATGATCATCTGCATCCTACTCGGGCTCGGCATGCCGACCACCGCGGCGTACACGGTCGTCGCGTTGCTCGTCGCTCCGACGCTCATCAGCCAGTTCGCCGTCCCCGAGTTCGCCGCGCACTTTTTCGTGTTCTACGCCGCTATCTTGGCCGGCTTGACGCCGCCGATCGCGACGTGCGTCGCGGTGACGTGTGGGATCTCCGGCGGCGGGTTCTGGACGAGTTGTAAGGAGGCGCTTCGGATCTCGGCGCCGCTCTTCGTGCTGCCGTTCGCGTTCGTCTACCATCCGGAGCTCGTTTCGGGGACGTTCGAACCCGCGGCGATCGTTTCGGGACTGCTCGCGCTCTTCGGGTCGATCGCGATGATCCACGGGATCAACTATCAGTTCGTCTTCGGTCGGGGGCAGACGTACGGCCTTCGGGTGGCGTTCTTCGTCGCCGGCGTCCTCGCGATGGTCCACCCGATGGTGGAGGTACAGCTCGGCGCGCTCGCGGCAGTCGGCGGACTGTACGTCCTTCAGACCGCCGTCGGTCGGCCGGATCCGCTACGAACGCTTCGCGGGGCGGCGGGGCTGTTCTCCGGCCGCAAACGGTAGGGTAATACGTCCCGACCCGCCTCCTTTGCGTGATGCAGTGATGGACCGTGACCTCTGGCAGACGGTCGGGCTCGTCACGGCGTGGCAGATCGCCGCGAGCGTCTGCTACTACGCTGTCTTCGCGGCCGGCCCGTTCTTCCGGGACGCGTTCGGGCTCTCCCGGTTCGAGGTCGGACTCACGGTCACCGCGCTCACGCTGGGATACGCGGTCTGTCTGATCCCCGTCGGTGCCCTCACCGACCGATACGGCGAGCGCGTAACGCTCACGGGTGGGCTCGTCGGTCTCGCGGTCGGGATGGTGCTCGTCGCCAGCGCGTCCGGATACGCCTCCTTGCTGGTGGCCGTCGTGCTCCTCGGTGCCGTCTACAGCACCGCGATGCCCGGAACGAACAAGGCCGTGTACGACACCATCCCGGCAGACCGACTGAACACCGCGATGGGGATCAAACAGGTGGGGATCACGGGCGGCAGCGGCCTCAGCGCCCTCCTCGTGACCGGACTCGCCGGCTATCTGTTCTGGCAGGCCGGGTTCCTCGTCGCCGCGGTCGTCGGCGCGGCCGTCGCCGTCGCGTTCTACGCGCTGTACCGCACGAAACGCGAGGGAACCGCCGAGTATCCAGACCTTCGGGCGCTCACCGACAATCGGCCCTACGTGCTTCTGGCGCTCTCTGGCCTCTTTCTCGGCGCCGCGCTGTTCACCACGACCGGCTACACCATCCTCTACGTCGAGGAGTCGCTCGGCGGGTCGGTCGCGTTTGGCGGCGTCGTCTTGGCAGTCGTCCAGCTCTTCGGGAGCGGTGGACGCGTGCTCACCGGCTGGTTGGCCGACCGGCTCCCGGGCGACCCACACAAACGCATCGGAGGCATCTTACTGGTCCAGACGCTCGCGAGTGGGGCGTTGTTTCTCGTCGTCGCCCGCACCTCGACGCCACGGAGTGCCGCCCTCGCGTTCGCCGCGCTGGGATTCTTCGTGCTCGGGTTCACCGGCGTGTACTACTCGTACATGACGACGCTCGTCGCTCCCGGCGCGGTCGGGAGTGCGACCGCAGGCTGTCAGCTCACGCTCAACGCGGGCGCGCTCGTCGCTCCGCCGGTGTTCGGACTCCTCGCCGACGGTGTCGACTATGGGACGGGCTGGACCTTCCTCGCCGTGACGTGTCTGCTCGCCGCCCTGCTCGTCGCCGCGGTCATCCGGAGCCCGCCGCCTCGGGCCGTAACCGCCTGACTGTGGCGGGCCGTGAGGGGACCACCGTCGATGCGGATTACTTATAGGTCGTGGACGAACAATCGTGCGGTATGTATCACGTGCTGGTGGCTGTAGACACCGACGTCGACCGCGCGCTGTCACAGGTGGACGTACTCGAGGCCCTCCCCGCCTCGGCCGACGAGCTGTTCGTGACCGTCGTCCACGTGTACGAGGCGGTCGACGCCCCCGCCGACGAGGCGGGCTCGAGCGTCATCGACGACGTCAATCGATCGATCGAAGACCTCCGCGGGATCCCAGAGTCGGTCACGGCCGTCGAGTCGCGGCTCGACGCACTGGCCATCGCTCACGACCGCGAGTTACACGTCGGTGAGCCAGCAGACGCGATCGTCTCGGCCGCCACAGCCCACGACGCCGACGCGATATCCGTCGGCGTTCGAGCGCGGACTCCGGTCGGGAAGGCCCTCTTCGGAAGCGTCGGCCAGGCGGTCCTCCTCTCGGCCGACCGGCCGGTCATCGTCGACCGGCCCGAGTGACCGGCCCCGCTCGCGACCGCGGTGGGTCAGGCTCGCCGTCACCCACCGTCGCTCGTGGCCGCGTCGACGATCGCCGCCACCGACCGCGGCTCGCGCTCGAGGAGCGTCGTGGAGAGCCGGTCGGGGTCGACCCCCGAGCCACGGAGCAGCGCGGCCGTCTTCGCTTTGACCTCACCGTCGGTCAGCGGGGATCCGGGCTCGCCGGCGGGGATACGAACCGTCGCCGAGTGCGTCTCTCCGTCCGCCTGCACGGAGACGCGAGCACCCCACTCCTCGGGGAATCGGCGCTCGATCGCCTCGTCTGTCGTCACGCTCGTCGCGTCCATCAGCCGGCGCGTGGTCGTCGTTCCCCACCGTGGAGGAGCGTCTCCCTGTCCGACCGCGTCCAGAAACGTCGTCGCGTCTGCGGTGCCCGTCTCGAGCGTCAACGCGGCGACGAAGGGTGCAGAAAACTGACAGTCGACGAAACTCTGCGGGCGCCGCTTCGCCTCGATCGGGTCGCCGGTCAAACGAACGCCCGGGCTCGGAACGGCCATCTCGACCGCCGACACCGCACGCGTCTCGATCGACGGAGCGAGCTCGCGGAGGCCGTCGATCGCCGCGTGGAGGTACCGACAGCAGGGATACGGCTTCAGTCCCGTCTCGGCGACCGCGTCGCGCGTCTCCAGCCGGTCGATCGCCGCGTGGTCCGGGTCGGGTGTGTACCCCGCGAGGAAGCCGTACTCGCCGTCGATCGGCGCTTCGGCCCCAACGACGCCGGCCGCGGCGAGCGTCGTCGCCTCGATCCCGCGGCGAGCGGCGAGTCCCGGGTGGAGGCGCTTGTTCCACGCGCCGTTCTCGAGGAACTGGATCGATCCCGCCGCCTGGCTCCCCGCGATACCGAACGCGTCCCGAAGCGCGGCCTCGGTGAGGCCACCGGCGACGCCGGCCGCCGCGACGGCGCCGAACGTGCCACAGGTCGCGGTGATGTGAAACCCACGCGCGTAGTGAGCGTCCGGCCCGACGAGTTCACCGACCGTACACGCCACGTCGTAGCCGGCGGCGACCGCGTCGTAGAACCGCTCGACGCTCGCGTCGGTGGCCTCGGCGGCGGCGAGCGCGGCGGCGACCGTCGGCGCCGCCGGGTGAAGCGACGAGCCGAGGTGTGTGTCGTCGAAGTCGAGACTGTGCGCGAACGTCCCGTTCGCGAACGCGGCGTCGGCCGGAGTCAGCCGTCGCCCGCTCGGAACGAGCGTCGCGGCGGAGTCGGTCGCCGGGTCCGGTGCCGGACCACAGAGCGCGTCGATGCCGTCGAGCACCGCCGGCGACGAGTCCGCGTGCGTCACGCCGCCGATGGTCACGCCGAACCAGTCGAGGAGGTGAGCAGGGAGCGCGTCGCGGTCGCCGTCGGCTCGCAGACAGTGGGCGACGAGGCGCTCAGTTACCATGCGACAGATCGGCGCAGCACACACATCAACGTTGGCGTCTCGGCAGACGGCCCGTCGGTCCGACCACGGTCGCCACCACGCGATCGGATCCCGGGACGACACACGACTCGACGCGGGGAGCGACAGCGGCTTGTCACTCGACCCGGTGAGAGCGACCATGGGGATCCCCTCCGAGCGAATCGATCGGCTGTTCGGTCTCGCACGCGAGGCCGTCGTCGACGGCGAATACGACCGCGCGCGCGAGTACGTCCGGCTCGCGCGTCGTATCGCCGAGCGGAACCGCTGTGGCGTCCCCCGCGAGTTCGAGCGTAAGACGTGTGACGACTGTGCCGTATACCTCCGGGCCGGAGAGACGAGCCGGGTGCGACTCGGCCCTGGACGCGTCGTCGTCAGGTGTCGCGAGTGCGGCGCGACCGGTCGGTACCCGTACGACTGAGCCGCACGACCAACGTCGTCGACCGCTCAGCGGTTCGCCGCCGTGTGAAGCGTGTCGAGGACGGCCATCGTTCCGTCCGCAAACGACTCCTCGAGGACGACGTCTGCGGCCGTGGTCGCCGCCTGGTCCGCGTTCGCGACGGCGTACGAGCGCCCGACGACGTCGAACGTCGACACGTCGTTCTCGCTGTCGCCGATTGCGACGAACGCGTCGGGAGCGAGCTCGAGCGCCTCGGCGACGAGACGAAGTCCGTCGCCCTTACTAACGGTCGGCGACGTGAGGTGGAAGGCGTAGCCGGTGTCGATCAGGTCGACGTCGTCTGTCGACGCCGCCACCGACCGCAACAACGACTCGTCGGCGTCGGGTGCCGCCGCGACCTCCGTTTCGCGCCAGCGGTTCACGGTCTCGTCTGTCCCCCATCCCAGGCTCCCGCCGCGCTCGAGGAAGGCCTCGGCGGCGGCCTGGGGAGCCGCTGGATTCGCTCGGATCGACGTCTCACCGTCCGCGTGGACGACCCCACCGTTCTCCGCGACCACGCGGATCGGGAGTCCGAGAAACGTCGCGAGCGCGACCGGGTACGGGAACGCCTTCCCCGTCGCGAAGACGACCGGGGCGTCCCACGTCGGGAGGCGCTCGAAGACGCGAGGGTCGATGCGCCCGTCGGCTGTCGTCAGCGTGCCGTCGATGTCCAACGCGAGCGGCGGAACCATATCGTGTGGTTCGTGCAGCGTCCCGAACTACCTTGCGCTCGACCGACGATCGGGACGAGAGGCCGCCGGCACCGACGGCTACGGTCCCGATGTTGGCCGCGCGAACACCTCCCGAAACACCACCGTCGGGAAGCGCGGCACGAGCCGGCTCGGGGGGCGGCCCTTCCCGTCGCTCCGCTCGACGGTCACGCGCTCGAGCAGCTCGGCGTCCGCGAGTTCGTAGAGCATCCGTCGGACCGTCGACACCGAGAGGTCGACGTGATCGGTCGTAGCGATGGCCTCTGTCGCCGTGCTCACCGAGGAGCGGTCCGACTCCGGCAGCGAGACGAGCTCGTAGAGCAGCCGCTGCCGGCTCGCAGAGAGACCGAGGACTCGGCCGAGTGCAGCACACGGCTTGGGGACTCCCTCGATGCCCGCGTCGAGGTGGGTCGGTCTGATAGTCGACGCCCCGCTCCGCGTCGCCGTGATGGCCGCGCCCGCGATCGCCGCGAGTGCGTCGTGTGCGTCGCCTGACGCCCACTCTGCGACTTCACGGATCTGATCGTGGCTGATCGCGTCGCGCCCGAGCCCGGTCGAACACCGGCTCGTCAACAGCTCGACGAGCACGTGTCGCCGGTAGCGGGTGAACGCGACCGACGCGTCGGGGTCCCACGCGAGCGCGTCCGGCTGGTCTCTGCCGAGACAGACCGGAACGATCCGGCCGGAGACGTCCGTGAGCCACTCGACGACCGTCGCCGGCGCGGGCGTCTCCGGCTCGTTCGTGTGGTCGACGGCGACCACGACCGCGGTGCCGTCGTCGACGGCCGACCGAAGGGACGCGGCGAGGTCGTCGGTGCCCACGCCGTGGTCCGGAACCGACTCGTCGGTGACGGCGGCGAGCGTGTCGTGGTAGAGTCGAAACCGGGTGCCTGCCCGTCGCGCGTCGACGTAGACGAACCCCGGCAGGGTCGGCTCGACGGCCCGCGTCGTCGTCTGGATCGCCTGCGGTGGGCCGCTGTACGTCGCGAGTCGGGCGAACAGTGCGCTCACGACCGCCGACTTCCCGCTACCTTTCGGTCCGAACACGTAGGTGCTCGGCGGGAGCTGCCCGCTGAGTGCCGGGTTGAAGACGTCGAGCAGCCGCTCGAGGGCCGGCCCGCGACCGATCGGCGAGTCGAGGTGTGCGACGGGCGAGACAGCGTCGAGGGTGATCAACACCCCCGCTCCGGCGTCGTAGCCCAGACGGCGTTCGATGCGGTCGTCGATGTTCATCGAGCGATCACCGCCGGCGGGCGACCGCACGCGCGGCGACGCGGGTGCGTGAGCGCGGCCGTCGCTACCAGTGGTCCGGCTTGTACCGGTTGATGAGCACCGTCGACACGGTGAAGACGACGCCGCTTATGACTCCGGCGAGCACGCCCGATGCGACCCGCACCGCGGGCGAGCCGGCCGTCGTCACCGCGGTGACGGCACCGACGATGCCGGCGACGACGAGCAGATTTCGCCCGTCCGCGCGGGTGAATCCGTACGTGTTCATGCGCGACCATCGAGGGTGGTCGGGTTAAATCCACCCACCTCGAGCGGCACTGGCACGGATCGTCGCGCGGCGGTGAGACCGGCCGCGTCGCAACCACACACTTATTCGCCGGGGTTTCGTTCCCCGCGACATGACAGAGCCGACCGTCCACGACTCGGTGAAGCGGGCCGACCAGTGGAGCAAGGCCGCGGCGCTGGTCGTCGCGGTCGTCGCGTTCGTGGCGATACGCGCCGTCGTCGCGGACGTGCAGTTCGCCTCGATCACCGCGGCGGCCACGGGGATCGCGGTTCGACTGTACGTCCCGTACCACGCGAACCTGCGGATCCCCGAGGCCGAACGGACGCCGCTCGCCGACCACCCGGCAGTAGGCGAGTACCATCACGGTGCTGCGGGGCTCGGCCTGTTCGTCTCGTCTCTCGTCGCGGTTGGCGCGTTCGTCGCTACTCACGCGCTCGTCACCGCCGTTGGCGTCGGGGTCATTGCTGGTGGCGTCGGATACGTGGTGTTTCTCTCGGTGCTGCCGAACGAATAAAAGGGTTCGAGCGGCGCCGGGTTCAGATCGGCGTCACCCAGACCGACCCGAAGACGCCGGCCGCGACGAGCACCGCGATGATGAACGTCGAGACGGCGATGGCTGCGGCGGGTGGGTCGACGTGGGTGTCACCGTGCGCGTAGAAGACGCGCTGGAACGCCTCACCGAACACCGCACCGAACAGCCCGAAGAGGGCCGCGGCGAGGAGACCAGCGACCGGTCCGTACATCGCGCTCGCGCCGACGAACGCCGTCGCACCGGGGAGCGTCATGTGGTGGGTGACCGGGATGCGCTCGACGCCGAGGTTCAAGAAGATGAGCGTCGCGGCGCTGATGCCGAACCCGAAGAACGGGTTGCCGGACTGGATCGTGATGTACCCCGCGGCGACGCCGGTGACGGCACCGATCGCCGCGACGTGTGACCAGTTGTACATGTTCGGCAGCCACGGCTCGACGGCCAGGCGGTCCTCGCTGTCTTTGCCGCCGTCACCGGGTACCTCACCGGCGTCGCGCATCTCGCCGCGCTCGAACGGCCCCATGTCGAAGAAGCCGTTCGCCTTGCTGCTTACGTTGCCGACGATCGAGTAGCCGAACACGACCCGATGGAGGATCGCGCTCGCCACGACGGTGAACGCGATCTGGTCGAACGGCATCCCGAGCTGGACGAGCGTGGTCTGTAAGAGCACGCCGAAGACGCCGAAGATGGCGCCGACACCCAGGATGTCCGGACGGCTACCGAGCGCGAAGCCGATGTCTTTCGCGTTGTGGTAGTCGAAGCCGGACTCCATCGCGCCGGCCTTCGCGGCGTACGCGGAGGCGGCTGCACCGCCGGCGAACGAGATGTGCGGGCCGAACACCGGGCCGAACGCGACGCCGACGCCGGCGCCGTTCGCCGCGTCACCGCCGAACACGCCGGCGATGACGAGGAAGCCGGTGAAGATGAAGGCGGGAAGCGCACCGAGCGCGGCACCGAACGCGCCGCCGGCGGCGGCCCCGAGCCAGAGCGCGGGGTCGAGGAGCGCACCGACCAGTCCCGACTGCGCAACGACACCGCCCGACGCGAGCATCGCCGACACTTCAGCGCTCATCTACTCGTCCTCCTCGTCCTGCGCCCAGTTGAGCGAGCGCTCGACGGCGTCACCCCAGCGGTCGTACAGCGGGTCGACCTCGTCCTGGGACTTCTCCGGGCTGAACTCGCGGTCGATCTGCCAGTTGTCCCGAAGTTCGTCCACGGTGTCCCAGTAGCCGACCGCCAGCCCCGCGGCGTACGCGGAGCCGAGCGCGGTGGTCTCGTCGACCTCCGGTCGCGCGATGTCCGTCTGGATGATGTCGGACTGCAGCTGACAGAGGAAGTTGTTCTTGACCGCGCCGCCGTCGACGCGCAGCGACGTCATCTCGACGCCGGAGTCGGCCTCCATCGCCTCGGCGAGGTCGCGGGTCTGGTACGCGATCGACTCGAGCGTCGCGCGGACGAGGTGTTCTTTCTCGGTTCCACGGGTCATGCCGACGATCGCCCCGCGGGCGCGACCGTCCCAGTGGGGCGCGCCGAGCCCCGTGAACGCCGGCACCATGTAGACGCCGTCGGTCGAGTCGACCGACCGGGCGAGCTCTGCGGTCTGTGCGGCGTTGTTGATCAGGTCGATGTCCTCGAGGAACTCGATCGCCGCGCCGGCGATGAAGATCGACCCCTCGAGTGCGTACTGCACCGGCTCACCGGACATCTGGAAGCCGATGGTCGTGAGCAGGCCGTTCTCGGAGGTGACGGCCTCCTCGCCGGTGTTCATCAGGTAGAACGCACCGGTGCCGTAGGTGTTCTTGGCGTCGCCCTTGTCGAAGCACGTCTGGCCGAACAGCGCGGCCTGCTGGTCGCCGAGTGCGCCGGCGACGGGGATCTCCTCGCCGAGGAATCCGTCTGCGTCGGTGTGGCCGTAGTAGTCGTCGTCGGAGGAGGGACGGACCTCGGGAACCATCTCCCGCGGCACGTCGAACTCCTCGAGGAGCTCGTCGTCCCACTCCATCTCTCGGATGTTGTACAGCATCGTCCGCGACGCGTTCGTCACGTCCGTGATGTGGTTGCCCGTGAGGTTGTAGATGAGCCACGCGTCGATGGTGCCCATGAGCAGTTCGCCGTCGCGGGCGCGCTCTCTGAGGTCACGACCGCGCGAGGCGGACATCTTGAGTGGCTCTGCGTTGTCGAGGATCCACTCGGTCTTCGTCGCAGAGAAGTACGCGTCACACTCGAGACCGGTCTTCTCGCGGATCTCCTCGACTTTGCCCGCCTCCTGAATCTCTTCGACGCGGTCGGTCGTCCGGCGGTCCTGCCAGACGAGCGCGTTGTGGACCGGTCGGCCCGTCTCGCGGTCCCAGACAATGGTGGTCTCCCGCTGGTTCGTGATCCCGAGCGCCTCGAGCTGGCTCGCTTCGAGTCCCGCGTCCTCGAGTCCGTCGAGGACGACCTGCTTCGTGTTCTCCCAGATCTCGAGCGGGTCGTGCTCGACCCAGCCCGGATTGGGGTAGATCTGTTCGTGTTTTTCATACGCGTTCGCGACGACCTGGCCCGCGTGGTCGAATACCATGAAGCGGGTCCCGGTCGTCCCCTGGTCTATCGCACCGACATACTGTGTCATGTGTTGGATCCCTCTTGCGGCGCTGGTCCGTTCGAGTCGACGACCCGCGCTGTGGTCTGGGTGCCGCGGGAGCACGTCTCGTCTGTCACCCCACCCCGACGGGCCGGTTCCGGGGGGCATCCCCGGCTATCCGTCCCCACGTTCGGAGGGGTGTCGTCGTCTCGGGATATTTTCACGGAAGCTACCACGCCGTTCGTGAACATAATGTACTACCATAATAATCTTGCTGTTAGAATCCGCCCGAAAGCGCGGCGCGTAGGCACTTGTATATAAATAAATCGGTGGTGTGCCCACCCGGTGCCGTTGATCGTCCCTGATAGTTACGACCGAGGTCGACCGGGAGGTAAAGTAAAGTGTCCCGGGCACACTGCATATGACATGGACAATCAAGTGGATGTCGTCGTCATCGGTGGGGGGTCGACCGGGTGCGGCGTGATACGCGACCTCGCTCGACGGGGGCTCGACGCCGTCCTCGTCGAGAAGGGAAATCTGACGCACGGAACGACCGGGCGAATGCACGGACTGCTCCACAGCGGCGGTCGATACGCGGTCGCAGACAAGAAGTCCGCACGCGAGTGCATGGAGGAGAATCGGGTACTGCGGGACATCGCTGGCCACTGCGTCGAAGAGACCGGTGGGCTCTTCGTCAAACGACCGGAGGACGCAGAGGAGTACTTCCAAGAGAAGCTCGAGGGATGCCGCGAGTGTGACATCCCGGCAGAGGTGATCGACGGCGAGGAAGCCCGTCGACGCGAGCCGTACCTCGCACGCGACGTCGAAAAGGCGATCGCCGTCCCCGACGGCGCGATCGACCCGTTCCGACTCTGTGTCGCCAACGCTGCGGACGCCCGCGAACACGGCGCGCGGGTTGAGACGCACGCCGAGGTGACCGACATCCTCGTTGAAGACGGCGAGGTCGTCGGCATCGAGATCCAACACGACAGCGGCCCAGGCAAGCGCGTCCACCACGAGCCGGGCGAGACCGAAGCGATCTACGCGCGGTACGTCGTGAACGCGACCGGCGCGTGGGCCGGACAGATCGGCGAGATGGCCGGCGTCGACGTCGAAGTGCGTCCGTCGAAGGGCGTCATGACGGTGATGAACACCAGACAGGTCGACACCGTAATCAACCGGTGTCGGCCGAAGGGCGACGCCGACATCGTCGTCCCCCACGAG
The DNA here is from genome assembly GCF_051194155.1 of Halorubrum zhoui. Classification (NCBI taxonomy): domain Archaea; kingdom Methanobacteriati; phylum Methanobacteriota; class Halobacteria; order Halobacteriales; family Haloferacaceae; genus Halorubrum; species Halorubrum zhoui. Next base: position 219,550 of record NZ_JBLZNJ010000001.1, on the reverse strand, counting down.
ACGGCGTGTATCCTCGGCACCACGGACGAAGAGGTCGACGACCCCGAGGACTACCCCGAAGAGGAGTGGGAGGTCGACCTGATGATAGAGACGCTCTCGGAGCTCGTCCCCGCGCTGAAAGACGCCCGCACGCTCCGGTCGTTCTGGGGCGTGCGACCGTTGTACGAGCCGCCGGGAACCGGCACCGACGACCCGACCGACATCACCCGCGACTACTTCCTCCTCGACCACGACGTCCGCGACGACCTGCCGGGTATGACGAGCATCGTCGGTGGAAAGCTCACCACCTACCGGATGATGGCGGAGTCGATCACCGACCACGTCTGTGAGAAGCTCGACCACGAGGCCGAGTGTGACACCGCCGAGGCGCCGCTTCCCGGCTCCGAGGACTTCTCCGTGCTCCGTGACTACATGGAGGAGTTCGGCATCCGCTCGCCCATCGGCCGTCGGTCGGCCCAGCGGCTCGGGTCGCGAACCGACGAGGTGCTCACCAGCGCGGATCCGAACCCCGTGGTGTGTGAGTGTGAGGGCGTGACCCGCGCGGAGGTCCGCGACGGCATCGACCAGGCGGGCTCCGACCTGAACGCGGTCCGACTGCGGACCCGCGCCTCGATGGGCAACTGTCAGGGCGGCTTCTGCACCCACCGTATCGCCTCCGAGCTGGCACGAGAGTACCCGGAGCCCGTCGTTCGTGACGCCGAGGCCGAGCTGTTCCAGGAGCGCTGGAAGGGGCAGCGGCACGCGCTGTGGGGTCGACAGCTCTCACAGGCGATGTTGAACCGGATGCTCCACGCCACGACGATGAACCGCGACGGCGACCTCGCGAGCATCGACGCCGACGTCGACTTCGGCGCGTTCGACGCGGGCGAGGCCGCCGCCGGCGGCTCGGACGTCGGCGGCTCGCCGACCGGCGTCACGGCGACCGACGGGGGACGCGATGGCGATAGATAGCGACGTACTCGTCGTCGGTGGCGGCCTCGCTGGTATCACGGCGGCCATCTCGGCCGCCAGAGAGGGCGCCCACGTCAGGCTCGTCTCGCACAAGGCGAGCACGCTCCGGCAGGCGTCGGGACTGATAGACGCGCTCGGGTACGTCCCACCGACCGACCCCTCGAAACCACTGCGGGAGGGCCCGCCGACGGCCGGCCGGAACCTCGATCGGGACGAGTGGCCGGATCCGGAGGGCCCGCTCGCCGACCCGTACGACGCGATCGCGAGACTCCCTGCAGACCACCCGTACCGACTCGTCGGCGGCGACGCGCTTCGCGAGGGGTTGTCGTTGTTCGACGAGCTGACCGGCGCTGCGTACCACGGCGGTCACACCGACCAGAACGCGCTCGTTCCCACGTTCGGCGGCAGCGTGAAGCCGACCGCCCGATATCCGACGTCGGCGAAGGCCGGACTCGCGAGCGACGACCGCGCGACGCTCGTCGTCGGCTTCCGCTCGCTCACCGAGTACGACGCGCGGGCGCTCGCCGGGCGGCTGGATGCCGGCGGCGTCCCGTTCGAGGTCGCCGGCGCGGAAGTCGAGTTCGCGGAGGCGTTCCGCGCGGACACGAAGATCACCCGGATCGCGAAGGCGCTCGACCGGGACGAGCCGATCGATGGAACACCGGCGCGCGAGGCGCTCGCAGCGGCGGTCGAACCCCATCTCACCGACGCGGTCGAACGCGGCGACGTCGGCCGGGTCGACCGCGTCGGGTTCCCCGCGTTCCTCGGCGACGACGAGTCTGCGGCGGTTCGCGCGGAGCTCGCAGACCGCCTCGGCGCGGCGGTGTTCGAGATTCCGATGGGGCCGCCGAGTCTGCCGGGACTTCGGCTCGAGGACCTCCTGTACGACGCGCTCGACGACGCGGGCGTCTCGTTCGAGACCGGGACGCCCGTCGTCGGCTACGAAACCGGTGACGACGGATCGATAGACCATCTCCTCATGGATCGAAAGGGTACCGAAGTCCCGTACGGCGCCGAATCGATCGTGCTCGCCACGGGTGGCCTCGTCGGCAAGGGGCTGGATTCGGACCGAGCGGGCGTCACGGAGCCCGTCTTGGACCTCCACGTCCCACAGCCGTCGGAGCGGTACGAGTGGTTCGTCGACGACGCGTACGGCGAGCAGCCGTACGCGCGGTTTGGGGTCGCCGCAGACGAGCGGTTACGACCGCTCGACGGGGACGGTGAGGTATCGCACGACAACGTCCGGGTAGCCGGCGCGGTGCTCGGCGGCGCGGACGTCGCGAGAGAGAAGTCGGCGAGCGGCGTCTCGCTCGCCACCGGCCTCGTGGCCGGACGGGAGGCGGCGATGGAGGTCTGAGATGTCAGGACACAATACAGACGAGACGGACGACGCGACAGAGCGTGCGGCAGCGACGTCGGCCGACGACGAGCGGTCGGCGGCGACGGACGGGGGCGTCGAGAGCGCGACCGGGGGCGCACCCGCGGGAGAGCTCGACCCGGACGCCTACGACCCGGTCGACGTGTTCCCCGGCGGTGACCTCGACCTGCGAGAGGGTGCCGACTCGTGTTACAAGTGTACGTCCTGTGATACGTCGTGTCCGGTCGCCGAGGTCGACGACGAGTTCCCGGGGCCGAAGTTCCAGGGGCCAGAGCAGTGGCGGCTCAAGCGGAAAGAAGACCACGACATCGACGAGTCGATCACCTCGTGTTCGAACTGTATGCGCTGTGACGAGGCGTGTCCCTCCTCGGTCCCGCTGTCACAGATGCACAACGAGGCGCGTGGGCAGTTCGTCGAAGAACAGATGGAGAAGCTCTCGGTCGAGTACGTCCGCAACCGGATCCTCGCGAACTACCGCACGTCCGCACGGCTGGCCAGCCTGACCCCGCGGCTCGCCACGGTCGCGATGAACTTCGGACCGGTTCGGGTGGCGATGGACAAACTGCTCGGCATCCCGAGCGAGCGCGACTTCCCCGAGTTCGCCACGACGACCTTCCGCGAGTGGTGGCGCGACCGCGGTGGCGCGAAGGTGACGAATCCCGACAAGCGCGTGGCGTACTTCCACGGCTGTTATTCGAACTACAACACGCCGGAGGTCGGGAAGGCGATGGTGCGCGTGTACGAACACTTCGGCTACGAGGTGTTGGTGCCCAAACAGGGCTGTTCTGGCACCCCGATGTTCGCGAACGGAATGCTCGGTGACGCGCGACGACACGCCGAGACCAACGTCGAACACCTCGTCGAAGCGATAGACGACGGTGCCGACGTCATCGCCTCCTGTACGTCGTGTTCGCTCTCGCTGCGCCAGGAGTACCCCGAGCTGTTCGACATCCACGGCATCGACGACCTGGCCGAACACACCTTCGAGGCGCTGGAGTACCTCCGCATCCACGAGGACCTCCACGGCGCGCTCGAAGACGCCAGCCTCGGTACCGACCAGGCGTTCGCGTACCACGCGCCGTGTCACGCCCGGAACCAGGGCCTCGAGCGCCAGGCGGTCGAGACGTTCCGTGACGTCGACGGCGTCACGATGGAGGACGTCGGCGACTCCTGTTCGGGTATCTCGGGTACCTACGGCTGGAAATCGGAGAAGTACGAGAAGTCCATGCAGATCGGCGACGACATGTTCGACCACATGGAAGACGCCGAAGGCGACGTCGGGATGACCGAGTGTCCCACCTGTGCGATGCAGATGGAACACGGGACGGGCTACGAGATTCGCCACCCGCTCCAGCTGCTCGAAGAGGCGCTCGACGCCTGAACCGGTCACGTCGGCGCCTCGTCCAGATTCGCTCGTTTCGTCGAACCCGTGTCGCGTCGGCACACACGCCGACCCAACCCGTGCGTTCTTATTCTCCGGGCGGTGATGGTGGGCCATGTTTGCGGATCGGTCCGATCTCCTCGCCGACGCCGACCCGGTGCGCGGGTACGGGGTGACCGTGACGCCGGGACGCGACGGTCCGCTCGTATTCGTCGCGGGCTACGGCGAGGCGAATCGGCTCTACGCTCGGACCGGTGGTCCGGGTGCGCCGTTCGTCGACACCGCCTGCGGGATCGTCGCCGACGACGGGAGACACGCGATGGGGGTCTGTGCGGCGGACCTCGACGCGGACGGGTGTGAGGAGATCTACGTGCACAACTGCGCGAACAGCGTCGGCGTCACGGGCGACTCGGACCTCCTCTTGAGCCGACTGGAAGCGGGCGGCTACCGCTGGACGGACACGTTCGCGCGGTCGGTGAACGCCGACCGGCTCAACTTCAGGGCGGGTCGCGCCGTCGCCGCGCTCGACCGTCTCGGGACGGGACGGTACGGCGTGGCCGTCGCGAGCTTCGGTGCGCCACTGGCGTTCTACGAACTCGGTGACGACGGCGAGGCGTCCGACATGGCGGACGCGGTCGGGCTCTCGGTCGACGACGGCTGTCGGTCGCTGCTCTCGGGGCCGCTCTGTTCGGCGAGCACCGACCTCTTCGTCGGGGTCGAAGGCGGACCGAACCGGCTGTTTCGGAACGAGCGCGGTCACTTCGAGCCGGTCACCGGCGGGCCGGCGCTCGCCGACCCCGACGGCGACGCTCGGGGGGTCTCGCTGGTCGACGAGGGAGGGCGCTTCGCGCTCACCGTGGGCAACTGGGAGGGAGAGAGCCGGCTGCTCAGGCGGGCCGGCGACGGGCCGTACCGGGACGACGCCCCACCGGCGTTTCGGGCGACCGACCGCGTCCGTTCGGTGGTCGCGGCCGACTTCGACAACGACGGCCGCCAGGAGCTGTTCTGTAACGCGTTCGGGACGACGAACCGACTCTTCGAACGCGTCGACCCCGTCGGCGATCCGGACGCAGAGCCACGGTGGAGCGAGACGTCGGCCGGCGCGGCGGCCGAGGAAAGTGGCTTCGGCACGGGCGCAGTCGCGGCCGACCTCGACGACGACGGCGTAGTGGAGCTGCTCGTCGTTCACGGAGAGGTGGCCGCCCAACCGATCGGTGTGTACGCGGTTCCGGGAGCGGCCGACCACGGGTGGGTCCGGGTTCGACCGACGACGACGCACGGCGCCCCGGCTCGTGGTGCGACGGTGACGCTCACGATGGACGACGGAACGGTGTCTCGACGGGTGATCGACGCCGGCGGGGGCTCGCTCTGCCAGACGGAGCCGGTGGCACACTTCGGGCTCGGCGGCAGCGAGCCGCTGCGGGCGTTGGTTCGCTGGCCCGACGGACGAGAGCTGACGATCGAACGCCCGGCGGCGAACGAAACGGTACGAGTGCCACATCCCGCGGCCGAGGCGGCGCGACGGTGAGCGTGTGGTGGCTACGGGGCGTCGTCGGCGTCGACGACCGTCTTGCCGGTCGCCTCGGGAACGACGCGCCGATCGGCGTCGACCCACTCGCGGTCTAGCTCTCGCCCCTCGAAGAGCGCGTCCAAGAACACGGCGAGTCCCGCGATCTCCGAGTGCGGCTGGTTCGTCACGGCCACGTTGACCGTCGCCTGCTCGTACAGCGCCCACGGGACCTTCTCACCGCCGACGACCACGAGGAGGGGGTCGCCGTCGACGGCTCGGTCGCGCACCGACCCGACGACGTCTTGGATCGGCTCCCCGTACATCGTGAGGTGTGCGATGGCGCCGTCCCACTCGCGGACGAACCCCTGCTGGTCGCCGCGGCACTCGACGCGAAACGGGCCGCCGAAGCGGTCCGTCACGCTCCGGACGGTCTCCGCCGACCCGCTCGCGTTGTCTGGAAACACCACGCGGTCGGCACCGAGCGCACGCGCGGTCAGTCCTACGTGTGTCGTCACCCGGTCGTCTCGGCCGGGCCGATGGCCGTACCGGAGGACGGTCACCGCCGTCGAATCGTTCATACGGCTTCTGTGAGCGGCAACGGCGAGGGCCTTTCGGTGTGAGACGTCGTCGGTGGGACGCCCGAGTTGATCCGTGAGCGTGGATCGAACGCGGCGTCGACCCTCGGCTGTGTCCACAGAAGTGAAAGCTTCATTTGGGTGGCGGGCGCGGGAGTCGGTATGACGAGCGTCAAGGAGTTTCGCGTCGCCGAGCCGGCGACCGCGTCGAGTCTCGGTCGCGGGCGGTTCGTCTTCACCGACGCCTACTCCGTCTTCGACTGGGGGCAGATGCCCGACGACGTCCCACGGAAGGGCGCGAGCCTCTGTGTGATGGGTGCGTACAACTTCGAAGAGCTAGCGGCGGCAGCCGTTCCAACGCACTACCGCGGCGTGGTCGATCCGACGGCCGTCGACGCCGGCGCCGACCCCGAATCGGCCGTCGTTCCGCTCGCGGAGGCGCGCACGCCGCCGACGGAGATGGCGATCGAGCTGACACAGGTGCCGGAGCTTCCGTACCGCGGCCCCGAGGCGGGGTACGACTACGAGGCGTACCACGCCGCGGGCGGGCAGCACTACCTGGTCCCGCTGGAGGTGGTGTTCCGCAACACCGTCCCCGTCGGGTCGAGTCTTCGACGGCGAGCGACGCCCACCGACGTCGGCTTAGAGGCCACGGAGTGGCCGGACGAGCCGGTTTCGCTTCCGGAGCCGATCGTCGAGTTCTCGACGAAGTACGAAGAACGGGACCGCTACCTCTCGCGGGCAGAGGCGGACGCCATCGCCGGCCGCGCGGACGTGGCGTCGCTGGAGGCGCTCGCCCGGCGGGTCAATCGGGTCGTCACCGACCGCGCAGAGGCGACCGGCTTCACCCATCACGACGGGAAAATAGAGTGTCTGTACGACGAGGGCGAGCTCCGTGTCGCGGACGTCGTCGGCACCTTCGACGAGAACCGATTCGCGTGGAACGGCCACGGGGTCTCGAAGGAGGTCGTCCGGCAGTGGTACAAACGCAGTGACCCGACGTGGGTCGAGGCGGTCTCTCGGGCGAAGCGGGACGTCACCGACCGCGACATCGACGACTGGCGGACGCTGTGTACGGAGACGCCGGAGCCGCTCCCGGACGCGGTGCTCGACGCCGTCTCGACGATGTACGCGGCGGGTGCGAACGCCTACACGGAGCGGACGTGGTTCGACGTCCCGCCGATCGACGAGGCGCTACAGACGGTCGAGCGGGTCGTCGGCCAGTGACCCTCGCGGTCAGTAGAGCTGGTACAACATGAGGTAGACGCCGATCCCCATCGCGAACGAGACGAGCCAGAGACTCGCACCGACGAGCCCGACCTGTGCGTGCCGGGTCGTGTACAGCTCTTCGTACGGTCTGGTGGCGGCGAGAAACAGCGCGTGAAAGACGAAGGGAACACAGACGATGGCGAACAGGATGTGGATCGCGAGGAACGGGAGGTAGACGTACGTGTAGACGGTCTCTGGGCCAGGAAACGTCGCGGTCCCGACGAGCACGAGTCGGTAGAGGTAGCCCGCGAGGAAGGCGACGAACAGTCCGAACGACGTCAGCATGAACGCGCGGTGGCGGCGGACGTTTCCACGGGCGATCGCTCGCCAGCCGAGGAGGATGGTACCGATGGCCGTCGCCGAAATGGCGGCGTTGAGGTGCGGGATCGCCGCGAGTACCCCGTCGCTCGCCCGCGGCAGGACACGGCTCGGAATGACGCCGCCGACGGCTCCGAACACGAGCGCGAGGGAGACGACGGACGCGACCGCGGTCAGTATCGAGACGTTCGCTTTGGCCCACTCTCGCATGGTACAGCCGAGGGCCCGGGGGCCAAAACGCCTACCGGTTCACGCGCCCGTCCGACCGGGAGCGCCCGGCCCGCCGACGGTCGAATGGAAGGGCTTTTAATCGGGGACTGGATACGACCGTATGCGAAAACCGCACCGAGCGTGGGTAGCCAAGCCAGGCCAACGGCGCAGCGTTGAGGGCGCTGTCCTGTAGAGGTCCGCCGGTTCAAATCCGGTCCCACGCATCGACGGCGGCACACCCGCCACAGATGCACGGTGTTGTCTACACGACAGCACCCACGCACAACTCCTGTCGAACCCACCCGAAGCGTCGAGCCGCCGCTCGCGCGCCGGCCGCTCAAGCGCGAACTGCCACCCTTTTAGTCACACGGCACCGGAGTGAGCGGTAATGAGCGAGTACGACTACGAGGAGTTGGGCCTCGTCGCCGGGCTGGAGATCCACCAGCAGCTCGACACGGCGACGAAGCTGTTCTGTGACTCCCCGACCGTCGAGCGCGACCCGGCTGCGGCCGACCGGACTATCACCCGCCGACTACATCCGACGACGAGCGAACTCGGCGAACTCGACCAGGCCGCACTCGAAGAGAGCCGCGTCGACCGGGAGTTCACCTACCTGGCGTACGACACCACCTGTCTCGTCGAAGAGGACGACGAGCCGCCGCGGCGGGTCGACGAGGAGGCGCTGTCGGTGGCGTTACAGATAGCCGACCTACTCGACGTACAGGTCGTCGACCAGGCACACGTGATGCGCAAGCTCGTGATCGACGGCTCGAACACCTCGGGGTTCCAGCGGTCGATCCTCCTCGGGCAGGGAGGGTCGATAGAGACCGAGTACGGCGAGGTCTCCATCGTTGACCTCATGTTAGAAGAGGAGTCCGCGAAACGGGTCGAAGCGACGGACGAGGGAGTCGTCTACTCGCTGGATAGACTCGGCGTCCCGCTGGTGGAAATCGGCACCGGACCCGACATTCGCAGCCCAGCGGGTGCGCGCGCGGCCGCAGAACGCATCGGGATGCTGCTCCGGTCGACGGGGTCGGTAAAACGCGGACTCGGGACGATTCGCCAGGACGTCAACGTCTCGATCGCAGAGGGGGCCAGAGTTGAGGTCAAAGGCGTCCAGGATCTCCAGGGCATCGCAGACATCGTCCGCGGCGAGGTCGGCCGGCAGGCGGAGTTGCTCGAGATCCGGGACGCCCTCCGCGACCGCGACGCCGCCGTCGGTGACCCCCAGGCGGTGACCGACGTCTTCGCCGACACCGACTCCGGGGTGGTACGCCGGGCGGTCGACGCGGGAGGGTCGGTGCTCGCCGTGCCGCTTTTCGGGTTCGACGGGCTCGTCGGCCGCGAGATAGGGCCGGACCGGCGGCTCGGGACCGAGCTGTCGGACCACGCGAAACGCCACGGCGCCGGCGGCGTGTTTCACACCGACGAGCTGCCGGCGTACGGCGTCACCGACGCCGAGGTGGCCGCGCTCCGTGCGGCGGTCGGCGCCGGCGACGCCGACGCGGTCGTCATGGTCGCTGACGACGACGAGACCGCACGACTCGCGATCGAGGCGGTCGCCGACCGTGCCGCGGCGGCGATCGAGGGCGTTCCGGAGGAGACGCGCGGGGCGAACGACGACGGCACCACGCGGTACCTGCGCCCGCTTCCCGGAGCGGCCCGGATGTACCCCGAGACGGACGTCCCGCCGGTCGACCCCGACCCGTCTGCCGTCGAGCGGCCGGAGCTGCTCGATGAAAAGCGCGACCGCTACGTCGAACAGTTTGGGCTGGATCCTGGGCTCGCAGCGCAGGTCGCGTTCGGTCGCCGCTTCCCGCTGTTCGAGACGGCCGTCGAACGTGGCGTCGACCCGACGTTCGCGGCCTCGACGCTCGAGTCGACGACGACCGAGATTCGCCGGGACGGCGCTCCCGTCGAGCGGCTCGACGACGACCACTTCCTCGCAGTGTTCGAACTCGTCGAGGACGGGACGCTCGCGAAAGAGGGCGTCCCGGCGGTGCTCACGACGCTCGCCGAGGAGCCGTCGCTCTCGGCAGCCGACGCGGTCGAGGCCGCGGGGCTCTCCGGTGTGGACGAAGAGGCCGTCCGGACGGCCGTCGCCGAGGTCGTCGAGCGCAACGCCGACCAGGTGACGACGGAGGGGATGGGCGCGTTTTCCGGGCTGATGGGCGAGGCCATGGGTGAGCTTCGCGGAAAGGCCGACGGCGAGGTCGTCTCCGAGGCGCTTCGCGAAGAGATCCAGTCGCGGATCTGACCCGCTCGGCCCGTCCGGTTCGGTCGCTCGGCCCGTCGGTCTCACACACCGCCGCTCGGACGCCCGTCAGGCCACGACTTTTAGGTGTCACCGGCCGCAGTACTGAGTACGAGTATCACGAATGGATGAGTCTCCATCGGCCGACGAGTCTGCCGGTCGACCGGCTGCACACGATCCGCACGACCGCATCTTCGGACTGACCGGGCGGTTCGTGAGTGCCGTCGAGCTGGCCGCCGCCGCGCTGTTCGCGCTGTTGTTCGGGATCGGCGTCGTCGACCTGGCGCTACAGATAGCCGAGACCGTTCCGACCGGCGAGATCACGGACCCGCTCGTCGTCATCGGCTTCATCGAGACCGGGCTGTTGTTGTTGATCATCGTTGAGGTGTACGAGACGGTCGTCGCGTACATCGAACAGAGCGAGACCCGCCGGATCGTCAGACTCGTGATCTACACGGGGGTGATTGCGATGGTGCGGAAGGTCATCATCTACCGGACGGGCGAGTACGAGACCGCGGAGGCCGCGCTGTTCGCCGCGGTGTCGTACACGATCGTCCTCTTCGGGCTCGTCGCATTGTTGTACGTTGAGCGCAGCATGGGCCCGACGATCGAGCCGTGAGCCGGGGGTGACGCCGACCGCTCGGTTCACCCGGGGAGGTCGCCGGTGACGCCGGCCCGGAGGTCGTTGCCAAAGTAGTGTCCGAGGAGTCCGAGTACGAGCCCGAGGGTGCCGCCGACCACGAGCAGCGGGAGCCCCCACTGGCTCAGATAGTCCACCCCGATCGGGAGGAAGCCGACGCCCAGTACGTTGCTCACCGCCGTCCCGGCGCCGGCGAGTGCGCCGGTGAGTCCGGTCTCGACGTAGCGCCGGCCTCCGGTGGCGAGGCCGACGAGAAACGTTCCAAGGAGTATCCCAGCGGCCGCACCGAGGGTCCCACCGACGAGCGGCACGAGCCCGCCGGCGACGACGCCGACGGCGACCGTGGCGCCCGTCACGCCGAGCAGCTTGAGCGACAGCCACCGCCCGTCGACGCCGACCCGCGACGTCGGTGGCGCACCGGACCGGGACCGTCCTGCCTCGTCGCTGGCCTCCCCCGAGCGATCGTCGTCGAGGAGCCCGTCGAGGTCTTCGAGCGGGTCCGTCTCCTCGGACTCTCGCTCCTTGGAGGGTTGCATGGGTCACACTCCCGGTCGAGTGAACTTGTCTCTTGTGGCGGTCGATACGGCGAACCCGGGCTGGCTCACTCGCGTCCGCCCCACACCAGCTTGTCGACGAGTTCGACGGTCATCGGCCGGTCGACGACGACCTGACACGAGAGCCGCGGGTACCCGAACCGGGCCGCGAGACGGTCGTGCCAGTGTGTCGGTGCCGGCCCGGTGTGAATCCGAACGCCACAGGTCGCACAGACCCCACGACCGCCGCAGTTCAGCCGGCTGGTCGCCGCCGTGTACGGCGAGTAACCGGCGTCGACGAGGGCGTCGCGGAGTCGCGTCCCCGACTCGACGGCCAGCTCGTGGCGCTCGCCGTCCCGGTCGACGACGACGACAGTGACGGTCTCTTCGACGGGGCGTGAGGCGTCGTCGGGGTCGCGGTCGGCCACGTCCTCGGGAGTGCGTTCGGCCACGACGGTCACCCTCGCGCGTACGTTCGGGCCGCCTCGACCAGCCGGTCGAACGCTCCGCACGCCGGATGCCGGTGCGCGTACGTTCCGACCGTGCGCCGTGTGACGAGCCCATCGTGGTCGCCGTCGATCCCGTCGCCGCGTTCGAGTTCGAACGCGAACCGGGCGTCGGTCGCCGTCGACACGGTCGCCTCGCCGCCGAACGCGTGCGCAGAGTAGTGAAACTCGTGGCCGCGGTGGCGGTCGCCGGCGCGCGCCGTGACGCCGTCGTCGACCGCGCGGAGCTCGACGTGGTCGAGCGCCTGGTACCGGTCACACATCGTGACGTCGCCCGGGAGCACTCCAGCCATCGCGTGGGTCTCGCCGTCGACGGTGGTCAGCGACTCGGCGAGCGCCATCAGGCCTCCACACTCGCCGAGGATCGGGAGGCCGTCGGCAGCGCGCTCGGCGAGTGTCTCGAGTGCTGGCGACGCGGCGAGTGCCGCCGCGTGCGTCTCCGGGTACCCACCGGGGAGGTAGACTGCGTCGCACGCCGGGAGGTCGTCGCCGGCGACGGGAGCGAACGGTTCGACCGTCGCCAGCGCGCGGAGTCGCTCCCACGTCGCCGGGTAGACGAACCGAAACGCGTCGTCGGCGGCGACCGCAATCGTTGGCACGTCTCCTGTCGAGGAGCCTGCTGACTGCTCCCGTCGACTCCGTGCCGCCTCCCTCGGGGCGGCGACGGGCCGTGAGAGGCGCGCGAGGGCCTCGCCGTCGATCGGTTCGGCTGCGGCCTCGATGGCCGACTCGTCGATCGGACGCTCGTCGCCCATGTGGAGACCGAGGTGTCTGTCGGGGATCGTCAGATCGTCTGCGGGCGGGACGTGACCGACCCAGTCGATGCCTGCGGGGAGCGACTCGCGGATGCCGTCGGCGTGTCGGCCCGCGTGTGCCCGTTGTGCGAGGACGCCGGCGACGTCGACGCGAGAGTCGTCGACCGCGTCGATGACCGCCGGAGGGAGGTCGACGTGTGCGGCGTACTCGCGAAAGCCGAGTGCGGTCGCCCCGACGCTTTGCATGCCCGCACCCGCGTCGACGACGAGGACGACCGGCACGTCGAGCGCCGCCGCGGTCGCGGCCGTCGACGTCACGGAGCCGTCGTAGAGCCCCATCATCCCTTCGACGACCGCGATTGCGTCGTCTCCGGCGTCCTCGGCACCCCGCGCGAGGGTCCGTCGTACCCCGTCGACGCCCTGTATCCACGTGTCGAGGGTTCGAGAGGGCCGACCGAGTGCGGCCGCGTGGTGGCTCGGGTCGATGTAGTCCGGGCCGGCCTTCGCCGGGACGGGGTCGTAGCCCGCGTCCGCGAGCGCCCGCGAGACGGCAAGCGTCGCGATCGTCTTGCCGACGCCCGAGGCGGTGCCGCCGAGGACGAGTCCGTTCATGCCACCGATTGCGATGGGGACGAGAAAAGCCGTTCGTCGGGGGTGGACGAGGACCGAGCCGGAATGACTTTGCGTCTCGGTCGGCTCTCCGCGTCCATGGACACCCGCCGCGCGCTGCTCGACGCGTTGGCCGACGGCCCCGTCTCCGGTCCGTCGCTCGCGGCCGAGCTCGGCGTCTCCCGGGCGGCCGTCTGGAAGGCGGTCGAAGGGCTCCGCGAGGAGGGATTCGCCGTCGAGTCGACCGACGACGGCTACGTCGCGCCGGCCGACCCCGGCTACGGCGCACCGGGGATCGAGTTCGCCCTCGACGCTCCGTACACCGTCGAGTATCACGACACGCTCTCCTCGACGAACACCCGAGCGCGGGCGCTCGCCGAGTCGGGCGCGTCCGACGTCGTCGTCGTCGCCGACGCGCAAACCGGCGGCCGAGGACGGCTCAACCGCTCGTGGGTCGCACCGAGCGGCGGCGTCTGGCTCTCGGTGCTCACGGCTCCGGCCGTGTCGACGGCGCGGGCCCCGCAGCTCACCCTCGCCGCCGCGGTCGCGGTGGCCGACGCCTGTCGAGCCGTCGGCGTCGACGCCGGGATCAAGTGGCCGAACGACGTGCTGCTCGAGAGCGAGGGTGGGGCATCGAGCGACCCGAACGTCGGGAGGGAGGGCCACGAGCCCGTCGGACGTGGCGGGCAGAAACTCGCCGGCATCCTCACCGAGATGGAGGGCGAAGCCGATCGGGTCGCCTGGCTCGTCGTCGGTGTCGGCGTCAACGCCAACGTGGACCCGTCCGAACTCCCGGCCGGAGCGACGTCGCTTCGGGCGGTCTGCGGCGATCCGATCGACCGCCGCGCCTTCGTCCGCGACGTGCTCGAGCGATACGCCGAGCTGACGGCCGACCTCAAGGCGGTACTTCCGGCGTGGCGCAATCGCGCTCTCACGCTCGGGCGGCGGGTCCGCGTGGAGACGTCCACGGAGACGGTCGTCGGAGAGGCGGTCGACGTCGAGCCGCCCGGGGCGCTCGTGGTCGAGACCGATGCCGAGACGGTTCGCGTACACGCCGGTGACTGTACGCACCTCAGAGCGGCCGACCCTAGCGCGTGAGGCGGGCGGACAACGAAGGTCGACGTCACTCGCCGTTCCCGGCGACGAGACGCCGCCGCGTCTCGGTTGGTTTTTGCGCTCCACGTGCAGACGGTGTGTATGAGTCACCGGATCGGTCTCGTCGGCAAGCCCTCGGTCGGGAAGTCGACGTTCTTCAACGCGGCGACGATGAACGACGTTCCCGAAGGCGCGTACCCGTTCACCACGATCGACCCGAGCGTCGGCGAGGCGTACGTCCGCGTCCCCTGTGCGGCACCCGAGTTCGACGAGACGTGCACGCCGAGTGTCGGCGTCTGCCGCGACGGCACGCGGTTCGTGCCGGTCGAACTCGTCGACGTCGCCGGGTTGGTCCCCGGCGCTCACGAGGGACGCGGGCTCGGCAACCAGTTCCTTTCCGACCTCAACGAGACGGACGTGTTGGTCCACGTCGTCGACTTCTCTGGGGAGACGGACAGCGAAGGCGAGCGGACGACCGGTCACGACCCACGGACGGACATCGACTTCCTCGAAGACGAGCTCGACGCCTGGTACCTGACGGTCCTCGAGAAGGGAATCGAGCGGTTCGACACGCGGTATCACGGCGCCGACCCGGCGATAGAGGAGTCACTCGGCGAGCAGCTCTCCGCGTTTGGGATCGGTCCAGACGAACTCAAACAGGTGATCCTCGCCGAGGCGATCGGACTCGATCCCGACGCGTGGACCGTGGCCGACCGAGCCGGACTCGCACACGCGATCCGGACTCGAACCAAGCCGATGGTCGTCGCTGCCAACAAGATGGACACCGAGACGGCCCGGGCGAACTGGGAGACGATCACCGACGACCCAGCCTACGAGCACCTCTCGTTCGTCCCGGTGAGCGCACACGCCGAGAAGGCGCTGAAGAACGCGGCCGACGCGGGCGTCGTCACCTACACCCCCGGTGACGACGACTTCACGATCGTCGACGACGTCTCACCGGAGCAGGCGGCCGGACTGGAGCGCGTCCGTGCACACGTCGACGCCTACGGCGGCACGGGTGTTCAGGCCGCGCTGGAGGCGGCCGTCTTCGACGTCCTCGACCGAATCGCAGTGTTTCCCGGAACGGCGAGCGGCACGGTCGACGAGAAGGGCGTCTTCCGCGACTGTTTCCTGCTCCCGGCGAGCGCGACGACCGCCGACTTCGCCCACCACATCCACTCGGAGATCGGCGAGGGCCTCCTCCACGGGATCGACTGCCGCACGGGCCGACAGATCGGAACCGCCCACGAGCTGGCCCATCGCGACGTAGTCGAACTGGTGTCGACGAACCAGTGACCCGGACCCTTTTTGAGGCGGCCGCGCCAACCGAGTTGGTATGAAGGAGTCGCTCATGGACGTCGTCTGCTGTCCGCTTGACAAAGCCGACCTGGAGTTGTCCGTCGAAGACCGCGAGGACGACGAGATCCTGACCGGAACGCTCAGCTGTGCCGAGTGCGGCGAGCAGTACCCGATCGAAGACGGCATTCCGAACCTCCTCCCGCCGGACATGCGCGACGAAGAGGGGGCGGCGGCGTAGACGGGCGTCGAAGGCCGTGACGACGGTGATGCGAGGGCTGACGAAGGGAAGTGTCGCACGGGACACGTGACGGTGAGTTGAACTGTGTATGCTGCACCTTTTTCTCACCCCGGGGTGATACACAGCCCGTGTCGACGCTCGACGTGGAACTGAACGGGCCGGAGGTGCACGCGATCCGAGCACCGGATCGGTTCGAGACCGACGAGACGTTCACCGTCGCGCTCGCGAACCGTGGACAGTCCACGCACGTCCACCTCCACCTCGACGACGACCTCGACCGAGTGGCCTCGCTCGACGCGGGGAACCACTACGTCGAAGCGGAGTCGGTCGTGCACGTCCGCGTCACGACCACGCCGCCGGAGGAGCCGGTCGCTGGGACGCTCGACGTCGTCACCGGCTACGGCTCGAATCGGGCGTCTATCGAGGTTCGCGTGGACCCGCCGCCGACCGCCGGGGAGGGCGTCCTCGTCGACGAGGAGTTCACGAAGCCGCCGGCACAGCCGCCACCGCCCTCGTGGGACCGACGGCTCGCGGGTGCCGTCTCGACGGCCGTCGAACGCGGTGGCGTGCCGGCGCTCCTCCTCTCGCTCGTCGCGGTCGCCCTCGGCGTCGCTGCCGCCCTCGCCATCGAGAGCGTGGTGCTGCTGCTCGCCGCCGGTGGAGCGATCGTGGTCGCGCTCGCCGCGACGCTCTCGCTGCTGTGGTGAGCCCCGAAGACGGCCACCCACCGACGATCCACGGCCACCGACGGTCCACGGCCATCGACGGTCCACGGCCACCGTGACGCCCCGGCCCTCGCCGAATCCACGCGTTTTTAACCGTCCCGCCGGTAGCCGACGCATGAGTCTCGAGAAGGACGACCGAGTGGTCCTCCACGACAAACACAGCGAGTACGACGGCGAGACCGGGACGGTGACCCAGGTGATGGAGACGATGTTCGGCGACGCCACGTACACCGTGACGTTCGACGAGGGCCAAGAGACCGGCGTCCCCGAGGACGCACTGGAGACCGCCGGGTCCGAGGCGGCCGCCGAAGACGAGCCAGAGGCGTAACGACACCGTCCCGTGCCCGCTGTCCCGTTCCACTACGTCGACCTCAGAGCGTTCTCGTACGCCACCGAAGACGAGAAGCGCGTCGAGACGGCGCTTCGAACGCTCGTACCCGCGGACGCACCCATCGACCGCGCGGAGACCGTCGGCCACCACGGCGACCGAATCGTCGTGTTCTCTGCCCGTATCGAGGTGGCAGACGGGATGCGACACGTCCTCGACCGATTCGCGACCCTCCCCGACCTCGACCACGTGCTCGAGGAGCTCGACGAGCGGGTCGACGACAACTGCGCGCTGTTCGTGCGCCTCGACAAGCAGGCGGCGTTCCGCGGTGACGTCAGGCTCGGCCACGGCATCACGCTCAGAGCGAAAGTCGAGGCGTACCCCGCGAAACACGACGCGGCCGTCGAGAACGCCCGCGAAACGCTCTCGCGGCTCGCGACCGAGTCGTCGTAGCCGAGACGCCGACTCGACTCACGCAGACAGTCGGTCGGTGTCGATGGCCGTCTCGGGCGGGGTCACGATCAAAAACCCCCGAAAGTGCATCAGCGAGCCACCGGCGTCTCTCACCTCGCGAGCGAAGCCGGCGGCGAGCTCGTTGAGGTCGCCGTCGACCGCCAACACGAGGACGTCGCCCGCCTCGACGTGTCGGACCCACGCTGCCGGCTCGGTCGACCCGTCGAGGACGTCGAGGACCACGTCGCCGCCGGCGGGAACCGGGGAGTCCAGCTCGGCTTCGGCGTCGCGGAGGTCGAGGTCCCAATCTGCCATACCGGAGCGACGACGCACGCCGAGAAAAGCGTTCGGCTCGCGGGGTCGCCTCCGTCGCCGCTCACGCGTCTGGGACGGCCGCGAGCACGTCGAGGTTGTGCGCCCCGTACGCGAGCGTCTCCGTCGACACCGCTCGATGGCGGCGGTCGGCCCACGTCCGCACCGCCTCGCGAGCGAGCCGGTCCGTCCCCGCTGCCGCGCGCCGTGCGTCGACGACCGCGGACTCGATACCGTCGATCAGGTGGTGGAGGAAGTACGCCTCGTCGCCGGGGTACGGCGGCGTCACCAGCCAGCCGGCGGCACCGGCAGCGCGGACGCGACAGCCGGCGGCCGGAACCGCCTCGAGCAGCTCTCGTCCGGCCCGGCTGCCGCCCGGTCGGGTCGGCGCGTCCATGGTCTCGTGATACGCGGCTATCACGGCTCGCTCCCGCTCCCGTCGCACCACGGGTGCGTCGCCGTCGGTCGCCACCGACCGAAAGAACGTCTCGCCGTCGAACGTGATCGGCGCGTAGACGAGGCCCCCGGGGACGAGAGATGCGAGCGGCTCGAGTGCGTCCTCGAGGTTGAGGAGGTCGAACACGGCACAGCCGACGAGCAGGTCGTAGGTCGCGTCCAGCCGGCGAGCCCGCGCGACCACGTCGTCGACCGCGAAGGTGGCACGGACCGTCGCCCCGTCCTCGTCGGTGAGCGCGACCGTCGTGGCCTCGGCCTCGCCAGCGGTGGTCTCGAGTGCGTCGCCCGCCGTCTCCTCGTCGACGGTGTACCCGGCCGCCTCGCCCCACGCGGTCAGCGCCGTCGCTGCTCGTTCGACCGCCGCTGGGTCGAGGTCGAAGCCGTGATACGCGACGGCGTCAGAGAGCACGTCCCAGGCGAGCAGACGCCGGAGCATGGAGCCCGTCCCGCAGCCGGCCTCGACGATGCGGATCGGCTCGGCACGCCCGTCGAGTGCTCGCCCGAGGGCATCGAGCGTCGGCCGGTGGAGCGCCCGGTCGTCGACGGTTCGCTTGGCCTCGAGGTACCGCGTCTGCGTGTACGTCGACGGTCGGGTCACGGCCGCCGAGACGTTCCCGGCGAATAAAGTCGTTCGGCACGCGTCGGGAGCACCCAGCGGCAGCCCGTCGAGCGGGAGGCGGCTCGGTGTGGTTAAGTGAGTCGCCCCCCGAGACGACGGTATGTCACGGACGCGACGGTCGCTCCTGGCCGGTGTCGCGACGGGCGCGGTCGTCGGAGCGACGGGGTGTCTCGGTGGAGACTCGACGGCGAGTGCGGCCTTCGACTGTGAGGGCGTCTCGGCGCCGGAGCCAGACTCCACGTACCGACCGGCCATCGGCGACCCCGACGCCCCGATACGCATCCAGGTGTTCGAAGACTTCACGTGTTCACACTGTGCGACGTTCGCGACCGAGGAGCTCCCGACGCTCCGTTCGGGACCGCTCGGCGCCGAAGACGTTCGTTACGAGCACTGGGACTTTCCGATCCCGGTCGACGAGGAGTGGGCGGTTCCGGTCGCGAGCGCGGCCCGAGGCGTCGGCGCCCGCCACGGCGACGAGGCGTTCTTCGACTTCGCCGAGGCCGTCTACGAGTCGATCGGCGCGTACAGCGGTGAGGCCGTCGGGACCGCCGCCGAGGGCGTGGGTGCCGATCCCTGTGTCGCGCTCGTCGACCTACGGGCGGAGACGTACGCCGACGTCGTCGCGGCCGACCGAGCGACGGGCGTCGAACGAGGGGTGAGCGGGACGCCGACGGTGATAGTCGGCGGCGAGTCGGTGGTGCCGACGGCAGACGCCATCACCACGGCGATCGAGGCGCGACGGTGAACGAGGGGCGGCACGGAGCGACCCGATCGAGTCACTTTACCCCGCTCGAGCCCTCCCACCGCTCGAATGGACGTACTCGTGGTCGGCGCGGGTGAGATCGGCAGGTGGGTCGCGGACACCCTCACCGGTACCGACGCTCCGACAGACGCCTGGGTCGCGTTCACCGACCGCGACCAGGCGACCGCGAGCGACGCCGCGGCACACCGAGCTGCCGAGACGGTAGCCCCCGAGGCGAACACGACACACGACGTGGTCTGTCTCTCCGTGCCGATGTCTGCGGTTCCAGCGGCCGTCGAGACGTACGCCCCACGAGCGACCCAGGCGATAGTCGACGTCTCCGGTGAGATGACCGCCTCGGTGGCGGCGATGCGCGAACACGCCTCCGACCTCGCGCGCGCGAGCTACCACCCGTTGTTCGCGCCGCCGAGAGTCCCCGGCAACGTGGCCGTCGTCGTCGACGAGCCCGGCGAGTCGGTGTCGGCCATCACGGCGGCCATCGAGGCGGGTGGCAACGAGGTGTTCGAGACCTCCGCGGCCGAACACGACCGGGCGATGGAGACGGTTCAAGCCGGCGCCCACGCCGCGGTGTTGGCCTGGCGGCTCGCGGCCGACCCGGTGCGCGAGGAGTTCCACACCCCGGTGTCCGCCGCACTCGAGTCCGTCGCCGACACCGTCACCGAGGGCTCCCCGGCCGTGTACGCCGAGATACAGCAGGCCTTCGACGGCGCGGACGCAGTAGCCACGGCCGCGACCGACCTCGCCGACGCCGACGCGTCACAGTTCGCCGCCCTGTACGAGCGGGCCCGCGGCGACGGAACGACCCGCGAGCGACACGACTGACTCCGCCGGCGCGCTCACTCGACCCTGTACCCCACCGTCACCTCGTCACGATGATAGACCGAACGACGCTCCGAAACACCGCGAACTACCTCCGAGAAGTCCGTCCTATCGACCCCGACGAGCTCACGCAGTACGTCGAAGGAGCAGCCCATCCGGGGGCCGTCCGAGCCGCGCTCAGAGAGGAGGCGTTCGACCTGCGGCTCCGCGAGCGCGAAGACGGTCGGTTCGAGCCGGTCGAGGAAGCCCCGGTCGCCCCGCCCGGTTGGGCGCCGAGCGCGGTCCCGGCCGACGTCTCGTTTGCGCTCGAAGACGTGCTCGTGTCGACGTTCGGCGCGGATTGGCCCGTCGGCGACACCGGCACGACGCTCCGGTCGGCCATCAGGCGGCTGAAGACGGACTACCTGTACGGCAACGACGTCGAGTACGACGAGGTCGCCGCGCTCGGCTACGCGATCTACCACCTCCCAGGGTACTACGCGGCGATCGGGTACGTCCTCGACGCGCTTTCGGAGAACGGGCTGCTCGACCGGACGCTCCGCGTCCTCGACGTCGGTGCGGGCGTCGGCGGGCCGGCGCTCGGTCTCCACGACTACCTCCCGGACGACGCGGTCGTCTCGTACCACGCGATCGAACCGAGTTCGGCGGCGACCGTCCTCGAGCGACTCCTCGAGACGACCGGTCGGAACTTCCGCACGACGGTCCACCGAACGACCGCCGAGGCGGCGTTCGGACTCGGCGAACACGACGCGGATCCGCCGCTCACAGCGCCGTTCGACCTCGTCCTCTTCGGCAACGTGCTCTCTGAACTCACCGACCCGGTCGCCGTCTGTGCGGCGGGACTCGACGCGCTCGCCTCGGACGGCAGCGTGGTCGCGCTCGCACCAGCAGACAAGGAGACGGCGACGTCGCTTCGTGAGGTCGAGCGAGCGGTCACGGCCGATCACGAGCGCGAACCGAGCGTGTACGCCCCGACGCTTCGCCTCTGGCCCGACGCGACGCCGGCCGACCGGGGCTGGTCGTTCGACGTCCGCGAGGACCTCGCGGTGCCCGCGTTCCAACGCCAGTTGGACGAGGCGGCGACCCGCGCGGCGGACGACGAGCCGGGCGAGTTCGTGAACGTCGACGTCCAGTTCGCCTACTCGATCCTCCGACCCGACGGCGAGCGGCGGGTCGACGTCTGGGGGCGTGCCGACCGCTGTGCGCGCATGGCGGACGCAGCGTCACACGTGACCGATCGAGTGAACCTCCTCGCCGTGAAGCTCAGTCACGACCTCAGCGACGGGAAGAACGCGGTGTACCGGGTCGGAGACGGCTCACAGACCGTCGACCACTACCTCGTTTGTACCCGTGAGACCGCACTCAACCGCGACCTACGGACGGCCGCGTACGGCGCGGTCGTGTTCGTCGAAAACGGCCTCGTCCTCTGGAACGACGACGAAGGCGCGTACAACGTGGTCGTCGACGACGAGACCGTCGTGGACCTCGTCGCCCCCTGAATCGGCGTCTCCGCAACACCGGACTTCGGAGTCGGTCACCGATTCAGCCTCGCGTGAGGACTTCCGCGCCTTCGACCGGCTCCACGAGTTCCGGGCCGTCGGTCCCCGCGGCGTTCACACGCGAGGAGACGGGGTACGCCTCCATCGACGTCGACGGATACGGGCCTAACAGCGAGGCCGCTTCCTCGGGGGTGCCGGTGAGCCACGTCTGTTCGTCGGCGGGGTCGAGAATCACCGCCATCCGGTGGTGGAGGTCGGCGACGAGGTCGTTCGGCTCCGTCGTCACGATCGTGAACGTCTCCAGCGGCTCGGTTGTTGAGTCCGTCTCATCACTCGTCCCCCCACCGAACGCGTCGAGTCCGGTCTGTGTCGTCTCGCGCTCGGGTGGCTGCCACCGCTCGTGCAGTCCGGCGAGCGCGAACGGCCGGTCGTCTTCGAACGCGACGCGATACGGCTGTGTGCCGCCGCTATCACCCTCGACCCACTCGTAGAAGCCGTCGGCGGGAACGAGACACCGGCGCGACTCGTACGCCTCGGCGAAGCTCCGCTTCTCGCGAACCGTCTCCGCGCGGGCGTTGATGAGGTCGAACCGCTCTTCGGCCCACGACGGCGTGAGCCCCCACGTCATCTCGACGGCTCGGTCCGGATCGCGGGCCGGAATCACCGGCAGTTGCTCTCCCGGTGCACAGTTGTAGCTCGGTTCGTGTTCCGCGTCGAACGCAGCACCGAATCGCGACTCGAGTTCGTCGACCGGGGTGAAAAGCGTGTAGCGGCCACACATTGATACGGTCCGTTAGCGACGCGACGGCTTAATCGGTCGGAACGGTGGCGGGGTCCGCGCGACCGCAAGAGCGTGCCAGTCTGTGGCGCGTCACTCGTCCGTCTGGACCGGCGCGGGGTCGGTGACCGTGACGCGGACCGTGCCGTCTCCGCGGGCGACGACCACGCAATCGGCGTACTCGAACGAGACCGTCACCGACGACGAGCCACGGCACAGGAGCGCATCAAGGGCGTCGCCGTCGACGTACGTGTCGAGCGTGGGCAGGTCAGTCGGTTGACGGTCGGTCGCTGCCGCCACCGCCTCCACGATGCTCGTGTGCGGCGACGCCGTATCGGTCCACTGGTGTTCGACCGTCGGTGCATCCGGCCTGTCGCGGACGGGCCGGCCGTCGGCGCTATCACCGTCGTCGTTATTGTCGGTTTTTCGACTCATTTGACACCCCCTCCGCCGCGTCGTCTCCGTGTCCCCCGCTCTTCGATAGCTCGGGCGTGACCGTCGAGTCGCTTCGCGGCGGTCCTCACACGGAGACCTAATCTGCACGCGAGGGGTATAGATGTTGTGATGGCCTGGGTGACACTCGTCTCCTGTCGTCGCGAACGGTCGCCACCGAGGCGACCGCGCGGCGCGCCGTCACGGTGTGGTTGGGACCAAGACGTGACGACGCGCCAACAGTCCGTTCTCGCTTCTCACACAAAAACTTCCTGTGATCATCTGAGTTACTGTGTGGTCACTACTTGACGCGGCGGCTACACCCCGCGTCGATCGCGGGCGCGTCTCCCGTCGGGTCTGACGGCCGACCGGGCGGAGCCGTGTCGGCCGGTTGGTCCACAGCGATCGACTCAACACGATGGACGTGTATAGCATATTTGCAGTCAGGTTGGGACCCATGAGTGGCGATTCGAACAAAGCGCGTGCGGTCGGACTGCTTCAAGAGCTCGGGCTCAAAGAGTACGAGGCGAAGTCGTTCGTCGCACTCACACGTCGAGAGAGCGGAACAGCGAGAGAGATCAGCGACACCTCGGAGGTGCCGCGAACGCGTGTACGACGCCATCGGGGTGCTCGAGTCGAAGGGACTCGTCGAGACGCGACACACGAACCCGCAGGTGTTTCGTGCCGTTCCGATCGAGGAGGCGGTCGAGACGCTCAAACGCGAGTACGTCGACCGGACCGCGTCGCTTCACAGCGTCTTGAGCGGGCTCGATCCGACCGACGACGTCAAGCGCACCGACTCGACCAACGAGGTGTGGGCACTCTCCGGTGCACGAGCGATGACGAGCCGGACGACCCAGCTAATAGAGGAGTCGACAGACGAGGTGTTCTTGCTCGTCGGCCACGAGGCTGTGGTCACCGATCGGCTAGCCCGGCAGCTGCAGTCGGCACACGACCGCGGCGTCGAGGTGCTGATCAGTGCCGCCGACGAGACCGTGAGGGCGAGGGTTCAAGCAGCCGTCGCGTGTGGCCGCGTCTTCGTCTCGCCGCTCGACTGGGTCGACGATCCACCGCTGTCCGACGACGACACACAGATCCGTCGCCTCCTGCTCGCCGATCGAGAGGCCATCGTCGTGAGTTCGGTCGCCGGCTCGGCTCCTCGCGACCACGAGCGCGGCGTCGTCGGTCGAGGGTTCGACAACGGGGTGGTGACTATCGTCCGGCGCCTCGTCGCGTCGGGGCTGTTGTCTCCAGACGTGGCGTCCGACCACGACGAGTGACCCGCGCCACGAGTCGCCCGCCAGGCCCACGTCGGGCGGGGCCGGTGAACGCACCCCGGGGTCAAGCCCCGGGGCTTCCTGCTTCAACGACGCGCTTTGCATCCACGGCCTCTCGGTGAGGCGTGAACGTAGGGAGCGCAGTCTGCACAGGCGTTGATTCGGACTGTCCCAGCCCTAACTGCCGCAATCCACGAGTGAGAATATTCTTCGCCGCGTTCAAATCACGATCTTCCTTGTGTCCGCACGCAGGGCACGAATGCTCCCGCACCCAGATCGGCTTGGCCGTCTCGACGCCACAAACCGAACGCTCTTTTGTCGTCCCGCGAGGTTCAACCGTTTCAACGTGTGTGCCGTGTAATTCACCTTTGTACTCTAACAGTTCGATGAACCGCGACCACGCCGCATCCTGTTTGCTTTTCGCATTTTGACTGGTTTCCAGCATCGGTTTCACGTCCAAATCCTCCACGGCCACCACATCGTACTTTTTAATGAGCCACGTTGTCAGCTTGTGCTGGAAATCTTCGACCTTCCGCTTGATTTTGCGTTTGGCTCGCGCCACCTGTTGGCGTTGTTTCTCCCAATTGTTAGAGCCGTGTTCTTTCCGAGCGAGTTTCCGCTGCTCGCGTGCGTACCGGTCGTACTCATCCGACAGGTCAAGCGTATCCACGGACAGATTTTCCGAGGTGTGGATGTAGTTGGTGATGCCGAGGTCAGCACCCACACAGTCTTCGGGTTTAATCTCACTTAGTGGCGGTTTCTCTGGCGTGTCTTCCACGGTGGTGACGAGCGAGACGTACCACTCACCCGTCGATTCTTTTTTGAGGATGACCTCGTCAATCTCGTCTTTGGATGGCACGTTGCGGTCTGCTCGGATGTTGAACCAGCCGATCTTTTCGAGTCGGAGTCGCACGAATCGGTCGTCGCCCGTGTTGTGATCCACGTTCCAGCGACGGGGTTGATTGTACGACACTGACCGAAATTCGCCTTTGCCTTGCCACTGCAACCTTCCGACGTTGTAGCCGTTTTCTCGACGTTCTTGCAGTGTTTCCAGATCGCTGTGGATCTGAGTGATGGCTTGTTGTGCGGCGTGTCTGGAGGGTTCCGCGAAGGTCGGCCAGCGGTCTGCCCAAGCGGTAAGTTTGTTGTGTTGGTCGTAGTCTGATGGTCGGTCGTTGTAGTCGGAGTTGTAGTAGTCTCGGACAGTATGGTTGCGGATTTGGCGGAGGATGTCGATGTGGTGCCACGCTTCGCTCTCCACGTCGTCGGGCAGGTACGCACGAAAACGAAGCGTGTGTTTCACCGTTGGTTAGTCGAGTTTTTCGACGATGAGTTTCAGTTGGTCGCCTTCTTCCAGATCAAGACCGTCTCGGACTTCTTCTGGGATCGTGACGACACCCCGTTGTCGCAGTTTTGGATAGCATTTCATCTGTCCTATACTGAATTATACTGTCTTAAGCATAATAATGCTGTCGGCTTCAACCCCGGGGTCAAGCCCCGGGGCAGTCGCCTCGACCGCCTGTACACGACCGTCGAGTGACGTAGCCGACCAGAACCGCCGACGCGCTATTCTATATTGCAACATAGAGTTTACGCGTTCGAGGAGTGACGATCTCACGCGTCGCTCACCCACCACAGTCGAGTGAACGACACACAGAGGACGCGGTCAGCCCTCGAAGAGGCTGAACACGTTCGCCTCGTACGTCTCTCGAACCTGGTCTCCCCAGTTGTGCGTGTACGTGTCGATGACGTCGTCGGCGACGTCGCCACGGAGGTACTTCACCACGCCGCGGTCGCCCGTCGTATCGCGCAGGTGCGTGGTGAAGAAGTGTCGAAAGTAGTGGGGGGTGACGTTCTCGTCGGCGCCACCTCCCGTCCTGTACCAGCCGTGATCCCGAGCGTGCCGTTCGACGATGTGCCGTACGGCAGCGGGGTCGAGCCGCGCTCCCCACGCTTCGGCAGTCGCCACGAAGAGCGGCTCGGCCGGAGAGGTGGTGTCCGGACGGATCGCGAGCCACGCACGCAGGACGTCACGAAGTTCGTCGTCGATCGGGATCACCGTCTCGCGTTTTCGCTTGTTCGAGGCCGTCCTGACCTCACCGTGTAGCGACTCGCCGACGGTCGCTGCGGGCGTCACGTACAGCGAGTCTCGGCGCCCGTCGAGTGCGGGTCTCGTTCCGAGCGCGTACGCGGCGTTCACCGCGTCGTCGGTGAGTCGGACGTCGCGAAGGTCGAGGTTGCACAGCTCACCGACCCGCACTCCGGTTTTCAACAGCGTGCAGACGACGGCACGGTGAAGTGGGTGGGTGATAGACGAGACGAACGCCCGCATCGCCGGCAGCGAGACGTCCCTCCGTACGGGGTCTTTCTCGACCGTCTCGTCCATCTCTTCTATCACGAGCGTCATCGGGTTTCCGGTGAACGCCCCCAGCTCGGTCATGTACCCGTAGAACCGATGTACGTACGCCGCGTACGTCGCGACCGTGCTCTCGGCGAGGTCACCACGCAGCGAGTGAACGAACGCCATGCAGTCACGGTGCGTCGCGTCGGCTGGTGTCGTCTCCTCGTCGAGTGACGACTCGAATCGCCGGAGCACGCGTTCGTACGCCGTGCGCGTGCGCTCCGTCTTCCCGTGGTAGGTGAGATCTTCGAGGAAGTACGCGATCGGGTCCTCGATGGTTTTCGGTGTGTGCGTACTACTCATCGATGAGCACGTACCCTCCGTCTCTCCCACTGTACCGGACGCGATTCTGGTCCTGTAACGCGTCGAGTGTGTTCTCGAGTCGATCCTCGACGTCGCCGGTCACCACGTCGATCAGTTCGTCCCACGTACACGGACCGCGCTCGAGCGCACGCTCGATCCGGGTTTCGAGGTCGGAACCCCTAGGGTCTACGCTCGAAGAAGGGGTCTCCTCGGCGACGCTCGTCTCGGGCGTGGTGAACCCCCGTCGTCCAGCCTGCACCATCGTTCGAAGAAATTCACTCTGAGACATATCTAACTGGTCGGCGTGTTCTTGCCACACCTCCTTTTGTGCGGCCGGAACGTACGTCTTGACCGATCGGCGGTCGTCGCTCATCGACAGACCGGTTTCGGCGGCGCTCACTTCAATCTATCCTAGAATTCGTGATAAGAGACCTTATCTTGATTTATCGAACCGTATTTCGACCGGCAAGTACGATTTATACCGAAATACGGGACTGCAAATTCGGCAGTATATCCTACAATATCGGATATTAGTGATGCGCAGCGCAGTGTCCGTCGATACACACGATGCGGCGATACAGACGATCGTATAACCTCCGACTCACACCGTGAGCTTAGACTCCGTCACGACGCCGTCGAAGAGCGCGACCGCCTCACGAGCCGCCGGGTGTGACTCCGCGGTGTTTCGCATGAGAACCGTCTCGCTCGGAAACAGCTGCTCGCCGGTCACGAGTCCGTGATCACGCGCCGTCGAGCCGGTGACCGTGAGGTAGACACCGAGGCCTGCGTCGGCGATCGCAGCCTCCTCGGTGCGGGTCGCGGGTGGATACACGAACTCAACGTCGTCGAGTGCGGCCGTCCCGACGACGGCGGTGACGAGCCGTTCGTACCGTGGCGAGATGCACAGCGGTCCCTCGTACGCCGTCAAGAAGTCTCGGTCCAGGCGTTCTCCGGAAGTGAGCACGGACGGCCGCCCCATGAGCGTGTGGTACACCGTATCACCGAGTCCGGTGACGACCCGCACGTCGGTGTCGACCGGGTCGATCCGGTCGTTCACGTCTGCGAGGTCTCGGAGGCCGGACGGGCGGATGCCGACGACCTCCTCTAAGACCAGGTCGGCCGAGTCGAATCCGAGCGTGAACTCGTGGGTTCGAAGCGCACGGAACGGTTCCTCCCGGCCGACGAGCTTCAGGTCGACGCCGCCGACGGAGACGGTCACCGCGTCGAACACGACTCGACGAGGCTTGCCGTCGCGGTCGTCACGCAGTAGCGTGAACTCCGGCTCTCGCGGGTCGGTCGGGTCGGAGTAGTCGGCGAGTCGCCGGTACGGGCCCGTTTCGGCCTCGACGCCTCCCTTCGTCACCGCCTTCTCGTACCGAAGCGTGTTGCTGACCCGGTCGGCGAGCGACTCAAGCTCGTCGGTTCCACCGGCGGTCGCGAGCCGGTCGAGCACTGCCTCGAGAGGCCGGCCCTTCCGTGGAACCGCGACGGGAAGCGGATCGGTCATCACCGTACCTGTGGGGTGAGTGCTAAAACGGGTTGTGCTTCGTCGGTGGGTCCAATCAGGGGTCGAACGCGTCGTTGAGCCGACGGCGGAACGTCTCCAACGCCGCGAGTTCCGCTTCGACCGCCTGGACGTCTTTCTCGAGTCTCGCCAACTCCTCGTCTGTGCGGTCTTCGAGGGATGCTACCTCGGTATCCAAGCGGTCGGTGACGTCCGCGAGCCGCTCACTTAGCGCGGTCACGTCGCTCGCGAGTGCGCCGTGTGCGCGCTCTGCGGCGTCGACTCTCGTTTCAACCGATTCGACAGCGCTCTCGAGGGCGTCGAGTCTGTCGAACACCGCCTCGTCTGCTCGCTCCTCGTCGAGCAACGTCGAGAGAGCGTCTGTGTAGGCGTCGAACTCGCCCACGCGGGCTTGTAGTCGGTCGAGCCGAACGCCGACGCTCGGCGGCGTACCGGTGTCGAACGCCGACCTGAGCGTCTCGAGGTCGGCCTCGTCGACCTCGTCACGCCGTATCGCCGCAGCCAACTCAGCCGCGACGGTTCCTGTAGGGTCCGCCGAAACGGTCGACCCCTCGGGCGTATCGGCTCGGTCGGAGGGAGCCGCCTCGGTAGGGGCCGACGCAGCCGTGTCCGTGTCGTCGGCGGACCCAACTGCCTTCGACTCTCGCCTGGTGACCGCCGGGGTGGTGTGGTCTGTCCTCGAGCGAGGGCGCTTCGCCGCCGTCGACGGCGGCTCCGACGTGGCCGGTGGTTCAGACGGGTCGTCTGCGTCCGGAGCGGCGGTCGACGCCTCCTCGGACGGGTCCGTGTCGGCGAGCGGCTTGAGCCCCTCCGGCCCGATCGCGAGCGCCTCGCGGACGTGTGTCGCACCGTCTGGACCGAGCACGTCCGCTATCTCCGCTTCGTGCGGTGCGTGGTCGACGGTCGGGTCGGTGAGAAACGTCGCTGGGTCTGGATCGTCGACACGAACGCCGTAGACGGTCTCGACCGTCTCTGCGGGCTCCAGTGTTCGCTCGAACTCGACGCGGCGGTCGCTGTAGGCGGTCCAGTGTTCGCTCTCGTACGCCGGGTGAAACCCGATAGCCTCCATCGGGACCGCCTCCGGAACCGTGTCCACGAGACGGACCGTGACGGGGCGGTCGCGATCCGAGGTGAGTTCGAACGCCACCGCCGGTACGGGGAAGTCGTCGCGGGTGAACGACTTCTCGACGCGGATTCCATCCGACTCGACGACAGCCGACGTCCGGTCGCTCATGTCAACGTGCACCGCGAGTGGGGTGATAAATCGTGCGGAGACGTCACTCGACCACGACGCCCTGGCGGACCACGCTTACAACTCGATGCGATCGCCGATTTCGACGATGTCGAGTCGTTCGGGCCGATCGAAGCTCCGGACGTGGTCGTGCAAGGCAGTCGGATCGGCGGTAAGCCCTTTCCACATGTCCCAGTGCGTCGGTACGAGTCGGTCAAGCCCGAGGTCGGCCGCCGCCTCGACGATCTGCGTCTCGTCGCTGTACCACGTGGTCCGGGTCGGCTCGCCGGTCATCTTGTCCGGGATCGTCCCGGTCGAGCCGAACGCGAGAATGCCGACGTCGATGTCGAACGCCTCTGCGAGGTCGTTGAACGTCGCCGCCGGCTTGCTATCGCCGGCGTGGAAGATGGTTCCAGTGTCGTGTTCGATCACGTAGCCGACCGGCTGTGTCGCGTCGGGGTCGTGTGTCTCGACCACGTGGATCGTGAACTCGCCGATCGCTCGCGCGTCGCCCACCGAGACGGGGACGAACTGGTCGGCGTCGACGTCCCACCGGTCGGTCCACTGCTCGTCTTCACGGGCGACGGCGATCGAGTCGTCGGGCGCGATAAACGGCGCATCCGTAGAAGCGAGAATCGGCGCCTGTGAGGGCCCGTGTACGTGGTCTGTGTGCTCGTGCGTCGCTAAGACTGCGTCCGCGACGCCGACGTCTGCTGGGTCGAAGGGAACGGGGATCATTCGGATCGTCCGCGGCGGGTCACCGGTGCCGACGTACGGGTCGATCCACAAGACCGTCCCGTCTCGGCCTTTGATCGCGAAGCCGTTACAGCCCACATACCAGAGTGAGACGGTGTCTGGCTCGGCGTTGGCAACTGCCTTCGGGAGCCAGTCTCCCCAATCGGAGCGTGTCATGTCCCTGCTCGTACTGCGAGGAGGGTAATTTTTCCGGAGCCCACAGGAGAATGACTGCGGTAGGACACGGTTCCCGTTCGCTTCGAGACGTATACACTGCATATTGCTATATAGAAACCGGTGCAGAGGGACGGACATCGCGTGATACGCCGGGCGTGTGCTGGATTGCCAGAAGCCGATCGGGGTCGAATGCGGCAGCGTCTGCGGTACCGGCGACGACGCCTGGGAGCTGCTCAGTCGGCGCTCGTGTCGCCCACCTATTACGTACTCGTTGTTCATCACACCCCACCGGTTCCGGAGAAAATCGTCGACACGTGGCGGTGACCGCATCGATCCGAGAGATTAAGTGGATCACCGACGTAGTATTGTACTGTAATGACACGGCAATGCGAACAGCGGGTCAGACGGCTCGCCGGTGTCGTTGTACTGCTTGGGGTCGGACTCTCACAGCTCGTCAGTCCATGGTTCCTCGCGATAGCGGCCTTCGCCGGGTTGAACCTGTTACAGAGCAGTTTCACCGGCATTTGCCCCGCTGAGTGGTTCATGCCCGGGTGTGAGACTGCCGACACGGACGCGACCGCGGACGACCCGGCCGTCTGAGCGGCGTCGATTCGTCCGTACGTTTTTATTCGATAGCGCCGCAGCGGCACACGTGATTTCGAGTCAGCGCATGGCTGCGGTCGACGCCAACGCCGCGGCGCTCGGCGTCTCGTCCGCCCGGCTGATGGAGTCTGCGGGCAGCGCACTCGCACGCGAGGTGCTCGCCGTCTCAGACCCGGGCGACACCGTCGCCCTCCTCTGCGGTCGGGGGAACAACGGCGGTGACGCGTTCGTCGCCGCACGTCACCTCACCGACCGTGACGTCGTCGTCCACCTCCTCGGTCGCCCGACGGCGATCCACACGACGGTGGCACGCGAAAACTGGGACGTGCTTGAGGCGAGCGAGATCCCGACGAACGTCGTCACCGACTCGGCCGATTTCGCGGTCGGCTCTCCGGACGTCGTCGTCGACGCACTGCTCGGTACTGGGGCAGACGGTGCTCCGAGAGAACCCGTCCGGACGGCCGTCGAACGGATCGACGACTGGCGTGCGTCGGCTGGAGCGAACGGGACCGTGGTCGCCGTCGACGTTCCGACGGGGATCGACGCCGATACCGGTGACCCGACCGGCGACGCCGACGGTGTCGCCGTCGACGCCGACCGCATCGTGACGTTTCACGACGAGAAACCCGGCCTGGCGTCGCTCGACGCGACGGTGACCGTCGCCTCTATCGGCATCCCCGCAGCGGCGACACGGTGCACCGGACCCGGCACGCTGCTCGGGCTCGGCCGTGATCCAGACTCCCACAAGGGCGACAACGGAGGCGTGTTGGTCGTCGGCGGCGGGCCGTACGCCGGGGCACCGACGCTGACCGCGCGTGCTGCGCTTCGGGCCGGTGCCGACCTCGCACACGTTGCGTGTCCGGCCGAGGTGGCCGACACCGTCCAGGGATTCAGCCAGAACCTCATCGTCCACCCCCTGTCGGGTTCGACGCTCGATTCCGCTCACACCTCACAGCTGACCTCGCTGGCGACCGGCGTCGACGCGGTCGTGATCGGCCCAGGACTCGGTAACGCACCGGCGACCGCCGAGGCAGTCGCGACGTTCCTCGCCGAGTACGATAGGCGCGTGGTCGTCGACGCCGACGCGCTCCGCGCCGTTCCCGACGTCGACACCGACGCCGAGGTGATCTGTACGCCCCACCAGGGTGAGCTCCGCGAGATGGGCGGTGAAACGGCCGCCGACCCGGTCGAGCGCGCACGACTCGTTCGGGCGTTCGCCGCCGAGCTCGGGCACACCTTGCTCGTCAAGGGACGCCAGGACGTGATCGCGGGCGTACCAGCGGAGCCCGGACACGACGGGTCGGTGGTCACCAGACGCAACCGGACCGGGAACCCGGGGATGACGGTGGGGGGGACCGGTGACGTCCTCGCTGGCGTCGTCGGCGCGCTCACGACACGCACGACGCCGTTCGTCGCCGCCGCCGCTGGCGCGTACGTGAACGGCCTCGCCGGGGACGCAGCGGCCGAGGCGAACGGCCACAGTCTCGTGGCGACGGACTTAATCGACCGGCTCCCGCAGGCGCTGTACGATGAGTGACCACGGACCGGGAGACGACCTGACACACACGACCAGCGACGGCGACGTGCAGATGGTCGACGTCGGGTCGAAGCCCACGACGGCGCGGCGAGCGGTAGCTCGCGGGGAGATTCGACTGACGGCGTCGACGGTGGAGGCGATTCACGCCGATGAGGTGGCCAAAGGGGACGTGCTGGCCACCGCCCGAATCGGCGCGATACAGGCGGTCAAACACACGTGGGAGACGATTCCGTTGTGTCACCAGATTCCGATCACCAACGTGGAGACCGAGTTCGTCGTCGGAGACGATCGCGTCGAACTGACCGTCGCGGTCGAGACGACTGGAACGACCGGCTGCGAGATGGAGGCGCTCGAGGGAGTCACGACCGGTCTCAACGTCGTCTGGGACATGGTCAAAGCCGCAGAGAAGGACGACGACGGCTCGTACCCAGAGACCGCGGTCACGGACGTCGAGGTGGTCTCGAAGACGAAGCGCCCGATCGAGGGCGCGCCGTGACGGGGCAGGACGTGTCGGCGCGGCGTACGCCGGAGGAGTGCACGCTCGTCGCACATCGGGGATTCGCCGGCGAGCATCCGGAGAACACGGTCGCCGCGTTCGAGGCGGCGAGCCGACGGGCGGACCTGATCGAACTCGACGTCGTCGCGACCGCCGACGGCGACGTGGTGGTGTTTCACGACGACGATCTCGCCGGCCGCGACGGCGGAGCCCGTGGGCTCACCGACGCCAGCGGCCTCGTCCGAGAGACCGACACGGCGACCGTCACGCGTGCGGAGGTGCTCGAAAGCGGTGAGACCGTGCCACGACTGTCGGCCGCGCTCGAAGCGATACCGCCGACGGTCGGAGTGAACGTCGAATTGAAGAATCCCGGCCGGTCCGACCTGCGCATCGCCGAGAAGCTCGACCGCGCCACGCTCTCTGATCGGACCGACGCGTGGCGGCCGTTCGTCACGCGCGTGGTCGAGACGCTGGAGGCGTACGATAACGAGGTGCTCTGCTCGTCGTTCTGTGAGGGAGCACTCGCAGCCACTCGCGAGGTGTCGTCGTATCCAATCGCGCCGATCTGTTGGCGCTCGGTCGAAGACGCCCTCGCGATCGCCGAGCGACACGACGCGGCGGCGATCCACCCGCCGGTCGAACTGGTCGGCGGGACGCCGTTCACTGACGGGTCGGTCGTGGAAGCCGAGCCAGGGCTCATCGAGCGGGCCCACGCTGCGGATCGTGCGGTCAACGTCTGGACGGTGACTACGTGGTACGAAGCGACGCAGCTTGCGGCGGCCGGCGTCGATGGCCTCATCAGCGACTACGCTAGCGTCGTCGATCGGTGACGCGTCACGCAGGGGAGTGACTTCTCGAACCGGCCGAAATGGAGGACTCCGGAGCCCTCAATTTCGGTCGGGAGCCACTCGTACCGCTGTGTGGCGGCCGTACCCCTCTTAGCAGCGGTTTTCACCCGGCTGTCGAAACGCCGACGCACATGCCTCGAAACGCGGACACGGACGGGGGACTCACGCGCCGACGGACGCTCGCCACGACGGGTGCTGCACTCGCAGGGATGACCGGGCTCGCCGGGTGTGCCGGCAGCGGTGGGAGCGCCACGTTCACGCCGGTCGCCGACGAGCTCACCGCCTGGCACGCGATGGGCGGGACCAACGGCGAGACGCTCGACCAGATCGCTGCCGGCTTCGAGGAGGAGACCGGCATGGCGGCGAACATGGAGTTTCAAGACTCCTACGAGAACGTCCTCACGAACACGCTCGCGGCGTTCGACTCGGGCAACGTCGCGGACATGTTCCAGGTCGACAGCCTCTTCGCTCAACAGGTGTTCGACACCGGGCAGGTGCGGCCCGTCGCAGAGATCCTCCCGGACGACTTCGACACGAGCATCTTCCTCGACAACGTCGCCGAGTTCTTCACGACCGACGGCGAGCTCGCGTCGCTGCCGTTCAACAACTCGAACGCGATCATGTACATCAACCGTGATGCGTTCGAGGCGGCCGGACTCGACCCGGACGATCCGCCGAGCACGCTCGCCGAGGTGCGTACAGCCTCCCAGACGCTCGTCGACGAGGGCGTTACCCAGTACGGCATCGCCTGGCCGAACCACGTCTGGTTCGTGGAGACGTGGTACGGCTTCGAAGGCGAGCTCATGACCGACGCCGAAAACGGACACACAGGCGACCCATCGACGTTCTACGCGCCCGACCCGATCTACGACCTCTACGACTGGTGGAAGGGGATGGCAGACGACGGACTCTACACGAACCCAGGAATCGAGGCCTGGGGCGAGGCGACGTCGCTGTTCATCGAACAGGAGACCGCGATGCTGTTGACGAGTACGGCGTCTGTCGCCGGCCTGATCGCCGACTCGGAGGAGTTCACCGTCGACGCAGCACCGTATCCGACGATCTCGGACACGCGTGTCGGCCCGGTCATCGGCGGGGCGTCGTTTTACGTTCCAGACGGGCTTCCGGACGCGCGATACGAGGAGATCGGCCAGCTGCTCCAGTACATGTCGAAGCCGTCGGTGCAGACGACCTGGCACAAGGGATCAGGATACTATCCGATCACGCAGCCGTCGGTGGACTCGCTGCGTGAAGACGGGTGGTTCGAGGAGAACCCGATGTACAACGTGGCACTCGAACAGCTCCAGCAGGGCGACGCGAGCGACCCGGCGACGAAGCGGGCGCTGCTCGGACCCGCCCGGAACGTCCAGACGGTGATCCAAGACAAGTCGGTCGACATCGTCAACGCCGCCGACCCTGCGAGTGAGATCGACGCGATGAAAGCCGAGATCGAGTCGGTGCTCGCCGAGTACTACGAGTGAGTCTCGAACGTACGCATGGCCTCGCGTGAGCTGTTCCACGGTCGACTCGAAGCTGCGGTGTTACTCGCACCGACGGTCCTCGTCTCGGTCGTCTTCCTCTACTACCCGACGGTTATGGCGTTCCGAACGAGCCTCTTCGATGCCGGCTTTGGGCAGGCCCCGGCGTTCGTCGGAGTCGAGCACTATCAGACGCTGTTGACCGACCCGGCGTATCACCGGAGCGTCGGCATATCGGTCCTCTTTGCGGCGCTCGTCGTCGGCGGCGTCATGGTCGTGTCGCTGTACCTGACGTTCCTCATCCACGAGGTCGACGTCCGACAGGGGGCGTACCTGATCGCCGTCATCTGGCCGTACGCACTCCCGCCAGCGGTCGCCGCGCTCGTCTTCTTGTTCATCTTCCATCCGACACTCGGTGTGCTCACGGGGCCGATAGAGACACTCGGTGTCGACCTCGACTGGTTCAACGACGGCCCACAGGCGTTTGCCGTCGTGACGCTCACTGCGATATGGAAACAGATCGGCTACAACGTGATCTTCATGATCGCCGCGATGAACACGATTCCCGACGCGCTCACCGAGACAGCACGGCTCGACGGGGTGAGCCGGCTGCGACGACTCGTCTCGGTGTACGTCCCGATGATGACGCCGACGCTGTTTTTCCTCGTGATCATCAACACGATCTACGCGTTCTTCGGCACGTTCGCGTACGTCGACCTGCTGACGAGCGGTGGACCGGCGAACGCGACGAACGTGCTCATCTTCGATCTGTATCGAGAGGCCTTCTCGTATTTCAACTTCGGCGTCGCCTCGAGCAAATCGGTCGTCCTGTTCGTCGTCGTCGGGCTCCTGATGCTCGTCCAGTTCCGGCTGACGGACAAGTACTCCTACTACGGTGGCTAAGATGGGTGGAATACGCCAGTACGCGAGACGGTGGATCACAGACAGACGCGAGGACGGGTCGCCCACGCAGCCGCGTGACACGGTGGACCGAATCGGTACCGATGGGGTGGCCGTTCACGCCCAGCTCTGGGTCCTCACACTACTCATCGTGTTCCCGATTTTCGTTGCGCTCACCGTGAGCACCAAACAACAGGGGATCGTCACCAGTCTGCCGGACCTGATTCCCGGGACCCACGCGGTCGACAACTACCGTGAGGCGCTCGTCGGCTACGGCTTCGCCCGGTTCATGTGGAACTCGTTCGTGATGGCCGTTATCGTCGTCGTCGGGAAGCTCGTCGTTTCGGTTCTCGCTGCGACGGCGATCGTCTACTACCGGGTGCCGTACAAGGACCTTGTCTTTGTGTTCGTCCTCTTTACGCTGTTGTTACCGGTGCCAGTTCGGTTCGTCCCGTTGTTCCAGCTCGTAAACGACCTCGGCTGGGGCAACAGTCTGCTCGCGATCACCGTCCCGTACCTCGCGAGCGCGACGACGGTGTTCATCCTCCGCCAGCACTTCCTCTCGATTCCCGCGTCGATCGTCGAGACGGCCAAGCTCGACGGCGTCGGACCGCTCCGGTTCGTGTGGTCGGTGTTGATCCCGATGTCGCGGGGGGTCCTCGTCGGCGTCTCGATCATCATGTTCGTGTACGCGTGGAACCAGTACCTCTGGCCGCTCGTGATCATCGACTCGGAGGCCAACCAGGTCGCACAGGTCGGACTCCAGCTGTTACAAGGCGACGTACAGGGCGGACAGCTCTCGTGGTCGCTGGTGATGGCGGGGTCGGTGTTGACGCTTTTGCCGCCGCTCGCGCTCATGATCTACTTCCGTGACCCGCTGTTGAAGACGTTCACTATCCAACAAAAATGACGACACTAACGCTGCGAAACCTCTCGAAGTCGTTCGGCGACGTGGTCGCCGTCGACGGTATCGACCTTCGGATCGGCGACGGCGAGTTCCTCGTCGTCGTCGGGCCAAGTGGCTGTGGGAAGAGCACCACGCTGCGGCTGCTCGCCGGGCTCGAACGCGCGACCGGCGGCGAGATACGCATGGGTGGTCGCGAGGTCACTGCGACCGAGCCACAGGATCGGAACGTCGCGATGGTGTTTCAAAACTACGCGTTGTACCCGCACATGACCGGTCGACGGAACATCACCTTCGGGATGAACACCGCGGGCGAGCTCTCCGACGCGGAGATCGACCGACGGGTACGGTCGGCCGCCGAGACGCTCGACATCGCCGATCTCCTCGACCGAAGGCCGCAGGCGATGTCGGGCGGTGAGCGCCAGCGCGTCGCGCTGGGGCGGGCCATCGTCCGCGACCCGGACGCCTTCCTCATGGACGAGCCGCTCTCGAATCTCGACGCGAAGCTCCGCATTCAGATGCGCGCAGAGCTCACGCGTCTCCACGCTGAACTCGGTACGACGACGGTGTACGTCACCCACGACCAGACGGAGGCGATGACGCTCGGCGAGCGCGTCGTGGTGATGAACGACGGGCAGGTGATGCAGGTCGACGCCCCACAGACGCTGTACGACTTCCCGGCGAACCGGTTCGTCGCGGAGTTCATCGGTGACCCAGCGATGAACATGATCGACGTCGACCTCGTGGACGGCGTCGCTGTCGGCGAGGCCATCGAGGTGCCGCTTCCCACGGTCGACCCCGACCCCGACGGGTGTGGTGGGACCGACGGGCACGCCGTCGCGCTCGACCGGGCCCTCCCGGGCGAGTCACGGTTCGTCCTCGGCGTCCGACCCGAAGACCTCTATCTCGACTCGGAGCGCCCGGACCTCGAGTCGGGCTCGATCGACGCGACGGCCGAGGTCACCGAACCGCTCGGCGACAGCCTTCTCGTCCACTGTTCGGCGGGAGAAGTGGGGTTCAAACTGGAGGCGCCACCACGGACGACTCTCGAACCCGGCGAGTCCGTGACCGTCCGGCCGGACCCGGAACGGCTCCATCTCTTCGACGCCGAGACGGGTGCCGGCGTGTATCACGCCGCGGCGAGCGGTGCGGGTGTGACGGCCGAGCCGCCGGCGTCACACGGCCGTCACTGAGCCGGCGTCACCTCGGCCGCCTTCGCTCGCGCCTTCGCGACGACGGACGGTCGGGCCTCGAAGCTGACGGCGACGTGGTCGTCCGCGTACGACTCCTCGTCGACGTGGGCGTGGTCGTACACCCACGAGACGAGGCTCATCGCCTCGTCGGACACCGGGAGCAACAGCCGTTCGCGCTCCCAGTCGGGGAGTTCGGCTTCCACGCGGTCACGGAGCTCGGCGACGCCGGCACCGGTCCGTGCCGACACGGCGACCGAGTTCGGAGCCAGTCCGGAGAGCGCCGCCTGCTTGTCTGCGAGCTCGCCAGGCGCGAGCCGGTCGACCTTGTTGAACACGGTCACGATCGGTGCCTCGGCGCGCTCGTAGAGCGTGTCGTGGCTCGTGACGAGCTTCTCGCGCATCGTCTCGACCGACTCGCTGGCGTCGACGACGAGCAGGACGAGGTCGGCCCGGTAGACGGAGTCGAGCGTCGACTCGAACGACTCGACGAGCCAGTGTGGGAGGTCGGCGATGAACCCGACGGTGTCGGTGAGCAGCACGTCTCGTCTGTCCATCGCCGCCCGGCGGGTCGTCGTGCCGAGCGTGGTGA
Source organism: Halorubrum zhoui (assembly GCF_051194155.1). NCBI lineage: Archaea > Methanobacteriati > Methanobacteriota > Halobacteria > Halobacteriales > Haloferacaceae > Halorubrum > Halorubrum zhoui. The sequence continues at coordinate 180,648 of NZ_JBLZNJ010000001.1, read as the reverse complement.
AGAGCATGTCCTGTGACTCGGCGGTTCGGTCGAGGTCCGGGTGGCGGCCCTCGTTCTCGTCGACGTCGAGCTCCGCGGCCAGCCGGCGCATCAACGTCGATTTGCCGGCGTTCGTGTAGCCGGCGAGCGCGACGAGGTCGAAGCCGGAGTCACGGCGTTGTTCGCGGCGGGCCTGTTCTTTTTTCGCGATCGACGACAGCTCGTCGCGAATCTCGGATATCTGCCGCTTGATGTCTCGTTCGACGCTCTCGTCGTACTCGCCGAGTCCCATGAATCCGGGGCGCTCGTCGCGCTTCGCGAGGCTGGCTTTCGCCTCCGCGCGCGGGAGTTCGTATCGTAGCTCGGCGAGTTCGACCTGGAGCTGTGCTTTTCGGGTGTTCGCACGCTGGCCGAAGATCTCGAGGATGAGGGTGAAGCGGTCGACCACCGCGACGCCCTCGGGCAACACGCCCCCGACGTTGAACGTCTGGTACGGCCCGAGGTCGTTGTCGACCACGACGCAGTCGGCGTCGGCGGCGAGCACGCGGTCACGCAGCGTCGCGACCTTCCCCTCGCCGAACATGAACGCGGCGTCTTCGGTTCGCGTCTGCGTCAGCTCGCCGACGACGTCGTAGCCCGCGGCGGCCGCGAGACGGCGGATCTCGGTGAGGTCGGCGTCGCCCGCGTCGACCCGCTTGGCGACGATCGCACGCCGACCGTCGGGGTCGGCCCGTCGTCGGCTTTGATCGGTGGCCCGGTCGTCGCGGGTGCGTTCGGAGCGGTCGGGATCCGTCGCGTGCCGGTCGATCCCGGTCGGCCGGTCGCTCACAGCAACAGCCCCCTGGCGGCGTACGCGGCGTGATGTGCAGCCTGCACTGTTTCGCGCTCACCTATGCTCTCGACGTATTTAAACTCGGTCGAGAAGTTCACCGCGACTCGCGTCGCTGGCTCCTCGTAGAACTCGCCGCGCTCGGCGACGACCGGGCACTCCGGGGGCGTCGGGAGGTCGGCCACCGCCGCTGCTGTGAGCCGCACGGTCGCCTCGAGCGTCGGTTCCACACTCGCCGTCGCGAGGCCGATGCCGTGGACCGACCGGATCCGCGTGGAGTCGACGGTCGCGTGGACGGCGGCCGCGACCATCCGGTACGCGTCGTCCTCTTCGTGTCGGCCGCTGATGTCGATGCCGGCGACCTCAGGGGTGGGCGCGGGCCACCTCGGTTCCGTCGAGCTGCGCCTCGGCGATTCGGTGCACACGGAGGATACGCCGTGCCGGGATTTGAATCCTCGCGTCAGCGCGCGAGCGGCATGTTGTAGCTCGTCTCTTCTGCCATGACGAGCTCCCACGTCGACTCACACGCACACGAGACCTGCTCAAAGACGGTCGGGTCCTGCCGGCGGTCGAAGTCTTTGATCGCCGTCTGGACGCGGTCGTCACACTCGCCACAGTTGTGTGCGCCGCGGTCGGAGCCGTGGCCGACGGGGTCCGAGATCACAATGGCGTCGACGTCGGCCGTCTCCGCGAGCACGTGTGCGACCGACCAGAGCCACGGCGGGCGGTACCCGCCCTCGAAGAAGAGCTCATCGACCATCGTGTACCGCTGGACGTTACACGGGTTCATCGAGACGGTGTGACAGCCGTCGACGGCAGCACACCGCCGGATCGAGTCGACCATGTCCGCGGCCGCCTCGGGCTCCGCGAGGAACGGCGGTTTCAACAGGAGGTAGGCTTTCACGCCCACGGCCGCGTCGAAGGCGTCGTCTGCTGTGGCCGCCTCCGCGCAGGCGGCTTCGAAGTCGGCGAACGCGAAGTACTTGTTCACGCAGTCGCGGCGCACGCGGTCGGTCGCCGTCTCTAAGCCGACGGCGACGTCGGTCGCGATCCCGTGTTCGGCGAAGTCTGCGATCTTCTCGCGGTCGACGAAGTCCGGGAGCGACTCGACCACGATTCGGTCGCGGTCGGCGAACGTCTCGGCGATGGCCCGACGCGTCTCGGCGGGCACCTCGCGTTCGTCGAGGAACGATCCGGAGGTGTAGATCTTCACGAGCGGAGCCGGCTCGTCGGCGTGCTCGCGCTCGTGGGCTAGACAGGCGTCGATCTGCGTCATAAGCGCATCGTGGCTCACGCGTCCTCCCTCGACGGATTCGGCGACGTACCCACACATCGTACAGCCGCCGGCGCGAGCCCACCGGCAGCCGCCGGTGTTCAAGATGATCGTGAGTGACTCGACGACACCGTCGGGGGTGTTGTCTTCGTCGATCCACACCCTCGTGGGCTGTGTCGGATCGTACGTCTCCGACCGCTCGGCACGGATGTCGCGCATCACCGCGTTGTGGGCGTCCATGCCGCGCCCTCGCTCTGCGGGCTCCGGGCTCGGGTTGCTCATGACAGAGGTCTACGAGCCTGCGCGTAAATCCGTGTCGACGCGGCGGCGATACGGACCGTTCGTTCAGGACGAAGCGTGGATTCCGGCACGGATCACGGCGTGACCAACGACGCCCACACACGCGCCCGCCGCGTTTGCTGCCGCGTCGACCCAGGCGAACCGGCGCCAGGGAACGAGCGTCTGGACGAGCTCGATACCGAACCCGACGGCCACGGCGACGCCGACCGCAACCGCAGCGGCGAACACGTGCCGTCGTTCGACCGGTTGAACCCGCGCGAGGCTCGCGGCGAGCGCTGCGTACCCACTCAGGTGGAAGACGAGCGTCGGGCCCCGTGCGCCCGCACTCGCGGGCTCCAGTACCCCAATGGCTGGGACGGGGACGATCGATGCCCCGAGGACGAGGACGACGATTGCACACACGAGTCGCCACCGTCGAACCCGCGTCGCAGCGCCCGGACGGGTGCCGTCGGAGCGGGTGCACTCGCCTGAGTCGGCCTCGCGTGGCGTCACGTCGCCGCTGGCACCGACGTCGTCGCGGGCCACCCCGTGCGTGGCCGTGTCGGCGCGGTCGTGGCGCCCTGAGGGGCCGTGCTCGTCGGGCATCGGCCACGATAGGGGCTGGGCGGTGGTGAGTGTTCGCGTCGGATCGGTCGGTGGCGTAAGTACACTCAGTTACGTTACGACGTGAAGAACTAACACGATTCGGGCCGTATATAATGATAGAGCATTACATGACCGAGATGGGCGGCTTCAGAGACCGAGTGGCACAGGTCGACCTCACCGAGGGCGACGTGGCGTATCGCGGCGTCGACGACGAGGACGCGAAAAAGTACATCGGCGGACGCGGGCTCGGGGTAAAGTACGTCTTCGACGCCGGACCGGACGTCGACCCGATGGGGCCGGACAATCGGCTGGCGTTCATGACCGGCCCGCTCACCGGGACGCAAACGGTGATGAGCGGCCGGATCGCGCTCGTGACGAAGTCACCGCTCACGGGAACCGTCACCGACTCACACCACGGCGGCTGGTCCGGCGCGCGGCTCAAGTGGGCCGGCCTCGACGGCATCCTCTTGGACGGCGCGAGCGAGTCGCCGGTGTACCTCGTCGTCGAAGACGGCGACGTCGAGGTTCGCGACGCCTCACACGTGTGGGGCATGGGCGTCCACGACACGATCGATGCCCTCGGCGAGGAGGTCGACGGAACGGTCGGTCGAAACGTCTCCGTGATGACGATCGGCCAGGCCGGCGAGAACGGCGTCCGGTACGCCTGCGTGCTCAACGAGGACGACCGCGCCTCGGGTCGTGGCGGTACCGGCGCGGTGATGGGCTCGAAGAACGTGAAGGCGGTCGTGGTAAAGAGCGGGACTGACATGCCCCGGCCCGCCGACCCGGAGACGTTCCAGACGGGGTACCAGCAGGCGATGGAGGTCATCCGTGAGTCCGACGTGACGGCCCCCAACGAGGGTGGCCTCTCGATGTACGGCACCAACGTCCTGATGAACGCCACCGAGGAGATGGACGGCCTTCCGACGAAGAACGCCCAGTACACCTCGACGGAGGCGTACGGCGGCACGGAAGCGGCCGACGTAGACGCCGAACGCGTCTCGGGTGAAAACGTCCGCGAGAACATTCTCGTCGACGAGCCGACGTGTCACTCCTGTCCGGTCGCGTGTAAAAAAGAGGTCGAGGTTCAGCTACATCACAAAGGCCAGGACATGAACGTCCGGACGGAGTCGTACGAGTACGAATCCGCGTGGGCGCTCGGCCCGAACGCCGGCCACACGGAACGCGACGAGATCGCGCTGATGTTGGAGCGGTGTAACGACGTCGGGGTCGACACCATCGAGGTCGGGAACACCATCGCGATGGCGATGGAGATGACGGAGCAGGGCAAACTCGACGTCGGAGTCGACTGGGGCGACGCCTCGCGGATGGTCGACCTCATCGACGAGATCGGCGAGCGGTCGACGGAGCTTGGAGACCTCTTAGCGGAGGGCCCAGAGCGCGTCGCAGAGCGCAAGGACGCACACGACAACAAGCTCTCGGTCAAAGGCCAGAGCATCGCGGCGTACGACCCGCGCTGTATGAAGGGGATGGCGATCGCCTTCGCGACCTCGAACCGCGGCGCGTGTCACCTCCGGGGGTACACCCCGGCCGCGGAGATCCTCGGGATTCCAGAGAAGGTCGATCCGTACGAGTGGGAGGGCAAAGGCGAGCTCACCGCCACGTTCCAGGATCTGCACGCGATCTCCGACTCCTTCGACATCTGCAAGTTCAACGCCTTCGCCGAGGGAATCGAAGAGTACGTGCTCCAGTACAGCGGGATGACCGGCCACGAGGTGACCGAAGAGGACCTCTTCGAGGCCGGCGAGCGCATCTACACGCTCGAGCGGTACTTCAACAACCTCGCCGGCTTCGACGGCGAAGACGACACGCTCCCGGGACGCTTCGTCAAAGGGCACCCGGACGCGATTCCGGGTTCCGGAGCGAGTGAAGGCGAACTCGCCGAACTCGACCTGATGAAAGCGGAGTACTACGACTGTCGGGGCTGGGTCGACGGGGTCGTTCCCGACGAGAAGCTCGCCGAGCTCGACATCGATATCGGACCCGGAACGGGCGTCTCTGCGGGCGACTCGGCGGCACCCGCCGACGACTGAGCGAGCGTCAGCGCCGACTCACGACACCGATTTTTTCCGGTGATTCCCACCAGCAGCGTCCGGTCTGTACCCGGTAGACTTCCCGCGCCGCGAAAACGAGTAGCACGTTCTTTGTGACGTACCGTAATCATGTGCGTGGTGAGATACGATGCCAATCGAAGACCTCGCCCGTGACGACGTCGTAACCGCCACACCAGACACGCTCGTGGGGATCGTGACGGCCGACGACCTCACCGAGCTGCTCGCCGACGAGCACCAGCAGTTCGCCTCCGTGGTCCAGGCACAGCGACCGGCGTACTGATCAGCTGTGGTGTCGCACGCGGGCACCCGGGCACTCGTCTCGGTCGGCACCGGCGTGACCGCGTTCCTCGTCGTGACGGCTGGGCTCGCAGCAGCGCTGACGCCACACGTTGCGTTTTCGGTTCTCGTCGCACTCCCTGCCGGCGTCGCCGTCGGAGTGGTCGTCGGTCTCCTGAGCGGGAGCCGACTCTGGAGTCACGCGTCGCTTCGACCGCTGCTGTTCGGTGCGGGCGCGGTCGGCTACACCCTCGTCGGCGGTGCCGCGGTGACGTATACGGTTCCACAGACTCGTGGGTACCTCACTGTCCGGCAGACAGCCGTCGCCGCCGGGGTCGTCGGAGCCGCCGTCTTCACTGCTGCTCGTGCGACACGGCGTGTCGACACCGCACGACGAGACTGAGGTGTGCGATACACCCGACAGCCGCACGGTACGGCTGACAGCAGCGGTCACGCGAGGTCGGTCGGGTGCGTGCCGCCTCCTCAGAGGACGACGAACCGGAGGACCCAGAGGACGCTCATGCCGGCCGCGATCGTCGCGAACACGTTCTCGGTCCTCCACGCGACGACCCCGGCGGCGACGCCGGCGATCAGCCGTTCGTCGACGAACGTCGCCGTCACCGTCGACTCGACGGTGACTAGGTCCGGAACGACCAGCGCTGCGAGGACGGCGGGCGGGACGTACGTGAGTGGTCGACGAATCCGCGGCGGCACGTCTTCGATCCGCCCGAAGAGGTAGATGAACGAGAGGCGAAATCCGAACGTCGCGAGCCCGATGACGACGATCGCGACCCAAACGCGGACCGAGCCGCCGAGGCTTCCGAGGAATCCGCCGGTAGGGTCGGTCACGAGGCCGCCCCCTCGACGAGCAGTCCGGCACCGACCCCGCAGACGGCGCCGGCCAGGAGACCGAGGTTGAGCGGGAGTCCAGCGGCCGCGACCGCGACCGCGCCGCCGACGAGGCCCGCCGCGGTGGTCGGTCGGTCCTTCATCGCCGGCACGAGTAGCGCGAGGAAGACGAGCGGGACCGCGAACGTGAGTCCCCACGCGTCGGGGACGCCGGTACCGACGGCGACGCCGACGACCGTGCCGGCCTGCCAGACGACCCACAGCGACGCCGCGACCCCGAGGTAGTACCGCCAGCGAACTCGGTCGGGTGACCGCTCGAACTCGGCGACGGACAGCGCGTACGCCTGGTCGGTGAGGAGGTACGCGAGCCCGGCCCGCAGTCGGGTGCCGTACCGCGAGAAGTACGGGGCGATCGACGCCGAGTACATCACCATCCGGAGGTTGATCACGACGGCGGTCCCGACCACGACCGCGAGCGGTGCGTCCGCGCCGAGCAAGTCGAGCGCGGCGAGCTGTGAGGCACCGGCGAACACGACGACCGAGAGGCCGAGCGCCTCGGCGAGCGAGAATCCAGCGTCGACGGCGGCGATGCCCGCAACGAGTGCGAACGGAACGATCCCGAGCATGAGCGGTGAGACGTCGCGCACGCCGGCAAGGAGGTCGGCGTCGACGGGACCGTCGTCACCCCGGCTCATTCCCGTGGGTACGGCAGTTCGTCGTACTTCGCGGCGAGGTACTCCGTGTGCTCCAGTTTCGTCGTCGCCTTCCTGAGGGTCCCTAAGAGCGAGTGTACCTCCCGAGCCGTCGGGTGGGCGCGACCGAGGAGACGACGCATCAACAGCGCGTTCTTCTCACGGCGGTGCTCGCGCTGGCCGGTCGCGGCGAGGAAGTCGCCAAAGTGGTCGTGGAATCGCTCGACGTCCGCCTCCGGCGCGCGGGTGACGTCTGTGTCCGGGAGCTGCGTCTCTTCAACGGTGAGCTCACGGAGTTCGTACAACAGCACCGTCGCCGCTTGGCCGAGGTTGAGCACTGGATAGTCGGCGGACGCAGGGATCGAACACACCTCGTCGAGCTGCGACAGCTCGTCGTTGTTGAGCCCGCGCCCCTCCCGGCCGAACACCAGCGCAGTCGGCGCGTCGACCGTCCGGAGCGACTCGCGGAGTTCGACCGGTGTCTTGAACGGGAACCGCTCGTGGCTGCGGTCGTCCTCTCCGGTGATGGCGGTGGTGCCGACCGTGTGGTGGTTCTCGACGACCCACTCGAACGTCACCTCCTCGGCGTTCGGGAGGACGTCCTCACGCGCGTGGCCAGCGAACCCGTACGCCTCGCCGTCTTCAGCCAGCGCCGGCGGGTCCACGAGTTTGAGATCGTCGAGGCCGAAATTCTTCATCGCGCGTGCGATGGTGCCGACGTTCCCCGGCGTCTCGGCGTCGACGACGACTACCGTCGGCGGTGACCGACGCGACCGGTCGTCGGTCGACGGGGCCGGCTCCTCGCCGGTCATCGGTCCGTCGGGTACTCGGTCGAGAGGTCGACGTCCGACTCGGCGAGCGTCTCCTCGTCGAGCGAGTCGGCGAGTTCGGTCTCGGTCGGTTCGTCGCCGGCGAGCGCCCGGATGTCGATTCGTCGTCCCTCGAAGTTCTCCTCCATGCGCCGCTGCACCTCGAGCTGGTCGGGAAGCTCCGGCAGCCCCTCCGGGTCTTCGTCGACGTGTTCGACGGACTCGTACCCCGGTGGGGCCTCGTTGCCCGCGGCGATCCACTCGTGGAAGCGGTCACCGAACGTCTGCTCGCCGGCGTGGGCTGCGCCGCCGGCCTCGCGGTACCAGTAGACGAGGTCCGGCTCGTGAGCGTCACACAACAGCACCTCCCCGCCTGGCTCGCCGTAGACGATCGCCGCCTCAGCACAGCGGTGTGCCTCCTCCTCGCCGTGCTCGAGATAACAGACGTCACACGGCTTGTCGACGAGTCCAACGAGCCGAACCAGACGCTCTCGTGGCTCCTCGGGAATCTCCTCGAGGGGTTTCAACACGCCGTCCTCGGAGACGATGTCCGCTTCGTCGAATCGCCAGCCGCGGAGGCCAATGCTCACTTTCGCCATGAACGCGCGTTCGAGTGGACCAAATAAAAGCGCGTCCCTCCGTCCGAGACGGCGAACGCTTCCGGACCGGCTTTAACGATCGCGCTCGTGAACGACGTATGCGAAACGTGGAGGCCGCGGGCCTCGAGATCGGCCCCGATCACCCGCCGCGAATCATGGGCGTATTGAACGTCTCCTCGGAGTCGCCGTACGACCCCTCCGTGTACGACGACCCGGGAGAGGCGGCGGCGTACGTCGACGAGGAGCTCATCGGCGAGGGCGCCGACATCGTCGACGTCGGACTCGAGTCGGCGAACAAGGACCTCGACGTGCTCTCTGCTGAGGGAGAGCTGGCGCGACTCGACACCGCGGTCGAGACGCTCGAGTCGACCGCCGGCGACGCGGTGTGGTCGATCGAGACTCGCTACCACGAGGTCGCAGACGAGGCGCTCTCGCGCGGGTTCGACATGGTGAACGACATCTGTGGGTTCGCGGACCCGGAGATGCCCCGTGTCTGTCGGGAACACGACGCCGCCGTCTCGAAGATGGCCTCCCCGCCGGACCTCGAGCGACCGGGGGCCATCGAAGACGTCGACGAGATCTACGAGGCGCTCTCGATGAACGGCTTCACCGACAAGACGATCGTAGACCCGGCGTTCGGCGGCTGGTCGGCGGCGAAGACGCACGCCGACGACCGCGAGACGTTCCGTCGCCTCCGGGAGTTCGCAGGCTACGGCCGACCGATCCTCGTCTCGATAAACCGCAAGAGCTTCCTCAAGACGATCGCCGGTCGCAGCACCGAGGAGGCGCTCCCCGTCTCGCTCGCGGCGACCGCGATGGCCGTTGAGCGCGGCGCGAACGTGATCCGCACCCACGACGTCGCAGAGACGCGTGACGCCGCGCTGATCGGCGACGCGCTCGGGGCCGACGTCGTGACCAGAGACGGCACGGTGACCGTCCGTGAACTCGACGTCCAGACGCCACGTGAGGTTCGCCGGCGCCTCGACCGGCTCGGTGCCGTCGCTGCCGACGTCGCGGACGCGTCCGCAGTCACCACGTACGAGCTGACGGGGCTCTCTACGGCTGCGGCCGAGGCGCTCGAGGCGGCGACTCGAACGAGCGGTGCCGCGTTCGCCCGCGGCGTGCCGGCCGACGAGGCCGATGCCCGCCCCGGCCAGCAGGCGGGTCGTCGCGACCAGCGAGGACTGCTCGTCGGGACGGCAGCCGAACTCGCTGCCGTCGTCGAAACGGCGACGGGGACGTCGGACGCCCTCGACGAAGCGCTTCGGTCGGTCGGTCCTCGTCGTGAGTGACACCACGGCCGTCGGCGGCTCGCCCGCGTCGACCCGGGGGCGCCGATGAACTTCGAGACGTTCGAGCCCGTCTACGAGGCCATCCTCGCAGACCTCGGATTCGACCGCGGGGCAGACGAGCGAGCGCGAGACGTCGCAACGGCCCTCGCAACGTCGTTCTCGACGTCGCGGTTCGACGGCTGGGCGGGGGCCACGGTGGCGGTCGTCGGGGCCGCACCGTGTCTCGGTGACGAACTCGATCGGGTACGGGCGGCGGACGTCGTCGTCGCCGCGTCGACGGCTGCCGACGTCCTCTCACGGCACGGCATCGCCGTCGACTGTATGGTGACCGACCTGGACAAGAACCCCGAAACCGCGGCCGCACTCACCGACGCTGGTGTTCCGGTGGTCGCACACGCCCACGGCGACAACGTGCCTGCACTCCGCGAGTGGCTGCCTCGGTTCGACAGCGACCACACGATGGTGACGACGCAGGCGGCACCCATCGGTGCCGTCGACAACGTCGGTGGATTCACCGACGGCGATCGGGCGGCGTTCCTCGCCGATCACGTCGGCGCCGGCCGGTTGACGTTCCCGGGGTGGGCGTTCGACGACCCGGCCGTCAGCCCGATGAAGGCGCGAAAGCTCGAGTGGGCGGCGATGTTACTCGGGTGGCTCGAGCGGCGGCGAGACGAGCGGTTCGACGTGCTCGACGACCGTCGCAGTCGGGTTCGGCGTGCGTTCGACGCGCAGGTACGGTGAGTTACGCGCTTCGCGAGCCACGCGCCGCCGGATCGGCGCGCTTCGACGGGATATATACGCCACAATAGGGGTATTAATCGGGGTTCTTGTACCCGGACGGACGAACGTCGCACAATGCCACGAGCAGTGTTGTTGCAGTGTCCCGTCTGTGCTGCGGTCAGGGTGCTCGATGGCGGGACGGCGGTGGACGACGTACACCGGGTCGCGCGGAGCCACCTCGAAACGCACGCGCTGTCCGAGCCGCGGCGCGCCATCGGCACGCACCACGTCGCCGCCGACGCGCTTGAGCTTCTCGTCTCGGCGACGGATCGCGACCGCCTCCCGACGGCGGCGTGGTGTGATCCGGCGGCGACGTGGCTTCCGGACCAGATTGATGTCGACGCGGGACGTAGTGTACGCGTAGCCGCGATGGAACCCACAGCAGACGAACACCGATGAGACCGAGTGACGACGACGCGACCCGGACGACGGCTGCCGCCGGGCGGCGAGTGACGCCGAGTGTGCGACCGACGCCACCACGCCGATGACGGACATCGACCCGACGGACAGCGCGTACTACCTCAACCGAGAGCTCTCCGAGTTGGCGTTTCAGGGGCGGGTGCTCGCCGAGGGGATGGACGAGCGCAACCCGCCGCTCGAGCGACTCCGCTTTCTCGCGTTCTTCACGAAGAACACGGACGAGTTCTTCATGAAGCGGGTTGGCGGGCTCAAACAACAGATCGACGCCGGCGTGACCGAGACGACCCCCGACGGCCGAACGCCGGAGGCCCAGTGGCGAGAGGTACTCGATGCGGCCCGTCCGATGTTCCGCGACCAATCACGGTACTGGGAGGAGACGCTCGCGCCGGCACTCGCCGACGCGGGCATCGCGGTCTGTGATCCGGCGTCGCTCAGCTCGGCCGAGCAGACGGCGTTACAGACGTACTTCGAAGAGTCGATCCTCCCGACGCTGACGCCGCTGGCGTTCGACCCGGCACACCCGTTTCCGTTCATCTCGAACCTCTCGCTCTCGCTCGCGGTCCGGTCGGTAGACGAGAGCGGTGACGAGACGTTCACCCGGATCAAGGTGCCGCCGAATCGCCCGCGGTTGGTTCCGGTTCCCAACGCCGACGGCCGGTACGTCCTGATCGAGGACCTGATAGAGGCGAACCTCGACCTGTTACTGCCCGACCTGGAGATACTCGACGTCTCCAAGTTCAAAGTCACTCGCAACGCCGAGGTACGGCGCAACGAGGAGGTGGCCGAAGACCTCATCGAGGTGGTCGAAGAGGTGATAGAACAACGTCGGTTCGCGACGGTGGTTCGCCTTGAGGTCGGCGCGGACATGCCGGAGGCGTCGGTGGAGACGCTCAAGACGCAACTCGACGTGACCGACCGAGAGGTGTTTCGACGCGAGGGCCCGCTCGACTTCGAGGACTTCTTCGAGTTGACCGAACTCGACCGGCCCGAGCTGACGTTTCCGGCCTGGTCACCGAAGCCGCACCCGCGCGTTCGACCGGTGAACGGGGAGACCGGCGAGGGGGGCCACGACATCTTCGATGAGATACGGGCGGGTGACGTGCTCACGCACCATCCGTACCACTCCTTCGAGGGGACGGTCCAGCAGTTCCTCGACGCGGCCGCGACCGACCCGGACGTGCTCGCGGTGAAGGCGGCAATCTACCGGACGGCCAGCGACTCGAAGGTGATCCAGAGTCTCATCGACGCCGCAGACAACGGTAAACAGGTGGCGGTGATGGTCGAACTCAAGGCGCGCTTCGACGAGGAGAACAACCTCGAGTGGGTGCGCCAGCTCGAAGAGGAGGGGATCCACGTCGCGTACGGCACCGTCGGGCTCAAGACGCACACGAAGACGGCGCTCGTGGTTCGTCAAGAAGACGACGGCGTCCGACTCTACTCGCACGTCGGCACCGGCAACTACCACTCGGAGACCGCGAAGGGGTACGTTGACCTGGGGCTGTTGACCGCCGACCGGGACGTCGGACAGGACCTGACGAAGGTGTTCAACTTCTTTACCGGGCCGACGCTCGACGACCGGTTCCGCCGACTGCTCATCGCTCCGGTCACGATGCGCGAGCGATTCACCGAGATGGTCCGCCGGGAGGCCGCCCACGCCCGCGCCGGCGAACGGGCACGCATCGTCGTGAAGGTGAACGGCCTCGAGGATCCAGCGATGGTCGAGGCACTCTATCGGGCCTCGATGGCGGGCGTCGAGATCGACCTCGTCGTCCGGGACATCTGTCGGCTACGCCCAGGCATCGAGGGGCTGAGCGAGACGATCACGGTCCACTCGATCGTCGGTCGTTTCCTCGAGCACTCGCGGATCTTCTACTTCGAGAACGCGGGCGACCCAGAGTGGTACATCGGTTCTGCGGACTGGATGACGCGCAACCTCGATCACCGCGTCGAGGCCGTAACGCCGGTGACAGACGTTAGTCTTCGGCGGCAGCTGCGATTCATCCTCGAGACGTCGCTCGTGGACAACAGACGGCGGTGGGTGATGGACAGCGACGGCGAGTACACGCAGGTGACGCCCGGCGACGACCCGGTGTGTGACAGCCAGTCGGTGTTCATGGAGGCGACGGAGGCGGCCGTCGACCGCGGGTACGGCCCGGGAATGGCGGTCGACGCCGCACCGACCGACCAGGAGCTATTAGTCGAGTCGCTCGAGAACGACGGGGACGGTGGCGGCGACGGCGATAGCGGCGACGACGGTGGCGGTGATGATGATGGCGACGATGGCGATGACGAGGGCGACGACGGTGGCGGTGATGATGATGGCGACGATGGCGATAACGAGGGCGACGGCTGTGTCGGTGATGACGAGGGCGACGGCGACGATGGCGATGACGAGGGCGACGGCGACGATGGCGACGGCGCGAACGACGAGTCGGTGTTCGACGCGCATGCAGACCGGTGGTACCGGCCCGACAGCGAGACGTACGCGTGGGCAGTGCGAACCACGGACGGCGAGCGACGGTACTTCACGACTCGCGAGGGAGCCCGAGAGCGACTACTGTCGGAATACGAGACGAACGGTTGAGACGGTCGATCGGTCGTCGCGTGTCACCCGACGGTGACGATCTTCGCGTCGGTCCGTTCTTCGTGGGTCGTCGACTGGTCGACGGTCACGACGTCGTCCGCGTGGTAGTCGTAGGCGGTGAGCGACCCGCCGTAGACGCAGCCGGTGTCGAGCCCGACGGCGTGGTCATCGACCACCGGTGCCTCGTGGACGGTGTGGCCGAAGAACACGCGATGTGGCCCGTCGTACGTCTCGTACCAGAAGGGGCCGTCGTAGCCGTCGCCGCGCGGCGCCCGCATCGTGAGGAGGTCCTCGGCGGTGTGCTCGTCGAGTGGCCGGTCGGGGTCGACGCCGCCGTGAACGACGAGACACTCGGCAAAGGAGATCGCCACGGGGAGCGACTCGAAGTACGCGCGGTCGCCTGCGCGGAGCCAGTCGGGCGTCTTGTCGCCGCGGAGGATCTTCTGTTCGTTGTTGCCGCGGACGCTCAAGAGGCGGTCGTCGTCGCGAACGAGGTCGACGACGCCCGGGCTGTCCGGGCCCTTCCGGACGAGGTCACCGACGAAGACGACGATCCCGTCGTCGCCGAGGTCGAGCGTCGCGAGCAACGACTCGAGCGCCGATCGGCTGCCGTGGACGTCGCCGACGACGTAGACGTCGTCTGCGTCGTCTATCGTGAGCCGGTGGTGGTGCGGTTCGACGGTGTCGCTGAAGTGAGGGGTCGTGGCCATGGTGTCGGGGTGCGGCTCGGGTCGGTCGTACACCGATGTCGTATCGCATCGATGTAATTCGTTACTAAGAGGAGCACGTACGCCTATGTAGTCGACCCTTCCGCTCCCGTGAGGGTTCGGGGGCGACACCCGCAGCGTCGGGCGCTCGCGGGCTAGACGTACGCGAGCGGGAGCATCACGGCGACGCCGAGCGCGACGCCCGCGACGAGCTCGCGCTTGCCGCCGTACGGCAGCGCAGTCCCCACCGCGAGCGCCTCCGGGAGGAACTCGGAGACGACGAGGTACACCATCGCGCCGGCGGCGAAGCCGAAGCCGATCGGGAGGACGTCGCGGGCGAGTCGGACGAACGCGAACGCGATCACGGCGCCGATCGGCTGCGGTAAACTGGAGAACACTGCCCACCACACCATCTTCCACTCGGGGACCCCCAGCGCGCGCAGTGGGATCGAGACGGCGGCCCCCTCGGGAACGTTGTGGATCGAGATGGCGACGGTCATGAACACCGCGAGCGCGGGAATCGTGGCGCCAAACAGCTGCATGCCGCCTTCGAGTCCAAGATCGGCGAACGAGACGCCGACGGCGACTCCTTCGGGAAAGCTGTGGACCGTCAACACGCCCAGTATCAACAGGAGCTTCTTGAAGTCCGCCTCCTCGTAGTCGCGGGCGTCCACGTCGGCGTCGACGAGCACCTCGTGTGCGAGAACGACGAGCGCGACGCCAAGAACGGCCCCTACGCCGACCTCCCAGAGTGCGCCCTCGGCGAGCCCCTCGTCGACGAGTCCGAGGAGCGACGCGGTCACCATGATGCCCGAGGCGACGCCCCAGAGGACCACGTTTCCGCGGGCGCTGATGTCGTCGAAAAAGAAGAACGGAATCGCGCCGAGTCCCGTCGCGAGCGCCGTGATCAGCCCGGCGACGAAGACGAACCCGAGCTCTCCAACGAGTGTCATCTACGAGATCCTTCTCACGTCGGGATCTTAGCCCTGTCGACCGTCGTCGGGACGTGGGACGGCCGCGATGATTTCAGGCTAACACCCGGCACGTCGCTGTCGACAGAACGATTATTCGTCGCTGTCCGCTGGCGTGCGCGCGTCCAGCACGGGGATTTCGGCCAGTCGCTCGTCGGTGAGTAGGTCCCAGTCGACACCCATCGGCCGGTCCCGCGTTCGGTCTACCTCGATGGTCCGGTCAGGGGTGACGACGAGGTCGAGCGGCACGTCGTGGTCCTCGGGAGCTGGGCGGTCGGCCGACGGGTCGACCGGCGAGGGCGGCTCGTCGACGACCTGTCGCTCGTGGACGGTCGTCGCCACCGTGGTGTCGTCGTCGACCGCGCCCAGTTCGGAGAGCACGCCCCACTCGAGGTCGCTGTAGCCTTCTCCCTTCCCGACGCGCATCCCGTCGGTGGTGACCGCGACCGAGCCGGAGACGACGAGGTCGACGTGCGAGACGGCGTCGGGACCGACGGGGACCCCGTGTTCGCTAATACCGGACACCGTCGTGGCGGCGTCGACGTCCGCGATCGCCTCCGGGTCGAGCCGGAGAAACGGCTCCGGGTCGCGGAGCCGCGGTTGGGCGACGTACACGGTCTTACCGGCTCGGAGCGCGGCCCGCCGAACCGGCAGCTGTGGGGCGTCGGGGTTGGCTTTCAGCGTGTTAGCCGCGCGCCACGCCGCCGTCTCGGTGAGGCGTCGACACGCCTCGTCGACGCCCGCGACGTTCGGAATACGGCCGTGCGGCGGGTACGGGAACCGTGCGACGCCGCGCGCTTCGAGGTCGTCCCAGACCGCCTCACGAACCGCCTGTTTGTCCATATGACCCGAAGACGACGAGTGCGGTTGAAGCCATCCCTCGCGGCCGGACCCGACAGTATATGTGTGTCGTACGATACGTCGTCGTATGCTCGAAGACGGCCTCTCGTATCCCGTGCGCGGCGACTGGCTCGGGCGAACGCTCATCGGCGGCGTGCTCGGACTCCTCTCGGTGTTCGTGATACCCACAGTCGTCGTGCTCGGGTACCTCGTTCGCGTGCTCGAAACGACCGTCGAGGGAGCCGACGAACCGCCCGCGTTCGAAGACTGGACTGCCCTCCTCGTCCGCGGCGTGGTCGCGAGCGTGATCGTCATCGCGTACACGCTCGTGCCGGTTCTCGCGTACCTCGTCGTTCTGACCGTGTTCTTCGGTGCCGGCGGGATCATCAGCGGAGACGTGGGAGCGCTCGTCGGTGTCGCGGGCGTCCTCGCCGCGCTCGGGTTGATTCCGGTCGTGCTCGTGGTGTACTACGCTGTCCCGGCAGCGCTGACAGCGTACGCGACCCAGGGGTCGATCGGTGCCGCGTTCGACGTTTCCGTGTTGCGGCCGGTGGTGTTGCGCTCCGAGTACCTGATCGCGGTGCTCGCTCCCCTCGTCGTCGCGGTGCTGTTGTGGGTCGTGACTGCGGTGCTCGCGGTGACCATCGTCGGGCTGTTGTTGGTCCCGTTCGTCCAGTTCTACGGCCAGGTCGCCGTGTTTCGGATGTTCGGGGCCGCGTTCGCCACAGCGCGCGGGTCACCCGGCACGCGACGCGCAGTTTAACCCGCTCGGCCGCGCACGGCCGGTATGTTCGAAGCCCGTCCGGACCGCGACGCGGAAGTCGTCCTCGTCGGTCGGTCGAACGTCGGGAAGTCGACCGTGATGCGCGAGCTCACGGGCCACGACTTCGACACCGGCGGGACGCCCGGCGTCACGCGCCAGCCGAACCACTACGACTGGGCGAGCGAGTCGTTCGTGTTCACCGATCTTCCCGGGTTCGGGTTCATGTCCGGCGTCGAAGCCGAGCGACGCGAGGCGATCAAGACGGACGTGGTGCAGTACGTCGAGACGAACGCCGACCACCTCCTCGCGGGCGTCGTCGTCCTCGACGGGAAGAGCGCGGTCGACATCATCGACCGGCACACGGAGCGTGGCAACGTCCCGCACGACGTCGAGATGGTACACTTCTTAGACGACGTCGGCGTCAACCCGATCGTCGCGGTGAACAAGACCGACAAGATCGACGACCTCGACGAGCGGCTGGACGCGATCGGTGACCGACTCGGCCTGTACCCGCCGTGGCAGCAGTGGTCGGACACGATCGCACCGATCTGTGCGAAACGCGGCGACATCGACGCCTTGGAGGCGTGTCTTCGTGATCGGTTCCACGAACACGGCCGCGACGACCTGCTGAAGTTCGTCTCGTGAGACTCGGACACACGGGTGACTTCCTCCTCGAGATGTGTGTGACGGCGGCCGTGTCATCAACACGACTCCGCGAGATGTCTGGGCACCGATTGGCCGCACCCTCCCCAGCCGATTCTGTACATATGTGACTGCGTGAGCGACACGACTCCGCGGCACCCGGACACGAGTTTCAGCCACACCCTCCCCAGCCGATTCTGTACATATGTGACTGCGTGAGCGACACGACTCCGCGGCACCCGGACACGAGTTTCAGCCACACCCTCCCCAGCCGATTCGCTCGGTGGCTTCGCCACCTCGCTCATCCCTCGCGCGCGCTCGCGAGCCCGCCTCCGGCGCGCTCACGAGGCGCGCGCCAACCGCGGATGTACGCGCGGCGTGGTGGCATCTGGGGCCGTCGTGCGCTAGAACTCGAGCCCACGCGGGTCGTCGCTCGGCTTGAGCGGACTCCGCGGATACGGCGGGGTTGCCGCCGGGTCGTTAAACACCCGGGGCGCGACGTCGTTCGGTCCCGCTGGGTACCACAGCGCAGCCAGCGTCTGGATCGCGTCCCGACCGCTCGCAAGCTCGAACTGCCCACCACCGTACATCGTGATATCGTTCACGCGACAGTATTCGATCGCCTCGAACAACGACTCGAGCGTGCCGAACCGAGATGGTTTGATGTTACAGTACCCAGGATCGACCGGTAACGACTCGAGCGCTTCGACGCTGTCCACCGGGTAATCGAACGAGAGCCGGTCGGCCTGCGGCTCGAGGAAGGGGCGAGTCGCGGGCGTGAACGCGCCGTCTTCGACGACGGCGTCGGCGAACGCGGCGAGTACGTCACAGTAGAGGTCGGGGTCGGCGGGGACGTCGACGTCGGTCCCCTCGTAGTAGCCTTTCAGATCGAGGACGCGGACCGCACCGGTTTCACGCAGCGTCACGAAGAGGTCGTCCGGCCAGTCGGGCGTCGGGTCGAGTTTGAACTCGAGGGTCGGATCTACGTCGCGCAACGCCACCACTCGGTCCGCGGTCGGCGGGTCACCGAGTCGCGTCGAGACGACGAATCGCACCGGCTCAGGTTCGATCCCGAGGTACTCACCGAGGCTCGTCTCTGCCTGCCGAAGGCCGAGGTCCAACGCGGCGCTCTCGACGGCCCACCGTCGATAGTTTCTGAACGCCTCACGTGTGGGTGGCGCGGCCGCAAAGAGGTCGATATCGTCGAGCGCTCTCGACAGCTCGTCTATCGTCCACTCGCCCTCGATGTCGATCGGGTCGGTTCCGGCGAGTGCATCGTGGTCAGCGGCCTCGTAGGTGACGTCTTCACCGCGGCCAACGACCCCGTCGCCGGTGAGCCGGAACTCGGTCGTCGTTCGCTCGAAGTCGCTCGTGGTGGCTGCGACGTATCGACGTCGGTCGACCGACTCGATCGTGACTGGCAGCGACGCGATCCGGTCATAGACGGACATACGTACTAACACGCACTCGGTGCGCTTAATCACGCACCCGGATCGTCTCGACGTGCGTCGCGAGCGCGAGGAACAACGGCACGACCGTGAGCACGACCGCGCCGGCAGCCGCGACCTGGAGCACGCTCGTCGTGAACCACGCGGCCGAGTCGGGATACGGCAGCGTGGTGTGTGTCACTCCGCCGCGAATCGGAACGAAGTAGTCCATCAGCAGGTCGACGGTGTACCACGCGGTCGCGATCCCGACCGCACGCAACGGAAACGTCGTGATCCGATAGAGCACGAACGCCTGGACGACCATCCCGAGGTGACTCACGAACAGGAACGCGTACAGGGCCGGTCCCGCGTTCGCGTAGAACGCCGGGAAGAACACCACGAGCACGTACGGCGTCCACAGTCCGAGCTTGATGTTCCCGAAGAAGGCCAGCGTGGCGAGGACGTCGCTATGCCGGCCAACCGCCCACGCCGCCAGCGCCAGCGCGATGAGCAGCGTCGCACCTGGACTGTCGGGGACGAAGAGCCACATCTCCGCGGGAACGCGCTGAAACTGAAACCGGTAGTACCAGAACCCGAAGGCGGTCCCGAGGAGGTTGATCACGACGATCGGCCACACGAAGCGGTACGCGACGTCTTCGAGCGCCGTCGGCAGCGGCGCGACCCACCGGGGAAGGTCCGTGCGGCCTCCATGGCGCTCCGGTGGATCGCGCCCCAGCGCGGCGGTGTCGTCCATGCCTCTGCGGTCGGCAGCGGCACGCAAAGCCGTGACGGTCGTACCCGGCTCGACGAGTGCGCGTGACAGGCGACGAAAAGGGCTATGGGGACCCGGTTGGAACGGAAACGTATGCGCCCGCGAACGCTGCTTGCGCTGCTGCTCGTCGTCCCCCTGGCGGACGCGCTGTTTCTCGTCTTCGTCGCGACTCGGCTCGGCTGGACCCTCACGGTCGCGCTGGTCGTGTTGACGGCGATCCTCGGGATGCTCCTGTTGCGCGCAGAGGGACGCGCGACCCTCGCGCGGGTCCAGCGGAAGCTCGCTCGCGGGGAGCCGCCGACGGACGAGCTGCTCGACGGCGGCCTGCTCATCGCCTCCGGCGCGTTCCTCCTCACGCCCGGGCTCGTGACGGACGCGCTCGGCTTCCTGCTCGCACTGCCGATCACCCGCGTCCCGATTCGGCTCGGCGTCAAGCGGTACGTCGTCGTGCCGTACGTCGACAGCCAGACCGACGGCTTCGCCAGCGGCTCCGTGTACATTGGTGGCTTCCCCGGCGGAGACGGGGAAAGCGGATTCGGCGGGGGCGTCGGCGGCCCGGGGACCGGTCCGTCGAGCCCGAGTGACGGGGACGAGGGCTCAGACGACGACGTCGTCGACGTCGAGTACACCGTCGAAGACGAGGATCGGTAGTCGAACCGTTCGCCGGGAGTGTACGAAACCGGGAGACGGCGGCGAAGTGTCGAAAGGAAACGCTTAACATTCTACCGCAGGAATCATCAGATGCGCTCGCCTGGGCCAATAGCTCAGTCAGGTTGAGCGCTCGGCTGATAACCGGGAGGTCCACGGTTCAAATCCGTGTTGGCCCACCTACAGCGTCCACGGTCTCTGGCCGTGGCGTATTAGGGGCTGAGTCCTCCCCAGCCACCTAATTCCGTTCTACTGCTACCCCCTGAGAGAAGCATCTTCTGATCAGTTCAACCGTGCTCCTCCCGAATCGCACTACAAGGCCCTGCCTTCATGCGATTCTCTTTGCTGAAACGTCCCTTCAATATTATTTTACTACTCAATAAGTGAAATATTTAGCCGCGCCTTATAGATAAACAGCCGCTTCAACAGCGGTCGGTTGAGAAAACACGGGAGACAACAAGCTACCTTGTGGATTCCAGCCTGCCTCAATGCGTTCTAATACCACGGAGAACAGCTCGTATCCACCTTGAGAAATTCAAGGAGTTATCTCATCAGAAGAGAAATCGACCAGTACCCGATCTACGAAAGTTTTCGTGAACTCTTCTACACGGCGATGGCACTCAGGACACAACGTCATTAAATTCCATTTCTCATTAGTTCCGCCCGCTAATATGGGGATGATGTGATGAACGTGGTGCGCTCGATCGTCCTCGGACGCAACAGCTCCGCAACACGCACACTCTGACTCCCGGACCTGGGGTGCTAATCGGTCCCAATCCGTATCTCCCAGCAACGACCGCACCCGTGATGCTATATCGAAAAATCCGCCTTTCCAACTCGGATTTCCTTTCCCACGTCGTTCTTCCTGGTACCTGATGCCTTTGCATTCGTAAGAGCAAAAACGAGTCTGTGCTTCTTTTGCCGCGCGTACTTCGTACTCTTCGCCGCATACCTCACAGGAAACCGTTCGGGATCCTCCTTTCCAGCGCGGATTTGTCTCACCGGTGAAGGCCTCTTTTCGAGATTCACTCAGGCATTCCTGTGAACAGAATCGCGTGGTGTCAGCAACTGCTGCCTTCACCTCGTACTCCTCGCCACACCAATCACAAACCACGGTCTTGCGGTGGTTTTCATCAAAAAAAGAACGCTGGCACTCGTTGGAACAGAATCTTGCCGATTGTTTCCGCCGTGGTTTCACTAAAAAGTCGTCGCCGCACTGTTCGCATTCGACGCGTGGTTTCAAAGAAACACCGTGTGCTGTCTTATGATGTATCTTCAGTCCACGCTCAGATGCGAAATCCGCGCGGTCGCAAGTGGGACACTGCGTTTCCTCGCCCATCAGACAAGAGATAAGGTTTATTCAACAAAAATCCTGTGTTGAATTTGCGCTAATAAATAGCGCTGCTCTGCTAAGAGCTGTCAAACTGTGGTACTACGGGTAGTTTCTCGATTCTACGGTGGCACTCAATACAGAGTGTAATCAGATTATCGAGTGTGTTCACCTCGCTGAAGTTCGGCTCTTCATCGTCGGCCTTTCGATAAAATTCTCGGACGGGGGTGAGATGATGGACGCTCAACTCTCGCCCGTACTCGTCAAAATGTTCAGCCTCAGTACAGCCACAGCGCTGACACTGTCGTCCATCGCGTTCTACAGCCCGCTTACGCTGCGTCAACCAATTCGGCCCTCGATATAGTCCTACCCCTCCCTCCCATGCTGGCGCATCCTCTCCTGCTCTGTACTCTGATCGCCATTCGCCCATGCAATCGTAATTACAGAAGTGATATGTCCGGCTCTCAGCCACCGCTGGAATCCGCTGCATCGAATTACCACACCATTCGCATTTTACCTCAATTCTCTCTGTCAGCGGATGCGCATCGCCGGTAAACTCTTGGCTTCGCCATGTATGTAGACATTCTTGAGAGCAGAACGTGTTTTGTTTCCCCGCAATGTCGCTTTGTAGTCGTTGATCGGTGTCGCCACAAACCGTACATTCGACGGTTACACGCTTTGCGACGTGCGTACCCGGACGGTTGAGTTCGTCATAGGTGTATCCAGCAGCCAGCAGTGCTTCCGACCAACTTCCGAACTCACGGCGGTAGGGGTTTTCGGCATAGGCACCGGCTTCTTCCATCTCCTTTCGAGTAGGGGTCTTCCCGAGTTCTTCACCAAGACGTTGTAGTTCATCTAAGAGATCTTCGCGTGGGATACGATTGTTTCCACCCCGCATATCGGGATTGGGGATCTCGGCTGCTGCTCGTCCTTCAGTGAATTTTCCGAATCGGTTCCGGACAACAGATGCGGAGTACTGGCCGTGTTCGTTATACTGGGATTCAGACGGTGGTGAATCCAGTTTCTGATAAACACGGCGGAGATCATCGATAAGATCGTCTTTATCGATCTTTTTTACCATCTATTTCCACGACTACAGAACGGAGATGGATCTCTAAAAAAGCCAGTGGATAATAAAAACGAGCAGTGTATTATTTACCAGCAAAATCCATCTTCTATATTCAGCACCCAGTTTGTATCAGTTCCTGAGGATTTTAATAGAGGTATGGCGTCTTATATATCC
The DNA here is from genome assembly GCF_051194155.1 of Halorubrum zhoui. Taxonomy (NCBI): domain Archaea; kingdom Methanobacteriati; phylum Methanobacteriota; class Halobacteria; order Halobacteriales; family Haloferacaceae; genus Halorubrum; species Halorubrum zhoui. The sequence continues at coordinate 157,963 of NZ_JBLZNJ010000001.1, read as the reverse complement.
TCTAAATAGTCCCTGCGTTGATCCGCTTTCTCACGCTCTCCACGCTGATCATAGTGCTTCTCAAGCACATCGAGTCCCACATTCATCCGGTCACTCACTATTTTCTCGGGAACATCTTTGGAGAGGTGCTGGGTTATTGCACCCCGGCGGATAGCGTGAGGACTTACGCTCGATGGGCAGGTACTCGCCTTGTTTCGCTCTAATGCCTCACAGGAGTCTATCTCGCGGTCGTGGGGACACTCCCCAGTATATTCACAGGGTCGTGTGATACGGTAAATGCTATCTCGAAGCGTGGATTTAGCAGGCCGACCGCTCGGGCTGGAGAATAGTGGGCTTCGTCCCTCGTCATCCTCGCCCTCCTCGCGGTTATATTGGAGGTACGCATCCAGCGCGTCACACACGTTGGCGCTCAGAGAAACGTACCGTTCACCTCCGGTCTTGTTTTTGAGCCGCGTACCTGTCTCGGGACGGTGGTGAAGTTCGAGATACTGTTCCTTTCGATCGTAGTCCTCTACATCGAGACTGTGTGCGGCTCCGATTCGGATGCCAGTATGCCACAGCACCTCGATGAGCGCGTGAGTTCGGGTCGCAAACTCGAATTGACGAAGATACTCAAGCAGTTGCTTTGCCGCCTCCTCGCTGAGCATCGCTGTTCGCCGGTCCTCGGTCTTCCCGAGAGAGGGCAACAATATTTTCTCGTGTGTCCCGCTCGCCACCGCGTCGATATTCTCGCACCACTTGACGAAAACGCGGATGGTCGATAACTGAGTGACCATCGTGACGTTGTTGAGGTCGCCGTCATCGCGCCGCCACATCTTGTAGCGTTGTAAGTCACGTCCCGTCAGTTCGTTCAAGTTGTCTATCTCTGCGACCTCATCGCACCACCGGACGAAGTGTTTGAGACGGTAGTGATGGGCCTGAATCGTACTCTGTGAGACTTCGCTCTCACGCTGAGAGAGGTACATTTCCTTTGCGTCTGTCGGAGTCATCGGTTCGAGGTTGTCTTTGGTCAAGGCTTGCTCCACTAATCGCCTATGCGCTCCTCCAATTGCTCGCCGCAATGAGCGATGGAGTGATAGGCCTAATTGCCTGATTCGTTGCGTTTCAGGCTCTCTCGTCCACGGTTTCAAATCCGTGTTGGCCCACCTCAGAAGCGGTCGGCGTTATGCCACCGCGGTTGGGGCCGTACAACTCCCCAGCCACCTAATTTCCGTACTTACGCTACTTCCAGAGAGGGGCGATTCTCGCTGTCCAAACGACAAACGTAGCGACCCCCAGAGCCGTCTCCGGGTTTCCAGCACAGGAGGTGGGTCCGCGTGAGCGTCGACATTCCAAGCACGTCCGACGCTACAATCGGGACGCTTCCCGGCCCGCGAATCGAGAATCGGGTCGCGCCCCGTCCTGTAGCACACGGCACCGCCGCGCAGGCCGGTTTCAACGATGCTGACCGAGACCTCGCGCTCTACTCGGCAGTCCACCAGCTGTGGTACGACGTCGTCGGTGACCGTGACGAGGAGCCTGGGATTGCTGCGGAGGTGACTCACGAGGACCTCCCGTGGCTCGACGTTCCGACGTCCGGCCGCGAGTGGGTCGTGAAGCTCACTTCGTCGCGCTGGAAGAGCGGACCGGACTCGCTCGTTCGACGATCCGATACCACGTCTCTCGACTCACGGAAATCGGCGTCTGTGAGAAGGTCTCGAACCTGGTTCTCGTCGTGTTTCCCTCGCTCGGTGTCCTCGACGAGGCGGAAGCGATCCTCCGGCGGATCTACCGCGACGACCAGGTCGACGACATGACGGAACGCGCAGAGGAGCGTCGCGAGCGTCGTGAGAACCGAGACGATCCCGGTTCAGTCGGGCACTAAGAGGAGCATGACGACCCCGTGACGCTGCGGTACCTCCGAGAGAACCACCTGCCGAAGCTGGAGCAGTACAACCTCGTCGACGTCGAGCAGGATCGTGGTTCGAAGCGGTACAGTCTCGTCGGCGTCGACCACACTGCGCCGACACCACAGTCCTGAGTAGGCGTGTTCGGTATCGTGGCTTCGAGAGTAGTGTGTGACCACACTAAGTTTATTGAGGGCGGTCGCGTACCCCCGCTATGAGCAGTGAGAGCGTTGATTCCGAGAGCAAAGTCTCGGGGAACCAAGCGAACATCCCCGCGCACATCCGTCGGGAGATGGAGATCGACGACGGTGACAAGCTCCGCTGGCAGATCGAGGATGACGGAACACTCCGTGTGCGAGTTGTCCAACAGCGGAACGGGACGTTCAGCGACTTCGACGGATACGACGGGGCTCAAGAAACCGACGTTGAGACGGAACACGACGCGTGGGGCGTCGGCTCCGAGTAGATGCCTCGGGCACTCGTCGACACGAGCGTTCTCTTCGCGGCGGCGTACCGTCGGGACAGCGCGCATGAGAGTGCACTCCCGATCCTCCGCGGCATCGACACCGCAGACCTCCCTGAAGCGGTGATTCTGGACTACGTACTCGGAGAAACACTGAACGGCCTGACGACGCATGCGGGCCATGACGCCGCCGTCGACTTCCTCGATCGGGTGGAGGAGAACACGCGCCTTCACGTCGAGTCGCTGACGGCGGACGCGTTCGCGACCGCGAAGGGCATTTTCCGGCAGCACGAACAGTTCTCGTTCGTCGACGCCTGCATCGTCGCGTACATGCAGGTCGAAGGGCTCGGCTACCTCTACGCGTTCGACGCCGGCTTCGACGCCGACGAGGACGTGTACCGTCTCGACGTCGCAACCGACCCGTACCAGCCGGAGTGACCGGGCGACAGTAGATGTCACTCGCTCGCGGTCGTCAACGCCGACGCGAACGACCGCGATTGGTCCTCCGGCCGGTCGCGGGCGTCATACCGCTGAAGCAGTAGCGTTCGACCGTCGCCGCCACGCACCCCACCACGCGACGTTTATGTACTGGACGTTGCTGTCTACGCACGTTCGGATGACTGTACTGGACGACCTCTCTGGATTCGAGTTCGAGGACGTGATGGAGGACGTCTTTCGCAACCTCGGCTACGAGAACGTCCGCCAGGCCGAGCGGACGGCCGACGAGGGGCGCGACGTCATCATGGAGGAGGTCGTCGACGGCACGCGACGGGCGATCATCGTCGAGTGCAAGCACACCGGGACGGTCGGCCGGCCGGTCGTCCAGAAGCTGCACTCGGCCGTCGCGACGTTCGACTTCGACGGCCCAACGCGCGGGATGGTCGCCACCACTGGTCGATTTACGAACCCTGCCGAGGAGTACGCCGACCGGCTCCAGCGGAGCGACGATCCCTATCCCATCGAGCTGATCGACGGCGAGGGCCTTCGGGAGATCGCCGACGAAATCGGTCTCGATCTCTACAACGGGCGCATCGAGATACTTTGTGACGAGACGCTCCGACCGTACGATCCGGCGGCGGATGTCGACGCACCTGTCCAGGAGGCGTTCCGCGACATCGAGAACATTGAGGCCGCGGATCTGCCGGTGCCGCACTCGCAGGTGACGTTCCGACCGGTGGTTGCGATCACCGCCGACACGAACGCGGTCTTCGAGACCTCCGTCGGTGTCATCCACCGGATCAACGACCGCACACAGTTCGTTGTCCACGCTGAGCGCGGCCATCCGAAGGTGGCCGACGACGATGTCGCGACGCTGGTCACCGAGAACTTCCACGCGACGGTCGACCTCGATGTCGAGCAGTTCGGGGAGGTCTTCGACGACGTCGACGAACGACGGTTCGGCCAGACCCAAACGGAGTACAAGGAGTGGGCTGTCGACCGCCTCCAGGAGTACCACACGACGACGGTGACTTACACCGGCGACAACAACGTCACGTACAACAAGACGTGTGAGCCGAATCGCTCGGACGTCTCAGTGCGATCGATCGAGCCGGTGTATCTACCTGCAGTTCGGCAGACGACAGAGATGCTGGAGTACTCGTATCCGTACGAATACTATGCTGCTGGCCCCTCACGGGTCACTCTGGAGGACGGGATCCACCGGTGTGTCCACTGTGAGACGAGCGGCACAGACGAGCCGTACACCTACTGTCCGAACTGCGGGGCGATCGCCTGTGCCACCCACAGCAAAACCGAGCGGTTCGAAGGGAAGCCGGTCTGTACCGGCTGTGCGGTGACCGAACGGTTCGCACTGAAGACGAAGTACTTCTACGACGAGGAGAACCTCGACGCGTTCCGCGAGGAGTACGCCGCCATGCCGCTTCACGAGAAGGCGATGGAGAACAGACCCTTAGTTTTAGGAGGTGTGCTCGCGACGCTGTTGTTCGTCGTTGGGGTACTGGTCATCGTCGGCATCGTCTGATCGGGCTCGGGTGCATGCCGGCACAGCGACCATCATCTGCAGTGCGAACGAGACGGGCGAGAGCGAAGTCACAGGAGTGGCTTCACCGCTGCCGCAACCGGCACGGCTCGCAAGCGAGTTCGCGACGTCCGAGACGCGTACCTCGAGACGTGGCCCCGAGGCGGTGCACTGGGTATCGGACCGGTGGACGTCGGTGGCACTTCGTACCCGTACCGACGGCAGCGTCGCTCGGCTGCACGCTCGGCGCGCGTAGGACCGGTCACTCGAAGTCTTGGAATCGCGTTTGTCCGGTGTGGCGCACGTCTCGTTTCTGATCAGGATCACCGCCTTCCTCGCCGTCTCGGCGTTGGCTCGACGCGGCCGCACGATCGTCTGGTGACGGCTCACCGATGTCTTGTCCCACTCCGGTCGGAACGGTCGTCTGTGTCCTCGCTGCTCGTTGGTCGGGTGAAGGCGGATCGACCGGTTTCCTCGCGTCGGTCACAGACCGCGTCGCCGTTCCCGTGGTCTCGGCGACACCGTCTGTCTCGACGACACCGTCTGTCTCGGCGAGGTCATCGAGCGAGAGCTGCATTCCGTCCGGCGCGTCACTCTCGGCCGCCCCGTGTTCGTCCGCGATGGCCCGTGCGGCGGCGTAACCGCCGGAGAACGAGGCGCGTTTCGCGATCTCCGGGCGTCGAAGCTCCCGTGCGGCCTCGGGCCGCCGGTCTTCGTACTGCGACCAGAACCGCTCACGACGCGCCTCGAACTCCACGACCGGGCGTGGGTACGTCTCGCCAACTCGCACCCCACACGCCCGCTGGACGGCGAGTGGCGTCCTTTCAGGTCGGTCGAGGAACGCGCCGGGCAGGTCGGCGAGCTCGGGGACCCACCGCGTGATCCAGTCGCCTTCGGGATCGTGGTCGCGGACCTGCTTCCGGGGGTTGTACACGCGCTGTGACGGTTTGCCGATGAGCCCCGCCTGGCTCTGCCACTGCGTGTAGTTGATGCCGACGTCGCTGTCGATGAGGTGGTGGTGATACCAGTCCGCGCCGATCCACCACGGCTGGTGGAGCACGTGCGTGAAAAACGACGCACACATCGCGCGCATTCGAAAGTTGAGCCACCCGGTCTGTCGAAGACATCGCATCGACGCGTCGACCATCGGGAATCCCGTTCGTCCACGCTTCCACGCGCTCACGAGGTCCGCGTCGTGAGACGCTTCGTTGCGGCCTTCGAACGCGGGGTTGACCGCCTGCTCCGTCCACCCCGGCCAGTCGACGAGCTTCTGATTGTAGTGGAGGTTCCAGACGAGCCGACTCTCGAACATATCCGCTCCTCTGCACGACGGCGCGGTGTCGGCGACGTACTGGTGTGCCTGCCGGACCGAGAGCAGACCGAAGTTGAGGTACGGCGAGAGCCCACTCGTGCCGTCGCGAGCGTCCTGCGGCGCTGAGATGTTACTCGGGTACGACTGGACCCGGTCGGCGAACGCTCGTAGCGCAGTCGTCGCCGCGCGGTGGGTCCCCTCCGGAACCTGCGTCTTCGCGGGAGCGATCTCGAAGCAGCGGTCGACTGCCGCCGGCGTGACGCCGGTGCGGATCGTGACGCGGACCGTGTCGTGGTCCTCCCACCCCGGTGTGTGTCGATCGGCTGCGAGCCACTCGGTGACTCGTGTCTGCCAGTCCGACCGCGGCCACGCTTCACCGCGGACGAGGCCGTCGCCGGAGACGAACGTGACGGCGTCGCCACAGGCGTCCCGCACGCGCTCGTCTCGCCGTTTGCCGTAGCGGCTCGTAGGTGTCGCCATCGTCACGACACGCCAGCCGCGGTCGACGAATCGAGACAGGACCTCGACCGGATCGCCGTACCCGAAGGTCAACCCCGGTGGGTCCGAACGCTCTAGTGTGTCCGGCGGCTTATCGGCCGCTCCGGTCGCGGACGTCGAGGTGTCCAGTTCGTCGGTGAGTCGCCCCGTCGCGTCCACGTCCACTGCATCGAGAGACGCCGCCGCGTAGAGCCGGTCGAGGCTCGCGACCGCCTCCTCGAGTAGTCGGATCCGGGCGTCGCACGCGAGGCCGCTGTCCTCGTAGAACGTCGGGTCGAACACGAACAGCGGACAGACCGCGTCGCCGTCGGCGACGGCACGCGACAGCGCCAGGTGGTCTTCGACGCGGAGATGCTTCCGGTGCCACACGACGATACCGGTCGGACGCTCGACGTCACAGACCGCGTCTGGAGGTGGAACTGATGCCGTCAGCGGACTCGTCGGCCACGACGGTTCGCCGCTACCCGAGGACGCCGAACGGTCGGTCTCGCGGTCGGTCTCGCCCGGCATTCACACGCGTATAGACGCCGAGGCGCCGTTTCAATCCGTCGGCCGGCTTGGCCGGAGACGAGAGTCGCTACCGGCGCGTCGGCCGCGCGACCGGGACGCGGAACATCGGTGACGAGCCGTGACGGGTATCCGCACAGCGCCGGACACGACAGTATGGACTGGTGCGCACCGGACGGCGTCCGGGTGTCTCACGACTCGTCCGCGAACGCTGCCCAAGACCCGATGCGGCCCGTTCACTCCTGCCCATGGCGATGGCCACACACCTCAGTCTCGTCTCACCCGATCGGAACGCGCTCCTAGACGTCGTCGACGGTGCCGAAGCGGCGTTTTTCGAGTACGGTCTGGCACCGGACGTCGACAGCGTACGGCGCCTCACCGGCACGGAGCCGGCGTCGGCAGCGGACGGGCACGCGGACACCGAAGACGCGCGTCCGGACCACTGCTCGTCGGACTTCGTCGCCGAAGTCTCGCGGTTCCACGCCGACAGGCTTCACTACAGAGAACAGAGGAGAGAGCCCACGACTGAAGTCCTGTCTTTTACCCATAAGTCCACAACATCCCAATGTGGCGTTTTAGCCGCTATCAAGGAGGATCTGAGACGAATCCTGACGGACCGAGACACCGACCGGGATTGCCGATCGGGTCACAGGGGCTGCTCAAACCGGGTCGACTCGTCGTCGGCATACCCGGTTGCTCGGGATGAGACTCCCCACTCCCGACGATGAAAGCAATTTTTACCGCTTCGCCCCGCCCATCTCGTCGGGACGACTTGTGGGTAAAAGACAGGACTGAAGTCGTGGGAGGAAGTCAACCCACGTACTCGTCGAGTCGCTCGAAGTACGCGTCACGCGGGACCTGGTACGCCCCGCGGTAGTCGACACCACCGTCGGCGAATCGCTCGGCAACGTCTACGGCCCCGTGGGCTCCCTGCTCACGCGTGTCGTACGTCTCGGCGACCGCCTCGATCTCCGGCTCCAGGTACAACACGACGTGCCACTCGTCGGTGGCGTACTGACCGGCACCCGGGCGCTTGCGGCGCGACCCGTTCGTCAGGTAGATAGTCGGGAGACACGCGGACGGGAGGTCGTCGCCGCCGAAGACGTCGGGGCGATACACGAGGATCGCGCGCCCGCTCGGCTCCTCGTTCCACACCTGCCAGCCGTCTGGAAGCGTCTCGAAGCTCATGCTCCGCTTCCGGGGCGGACGAATGAAAGCCTCGCGCTCACTCGACGACGTCGGAGCCGCCCGGCGGGAGGAACTCCTGTAGCTGGTCTGCGCTCGCCACCTTCCGCACGAACGACTGGTCTGTAAATCGCGACTTCAGCTCGCGGTACACCATCATCGCGGCGTCGTTCTGCGCGTACATCCCGGGCTCCAGTGTGACCGCCGTCGCCGCCCTGCCTTCGATCGCCGACGGCGGCCCGCCGATGGCGCGGGTGACGGGTTCACACTGGACGCCGACCGCGACCCGGCACGGTACGTCCTCGAAGTACGTGCGGTCGCCCCGAACGACGAAGCTCCCTTTCTCGACGTACTCGCCGCTCTCTGGCGTCTTCGACACCTGGTCGGGCGACACCATGTACGCGTCGCCCGCGCCGCGGCCGTCCTTCCAGTCCGAGGAGTACGACACCGCGAACTGGGCCGCCTCACGGAGGGTCGCGTCGTCGAAGTCGACGGGCTCCGGCGACTCGGACGGGCCCGCTGCCTTCAGGACCGTCACCGGCCCGCCGTGTGCCTGGGTGTGAAAAAAGCGGTCGTGTGGGCCCATGTACTTCTTGACGATCGCCTCGTTCTGGTCGGCGTTTCGCCCGCCGATGACCAGGTATCCCGAGGCGGTGTGGAACCATCGGAACCGCTCGTACCAGTCCTCCGGGGCCCGGATCGGGATCGACGACCGGGAGAGCCAGTCGGCCGTCGACGCCGCCGGCTCCTCGTCGTCGTCGGTCGCCGACTCACCCTCGCCACGCTGCCCCTCGTCGCCGTCGTCGGCCTCCCAGGCGGCCTTTCGCGCCTCGACGGCCTCGAGTTCCCGACGCGTCGACTCGATCGCCTCCTCGGCGCCGGCCTTCTTCGCTTCGATCCGCTTCGCCTCGCGGTAGAGTCGGTCCGCGTTCACCTCGACGCCGTCGTCGGCTTCGAGTTCGACCCGCGTCCCGTCGTCTCCGAGCTCGACGGTGACCGTCCCCGCGCTGGCGTCGACGTCGACGACCGCCTCGGCCGCCGGAATACCCCGGTCGGCTCCCGCCGCCAGCGTGGACTCGATCTCGTTCCACGGCACGTCGTCCGCCCGGGCCGTCTGGACCGTCGAGAGCACCTCGTCGACGAGGTCGTAGTGCGCGTAGAGGCGCTCGGCGCGCTCGCGCTCCGCTGCGGCCCGTTCTTCGAATCCCTCGATCGCGCCCCGTTGTTGCTCGATGATCCGTTCTTGTTTGGCGATTTCGGCCTCGAAGTCCGGTCGGGACGGGGCGGCGTCTGCCGGCGGCTCGTCTGCGGCCTCACTGGTGCGGTCGAGCCGATAGAAGTACTCGTCGACCGCGGCGTTGAACGAGTCGAACCCGACGCTCGGGAGGTTCTCGTGTTCTGCAAGCGGAAACGGAGTGACGTCGACGACGGGTCGATCGCCGGCATCGGCGCCCTCGTCGGCGGCCGCAGATTCGAGCGGCTCCTCGTAGATGCGCGGGTCGATGTCGCCGGCGCGCAGTCGCGTGCCGATCCGGTCGAGGGCGTCGTGGAGCGCGCGGTACACCGACTCGTCGGCCTCCGCGATCGGAAGCTCCTTGTCGACGCGCGCGCGCGAACACACCTCCTCGGCGTAGAGTCCGCCGAGGTTGAGCTGGGTAGCGAGCGTTCGGACGACGTCCGTGTCGGAGTCGTCCATGTGGCGGGCGAACGTCTCGTAACCGACCGTCAGTGGATTGAGCCGCGAAGCCGGATACTCGTACTGTGAGCCCGGAGCGATCGTGCGCGATTTGAGCCGCACGGTCGACAGCGACCCGACGACCTCGCCGGTCTCGTCGAGCGCGGCGACGTTGCCCTGCCCGAACAGCTCCGCGACGAGCGTCGTGTTCTCATCGTCCCGTTCGAACTCGAAGGTGAGGATCCGGTCGAACTCGTACTGTGAGACGCCGGCGAAGTCCGCCCCGGAGAGGCGATTGCGGAGCATCTTCGCGAAGTTTGGCGGGCGCCCGGGCGCGTCGGCGACGTGCTCCTGGTCGGCGACGTGCGCCCGCTTCACCTCGCCGACTTCGATCAACAGTTCGACGCGCCCACGGTCGAAGTCGCGGAGCTTCAGCCGGATGAGATCCTCGTCGTAGCGGTACGCCTTGTCGACTTTCGCGCCCTCGTACCGACCGAGTTCGGTGACGAGCGCCCGCAGGTCGACGCTCGAGAGCTCCCGCTTCGCGTCCATACGCGTCACACACGCGGGCCGGGAAAAGGCGTGTCGTTGTGGTGCGTGTGTTGGCACCCGAACACACCGCGTCACGCGGCGAGCAAAAGATATATACTGGCTTCGACGGCGCTTCACATATGGCCGGACGATACGGAACCATCGACTACCCGACGCTGACGAAACGAGCCTTTGCCACTGGTGTCGGACTGTTTTTGATCGGCACGCTTGGAATGGTGTTTGTTAACGCGACTGGAACGCAGATTCCAGCGTGGGAGCAGGCACTCCTCGTCGATCTCGAGTTCATTGGAGCTGCAGTAGCGCTTCTGTCGCCGTTCGTCTTTGGTATTTTTCTCCCGCTCACCGAGTGAGCCACCGAGATCTCCGACTCACAGCCGCTTCGAGACGTACGGGCCGTCCTGGTGGTAGCCGAGCTTTCGTCGGTAGTACTCGCGGGCGCCGATGCCGGAGATGATAGCCATCTTTCTGTAGCCCGCCTCACGCGCGAGCGACTCGGCGCGTTCGATCAGCCGACGGCCGTATCCCCGATGCTGCCAGTCGCCGTCCCCGCCGAGTCCGACCTCGCTCCCGTAGACGTGGAGCTCGCGGACCAGTGCGGCGTCTTCGAGTTCGTGTCGAATCGCGTCGGACTCGGTTCCGGGAGCGCCCGGCTGGCCGTCCGCAAAGGACGGGAACCGGAGCCGACAGAAGCCGACGAGGAGGTCTCGGACGGGGTCTTCGAACGAGAGGAAGTGTTCGGTCCCGCCGGCGGCCTCGTAGGTGAGCACGTTGAGTTCGACGTCGTCGGGCTCGGGCGTCTCGTCGCTGTGGCCGACCTCGCGGGCGCGGATGTCGCGCTGGATGATCCCCTTCGTCTCGGCGCGCTCGTCGGCCAGCTGGCGGAGGTTCGACTTCTGGACGCCGGCGTCGATGAAGTCCGCGGGGATGTCACGCTGGACGCGTTGCAGTCTGGTGTACTTCGGAATGTGTGCCATGACCTCGGCGACGAGGTCCGCCGCTTCCTCGCTCGTGAGCGGGTCGAAGTCGCCGCGGTGCCACCGGTCGAACACGCGCGTCCCCTCGACGACGAGCGTGGGGTAGATCTTGAGGTAGTCCGGCCGCCAGTCGGGGTTCTCGAACAGCTGGCGGAAGTCTTCGAGACACATCTCTCGGGTCATCCCCGGTTGGCCGGGCATCATGTGAAAGCCCACCTTGAACGCGGCGTCTCTGAGCCGTCGGTTGGCGTCTCGGGAGGCCTCGTTGCCGTGTCCGCGGTGCATCTCGCGGTTGATGCGCTCGTAGGTGGTCTGGACGCCGACCTCGACTTTGGTGCCGCCGAGGTCTAGCATGCGGTCGATCTGTTCGGGGTCACACCAGTCGGGCTTCGTCTCGAAGGTGGTCCCGATGTTCCGGATCGCGTTGGTCTCGTTCTCGGCGATCACGTCTTCGAGGTACTCGAACTCGGTCTGTTCGGGGCTCGGGGCGAACGAGACGCCCTCTGCGGGTTCGGGCTCCGCGTCGAGGTCGTAGTCGTTCATCGCCTGGAGGGCCCGCTTGACGAACCACTCCTGGTAGTCGTGTGAGCGTGCCGTCATCGTCCCACCCATGAGGATCAGTTCGACCTTATCGACGGGGTGGCCGATCTTCCGGTACTGCTCGAGTCGCAGCGTCACCTGGCCGTACGGGTCGTAGTCGTTCTGCTCGCCGCGGGCGGCAGCCGGCTCGTGGCCCGTATACGACTGCGCCGAAGAGAACTCCGAGGCGGGGCCGCCGGGACAGTAGAGACACTTCCCGTGCGGACAGAGCTTCGGCGAGGTCATGATCGCGACCGGTGAGACGCCGGAGGCCGTCCGAACCGGCTTGCGACGGACGACCTCGATCACGTCCTCACGCGCTTCCGGCGGGGCGTGGTCGAGGATGTCCGTGTTCTTCGGAACGCGCGAGGCAGAGAACGTGCTGCAGGCGTCGAGCTTGGCCGACTCGAGGTCGTCGCGGTCGATCTCTCCGGCGAGGATCTGGTCGACGAGCGCCTCACAGGTCCTCGCGAACGCCCGCGACTCGGCCGTCTCGTCGGTCTCGGAGCCGGACGTCGCGTCGCTCGGCGCATCGGTACGCATTGCAGTACGATGTGTGGCTTCGACTGTTAAGCGTGTCGGGGACGGCCGAGCACCCGGCGATTGACGGATTATCGGCCGAGAAACGGTGGTGCGGTGACGACCGCCGCTTTCTGATCGCCGCGGACGACGACCGCCACGTCGGCCCCCGGCTCGGCGTGGGTCGCTTCGACGTACCCCAGTCCGATGGGCTCTCCGAGCGTCGGACTCATCGTCCCGGAGGTGAGCGTGCCGATCCGGGTCCCGTCGCCGTCAGTGACGGCGTAGCCCGCTCGCGGCACCCCGCGATCGCGAAGTCGGATACCAGTGAACGTCTCTGTCGGCCCGTCTCCGTCAGCTCGTGCCGCCGCCAGGGCGTCCCGACCGACGAACGGCGTGTCGAGGTCGACGACGAAGCCGATACCGGCCTCGTACGGGGTTCGAGGCTCGTCGTCGGGGTCGAAGTCCTGTCCGGAGAGGAGGAATCCCATCTCCATCCGGAGCGTGTCGCGCGCGCCGAGCCCGCACGGCTGGGCGTCGAAGGCGTTCCACACGGCCTTCACCTCGGCTGCGGGACACACGATCTCGAAGCCGTCTTCGCCGGTGTACCCCGTACGGGCCACCCAGCTCGGCACGTCCGCGACCGGCGCAACGGTTGCCTGAAACGGTGACAGCGAGTCGACCGACACCGCAGCGCCCTCGTCAGTGATCGCCTGTTCCATCGCGTCCGCTGCTGCCGGCCCTTGGACGGCTACCATCGCCCACGCGTCTGTGGTGTTTGCGACCGTCGCGTCGAAGTCGTCCGCGCCGCGGTGGTCGACCCAGCGATCCAGCATCTCGTCGTCGTGTCCGGCATTCGGTACGAAGAAGTATGCCGGCTCACCGCTCGGCTCGTACAGCCCGTCGTCGAGATCCGAGAGCACCGCGCTCGCAGAACCAGCCTCGGTGCCGTCGGGAAGTCGGTACACCACGGTGTCGTCGAGGAGGATGCCGTCGTCGGTCGTGATCCCTGCGTACTGTGCATCGCCTGGGTCGAGCGCCGCCACGTCGTTCGTTGTCAGTCGGTCCATCAAGACGGTCGCGTCGGGTCCCGACACCTCGATTTCACTCATGTGTGAGACGTCGAAGATCCCGACCGTCTCGCGGACGGCGGCGTGCTCTTCGCGGATCGAGTCGTACTGAACCGGCATCTGCCAGCCGCCGAAGTCCGTGAACCTCGCGCCGCGATCCTCGTGAACGTCGTACAGTGGCGGGAGTCGGTCGGTCACGATCGGAGAACACCGAGCCGGGTCTAATGTCTTGTGACACGGGATCGCTGTGCACGGTGCTGAGTCGTTCTCACGCTCGGGCAGACCCGGCCGACGCACGCCTGCCCTCCGGCGTCGACACCACGCTCGTTCGACGGAGTGGCCGAGACGACACCGTCGACACGCTCAAGATCGATCCTGTCTGGTATCTGTACGTGTCTCGTCGCGTTCGCGATCGGCTCGGCCCCGTCCGTGTCGTGGTGCTCGTCGCGCTCGTCCTCGTCGTCGTGACCAGAACCTGGCCGCCGCTCGTCGCCGTCGAGAGCAGCAGTATGTCACCGGCTGTCGAGCGCGGAGACCTCGTCGTCGTCACGGCGGCCGACCGATTCCCGTGGAACGAACCCGTAGGGAGTGACTCCATCGAGGATACCCGCAGCGCCCCACCGGAGCGGTTCGGCCGCGCAGGCGACGTCGTCGTCTTCGCCGCTCCGGTCGGCCGCGACCGACCGATCCTCCACCGCGTTGCGTTCCACGTCTCGGCGGGCGAAGACTGGACGAAACGCGGTGACCCGGCGATGGTCGAGGAGACGTGTGACGACCTCAGCACCTGTCCGGCGCCGTACGACGGGTGCGTGACGTACGGCGACGCAAACGGCCGGTACGACCAGAGCGTGGGAATCGCACCCGTCGTTCGCGAGGACCGGATCCACGCGAAGGCTCTCGTGGCGATCCCGGCCGTCGGTCACCTACGGCTCGCTGTCGACGCCGCGGTGGAGCGCCACGGACTCATCCCCGCGATGGCACTCGTCGCGGTCGTCGTCTCGATCGCCAGTGGAGTGCTCGCGCTCGCCGTCGGCCGGCTTCGAGACGGATGGCAACGCCGTGGGACGCGTCGAGAAGACGGGTAGGGCGGCTCGCCAGCCGTCTCGCGCGTGGATCAGCGACTCACCCGCCGGCCGCCGACCCCTCACCGCCACCACGGCTCGGCGTCGCCGGCTCCTCCTCGGTCGTGGTCTCCGCCCCGGCCGTGGCGTCCCGACCGTCTCCGTTTCCCTCGTCGTCCCCCGACGTACACTCACCGAGCGTCACCGAGTCGGTGGCGGCGTTGCGAAGGGCGTCGGACCGGCCCAGCTCGCCCGGCGCGATCGCGAGGGTCCGGATCCCGTAGCCGTTCGCCGTCTCGACGACGGGCTTGAAGTCGGTATCCCGTGAGGCGATCGCCAGCGTCGTCATGCGGGACTCGGCGGCGAACCGGGCGGCGTCGACCGCGAGTTTCACATCGACGTCGCCACTCGTCACGACGACCTCGAACCCGCGCGCTTCGGCCGCCTGGATCAGTCCCGGCGTGGCGTGCTCGTCGAGATACAGCCGCGCCGTCACGAGCGGCCCCTCGGCCCGAGCGGCTTCGCGGACGTCGTCGAGATCCACGTCGAACTCGTCGCGCAACACGTTCGGTCCGTCGACGAACAGCGCGACGCCGCCTCGGTCGTCTCTGCTCTCGGTCTCCATACGTCTTCGTACACGAGCCTCGTGGAAAGCCGTGCTGATTCCGCTCGTGGGTCGGTTCGGACTGCCGGAGTCAACAGACCGGCTTCGGATTGACCCCGAGCGACTCGAGCTGGTCGGTGTACGTCTCGTAGGCGACCTCGATAGCCGCGCTCGCGGCCTCTGCGGCGCGCTCGTAGGCCGCGTCGTCGTCACACACCTCGTCGAGACACGAACGCGCCCGGGCAAGTTGCGCGTCGAGGTCGTCGCCCATCTCGCGAAACAGGCTCGCCGTCTGGGGGTCGGCGTTCCCGACGAAGAAGCCGGTTATTTGCGTCTTCGACCCCTCGGCGGCGAGGGTACGACCGATGAACCCCCCGAGTCGTTCGACAGTCTCCTCGTGGTCCCGGAGGGACGACTGTATCGGGGGCACCGGTCCCGGCTCGTGGGCGTCGAGTTCGGCCGTCACGCGTTCGTAGTGGGAACGCTCCTCTGCCGCCGTGGTGGCGAACGCCTCGGCGACGGTCCCCGTCTCCGTCTCGGCCCACGAGTCGTACGTCGCTGCGGCGTGATACTCGGCGGTCGCCGCGGCCTCAAGGACCGCCGCGGACTCCATCTCCCCGCCGGTGTCGGCGAACAGCGACTTCGAGGAGCCAAGCCTGGAGAGTTCGGTCTCGTTCGTCTCGCGGATCGTCTGCACGCACGCGGTTGCGTCCATCGGTAGGTTCTCTTTGGTGTGCTGTCGTACTTGATGGTCGGGGCCGTCTACGCCCCCGGTCGATTCTCGAGCCCTCGTTCGTCCCTCACTCGGCCTCGCCCTGCTCCACGGCTCTAACCCTCACCGTTCCGCTTCGAGGCCTCGTTCGTCCCTCACTCGGCCTCGCCCTGCTCCACGGCTCTAACCCTCACCGTTCCGCTTCGAGGCCTCGTTCGTCCCTCACTCGGCCTCGCCTGTCTCACGGGTCACGCTGTTCCCCGGTCGATTCTCGAGCCCTCGTTCGTCCCTCACTCGGCCTCGCCTGTCTCCACCGGCGCACCGACCAAATTCCCCCACTCGGTCCAGGAGCCGTCGTAGTTGACCGTGTCGTCGTAGCCCAACAGCTCGTGGAGCGCGAACCACGCGACCGACGACCGCTCGCCGATCCGGCAGTACGCGACCGTCGTCTCCTCGCCGTCGATGCCGTACCCCGCGTAGAGCTCGCTGAGTTCGTCGGCAGCTTTGAACGTCCCGTCGTCGTTCGTGACGGCCGCCCACGAGACGTTCTGTGCGCCCGGGATGTGCCCGCCGCGCTGTGCGGTCTCGTTGAGTCCCGGCGGAGCGAGCACCTCGCCGCGGAACTCCTCCGGCGAGCGGACGTCAACGAGCGGGAGTCCACGGTCGATCGCGTTCTCTACGTCGTCGCGATACGCGCGGATCGACTCGCGCGGACCCGACGCCTCGTACGTGACTGGAGACGGCTCCGGTACCGCCTCGGTGGTCGGGTAGTCGTTGTCCAGCCAGTACTCGCGGCCGCCGTCGAGCAGCCGGACGTCGTCGTGCCCGTAGTATTTGAACTGCCAGTAGGTGTACGCCGCGAACCAGTTGGCATTGTCTCCGTACAACACGACCGTCGAGTCCTCGGTGATGCCGTGTGCGCCGAGCAACGCCTCGAAGTCGGCCTTCGAGAGCACGTCTCGCGTCTGTTGGTCCTGGAGGTCTGTCTCCCAGTTGAAGCCGATCGCACCCGGCGCGTGTTCGTCGTCGTACGCCTCGGTGTCGACGTCGACTTCCACGAGTCGGTGATCGGGATCGTCGCGCTCGAACGCGTCGAGTCGGTCGGCGACCCAGTCGGCGTCGACGAGCACGTCGTTCGCGTACTCGGAGTCGGAGTCACTCATGCAGTCCAAACCACACGCGGTGACCGTATAAGCACGATTCTCACGGCACGGTCGGCCGCTCCTCTCCCGTCCCGGCAACATCTGCGCGAGTCGACGAGCAGGGGCGGTCGTTGACGGAACCCGAGTGGACAGCACCGGTGCGGTGGTCGTACCGGTATGAACGACCGACTCGTAACCGTCGACTGGGTCGCGAACCGACTCGAGGAGTCCGACGTCGTCGTGGTCGACGTGCGTGACGCCTGGGAGTACGACGGCATCGGCCACGTTCCAGGGGCGGTCTCCGTCCCGTTCGACTCGTTCCGGGCAGACGAACCGGCCGCCGGCGAGGCCGGGATGCTCCCCGGCGCGGACACGTTCGCCCGGCTCGCCGGCGAAGCCGGTATCGCCCCCGACGACCACGTCGTCGCGTACGACGACACCCACGGCGTCTTCGCCGCCCGGTTCCTCGTCACCGCCGAGTTGTACGGCCACGACCCGTCGCGGCTCCACCTCCTCGACGGCGACTACTCAGTCTGGAGTCGCACCCAGCCGACAACGCGATCGACCGCAGACGCCGACGCCGAGAGGCGCACGCCGAGCGTGACGTACCCCGCGTCGTTTCGTGCGGACGGTCCGCTCGTCGACCGCGAGGTCGTATCGGCCGCGATCGACGATCCCGAGACGACCCTCGTCGACACGCGTACGCCCGACGAGTACGCAACCGGCCACCTCCCGGGGGCCGTACAGCTGGATTGGCGCGCGCTCGTCGACACCGACGCCCGAACCGTCCGCCCGACAGCCGAGCTGCGTTCGATCCTCGCCGAGCGAGGAATCGACCCGAACCGGCGCGTGATCCTCTACTGCAACACCGCGCGTCGAATAAGCCACACGTACGTGCTCCTCGAGACGCTGGAGTACTCAGACGTCGGATTCTACGAGGGAAGTCTCACCGAGTGGCGGCGAGCCGGCGGGCCGGTCGCGACGGGCACAGACGCCGAGGAGTCGTCGGGTGGCGACGCCACAGACGGTCACCCGTCGACGTGACCGATCGAAGCGTTCCTGGCAGCTACGCGTGCGTATCGGCGCTTCGAGCGTGGTCCTTATACAGATCGTATCGCCTTTGACGGTATCGAGTGTTGATACGGAGGGTTCAAATACGTTCTTCCACAAAATCGAATCAAGATGTCGAAGACGAACACCTACACCGTCGTTTCCGAACAGAACGATCACGATCACGCCGCGGTACGTGCACATCCCCGCAACGAGACGTTCCACATCGTCGACTACGCCGACGGCACCACCCGCGAACGGCTCGGTGCGGTTCCCGCCGGTGCCGTCGTTCGGCTCGAGCTCTCTCGGGCTGGCCGTCGGAGCAACGTTTGGTGTGCCGAGTCCGTCCACGTCGGGGAGAGCGAGAGCGCCGACGCGGCCGAGGTCGAGTCTCCCTCGGCCGCCTGAGACAACGCGCTACTCGTCCGGGGTGAGCCGCGGATTCGTCACCGCCCCGATTGCGGCCGACGAGAAGTCACGGGCGTACTTGGCGAAGACGCCGCCCTCGTACTGCGGCGCGGGCGGCTCCCATCCCTCGGCGCGCTTCTTCAGCTCCTCGTCTGCGAGGTCGACGAAGAGTTCGCGGTTGGGGATGTCGACCGTGATCTCGTCACCGTCTTCGATGAGTCCGATTGGGCCGCCGACGGCCGCCTCTGGCGCGATGTGGCCGATCATCGGTCCGCGGGTCCCTCCCGAAAACCGCCCGTCGGTGAGCAACGCGACGTCTTCTTCGTGGCCCGCGCCGACGACGGCCGCGGTCACGCCGAGCATCTCGCGCATGCCAGGGCCGCCGACGGGACCCTCGTTTCGAATGACGATGACGTCTCCAGACTCGAT
The DNA here is from genome assembly GCF_051194155.1 of Halorubrum zhoui. Classification (NCBI taxonomy): domain Archaea; kingdom Methanobacteriati; phylum Methanobacteriota; class Halobacteria; order Halobacteriales; family Haloferacaceae; genus Halorubrum; species Halorubrum zhoui. The sequence continues at coordinate 139,359 of NZ_JBLZNJ010000001.1, read as the reverse complement.
TCGTCCGGACTGCACGTACGCCATCGCGTCTTCCTCGTTCTCGAAGACCCGAGCCGGTCCCTCGTGATAGAACGCGTCGTCGCCGGTCACCTTCAACACCGCGCCGTCGGGTGCGAGGTTCCCGTCGAGGACCTTGATCGCGCCCTCGTCTTCTTTCGGCTCGTCGACCGTGTAGAGGAAGTCGGCCTCGATCGCGTCGTCGTCTGGAAGCACGCCCTGCGCTTCGAGCTCCGCGAGCTCTTCGGCCACGGTCCGGCCGGTCACGGTCATCGCGTCGCCGTGGAACAACCCGGCGTCGAGCAGCCGACGGATCACGACCGGGACGCCACCGATCTCGTGGAGATCGTTCATCACCCGAGAGCCGCCGGGCTGGAGGTTGGCGATCTTCGGCGTTCGCTTCGAGATCGCATCGAAGTCTTCGATCGCGAGGTCGACGTCCGCCTCGGCCGCCAGCGCGAGCAGGTGTAACACCGCGTTCGTCGAACCCCCCATCGCGGTCTGTGCGGCGATGGCGTTCTCGAAGGACTTCCGCGAGAGGATGTCAGACGGGCGCCGGTCGTGCTCGATGCAGTCGAGGACCAACTCGCCGGCGCGTTCGGCGACATCGTACCGCTCTGGGTCCTCCGCGGGTGCCGACGCCGAGCCGAGCGGGGCGAGCCCGAGCGCCTCGGAGATCGACGCCATCGTGTTGGCCGTGAACATCCCGCCGCACGAGCCGGCACCGGGGCACGCGTGGCGTTCGAGCTCGTCGAGTTCGTCGCCGCTCATGTCGCCTTCGGCGTAGGCGCCGACGCCCTCGAACACCTGCACGATGGTGACGTCTCGTCCCTCGTGGTGGCCGGGCATGATGGAGCCACCGTAGAGGAAGACCGAGGGGAGGTCCGTGCGAATGGCCGCCATCATCATCCCGGGCAGGTTCTTGTCACAGCCCGCGACCGTGACCAGCGCGTCCATCCGCTCGCCGAACGAGACGAGTTCGACGGAGTCGGCGATGACCTCACGAGAGACGAGCGAGGCCTTCATGCCCTCCGTCCCCATCGAGATGGCGTCCGAGATGGTGACCGTCCCGAACTCGATCGGCATCCCGCCTGCGGCGTCGATCCCGTTGATCGCGGCGTTCGCGACGTCGTCGAGGTGGACGTTACACGGGGTGATGTCCGCCGCGGGGTTCGGCACGCCGACGAGCGGCGACGAGAGGTCGTCGTCGTCGAACCCCATCGCCCGGAACATCGAGCGGTGTGGCGCCCGGTCTGCGCCCTCGGTCACGTCCCGGCTCCGGAGGTCCGGGTCCTTGGTTCCGGCGAATCGGTTGGCGTCTCCACCCCGGCGATGCCCCGCGTCCGGATCGGACGACGGTGGCTGCTGCTCGCTCATACCTCTACCTGTCGCCCGGGGGTCTTAAGCGACCCCACCGACGCCACGTCGTTGGAACGCCGCACTAGGTGTGACCCTGTTCACGCGAGGGTCTTCAGCTCGACTCGGTACCCGAACGGGTCACGAACGTAGACGGCTCCTGCGCGACCGGTCGCCCCCACTGGCGCATCTAGCGTGCGCTCGACGTCGGCATCGGCACGCTCGAGTTCGCGTTCGATCGCCTCGAGCGACTCCTCGACGACGACACAGAGGTGGTCGTAGCTCGCGTCGCTCGGCGGATCGAACGCCGCGGTCGGCCGCAGGTGGACGACCGCGGTCGGCGAGAGCCGGACGTCGAAGAACGGGGTCTCGCCGGCGCGGTACGACGCGTCTTCGATCGGGAAGCCGAGCGTCTCACCGTAGAACGCCCGTGCCGCATCTTCGCCGTCGTCTGGAATCCGAAGCGTGAGGTGGTCGAGGTGGCGTGCGTTCACACGAGATCGTTCGCTGTGACCGGAGAAAAAGCGTCGGCTCTCGCCGATTCGCGGGTACACGAGTACGGAGCGGTCACGCCGAACCACCTACGTGGTCGGCAGTTCGACGACGAACCTCGCTCCCACGGGGTCGTTGTCCTCGACCCACACGTCGCCGTCGTGTACGTCGACGAGCGTGTTGACGAGGTGGAGTCCGATCCCGGAGCCAGAACTGTCCAGTCCCCGCTCTCCTTTCCCGAAGATCGTTTCTTTCTGGTCGTCGGGGACGCCAGGACCGTTGTCGGCGACGGTGACGGTTACTGCACCCTCCCGATCGGTCGCCGAGACGGTCACTTCGGCCGCGTCCTTGTCGTTGTGTTGAACGGCGTTCTTCAACAGGTTCCGAAACACCGAGGAGATCATCTCGGTTGCTGTGAGGGTGATCGACGGTATCTCTGTCCCGAACTCGAACGTCGCGTCGGGATATGAGGCTCGCACGTCGGTGACTTCGTTTATCAGCATCGTTCGAAGCGCAACTCGCTGCTCCTCGACACCCGTCGAGAGCATAACCGCAGACAGCTCCCGCGCCGTCTGTGTGAGTTCGACGGCGTGGTCGGCGCTCTCACTGATCGTGTCGACGTACCGTTGGCTGTCTGCTGTTTCACACTCGTCGTCGAGAAAGTCGGTGTACGCCGTGATCAACTGCAGATCGTTGCGGATGTCGTGTCTCAACACCTGATTGAGTGTCTCGAGGTTATCCCGTTGTCGTTCGACCAGTCGTTCGTGCTGTTTTTGCGCCGTGATCTCGTGGAACACGAACGCGCGGCCCCTCTCGTCGTCACCGACCGCCGACACCGACACCGAAAAACATCGTCTCTCGCCGTCAGGTGTGGTCGCGACCGTTACTTCGCTGCCGGCCATATCCCTGACCCGATCGGGACGTTCACCCGCGATCGAGTCGAAGAGGTCGTCTGCCGACGTACCCGTATCCTTCGGATCGACGCCGAACACGTCTTTGACAGCTTGGTTGGCGTATACGAGACGGTCTCGATGGTCGAGAACGATCGCTGCGTCCTCGATATCCGCCAATAGCGTCCGGTGTGCAATGGGAGTCACCTTCAGGAAGTCAGCGTAAAACAGCGCCCAGAGGAACGTCACAGAAAGGACCGTACTCCCAGCCATCGTCGCATTGTACAACAGGTCGGGATACGGTTCGAGTCCGGCCACTTCGACGATGAGCGTCACGTAACTAACGACGATGCCAGCGACTATCGCACGGGCCTGTCGGCGATATCCGCCGCGTTGGGCCGAATAGGCCTCGAGGAACATCCCTAGCATAGCAGCGGCCGCGGCGAACGTCACGATGAGATGAACCGTCCACCAGACGCCAAACTCGTACACCGGCGGCCCGCCTTGAACGACCGTCGGCGTACGGGTATAAAACAGGTCAGCGGGATTGAACGCAATGAGCAGTGCCTCCAGACAGACGTATCCACCGGCGATACCCAGCCCCACTGGCCGTTTGAGCCACATTCGTTCCGTGTACTCTGCGGCGACGTACATACCGGAGAAGGCCACGATGACCGCGCTGAGCCACGAAACACCCAGCATACCCGACACGATCAGCTGGTCGTCAAGTCGGGTACCCGCTCCATAACTGAGTATCCAGACTGCTGACCCGAGCCCGTGGAGAACGAGCGACATGCCCCCGGGGTCTGCCCGATGTCGCCACGCAGACGACGCAACACCGGCAGATATGAGAGCGGGAACCCCGAATAAAATCACGTCGAACGGGGGTATACTCATGCTACGCTACGGAGAACACGAGTGGTTGAATAAGTGTGGTGGTGACCGTATCACTCAATGTACCCATGTTGTGCAGATCGGCTTCTATATCGTCGTCGAAGCTGGCATTTTCGAGCGTTTCTGACAGCCTCTCTTCGTGATGTTCGATCGCGTCCACGAGCTGGCTGGCGGTGCGCAGCCTGTAGTTGATCGCAGCATCGTTCTCCTTCTCTATGGCGCCGTTGATCAGCTGTCGAACGGTGTCGAGAGAAGAATTGTGTATGATAGTATAGATCATGTTTAAATGTACATATAGCTTTCACGAAAATCGACCAGCGGTTGATACTGCGACGCGCACAGACACCCCACGTTTCGGCGATTCTCGACGATCCCTGTGTCCGCACCGCACGCGCGTCTCGAAGCGGTTGAAACCTCAGCATGCGACGGTCAGCGAGTCGTCAGCGGCTTCCCACACCGGCCGGTCGTGGGCCACACAGTGGAAACGGTTCGTCGGCCTCACCCTGTAGTAGGCGTAGCGTCGTCGATCAGTATATATGCCATGACGAGCCCACCGTTCAGGTATGGAGGCACTCGAACGACGGGACGTGGTCGTCGCGGCAGCGGGTATCGTCGCACTCCTCGTCGGACTCGGGTCGTTGATCCTCGTCGGCGTGCCGGCGACCAGCACCATGGAGCCGGCGATGGGCGGGCACGGCGGCATGGGCGGGCACGGCGGCATGGGTGGTGGGCCGGTGAGCACGACACCGACGGTTTGGCCCGCGGCGCTCGCACTCGTCGGTGCGGCGGTCGCGTTCGGGTACGTCGGTCGGCGGCGGTGGCACACGGACCGACCGGATCGCGCATCGGGTGACTCACCCGACATCAAAACGGACAGGATCGAAGCGATCCGGTCGGCGTACACACGAGGTGATCTCACCGAGGCAGCGCTCGAATCGGCACTCGAGCGCGAACTTGGCGGGGCCGACGAGGGGTATGAGCGGTGCGGATCGGCGGAAACGACCCGCGGGCGCTCCAGCGAGGAGGCGGCCGAACGCGAGTGAACTTGTTCCGCCCGGGTGTCCCGTCTACGCGAACGCCTCGAGGATCCCGGCGCCGTCGGTACTCCTCGCGACGTCGGGAAGCGTCGCTCGCTCCGGGTGCGGCATCAGGACGGCCACCGTCTCGCGCTCGCCGAGCACGCCGGCCACGTTACCGGTCGACCCGTTCGGGTTCGCCGCGTCGGTGACGGCCCCGTCGGCGTCGCAGTAGCGGAAGAGCACCCGATCGTCGGCGACGAGGTCGTCGTACGCGTCGTCGTCCATCTCGAAGCGACCCTCGCCGTGTGCGATCGGGATCGATAGCACGTCACCCGGCTCGTAGGCGGCGGTCCACGGGGTGTCCGCGCGTTCGACGCGGAGGTGGACCGGCTCGCACTGAAACCGCGCGGAGGCGTTGGTGGTGAACGCGCCAGGGGTGAGTCCGGACTCACAGCCCACCTGTGCGCCGTTACAGACGCCGAGGACGGGGACGCCGTCGGCGGCCGCCGACCGAACGGACTCGAGGACCGGCGCGCGAGCCGCCATCGCGCCCGCCCTGAGGTAGTCGCCGTACGAGAAGCCGCCAGGGAGCACGATCCCGTCGAGGTCGCTTCGGTCCGCCGGGAGTCCGTCCCCGTGCCATCGGCGCTCGGCGTCGATGCCGAGGTGCTCGAGCGCGCGGACGGCGTCGCGGTCACAGTTCGATCCCCCGAACTGCACGACGGCGACCGTCATCGCTCCGCGACCGCGACCTCGTAGTCGTGGATCGTCGGGTTCGCGAGCAGTCGCTCGGCCATCTCGTCGGCCCGCGACTCGGCGGCCCCGGCGTCTGTCGCCTCAAGATCGAGTTCGAACCGGTCGGCGACGCGCAGCGCGTCGAGCTCGAACCCGAGCCGCTCGAGCGCCTGCTTCGTCGTCTCGGCCTCCGGGTCGAGCACCCCCCGCTTCAGCCGGACGGTCACGGTCGCGGTGAATTCGGTCATCGTTCGAGCGTGCGGGGTCGTGCGTAAAAACCGTTTTGGAACTGCGTGTTTGATCACGTTCGTGGATACTACTCGGGTAGCCGTGCGTGTGGGTCTGTGTCGAGTGTCGTGGCGACACATAGACGAACCGGAACGAAAGGGGCAAACCCCTCCGGAGCTTGCGTACGGCCGTATGCAGACGTTCGAACCTGCGGAGGTGATCGGTGCGTGACCCGCGAGCTGACCGAGATTACGGTCATCGGGGGAGACGAGACCGGACTCATCGCGCGAGTCACCTCGCTGCTGTTCGAACGCGGAATCAACATCGAGGGGCTCGACCAGGCGGTCCGCGACGGCGTCTTCCGCATGACAACGCAGGTCGACACGGCCGAGATGACGACGTCCCGTGGTGAACTCCGTCGGGCGCTCGCCGAGCTCGCGCGGGAACTCGACGTCGACATCCAGGTCCGGTTCCCGAGCGACCGTGATGCGAGCCGGGTCGCACTGCTCGTCACGAAGGAGACGCACGCGCCCGAGGCACTGCTCGAGGCCGAGGCGAACGGGGACCTCGCCGCCGACGGCGACGCAGAGATCCCGGTCGTCATCGGCAATCGCGGCGATCTCCGGTCGCTCGCGGCACGGTACGACAAGCCGTTCTACGACGTGGGCGACGGGAGCGGAAGCACGGACGAGTCGCGACTGCTCGACCTCCTGGCGGAGTACGACGTGGATCTGATCGCGTTGGCCCGGTACATGCGCATCCTCTCACCGGAGGTCGTCTTCCGATACGAGGGTCGGATCATCAACGTCCACCCGTCGCTGCTGCCGGCGTTTCCGGGCGCAGAGGCGTACCGCCAGGCGAAAGACGCTGGGGTCCGCATCGCCGGCGTCACCGCGCACTACGTGACGACGGACCTCGACCAAGGGCCCGTCATCGCCCAGCGCGCGTTCGACGTTCCCGACGGTGCCGACGTCGAAGGCATAAAACGCCGCGGACAGCCGCTCGAGGCCGAAGTGCTGTTGACGGCCGTCCGGCTCCACCTGGCCGACGCGATCGTGGTCCACCGCGGCACAGTCCACGTCCGCGACGAGGTCGACGCCGACGCCGATCTCGGGCTCTCGCCGGCGGCGATCGCGGCGAACCCGGACGAGCCGGTCGACGGCGAGCCGTTGTCGCGGTCGTCCATCGCCACCTCCGAGTAGGGTCGGGTTCGACGGCCTGACGTCGTCACCGTCGTCAGTCGTCGTGGTCGCTCGTCTCTCGGTCCGCCTCGATAGCCGCCACGACGCGATCGTGAAACTCCTGTAAGACGGCCGACTCGTCGTCGGCGAGTACGACGTCCGAGTCGGCGAGCGTCGCGAGTCCGAACGAGAGCGGACTGGGCGAGTCGACCACGTGATGGGCCACGTCGGTCGAGCCGTCGGCGACGCCCTCGAGCACGGCGCGTATCTCGTCGACCGCGAGGTCGTCTTCGAGCAGCTGTCGGTACGTCTCCTCTATCGGAGCGAAGTCTTCGAGCTCGGCCGCAAACGAGAGCAGCATCTCTGCTGACACCTGTTGTTGGGCGGCGGACTTCTCGTACCCCTTGTACCGCTTCAGTATCATGAGCGCCCGCTCGGCGTTCACGCGAAAGCCGCGTTTCAGGAGGTCGGTCCCCTGAATAGCCGCCCGGAGATCGCTTCGAACCGTCGACGGGTCGAGGTCGGCCAGAACGCCTGGGACGTCGACCTTTCGGTTCAACGGCAGCGAGAGGCTGAAGCCGACGTCTGCGACCGCGACCGCCACGTTCGCGTCGGTGCGATCGGCGCAGGCGGCCGCGACGAGTCTGGAGAGACCGTCGTTGACTCGTCGACCGTACAGCGTGTGGACGTAGAATCGACGCTTGTACGCGCTACGGTCGAGCACCTCTTCGACGACGATTCGGTTCGTCGTCGAGACGCCATCGACTCCGACGTAGGTGACTTGTTCGTCGTAAATTCGTGCGATCGCCCGCACCGCGTTCTCGTCGAGTGGGAGCGATCGGAGCCACTCGCGAGCGGCCGGTGGTCCACCGTCCGCCAAGCGGTCGAGGAGACGCTCACGGACGCCGAGCACCTCGCGAGCGAGGTCCACAGAGAGGGGCAGCCGCTCTGCGTACCAGCTCGGGACGGTCGCGCGCTCCGTGGTGCGGTCGACGTACACCTTCGAGCCGCGTCGATACCGGAACGCGAACCGCTCGCCACCCAGCGTGAAGACATCACCTGACTCGATCGTATCGAGGTACGTCTCGTCGAGCGTGCCGACCCACTCGTCGTCGCGGGTGTAGACGTCACAGCTGAACGAGTCGGGGATCGTACCGATGTTCGTCATGTAGATGACCCGCGCGAGCCGGCCGCGTTTGCCGACCAGCGTCTCCCCAACCGGGAACGACTCGTGGTGATGCTCGCCACGAGGCGGGTCGTTCTCGTCGCGCCACACCTTCGGGTAGACGTTCTTGTCGGTGAGTCCATCGTAGTCGGCGGTGAGGTAGCGCAGCAACGACTCGTACGCGTCGGTGCCGAACTCGCGGTACGGCCACGCGCGTCGGAGCACCTCGCGGACCTCGCGGTCGGGACGCATCCGTGCGATCGCCATCCCGTACACGTGTTGGGCGGCGACGTCGGCGGCGTTCTCGGGGACGAACACGCGGTCGACGAACCCCGCCTCCGCGCGTGCCAGGGTCGCCGCACACTCGAGGAGTTCGTCGCGGTCGAGCGCGAACACGCGCCCCTCGACGGTCTCTCCCGGACTGTGGCCGGCGCGACCGACCCGCTGTAACAGCGCCGCGACCGACTTCGGCGACCCGACCTGGACGACGAGGTCGAGGTGGGGCATGTCGATGCCGAGCTCCAGGCTCGTCGAGGTGGTGACGACGTCGAGGTCGCCGGATTTGAGCCCTTCCTCGATGCGAACCCGCTGGCGCTCGCCGAGGCTGCCGTGGTGACAGCCCGAGTTCGATTCGTCGTAGCCGAACCGCTCTCTGAGTCCCTGTAGCACGCGCTCTGCGCCCGACCGAGAGTTCGTGAACACAAGCGTGTTCGTGTGCGTCGAGATGAGCTCGTGAAGCGCGTCGTAGAACCGGTCGGTGACGACCGAGCGGGGTGTCGTTATGAGGTCCGCTGCCGGCGTCCGAAGCTGGAGGTCGAACTCTCGAACGAACCGGGTGTCCACGATCTCCCGGGGACGAACGGCGAGCCCGTCGACGTCACCCACCGTGCCCACGACGCGCTCGCGGCCGACGAGGAAGTCGGCGATCGTCTCGAGCGGCTCGACGGTGGCCGAGCATCCGATACGCGTCGGGGTGGCGTCTGCGAGGTCGGTGAGCCGCTCGAGCGACACCGAGAGGTGGGTCCCGCGTTTGTTCGCCGCGAGCGCGTGGATCTCGTCGACGACCACGTACTCCACGGTGCGGAGCTTCTCACGGAACTTCGGGGCGTTCAACAGGATCGCGAGCGTCTCAGGGGTCGTGTTGAGCACGTGTGGTACCTCCTCCAGCATCGCGGCGCGGTCGGCGTCGCTCGTATCGCCGTGACGGATCGCCTGACGAACGGTCGGCTCCTCGCCGGTCCGGTCGGCGATCCGCGCTGCGATCCCTTCGAGCGGTGCCTCGAGATTGCGTGCGATGTCGTTCGCGAGCGACTTCAGCGGTGAGACGTACAGACAGTACACTGCGTTCTCGAGGTCGCCCTGGCGCTCGCGGGCGAAGAGGTCGTCGAGGACGGCCGTGAACGCCGCGAGGGTCTTGCCGCTCCCGGTCGGCGAGGCGACGAGACAGTGTCGGTCGGCGTCGATGTGGGGGATCGCCTCGCGCTGTGGCGGCGTGAAGAACCCGCCGTTCTCTTGTAGGTACGCCCCGAAGGCGTCGACCCACCACCGGCGAACCGGCGGTGAGAGCTCCGCTAAGACGTCGGCGTCGTCGATCTGAACGGTCTCCGGATCGAACGCCCAGTCGGCGTCGGCCGAGACGAGGAGGTCACGTGCCATCGCCTCGGCGTCCGTTCGGTCGGTCACGGGCGATCACAGGAGGGCCGGCTGCAAAGCCGTTGTGTACGCCCGATCGAACTCAGAGACGTGAGCCGATCCACCTCGCCCGCTCGAGCTCACTCGGTGAACGCAGAGAGCGACTCCGAGTCCTCACCACGGCCGCGTGACCGATCGTCCGTGTCGATCGATGCTGGCTCCTTCCATGGGTCGTCGGGGTCCACCGGCGTCACGGCGTGGGCGAGCTCCTCCGGAGTGTACGCCACGTCGTCGTCGAGTTCCATGGCGATTCGCTGCCACCTGGCGCTCTGGTCGTCCTCACCGGTCGGGCCGACGCGCGCTCCGCGCGTCTTGAAAAAGCGCGTGCCACGGTCGAGTCGGGCGCCCTCACCGGTGTGCCCGTCGAGGGCGACGTCGAAGGTGCCGCCGGGTTCGAGTTCCGCGCCAGGACTCTCGTGAGCTGGTTCCTCGCCACGGTCGGCCGCCTCGGCCCGGTCGGCTGCGAGCGCGGAGAAGTACGCGTCCGCGTTTGCCGCCTCGCGGGTCGACCGGGCACGGGCGGCCGCGAGGGCGGCGTGGATCGCACACAGTCGGCCGCGCCACTCGCTCGGTTCGAATCGCTCCGTGGCGAGCGTCTCGTAGCGCTCCACGAGCAGGGCGACCTCGTCGCCCGCGCGAAGGTCCTCGACGACGTAGAGGTGGAGGCGGTCCCAGAGGTTCCAAGCGTACCCTGACCGCGCCAGCTCCCAGGCGGCCCAGGCGGCGGTCTCCTCGTCGGAGCGGCGGACCGCCTTCTGGAGGAGACTGGAGACGGCATAGCGGCTGTACCCGCCGTCGGTCTCGTTCGCGTCCTTCTCCTCGCCGAAGTCGTTCTCGCCGACGGCCGCCGGTGTCGTCTCGGTCTCGAGGCTGCCGTCGCGTCCGAAGGTGGCCTGTCTGTCGGGGCGCTCGTCGCTCATGGCAACCGCTCTCGGCGCGACCGACTTAAGGGATGGTTGCCCGCTAGGCGCCGTGAAATCGCCAGCCCGCTCTCAAAAGAGAACGCTTAAGATGCGTCCATCGGCTACGTAGAAGTGACCGCCCTTAGCTCAGCCTGGTAGAGCAGCCGACTGTAGATCGGCTTGCCCCCCGTTCAAATCGGGGAGGGCGGATGTTTGCTGTGAACACAGTGAGCAGTCACAATCCAACTGACTCGATTTGAGCAGCCGAGCCACAGCCCGGAACGGCGAGCGCAGCGAGCCGCACGCCCGGACTGTCTCGGCGAGTTCAAATCGGGGAGGGCGGATGTTCGGTACCTGTCGAACCAGAGCCGAGACGGACCGCGTTGTCGGGCGATTCTATCTCGCCCCGTTTTGATTAAACAGGGCACCAAACTCGGGTGACCGCCGTCGTGCGTTCGCGTACAGCCGAACGAACCGGCGACGGCCAGTCATTCGAATCTGAGTCGTGTCCCACCCGTGTCAGTCACGTACAGCAGTCTATCCCAGCCGCGGCCGACCGGTCGGCTCCGGAGGGACTCGCGAAGCGGACTTCACCCGACCCGAAGAGTGAGTTGATCGCTACTGCCGGCTCAGTCGTCGGCCGGCGACGAAGTCGTCGCTCCGATCGCACTCGCGTCGACCGCCGCGTCTGTTGCCGGGCCGGTCACCGCCTCGGCGACCTTCTCGATCGGGTGCGGCGGATTCTCGGCGCCGTCACGGTCTCCAAGCTGGGAGCGACACGACGCCCCCGGCGCAGTCACCGTCTCGCCGTCGCTTTCGTCGACCTGGTCGAAGAGGATGCGACCGATCGCCTTCGAGAGGTCGTAGTGCTCTGATTCGTAGCCGAACGACCCCGCCATTCCGCAACACGAAGTGTCGAGGGGGTCCACCGCGTAGCCGGCGCGACGGAGCACGCCGACGGCGTGGTGGTCTTTGTTCGTCGCCTTCTGATTGCAGTGGCCGTGGTACGCGAGCGACTCTGCGGGTGCGTCGAACGCCAGTCGCTCGTCGACCCGTTTGGCGTCGAGGTACTCCAAGACGCCGAAGGCGGCGGCAGACACCGCGGCCACGTCGTCACCGTCGAGTACGTCGCGGTACTCGTCCTGGAACATCACGGCGTCGGAGGGCTCAACGAAGACGACGGACTGCCCCTCGTGAACGCGGGGCGCGAGCGCCGCGACGTTCGCCGCGGCGCGCTCGCGGGCCTCGTCGAGGAAGCCGGTCGAGAACGCCGCTCGGCCCGATGGCGCGAGGTCTTCTGGCACCTCCACGCGGACGTCAGCCGCCTCCAACACCGCGACGGCGGCCTTGCCGGCGGCCGGATAGCTGTAGTTGGTGTAGGTGTCGGGGAACAACACGACCGTGTCGACCGCCGCCTCTGGGGCGACGCGCGACCCGCCGCGGGATGCGAACCACTCCTCGAAGCTCTCCGCGCGGAAGGTCGGCAGTTCGCGGTCCGGGGCGATGCCGGCCACCGCGTCCATCACCGCACGGGCACCAGGGACTCTCGCCGCCACGTTCGAGACCGGCGCGAGCGCGCTCCCGAGCGCCGAAACCCGATCGATGTCGCGGAAGATCCGTTCGCGGAGGTTCGACCCCGCCGTCTCGTGATGTTCGTGTTTGACTTCGGCTTTCAGCTTCGCGAGGTCGACGCCGGTCGGACAGTCGCTTTTACACCCCTTACAGCCGACACAGAGTCCAAGGACCTCCTCTTGGAACCGGTCGGAGTGGAGCTCGTCGTCGTCGAGTTCTCCGCTGATGGCCGCCCGGAGCATGTTCGCGCGGCCGCGAGTCGACTGGATCTCCTCTTCGGAGGCGCGGTAGGTCGGACACATCACGCCCGAGTCGGTCTCCCGGCAGGTGCCACAGCCGTTACACAGCTCGACGAGGTGTGAGAAGCCGCCCTCCTCGGAGAAGTCGAGGGTCGTCTGCGGCTCAATAGACTGGTACGTCGGCCCGTACCGGAGGTTCTCGCGCATGTCTGTGTCGGCGGCGGTGTCTGGGTACCCCCGCTCGGCGGCGGTATCGCCGTCGACGTACACCACCTTTCCGGGGTTCATCCGCCACTCGGGGTCGAACGTCGACTTGAGCTCTTGGAACGCGCTCCAGAGCGACTCGCCGTACATTTTCGGGTTGAACTCGGTGCGTGCGAGGCCGTCGCCGTGTTCGCCCGAGAAGGCCCCGTGGTGTTCTACGACGAGGTCGGTGACGTCCTCCGAGATGGCGTGCATCGTCTCGACGCCCTCCTCGGCTTTCAGCGAGAGGATCGGGCGGATGTGTAAGGTTCCGGACCCGGCGTGTGCGAAGTAGGCGGCCGAGGTGCCATGCGCTTCGAGCACCTCCTCGAACTCCCCGACGTACTCGGCGAGCTCCTCCGGCGGCACCGTCGCGTCCTCGATGAACGGGTACGGTTTCGGGTCGCCCTGCATGCTCATGAGGAGGGGGATGGCCGCCTTCCGAAGCTTCCAGAGGTCGTGTTGTGCGTCGTCCGTGTACGCCTCTAACACGTCGAACGCGTCGCCCTCCTCGACGAAGTGGACGGTCGTGTCGGCGACGGCCGCCTCGAAGTCGTCGACGAGTTCGTCGTCCCACTCCAGCATGAGCGCGGCGGCCGCGCGGTCCGGGATCGGCTCGGCGTACTGCGCGAACTCCTGTGAGCCGGCCGCGAGCGAGAACACCTCGTCGTCCATCAGTTCGACCGCGCTCACCGGGAACTCCAGCGCCTCGGGCACCGCCTTCATCGCGTCGACCAGCGAGTCGAAGGTGTAAAGCGCGAGCGCGGTCTCCTCGGGGCGGGTGACGAGCGACACCTCGGCCTCGACGATCGTCCCGAGCGTCCCCTCTGCGCCGACGAATAGCTTCGAGAGGTTGATCACCGCCTCGCCGGCGTCGTTCTCGTAGATGACCTTGTGGAGGTTGTATCCGGAGACGGAGCGTTTGAGATTCGGGTACTTCTCGTCGATCTCGGCTTCGTTCGCCGTGACGAGCGCGCGGGTCGTCTCGTACAGCGCGGCCTCGCGGTCGTCTTTCGCGACGATCTCCTCGTACTCCGGCGAGTCGAGGACGACCTCGCGGGTGTGGACGAGCGACCCGTCCGCGAGCACCACTTTCAGCTCCTCGGTGTACGCGTCGGTGATCCCGTACCGCACCGAGTGCGCGCCGGTCGAGTTGTTGCCGATGCCGCCGACGACGGTCGCCCGCGCCGAGGAGGCGGGGTCGGGCGCGAACTTCAGCCCCTCTTCGGCGAGCCGGTCGTCGAGGTGGTCTTGGACGACGCCCGGCTGGACGACCGCCCGGCGCTCGTCCGATCGCACGTCGACGATGTCGTCCATGTGCGTCGAGAAGTCGAGGACGATACAGCCGGGTCCGACGCTCTGACCGGCCAGCGAAGAGCCCGCTCCTCGCGGGATGACCGGGACGCCGTGGTCGGCGGCGACGCGCATCACCGCCTGTACGTCCGCGACTGAGCACGGGCTCACGACGCCGGCCGGCCGCGCCTGATAGATGCTCCCGTCGGTGGCGTACAACACCTGTGCGTACTCGTCGAACTGCACCTCGCCGTCGACGCGCTCGCGGAGGTCACTCGCGAGCGCCCGATACGCGGGCACGTCCGGTCGTTCGTGACCGAGTGCGGCCGCCGAGGTGTCGGTGGCGGGCGCATCACTCCCGTGTGCAGGCTCGCTTGCCATGCTACTACCGGGGAGCGACGTCAGAATAAAACCTTTGTTCATGATAGTCTCGCGCTGGCTACGATTCGACCGCGCATGGGGATTTATCTCGTCGCGGCGAGACTCCGGGGTCATGGAGATTCTCCACACGTGTCTCAACGTGGCCGACGCCGATCGCACCGCCGACTGGTACGTCGAACAGCTCGGCTTCGAGCGCTCGTGGGAGTTTACCACCCCCGACGGCAACACGCGGAACGTGTACGTCTCCGGCGACGCCGGCGTCGAGTTCCAGCTCTCGGACACGGACGGCGAGGAGCCGCGCGCGAACGGCGACCGATACGATCACGTCGCCGTCGGCGTCGCAGACGTCGACGCGACGTTCGAGTCGATCGACCACCACGGCGTCGTGAAGCCGCCGGCCGACCAGCCGGCCGCCGGAGCACGCACCGCGTTCGTGAAGGACCCGGACGGGCACGCGGTCGAGCTCATCGAGCCGTTGTGAGCGTGTACCGCATCGGTCCTCGCGGGCAGCCGATGAGTGAGCCGCGCGTGTCCGACCGTGTTCCTCAGCCGTCGGCTACCATCGGATACGCGCGAATCGCCCCGAGAGCGTGCGGTCCGGATCGGCCGGCCGTGCTCGTCGATCGTGCGCACGACGACCGAGTGGACGCTCACGCACCCCTCCGTCTCACGAGACGCTGAATTCGATGTCGTCCGTCTGCGGGTCGAGCCCGCTGATCCACACCCTGACCGCGCCCATCGGCACGAGATAGATCACCAGCGCGCTGCGCGTGTCGAACTCAATGCCGAATCCGACACCCACGATCACCAGCCCGACCGTGACGGGGACGACCACGTACACCACTAACAGGAACAGCTCGGTGAGCGGGACCAACCCGAAGGTGATCGCGTCCATCGGCGACTGCGCTCGATACGACCGGTCTCTGAGGAAGTACCGCCACACGCGGGACAGCTCGAACAGGACGATACCCCCGACCGCGATCCCGATCGACGCCGTGTGCAACGACTCGAGCCTGTACGTCGAGACGAGTCGGTGTAACAAGAATGGCACGAGCACGCCGACGAACGCCACGTACCGGAGGACGAACCGGACGTTTCGCGGGTACACCGGCGGAATCTGTGCGATCGGCTGAATCGGTGTCGGCGCCGTGTGCCACCGGTCCTCGTCGAGGTCCTCGATCGGCTGGGGCGTGAACAACGCGACGACGAGGTACACCAGGTTGATCACCGCGACCTCGAGGACGTACACCACCGCGATCTCGAGCAGGCTCCAGCCGAAGACGACGACCGCGACGACGAGGCCAGCGTTGAGCACGAACCCGGGCAGGAACGGCCGAGACGCTCGTGCGGCCTCGAGGATCCGCTCGCCACGCGCTCCCCACCGCGACATCGATACGGTGGACGTATTCGACCGATCCACAAAACCGATCCGCCCGTCGACGACACTCGAGAGCGGCGCGTGCCCGCCATGGCCGCCGCACGCCCGTCGCGAAGCTTCAAACCTGCAGACGACCAGACGTAGAGACGAGATCACAGAGCGTATGTCCGACCAACAGAGTCGACCCGACGCGTGGCTGCTCGACATGGACGGCGTGTTGATGCACGAGGACGTCGCGCTGCCGGGGGCGACGGCGTTCGTCGACCGCCTCAACGAACGGGATCGGCAGTTCCTCGTGCTCACCAACAACTCGATGTTCACCCGGCGTGACCTCGCCGCTCGCCTCTCTGGTGCCGGTCTCGACGTCGCAGAAGACCAGATCTGGACGTCGGCCGTGGCGACGGCGAGGTTCCTCTCCTCGCAGGTCCCGAACGCCTCGGCGTACGTCATCGGCGAGGCGGGGCTGAAAGCGGCGCTGCACGACGTGGGCTACACGCTCACCGACACCGACCCGGACTTCGTCGTGTTGGGCGAGAGCCGGACGTACTCGTTCCAGACGATCACGCGGGCCGTTCGGCTGCTCGAGGACGGCGCGCGCTTCGTCGCGACGAATCCGGATGCAACCGGCCCCTCACCGGAGGGACCGGTTCCGGCGACCGGGTCCGTCGCAGCACTGCTCACCGAGGCGGCCGGCACGGAACCGTACTTCGTCGGGAAGCCGAATCCGATCATGATCCGGAGCGGGCTGAACCAGATCACGGCCCACTCCGAGTCGACAGCACTGGTCGGTGATCGGATGGACACGGACGTTGTCGCCGGCATCGAAGCCGGGCTGACGACCTACCTCGTGCTCACCGGGTCGACCGAACGCGACGAGGTCACGCAGTTCGCGTACCGACCACACCACGTCGCGGCGTCGATCGAGTCGCTGGTCGATGAGATATAGGCGCGCTGGCGACCCGTGGACGCGGCGAGGGGGCACCTGGCGAACCGATGACCGACGGCAACGAGTGGATATTTAGCCGGCGAGGCGCTTGGTTCGGTATCGAACAAATGAATGCGGTCACCGCTCGGTTCGGCTCCGTGAGTCGTCACCCCGTGGACTCCCGATGAGCCTGCGACAGCACCTACGCGGACTGTTCAAGAGCCAGTCGGAACTCGACCTGACCGGCGGCCCCATCCCGCAGTCGTTGTTCTACCTGTCCTTTCCGATCGTCGTCACCAATCTCCTGCAGGTCGGCTACAACCTCGCCGACACCTTCTGGCTCGGCCGGTACAGCACCGAGGCGCTGGCGGCGATTAGCCTCGGGTTCCCGCTGGTGTACCTGTTCATCTCACTCGGGCTGGGACTGACCGTCGCCGGGAGCGTGCTCGTCGCCCAACACACGGGAGCCGACCAGCCCGAGCGGGCCGAGTACGCCGCCTCACAGGCGGTCGTGTTCACGCTGCTCGCTGGCGTTGGACTCGGTGCCGTCGGTTACGGCTTCGTCGCCGAACTCCTGCAAGTGTTCGGCGCCGAGCCGCTCGTGTTGACGCTGGCGACCGAGTACATGGAGGTGATCAGCCTCGGGTTGCCGTTCCTGTTCGGATTCACGATCTTCATCGCGCTGATGCGCGGGGCCGGCGACACCGTCACCCCCATGCTCGTCATGTTCGGGACCGTCGTGCTCAACGTCGTGCTCGACCCGCTTCTCATCTTCGGTGTCGGGCCGCTCCCCGAGCTGGGTGTCGAGGGCGCGGCCGTCGCCACGGTCTTCGCCCGTGGGTCGGCGATGGTCGTCGGCATGTGGCTCATGCTCCGTGGCGCACACGGCATCCAGATCCACCCCCGACAGATGGTTCCCGACCTCGGCTACAGCCGCACGCTGCTCCGAATCGGGATCCCCGCGTCGATCGAGAACACGGGCCGGGCCATCTCGGTCAACGCCGTGTTGGTGATCGTGACGCTCTTTTCGACGTCGGTCGTCGCGGCGTTCGGCGTCGGCATCCGCGTGTTCTCGATGATCTTCATGCCGGCCATCGCCATCGACCGCGGGGTCGAAGCGATGACGGGCCAGAACATCGGCGCCGGACGAGACGATCGGGTGGTCGCGACGAATCGCTTCGCCGCCAAGGCGTCGTTCGTGTTGTTTTCGGTCCTCGGCGTGGTCACGTTCCTCGCCGCCCCGCAAATCATCGGCGTCTTCGACGACTCGCCGGCGGTGGTGGCCGAAGGCGCGAGCTTCCTGCGGTGGATCGCGCTCACGTTCGGATTCGTGGGTGTGATACGGGCGTACAGCGGCGGCTTCCGCGGCGCCGGGAAGACGCTCACCGCGGCGACCATCGCCGTCGTGCTCTTCGGATTCATCAGACTCCCGATCGCGTACGTTGCCTCCCAGGGGCTCGTTCCGATCGACCGGTGGTTCTTCGCGTCGCCGTCTCCGACGGGCATCTGGTTCGCGTTCGCCGTCTCGAGCGTCATCGCCGCCGTGTTCGCGGCAGGGTGGTTCGAACGAGGCGGCTGGCGTGGTGGAGACCTCACGTCGGAGGAGCCGGATCACGCTGCGGCTGACACGACAGAAACGGTGTCGGCGGGGACGGGAGTAGCTGAAGACGGAAATCGACCACCTGGGGCCACCAGCGACGAGTAGTCGACGTCAACAACGCCGGGCTCAGACGATCGCCTCCACCACCGGTGGACGTATCAGTCTGTGAGAGACAAGGGAGGTACCTTACCGGAGCCGACCCACCATGAGAGAGAGTCGTCTATGAACCGCCGCCGCAATCTGTACACAGCCGCAGCCGTTGGGGCATCGATAGCGTATATTTTCAACGTCCTCGCGTTCACCGGAACGTTCGACGTGTTTCGGTGGGTGGTGTTCGTCGGGATGTTTCTTGGATTCACCTACGGGTTCGAGCGGTTCATCGACTGGCAAGTCGACTCGGCGTGAGACACGTCACTAATCACGCGTCACGAAGATCGGTGAGTGACACCCAGCGTAGCGCCTCAATATCGATACCAAACCGCCTCCAAGCTCAGATCACACGCCCCAGAAGAGCACGATTCCCGCGGTAACGACGACGGTGAGGAGCGCCTGTAGCGGCGCGCCAACCCGAACGAAGTCGACGAACCGATAGCCGCCAGGACCGACGACCATCAGATTCGTCTGATACCCAATCGGCGTCATAAACGACGTGCTCGCCGCGAACGTGACCGCGAGGACGAACGAGAACGGGTCGGCGCCAATCTGTGAGGCTGTGTCGATGGCGACCGGGATCATGAAGACGACGCTCACCGCGTTGCTCACGGCGTTCGTGAGCGCGACCGTGAGCAGATAACAGCCCGCCAAGACGACCGGTGACGGGAGTCCGGCTGACATCTCAGCGACGAGCGAGGCGAGGAAGGCGGCCCCGCCGCTCGCATCTAGTGCGAGCCCGAGCGGAAACATCCCAGCGAGAAGAAACACTACCTGCCAGTCGACCGCCGCGTACCCTTCACGGGGCGTCACGACGCCCGTGGCGATGGCCGCGACGACACCCGCGAGCGCCGCGACGACCAACGGCACCACGCCGGTTGCCGCGGCGACGAGGACCGCAGCGAGTATTCCGAGAGCGACTGGCGTCTTGTTGCCGCGGTACAGGTCGGCTTCTGCGTCTGATACCGCGAGTCCATCGCCGTCGACTGTCCCGAGTAACACCAACTCGTCGGTCGCCCGCCAGAACGTGATCGTCTCCGGCGGGGCGTACACGAGCACTGTGTCGCCGGCTTCGAACGAACACGGTTCGAGTCCCTCACGCAAGAGCGTCCCGTCCGCGCGGCGGATCGCGAGTACGCTCGTTGCGTAGCGGGCGCGAATGCGGGTCGTTGCCAGCGCGGTCCCGACGAGCGACGATTCCGGCGGGACGAGGACCGACGCCAGTGTGCCGTGACCACGAGGGAGTGTTCGCTCCGTCGCCCCGCCGCGTCGTACCGGTCGCAATGCGGCCGCCTCGGCAAACGCGTCCCGCGCTCGTTCGCTCGCACGGACGGTGAGGACATCCCCGGCGCGGAGCGTCTGGTCGGGCCGCGGGGCAACGACGAGGCCATCGCCGCGGGAGAGTTGGAGGATGTCGACGTCGAACGGGCCGCCTTCGATCGCTGTCTGGATGCTCTCGCCTGCGATCGGTGACGCGTCGGTGACGACGAGCCGTGTGAGGTACGCGTCGAGTTCGAACGATCGGACGAGGTCGACGGCTGGTGGCACACGCGCGGGGAGGAGTCGGCGACCGACAGTAAAGAGGTACACACAACCGACAGCAAGCACGAGCAACCCGAGCCCCGTGAACTCGAACAGTCCGATCGAGCGACCGATGAGGGCACTCGAAAGCTCACTCGCGAGGAGGTTAGAGGAGGTCCCAACGAGTGTAACCGTTCCGCCTAACATCGCGACGTACGACAGCGGGATGAGAAGCTTCGATGGGGAGATATCGTGTCGATTCGCGAGGTCTGTCACGAGCGGGACGAGGACCGCCACGAGTGGTGTATTGTTGATGAGGCCAGCCGGAAGGCCACCGAGTCCGAGCACCGCGAGAAACAGTCGTCGCACATCCCCGCCGGTGAACCGGACGACGGCGACACTGAGCCGACGGATAACACCGGTTCGCCGGACCCCTTCGCTCAGCACGAACATCGCGAGAACAGTGAGCGTAGCTGGATTGGCGAACCCTGAGAGCCCGCCGGCCAGGCCGACGCCCGTCCACGGCTCCAAGGCCACGAGCGTGACCGCGACACCGATGGCGACCGTATCGGGCGGGAGGACCTCGGTAACGAGCAGCGCGAGCGTCGCCCCGGTGATCACGAAGACGATGAACATCGAGGGGGTCGCGAGCACCATCGAGGAACGACGTGGAAGTCGCAGCGGGTCGGCTTCAGTAGGGGGGACCAACTGGGACGCAGTCACCCAGTGGCGTTGACATCCTCCCCGCGCTGAAGCGCGAGGCTTGCTCCTCGATTCTCCGTAAGAGCGCCCTACGAGAACGTCCGGGAAGAACGGCCGGTAGTAGCGGCATAACAAATTTTCCGGACGGGAACCCAAGACACGTGAAACTCGCGCTCATCGGTCTCGGCAACGCCGGCGGAAAGATCGTCGACGAGCTACTTCGGCACGAAGCCGAGCTGAGCCGGTCTGTCGTCGAGTCGGCGGTAGCGATCAACACTGCCCGTGTGGACTTGGCGCGCCTCGAGCAGCTGCCCTCGGAGAGCCGCTTTCTCGTGGGACAAACACACGAACGAGTGAAAGGCCACGGTGCAGGCGGGGACCCAGACCTCGGGGCGAGCGTGATCCGAAGCGATCAAGCGGAGATCGACCGCGCCCTGGATCGGGTGCCGCCGTACGCGGTCGATGCGTTCTGGGTCGTCGCCGGACTCGGTGGCGGCACCGGTAGCGGTGGAGCGCCAGTCGTCGCCGAGCAGGTCGCCGCCCGATACGATCCGCCGGTCTACGGGCTCGGCGTACTCCCGAGCGAGTCGGAAGGCGGTCGCGCAGCGCTGAACGCGGCTCGGTCACTCCGGTCGTTCGCCGACGCGGCCGACAACCTCGTCCTCTTCGACAACGCCGCCTGGCAGGCGAACGACGACTCATTGGAGGCCGGATACGCGCGGGCCAACCGAGAGGTCTCGACGCGGATCGTGCGGTTGCTCTCGGCGGGGACCGTCGACGGCTCGACGCTCGCGGAGAACGCGATGGACGCCAGCGACATCAACCGCACACTGTCAAGCGGAGGCGTGAGTACGATTGCGTACGCCGAGACGGCCGATCCATCGGCCGGGGGACGCGGCCTGCTCTCGCGGCTCGCTGGCAACGGCGATGCGGACACAGACGACGGCGCCGACCCTGCGACGGTCGTCTCCGGGTTGATACGTGAGGCCGTCAACTCACGATTGACGTGTCCGGCTGCCGTCGACACCGCCGAACGGGCCCTGATAGTCCTCTCTGGTCCGCCGTCGTCGCTGTCACGAAAGGGATTGGAGGCCGGACGTCGGTGGGTCGAGTCGGAGATCGAGAGCGCGGAGGTGCTCGCCGGCGACGATCCACGTGAGAACGCCGACGTGCTCTCTGCGGTCGTGTTGCTCTCGACGGTCACCGACGTCCCTCGAGTCGAGGCGCTTCAGGCCCAAGCCGTCGACGCCAAAGAGACGATAGCGGAGCAAGCGTCCCTACGGGAGTCGGCCACGAACGACCTGATAACCGACGACGACGACCAGCTAGATCCGGTGTGAATCACTCGGCGTCACGTATCGAGTCGCCGCGCCGGACCGCACGGCGGAGGCCGACCTCCGCGACGTCGGTGCCGCTCGATGCGGTCCGACGGAGTCCGCGGGATACACGGCGGAGTGCTACGACGTCACCCGTCGCGTCGTCTAGCGTTCGGTCGAAGTCGTCGAGACGACATCGAATCCGTCTGAGGTCGGCGACGATACGCCTGGCGTCGGTGACGTCCGCGTCGCCGAGGACGACGTCGACGCCGTCGGACACGGCTTCGCGTGCGTCGTCGCCGATCGCACGACACTGGTCCAGCCGCGTGTCCACAGGAGCGTCTTCGAGCGACGCGGCGGCGTCTGCGATCGACGTCGCGGCCTCGTGGACGCGGCCCAGCGCTCGCATCGCGGTCCACGACTCGAACAGCTCCGAGCGAGTCGTCCCCAGCGCGTCGACCTCCCCGAGGTCCGCCATCCCCCGGGCGACGGACCGCTCGACCATCGCGGACAGCCGGTCGACCTGGTCGTGACGAGAGTCGATCGGCGAGGCGGCGGGCGGCGTCGTGAGCGCGTGAACCGCGTCGCGGTGGATCGAGCGGACGGCGAACGAGAGCTGACGCACCGACTGGCTCACCGACACTTCCGCTGAGTCGAGTAAGATCTGCACTGTCGTCGCCGCGTCGGACTCCGCGGTGATCGACATCCCAACCCGCTCCCGAGTGACGCGTTCGACGGCGTCTCGATGGGCTTCGGTGAGCGGTCCGTCGTGGTGGATCGTGACCTCACGCACGCCCGACGCGTAGACCGCCCGGAGGGCTCGCTCGAGGACGGCCGGGTCGGTCGTGTCGACGTCGGCGGTCGCGGGCACCTCGCCGTCCGACTGGTCTCCGGTCTGGAGCGCGAGCACTCCGTCTAGGTGCTCGTGGACGGTGACGGTCTCGCCGGCTGTAAGGTCGTGAGACTCGGCCCATCCCTTCGGTAACGAGACGGTGTACGTGCCGTTTCCGACGGTCTGCACCTTTCGCGTCTCCATGGTTAGTACAGCAGCTCCGGATCGCTTTCGATCATGTACAGCGTGCGGGCAGCGATGTTCACGGCGTGGTCTGCGACGCGCTCTAAGTCACGGATCGTCAACAACACCCGCGAGACGTCGTCTAACAGCCGCTCGACGCTCCATCGGTCGTCGGCACCGTCGGTGCGTGCGATGAGCGCCCGGGTGACGTGTTCGTTGGCGTGCTGACAGCGGGCGTCGACCTCGTCGTCCGCCGCGGCGACCGCCCTACACGCGGCGGCGTCCGCCGTCTCGTACGCCGCGAGGCTGCGCTCGACCAGGCCGTGTGCCGCCGTCCCAAGCGCGTCGATCTCCACGTCCGGCGTGACCGTCTGTCTCGCGGCGAGCGCGTAGTTCGCGAGGTTGACCGCGAGGTCGCCGATGCGCTCGAGGTCAGTGATGATCTTGAACGAGGCGGTCACGAACCGGAGGTCCCCGGCGACCGGTTGTTGGAGTGCGAACAGGTCGACGCACTGCTCTTCGAGCTCCAGGTACGTCTCGTTCACCTGGGCGTCGCCGTCGATGACCGCCCGTGCCAGTGCGTCGTCCCGGCGTTCGAGGGCCTCAAGGCTCTCGTCGAGTCGCTCGGTGACCGTCTCGCCCATGGAGAGGACGTCGGATCGGAGCTCGTCGAGCGAGTGTTGATAGCGATCGCGGGGCATCGCACTACCCGAACTTCCCGGTGATGTAGTCTTCGACGCGTTCACTGTGAGGATCTTCGAACACCCGATCGGTGTCGCCGTACTCGACGAGCTCGCCGCCCGTGAGGAAGACCGCGGTCTGATCGGAGATGCGGGCGGCCTGCTGCATGTTGTGGGTGACGATCACGACCGTGTACTCCTCGGCGAGGTCGGCGATCAGGTCCTCGATCTTCGCCGTGGCGATCGGGTCGAGCGCCGACGCCGGCTCGTCCATGAGGATGATCTCCGGGTCGACGGAGAGACAGCGCGCGATGCAGAGTCGCTGTTGTTGGCCGCCGGAGAGCCCGAGCGCGTTGTCGTCGAGCCGGTCGTGCACCTCGTCCCACAGCGCTGCGTCTCGGAGACAGCGTTCGACGAGTTCGTCGCGTTCCGCCGCGTCGCTGCGGTTCAACAGCCGTGCGAGGAGACCCGTGTCGAGGTCGCCGTGTTTTTGCGGCCCGTACGCGATGTTCTCGCGGATCGACTTGGGGAACGGGTTCGGCGACTGAAACACCATCCCGACCCGTTTGCGAAGCTCGACGAGGTTCACGCCGTCCTGGTAGATCTCTTGGCCGTCGAAGCGGACGGAGCCGTCGATCCGCGCGGACGGGATCCGGTCGTTCATGCGGTTCAGACACCGGAGGTACGTCGACTTCCCGCAGCCAGAGGGACCGATCAGTGCGGTGACGCTCCGTTCGGGGATCTCCATCGAGACGCCCTTCAGCGCGTGGTCGTCGCCGTAGTAGACGTCGAGGTCTTCGACCGTCATCTTCGCATCGCCGTCGAAGTCGTACGCCGTCCACGCGTCGCGGGTCCGCTCGTCCGTCTCGCCGGCGGTCGTGGTGCGGGGCTGTTCGGCAGTCGTCGTCACGGTGCGTTGGTTCGTCTGTGGGTTCTGATTCTCGCTCATTGTGGATCAGGTGTGTTTTAGCCGCCGTCGGAAGTAGTAGCGCGTCACGATGCCGATCGCGTAAAACGAGAGCACGACGACCAGGAGCACGAGCGCCGTCGCCCAGCGGAACGCGTTCGGATCGGAGACGTTGCTCCCGAGGCCGACGCCCGCGGTGATGAGCGCGAACAGCTGGTACGGGAGCGCGGAGGTGGCTTCGAGCAGCGCCGGGTTCGCGACGAACGGCGGCGCCGAGGTGAACTGGAAGCTGCCGACGACGTCGACCGTCTGTGAGCCCGGCACGAACGTCCCGCCGGCCATCGTCAACAGGATCGGTGCCGTCTCGCCGGCGATCCGGCCGACGCCGAGGATGACCCCGGTGACGACGCCTGGGAGCGCGGCGGGTAACACCACGCTGCGGATCGTCTGCCACTTCGACACGCCGAGCGCGGCGCTCGCGTCCCGGTACTCGTCGGGAACCGACAGCATCGCCTCGCGGGAGGTGATGACGACGAGCGGGAGGAGCATGAAGCCGAGCGTGATCATCCCGGACAAAAGCGATTTGCCGTTGCCGAACCGCGGGATGAGGAAGGCGAAGCCGAACAGACCGAACACGATGCTCGGCGTGCTCCACAGTCCGTTGGTGGCGACCTCGACGACCTGCGTGAAGCGACCGCGCTCTGCGTACTCGGTGAGGAAGACGGCCGCACCGACGCCGAGCGGGACCGCCAACAGCACCGCGCCGATCACGAGCCAGAAGGTGCCGACGATGGCGGGAAGGACGCCTTGGAAGTCGTTCAGGAGGGCAACGCCGTTCATCACGAACGGGATCGAGACCGGAAGGGCGACCGACACGCCGAAGATCGTCGTCTCCGGTCCGGTGCCGAGTCCGAGTTCGAATCCCGTCAGCAGGCCGGGGACTCCCTGTATGACGACGTACGCGACGAGGATGAAGAGGAAGGCGACGATAGAGAGTGCGTTCAGGTACACGAGCACGTACGCGCCCATGTGCCGGCCGCGGGCGCCGAAGCCGCCGTACGCCTTCGCCGACGCCCACCCGCCGTACAGCGTGGTGAACAACGTCGCCACCGGGATGAGGAAGTCGGCGGTGATGGCGGCCTGTTGCTCCCAGCCGAGCTCCCAGACCCACGTCGGGCCGATGACCCCGGTCGAGAAGACGAGCCCTGTCACCACGAGGAGCGCCCCGAGCGGGCCCGTCGACCCCACGTCCTCGCGTGGGAGGACGGTAGCCGCGAGCGCGACGCCGCCGCCGACGACGGCACCGACGACCCCGCCACCCGTGCCGAGCCCGAGCGTCTCGCTCGCGACGCTGCCGCCGATCAGCGCCCAGGGGACCGCAGCGCCAACGCCAGCGATCAGCCCGGCGCTCGGGTCGGGAGTGGACTCGACGTAGCCGAACCGCGACCCGGCGCCGAGGGCGATCACCGTGAGACCGAGCACGGTCAGGAGTCCACCAAGAAGCGTCACGGTCTGGACGCCGGCGAGCGTTCCGGTGAGGGTGATTCGTCCGAACATCGCCGCGACGGCGAGCGCGAACAGCGTCGCGGAGACGCCGATGGCCAGCGCCGCGGTGGCGTCCGCTTCGGTCGTTTCGTCTTCGACCAGCTGGGTGCCGGTGGCGCGTGCGTCGGCCATCAGACCTCACCTCCGAGCCGTTTGTGCATGCGCCACTCGATGTACTGTGCGCCGACCGAGATGACGAGGACGGTGATGAAGAGGATCACGCCGGCGACGAACAGCGCGTCCATCTGGAGCCCGTCGGCTTCGCCGTAGTTTCGGGCGATGATCGACGTCAGCGTCTCCTGGCCGTAGAAGACGTTGACGAGCGGTTCCGTGAGCCGAGGGACGCCGCGGAGCATCACGGTCGCGGCCATCGTCTCGCCGATGGCCCGGCCGACCCCGAGCAACACCGCCGCCGAGACGCCGGAGAACGCCGCCGGCAGGGTGATCGAGGTCATCGTCTGCCAGTCGGTCGTTCCCATCGCCAGCGAGCCGCTCTTCATCGACTCGGGGACGCTACTCAGCGCATCTTCTGCGACGGAGACGACGGTCGGCAGGGCCATCAGTCCGACGACGATCCCGACGAACAGGTACGATCCCTGGCCGGTCGTCTGGAACTGGTCTGACGCCCACGGGGAGAGCACGGTGAAGCCGATGAATCCGTAGACGATGGAGGGGATGCCAGCGAGGATCTCGACGCCCGGCTTGACGACTTCACGGACGGTCGTCGGCGCGATCTCCGAGAGGAACAGCGCCGCAGAGACGCCGAGAGGTGCGGCGACGGCGGACGCGATGAGCGTCACCATCACCGTCCCGTGGATCATCGGCACCATCGAGTACCGGATGGGCGGCGAGACGGCGTCCCAGTTCGGTTGAAGGAACATCCGGAGCCCCGGGACCGTGACGCCGAACACCGTCGCGCTCTCGTACTGGACCACCGGAATCGACTCGCGGAAGATGAAGACGATGATCAGGCCGAGGATCAGGATCGTCGAGACGGTCATCATCAACGCGATCGTGTACGCCGTCTCCGCTTGATATCTAACCCAGCCGACAGCCGCCGACGCGAGGAAGACGGCGAAGGGGACGATCGTCCAGTCCGAGACGGCCAAGAACCCGACGAGTGCGGCGAGGATCGACGCCGTCATCACCGCGATGACCGCGAGCGCGGCCGGGTCGGTGTCGTCGACGAATCCGCGAGCCCGGCGGACACGGTTGCCCACCGCGTCGACGAGCCGGTCGCTGCGGGACGTATTCACCTGTGCCATGACTGGATCGGTTGGAGCATGCGTGGATGGTGTGTCATAAAATCGGTGTGGAGTGACCGGGCGTGGATCCCTACGTGTCGAGGTCGGTCGGAACGCGGTGATCGACGGGGACACGAGCGATACGCACGACGTGTTTCGAGTACCCGAGCCGGTCGTTCAGGGCATGAGCAGGTCTTCGGTAGCGACGGACGAGACCTGCTCTTTCATCGACTCGAGGTCGCTCGTCGGGAGCGGAATGTAGTTGTTCCCCTCGACGAAGACGCTCTGGCCGAACTCGTTGAGGAACATGTTGACGAACGCCGCCTCGCGCTGGTCGTAGCCGCCGCCGTCGGGGTTGTTCTCCTCGATGAGCGTGTACATGTGGAGGTCGCGGTTGAGCGGGTACTCGCTGTCGAAGATCGTGTTCTCGGCGTCGCGGCTAGTCTCGTACAGCGTGCCGTCGAAGTCGATCGCGATGGGCGTCACTTCCGGTCCGGTGAACGCGAGCGCCATGTACGCGACGGCGCCGTCGTTCTGTGCGACCGCCTGTGCGACCTGCTGGTTCTGCCCGAAGCGGGTGTCGACGCCGGGCATCGCCGCGTCTGCGCCGCCGAGCATGTTCAGGCGGAACGAGGTGTCGGTGCCGGAGCCCTCGGCGCGGCCGATGGCGTAGATCTCCTGGTCGTAGTCGATGCCGTCGATCTGGTTCCAGTTCGTGATCTCGTCTTGATAGATCCCGCGGATGTCTTCGCCGGTCAGCTGGCTGACACCGGCGTCTGCGACGTCTGAGCTCACGACGACCGGCTGGCCGTCGCGGCCGACGACGTTGTCGACGACGGTGTTCTGTGCTTCTTCCTCACTCCAGCCGAGTTCGGCCGTGATCGGACCCGAAGAGTTGCCGATGTCGACGAGGCCCTCGGTGACGGCCTCACAGCCGGTCCCAGAGTGGCTCAGGCCGACCGTCGTCGGGAACGGCGGCGACGAGCGCTGTTCGCTCGGTTCGTAGCCAAACTTCGACGCGAAGTAGTCGGCGATGAGCATGTCGCCTGCGCCGTCGGACGAGAGCTGGTCCCACCCGGGGACCGAGCTCTCGTCGTTCGCGCCCCAGTACTCGCCGTCGCTCGGCGGCGCGTTGGAGTTCCAGTACGAGCTTCCCGTGTTCGAGATGGGGTACACCGTCGAGGAGCCCTCCGCGTTGAGCAGTGCTGTGGACGGTCCCGAACTCTCGGTGTTGCTGTCGTCGCTCTCGCTGCTCGAGGCGCTCTCGTCGCTGCCACCGCTGTCGCCGCCGTCGCTCCCGGAGCTCGCCTCGCTACCGCCGCTCTGACCGCCACAGCCGGCTAGACCGGTGGTTCCGAGCGCTCCAGAGGTGATGAGAACTTTTCGCCGCGACACGCCACCGTCGACCCAGTTCCGTTCGGACATCACTTGTGGCGACACCGCGGCATACTAAAACGACTTATAATTCTAGTACGTCGTCGCGCAGAGCGGTACGGAGCGATCCGTGTACTATAGCGATAGCTGATGGGTACGTACCACTGTATAGCCCTCCGTGTGCGATCATTCGTTCATATTCGTATCATCCGAAAGATATTCTGCGAGGTGTGACGGGCGTAGACGTATGGGCGAATTCACCCCCGCGGCTCGCGCGCTCTCCGACCTCGTGGACCGCGTGGCCGAGGAGACCGGCGAGGACCCGTCGTCGATCCGCACGTTCCTCGACCCGTTCGTCGACGACGGAGCGATCACCGACGAGGCCATCGAGGCGACCGTCACCGACGTCGCACAGGTACTCGCAACTGCCGAGACACGGGTGGATCTCGCAACGCGGACGCGTGCTGACGTGCGCGAAGCCGTCACCGCGGCACCGGATCTGGCGATCATCGAGGCGCGAGACCGGGCCTTCACAGACCGGCTCGCCGACCTCCGAGACGACGTCGACGAACTCGGGACGACACTCACGTCGGTGCGGACCGGGATGGACTCGCCGGTGGCCGTGTACCGCGCGGGCGTCGACCTCCACGAGTTGACGACCGAGGCACAGCGGATCGTCCGGGTCGCACACGACCTCGAAACCGAACTCGACGCGTTCGAAGCGTGGCTCAACTCGGCCCCTCGGCGACACGACGCGCTCGTCGACGAGGTCGACGCCGCCGAGTCGTCCGCCGCGTCCGTCGCCGAGACCGTTGAGACGCTCCAGACGACGGCCGAGCCCGACCCGGAGCGCTGGTTCGACGCCGCCGTACAGACGCTCGTTCTCGGCGTCGTCGTCGACGACCTCCGTACCGAGGCGGCCGACCTTCGCGAGTGGGCAGACCGAGAAGAGAAGCCGTTCCCGACCGACGTGGACGACCGGATCGAGTCGCTCCGAGAGGAGACCGCGGCGCGTGCGTCGGCGTTCGAGGATCGGCCGGACTGGGAGGACCAGTACGACACGCGACTTGAGACGCTCGAGACGGAACTCGCGGCGGTCGACCCTCCCGTCGCGTGGGCACAGGTGGACGCGCACGTCGCCGCGGCACGTGAGGGGATCGGCACCGGCGAGCCGACCTGACGCCGCACCGGTCGCCTCGAGTGCTCATCGGTCGCCTCGAGTGGGCAACAGCTTCATTACTCGATGGCGACGACCCAGTACCGTGTCACGGAGCAGGTACGCGACGATCGGGGTCGCACTGCTCCTCCTCGTCGCCGGATGCGGCGGTGCCGGATCCGAGACGGCCGACCCGCCGGAGGCGGACGCGCCGACGGTCGACCCGCCGGAGAACGCGACCGACGACGAGGCCACGGGCCTCGCCGACGTCGAGTACCCCGACGGCTTCAGCCGGACCGCGGTCGACGTGGCGACGGCCAGGAGGCTCTCGGTCCGACACCTTCGTCGGGAGTCGGTCTCGGGCGTCGCACTCGAGCGGTTTCGCCCCGGGGCGTACGCCGACTACCAGTACGAGGCGAACCACACGCGCGTTCGGTTCCGGCTTGACGTCCACAACGGCTACGCCGACGTCACGGAGCGTGACGTCTACGTCGAATCGGCTGTTCGCCACAGCCGGAGCGGCCGGAACGGGCAGATCGCGTTCGAGGCGACCAACGGGTCGATCAGCGAGACGCGGTTCCGGGCGGCCGATTCGATGTGGGCCGTGGTCTCTCGCATCCTCACGGTCGGTGAGCTTCGGGCGATCCGTGTCACCGGCGACGCCGACGACCGCCGTATCCGGTACACGATCACAGACGTCGTGGTCCGAAACGCGTCCGACGTCCGCGGACACCTGACCGTCGACGGCGACGGCGTCGTCCGTGACGCACGACTGCGGTACACTCAGGGAGGCGAGCCGAAGCGATTCCAGTACACCGTGACGTCGGGGACGACGGTTACTCCTCCGGCGTGGCTGCCCGCGGCGCGCGCAGACGGTTCCGAAGCGAGACGTACCGCCGTCCGGCCCCCACACGACAGAGCGCAGGCCGAGAGCACCCGGGAGACGCGCGACCAGGCGAGCAGCGAAACGCTCAGTATCGCCGGTGCCCGACGATCGGCCGATGGCTGGTCCAGTCCGTGGTGACGTCCCCGAGGTGGACGACGGCCCGGAGTACGACCTCGACTTTCGGGCCAACCCGGCGCGGTATCGGTACACGAGCGACGAGCGCGGCGTGTTCAAGATCGAGCCGTACAAGAGTGAGCTGCTGCCCCACTGGGAGGTCGCGTCGCTCGAGGGAGCGACCGAGGGAGCCGACGCGATCGTCGAGCGCTACCGCGTGTACCGCGAGGCAGACGACCTCGTCGGCATGGACCTCGCGCGGAAGTTTCTCCAGATGGGTTGGACGCGAGCGATGCGGTACGCGAAGTAACAAAGTAAATCATGTGTAGGTTATGTTAATATAACTACTTTTTCTGATATTTCTGCTTCGACGAGACTCATACTTATTATTCTTAGCCTCTATCAAAAACACAATAACAATTTTAATTGACCTAACACTTATTTTTCCGCATCTACAAAATTGATATATGAGCGTTGCTGATTCTGGCTTCGCTTGGCTCAAGGCGGTCTTGGTAGCTCCATTTGTCGCTATCATCTTCGGTGCTGTCGGGAAGATGATGTACGAGATTTACCAAGCGACGCGGATAGAAGGCGGTGGTGAATTTGCCCAAGCTCAAGAATCCACGTACAGCATCGGGATGTTAGCTCTCGATTTGCTCGAACTTATCTCATCAATAGAGACTTGGGTACTTTTTGGAATATTCCTACTCACAGTCTATGCGGCTATCACAGCAAGAGCAGGCCGTGGTGGTTTTTGAGGATATTGTTGCCGTTAGTTCCACAAATTCCAGATTATCAATCCCGGTCAATTCTCTAATTTCCGGCTATCTGGGTTTTCTCGGGAAGTGTCCAAGGAGGTTTTGAAACTACTGGTATCGAGAGTTTCAATTCTTCTATCCGGTGTCGGGATTTTCGCCAGCTTGCTAACCGCTTGAAACAGGCTCTCTCTGGCGGGTTGAGAGATTCTGAGAGGGGAAGACTCTGGTTCATCAAGCTCTGGCATGACGTTTGTCTCATACCGTTGCGAACGGTATGGGTTATTCAGTGAACGGTGGTAGTCCCTCTCCACCTTACGCTTCAAGCTATCTTCTACCCTGTCGGCATACTCTCTGAAGCCACCAAGCTCCTTCCAGTAGCCCATACCGGCAGTCTCGTGAGTGTCGTCGTCGCCTGCCGAGAGAGTCGCGCACCATTCGAGCGCACGGGTGTCGTACAAGTCTGCGGCATCTGTCTCGACGTTCATCAAGGGTTGATTCTCTGCCGCCACCTCGTAGGGTAGTGCCGTCGTCGCCCCACGGGTGGCATCCTTCCCGAACCGTTGCGAACGGGTTGGGTAGGTGTCTGCCGAGTGATGCTCAACCGTGACGTGAGCCTCTGTCGCTCCGGGTACTGTCTCGTGATGCTTGCGCTTGAGCAAGTCGAAGTCGTCGGCAGAGTGACGGCCCGGAATCCAGTAGGCTTCATGGACGTGAGTACGAACCGTTACGGATGGGTTGGGTAGGTCGTACTTCGGGGCACGTACTACCACTGCCGCATAGTCGTCTGAGAGACGCTTGAGCAATCGGTATCTACTCTGGTGGTAGGCGTCTGGCGAGAGGGCTTCCGTTTGCTCAAGTAGTGGGGCAGTATTCTCGTCGGCAGTACGAGTTACCAAGACTGTCGTAAACTCGTCGTAGCGGTTCCAGAAGTACCTATCTACGTCCTTCGCTCTGGCGAAATTCCGCCGGGCCTTCCGGTGGCTCCAGTTGTGTTGTAGCGGGTAGGTCTTCGTGGCTTCATCGTTCTGCCAAGTGGCATTCTGTCGTTTTTCGTCAAGCCATGTCTGAAATTCATCAACCGTTTTATTCGGATTGGGTAATAGAGTCGAAGGCCCAACTTCCGCGTAGTCAATCGTCACGTCCGTCTCGTCAAGTATCTCTGCCATTCCTCGAAGGCACTCGGTGGCACTCATAGAGCAACCACCAATACTAGGAGAGTGAACCAGAGGATTTGCCAGACGAGTGTCCCCGATACTTCGATAAATGTCTTTGTTTCTATACTATCGCTTGTCTTACTATTGCTTGCTCGCATGTTAAATCACAAACAGAAGCGCGAGCAAGGGCAAAACTATCGAAACACTTAAGTTTCTGGAAGCCCTGCTAAGAGTGTGTACGTTCTTGTGAGGGCTTCTTTGCCCTTGCTCTTTCAAATCCCGTAGAGGAATCAATGCATATATCTAATCTGTCACTTAGTAGTACGTGCTACAAACATTTAAATCTTTCGATAGTTCATCTCAGTTATGTTAGTCTGAATGTATAAATTTTTCAGATTGATATATAATTTTTATAACAGATAGATTATCTGCCCCTATTTAAATCAGCCAGCTCGGCTTTATAAATAGCGGCAATTCTCGTCAGGGGTTCCGTTTCTGATAGCAGATGATATATCAAAACCAAAACATTTAAGTAGCTGGAGCCCTTATGTACTATTGAGTAGCAACGATTCCAAGAAAATTGCTACTCCACTGACGGTTGAGTTGTTCAACGTACTCAACTGCTCACAGGTATATCTGTCATAACTGGCTTAAGTAAGTGCCACGTCCAAACTTGCTTTTTCGAGCCTGACCAATTGGCTCATTTTAATTGGCTGAAATAAACTATGTCGAACGAAAATAAGACTATGATTCGCGTCACAGAACAGGAGTTGAACAAGTTAGCCGAAGCCAGCAATCTCATGTACGGAGTTGAGAGGCAAGTCCCTCGTGGTGCTGTTGTCCGGCGATTGGCAGAGAATTATATCGAGGAGGTCGGCCAATGAAAGAAATGACATGGACGGTAGAGGTTTCTGACGACGATGCTCAGGCTCTCTCTCAGTTTGACGACGACCGCATTCAACAAGAGCTTGAGAGTACTCTTAGTGAACTTGCCTCTGCGTCTGCCAAACGCGACGAGTTACACGATAGAATGAATATCTCGGCAGACGATGAGGCAGAGCTATCGGGTGAGGAACTTGAGCAAGCCATGAGAGACTGGCTTCGAGGCAAGCAAAACACTGACCCGCGTCTTAATCGGTAAAATTGAACGTAAGTAGTATAATCTCATCCCGATATAGCGGAAAGTGATGGTCTAACTAACGGTCTAACCGTCTCCCCAACAGGGTTGAACATTATTTCCCGATGAGAGAAATAGGCGTACATCCTCAATATCGGCATCTTCCCAGAACACTCTGCTAAAATCAGATACCTCATAACTCTGAGTGTCGCCTCCCTCTACCCTACCAGAAAATGAGGCGCTAAATAGCTCATCATAAATTTCGTTACGGTCCCCGTCTGTTATGTACTCAAATTTGATACCTACCTCTTCTATCTCACGGGCCTCAATACCCGTATTTTCAATATTTACGGTTACTGTCTGTCCCGAGTAATTAATCAGTAAACCTCTTATTTTTAACGTGTAATCTCCTGTTGAACAGTGAGGGAGACCTTGTTGCCAATTTTCTTCGGGTTCGGGTACTCCAGAACCATCATCTGCTTCCGTATTACCAGAACCATCATCTGTTTCCTCGTTACTACTATCTGGAGTCTCACTTCCAGTACATCCGGCGATGGTTCCAAGTCCGACGGTAGACAAACCAGCGAGAACATCTCGTCTCCTAATTTGATTTAACTCTGTCATAGGTTTCATTTACTTGCTTGATATATACACCTTTTCCACATCGTCTCATTTCTGATAGTTGTAACCGCAAACACGATTGGCGGTCCTTCGTCCCTATAGCGTCTCCGTCTCCCTGCGGGGGCAAGCACCCCTCAGTCGCCGTCGCCTTACCGTGGTAGGCGGGGCGAGTGTAGCGGGGCGTGAGAGGCGACGTGAGGCGCGTCAGCAAGCTTGTGTGTCGGACGAGAGATATCCTACTCAAAGTCGAAAGCGTCCCTATTCTCGTCTATCGCGTCAAGGACTTCCTCGTCTGTC
Source organism: Halorubrum zhoui (assembly GCF_051194155.1). Taxonomy (NCBI): domain Archaea; kingdom Methanobacteriati; phylum Methanobacteriota; class Halobacteria; order Halobacteriales; family Haloferacaceae; genus Halorubrum; species Halorubrum zhoui. The sequence goes on along the minus strand of NZ_JBLZNJ010000001.1, from coordinate 104,620 downwards.
GGATTCAGGTATTCCTCCGTTTGGCTCACCTGCGAGTGCCCGGCATATTGCTGGAGGTGACGGGTACTCATACCCTCATTCAGCAGTCGAGTGAGTGCTGTCGAACGTAGCGCGTGGCAGGTAATTCGGTGAATCGGTTGCCCTGCGGCGTTGTGGTCAATCACTTCCTGAATGCCTGCATTCTTTGCCGACTGGGTAACGATGTAATTAAGACGGTCAGTCGAGATTTGTTCCGACTGACGAGAGGGGAACAGATAGGGCGATTTCTCGGCAACGGCGTAGGCATTCCTATCCACGTCTATCCACTGTGCCATGAGTGGCTTTAGCCGACTCTGGTAACGCACCACTCGGTAATCATCGGTCTTCTCACCGAAGACTTTGATTTTGCGGGTATCCCGGTCAATATCCTGTAGTCGAATATGTCGGATTTCCCCGCGCCTGCATGCGGTTTGGAGCATGAGCTTGATTATCAACTCATTCCTGAGAGCGGGGGCAGGCACATTCTCACAGAGGGCACGGATTTCCTCGTCATCCAGTATTACGTGTTTCCCTCGAATAGCCTTCGACTTGCGCGACTGTACCTTGCGGATTCCGTCAAGGTCCGTGACGGTCACCTCCTCGCAGGGATTTTCTATCTCTCCACCGAAATCGGACGCCGTCTGGTAGAACTTGGAGAGTGCGACGAGCGCAAGGTGAATTGTGGTCGGAGCATATCCCCGGTCGCCGTCTTGCAGATATGCGCCCTCGTCTCGAAGGTGACGCAGGTAGGCTCTGATATGGCCCTCTGACGCCTCCGAGACGTCCACACTATACGTCTCATGGTCGTCAAGCCATGCTCTGAAGTCTTCGGCGTGCTTGGCGTAGCGCCTGCCTCTCGACCGTTCCAGTTCGAGGAGAATACCGTCTACCTCCATCGCTACGCCCTCCGATAATAGTACACACCATAGCCATCCAGATACTCGGAGCCAAACTCTCGCACTACTGCACCAGTCTCCTCTGCCAACTCATCAAGTACACCGTTCACTACGTCAATGTCTTCATTCACCTGAGCGGCGACGTCTGCCACAGTTGCCGCCCAGTCCTCGAAGTTCTCAGGGTCTTTTCCTGAGTCGGAGGGTAGGGCATTGAGAATCTGTCCCTGTAATTCGTATGTATCTTCGTCGGACTCCACTTCGAGTTTGCTCATGCGCTTCTCGACGGACGAGAGACGGCTATCAATACCTTCGAGAGTGTCGGCCATGTCGAGTATCGTACTCTGCAATTCCTCCGAGAAACCGCCCTCACTGTCTGTGGCGGGATTCTCGTCGGCTATCTCTCTCTGGACCGAAAGCCGGACGAGTTGTGACATGGACTCATACGGCGCGTCATCGCCTCGGGTCAGTGACTTCCACTCCTCGTGCTGTCGCTCGGATACGAGTGCGTGAATGCGCTTGTCGTACCGTGGGGTTTCGTCGCCCATGGGCAAGTATTCGGGATATACCTGTTAAGCTCTTGTGCATAATTTTATGTAGTACGCGAAGTATCCGGGGGGACAGAAGTACGAGCGGACCGACGCGGGCGAACGAGTCGAGCGCGAACCGGAGACGTGGTACGACCCCGAAAAACGCGAGATCGCCCGGGTGTACCGCGAGCGGCTCGACCGGGTGCGCGAGGACCCGGCGTACGAGCGTGCCCGCGAGCAGCTCGCCGAGTGACCGGTGGCCGCGGTGGGATCGTCGACGTCATCGTCTCCCGCGCCGTAGCGATGTCGGGCGCGTGCGACGGCTCGCGTGTCGGCGTCGGAGTGGTCGACCACCGGCGTATTTACCTCGGGGCCGCCTCCGCTCGATCATGACGCTGGTTGTGGTACCGGTTCGGTACCCACTCACGGCACACTCGGCGGCGACGCTCCGAGAGGGAGTGCGCGTCGCCGACGAGCGCGACGCCGACCTGCGGGTGCTCCACGTCGACCTCTTTCAGCAGGGCGGCGACGTCTCGCGACGGGACCTCAAGCGGGCGGTCGAACGGCGGCTCGGCAGTCTCGATCGGGCCCGGTACGCGGTTCGGCGGGGATTCCTCGTCGAGGAGACGATCTTAGAGGAGGCCGTCGCCGAGGACGCGGACGTGGTCGTCATCGGGTCGAAACAGGCCGGGCGCTGGCGCCGGATGGTCCAGACGCTCCTGTCAGATCCCGACATCGACGCGTACCTGCGCGACCAACTCGACTGTACCGTGATCACGGTGGATGCGACCGCCGACGCGGCCGAGTGATCCCGCGGACGGTCACTCCGGGGACGCGACCGCGTGTCGAGGCTCGTACTCGATGACGGTCGCGACGCGGTCGGCGATCGCCTCGCCAAAGGCGGTCTCGACGACGTACAGCGCGAGGTCGATCCCCGAGGTGACGCCGCCGGCCGTGAGCAGGTCACCGTCGTCGACGACCCGCGCGTCGACGACATGCGCACCGGACGCACGGAGTTCGTCGACGGCTCCCGCGTGAGTGACGGCGCGGCGACCGTCGGTCACGCCCGCTTCGGCCAGCAGCATCGACCCGGTACAGACGCTCGCGATTCGCGTGCCGGCGGCGTGGTGGGCCGCCAACGCGTCTGGAACGTCGCCTCGCTGTGCCTCTGCCCACGCGCTCGCTTCCTCGTCGCGGCCGTTCCACCCGCCACCGGGCACCACGAGGAGGTCCGGCGCGTCGTCGCTGTCGGGCCCCGAGAGGGTCCCGTCGACACCGACCTGGGTTCCGTGACTCGCCGTCACGGTCTCGCGTGCGTCGAGCGTGACGTACCGCACGCGGCCGGCGGTGTCGGAACCACCAGCGGTGGCCGCTTCGGCCGCGTCGCTGGCGGCAGCCTCCTCGGCCGCGCTGTCGCCGGCTTCCTCGCCGGCGTACGTCAGCGCGTAGTCGAACACCTCGTACGGACCGATTCCATCGAGCTCGTCGAAGCCGTCGTACACCAGCACGTCTACGTGCATACCGGCCAGTGGACCGGAGCCTACATCTCGGTTGTCCCTGCGGCAGTCCCGAACGGGCGAGTCCGCTGGGATGTCACGAGCGCACGGACGTCGCGAGCGACGGTCGCCCGCGAGGTGTCGCCGGCGACGCCCTACGACGACTCGGCGAAGGCGGCGACGACGGTCTCGAGGTCACCCGTGACGCGGTCTCGGTCGATCTGTTCGCCACGATAGGCGCGCTCCACGACACCGTCGGGGTTCACGAGCAGTGTCACCACCGCGTGGGTGAAGTCGTATCCCTCGAGCCGGTCGCTCTGGGTTGTTCGTTCGAAGCCGATGCCGAGTCGCTCTTCGACGACCGTCTTGGCCTCGGCGGGCGTCTCCGGCAGCAGGTAGTGCCAGTTCCCGGCCGAGAGGTCGATCCCAAGCGTCTCGGCGTTTGCCCGAAACGCCGCGGCGTCGTCGCGCTCGGGGTCGAACGAGATCGGGAGAAACACCACCGCGTCGGTCATTCCTGCCTCGGCGATCCGCCGCTGTACGCCGGCGAGTCGATAGAGCAGGATGCCGCACTCGGCCGGACACGAGGTGAATATTGCGGTCACGATCGCCGTCCGATCGAGTGCCGTGCTGTCGATCGTCGCGTCCGCGAGCGGTGCGTCGAGTTCGAACGCCGGCAGCGGCTGGCCGTAGGCGGGGTACGAGAGGTCCTCGCTGTCGGCGAGTTGGTCCTCCTGGGGACCGAGCACCACCCCGTCGGTGTCGGTCCCGAACAGCCGGCTCGTGCAGCCGGCGAGTCCCCCCGTCGCCGCTGCGCCCATCCCACCGAGTACCGTCCGCCTGTACATGGTTGTCCGGTGGCGTGGGCCACAGATAACCCGTCTGGTGTGTGCGTCGAACGGGACTAGAAGGGCGAGTAGTACGGGATCGGCGGGTGCGGGAGCGGGACGCCGAGTACCGCGAGTCCGTGCTGGAGCGGCACGTACCCGAGTGCGACGAAGGCGACGCCGAGCACCCGGTGAAGCTGCAGTCGCCGCTCCGTGCTCACCGATACGAAGAGCGTGCCGAACAGGAACATCGCCGGAATGGTCCCGACGCCGAGCGCACCGAGGGTGACCGCGCCGCCGGCGACGCTCCCCTGGACGAACGCGTAGAGGAACGCCGGGTACAACAACGGACACGGCAACAGGCCGTGAGCGGCCCCCAGTCCGAGTATCCGCCAGTCGCCGACCCACGCGTCGATGCGCGGGACGAGCCGGGCCGTGACCGCCCGAAACAGGCGGTCGAGTCCGGGGACGGACATCGCGTGAAACTCGAGCCGCAGCGCGTAGCGAACCCCGGTCGCGACGATGACGGTCCCGACGAGGATGCCGGTGATCGCGTGGACGTCGTCCGCGACAGTCGTGACCGTCCGACCGGTGACGAACGCGAGGCTCCCAGCGAGTCCGAACAACGCACCGATGGTCGCGTAGCTCCCCGCACGTCCGAGGTTGAACAGGGCATGTTGGCGCACCTGCTCGACAGTGAGCGTCGCGGGCCGTCCCACGGGTCGGCCGCCGTCGGTCGACCGGTCGTCCTCGCGCATCCGGTCGGCGTACGTCGAGACGAGCGGTCCACACATTCCGAGACAGTGTGCGCCGCCGAACAGGCCGATCAACACGAAGACGCCGAGTCCGAGCGGCTCGCTCGTGTAGATGGTTCCGGTCGGCTCACACGTCGCCTGCGCGAGCACGGTCGAGAGCGCAGACGCGTGGCCGCCGGTGACCGACGACGCCGAACCGCTCAACGACGACAGCGATAATAGCTCCCACGATACGACGCCGGCGAGCGCGGACATACACGACCGTGGCTGTGAACACTCCTAACACGTCTGGTGCGATCGCCGAACGGAGCCGGTCAGATCACTCGAAGAGGTGGTCGACCGTCCGGGTGAATCGGTCGAGCAGCCGGTCAGGCAGCGAGGGCGAGACTATCTCGAGGAGCGTCGCCGTCCGCTCTGGTGCCGCGAGCCGGAGCGTCATCGGCCGCGAGTCGGACTTTTCGAGCACCCCGGCGTCGGCGAGCGTCGAGACGTGCCAGGCGACGGTGCTGCGGGCGAGACCCAGCTCCTCGGCGAGGTCAGTGGGTCGTGTGGGGCCCGCGGTGTACAGTCGAACGATGAGCTCTCTCGCGGTCTCACGGCGCAAGAACGCGATCGTCCGTCGCTCCCACGGGTCGAACGCGGGATCGAAGTAGTGGGTGCGCCCCGCGACGCGCTCGACCGCGAGTTCGTCGTCGCGGACGAGCCGGCGCAGGTGATACTGCGCCTGGCCGGTGGCGACGTCGAGTTCGCGCCCGAGCCGGTTGAAGTGGACGCCGGGGGTGTCGAGCACGTGCCGACGGATGCGGGCTCTGGTGTCCGACATGTGGATGGCCGAGCTAGCGTCGGTGCGGATAAAAGCCGCTCGTGTCGTCTCCGCGGTCGGGAATCGATCCGCCGCCAGCCGGGTGCAGTATTCATGTCCGTGGCGCGTCGATCGACCGTATCGATGACCGACGTGAGGACACTACTGGCGGCGGGTGGCTGGGGAGTCGAGGGCTCGGTTCCGCTCCTCGTCGTCGTCGCCGTCGCGGGGGTCGGCACCGGCGCGCTCTTTGTCGTGAGCCTGCTCGCGTACCGCCGCCGCCGGACCAAGCAGTACCGGCTCGTCTGCGTGGCCGTCGGGGTGCTTCTCGCCCGGTCGGTCGTCGGTGCCGGCACTGTGCTCGGGTACGTCCCGATGCCGGTCCACCACTTTCTCGAACACAGCCTCGACTTTCTGATCGCCGCGATCGTCCTGTACGCGGTGTACGCCCACGCGCCGGGGACGCCCGGCGAGTCGACACCGTAGGGGTCGCCCGCGCGAGCGGTCGTCGGTGCGCCAGCGATCACTCGCGTCGTGACGCGCGAACCCCCTCGAGGAACGCGTCGAGGCGCCGCCCGTACGCCAGCGTGGCCGCCGAGACGGCCGTCGGGACGACGGTCCACGCAGCCAGCGACGCGAGCGCACGACCGGTCGCGACGAAGCCGCCCTCGGGGGCGAACGCGACGCCGACGACGTGTTCGAACACCAGTCCGCGAAAGGCTCCGTTCGGCGTGCGCACGAGGAGCCCCGAGATCGCCTCGGGGGAGGTCCCGCCCGCCAGCGAGCCGACGGCAGCGAGGTCGCCTCCGAGGACGCCGAGGACGACGGCGAGCGCACCGAGTGCGATCGCGGCTCGGCGCGAGGCGGCGACCGCGGAGACGGCCGTCGCCAGCGCGAGGTACGTGGCCGCGAACGGGACGACGAACGCGAGAAAGCGGACGTACAGCCACGGCGAGTCGACGCCGGAGTGGGTGGCGAAGATCCCGGTGTCGGGCGCGGCAGTGAGCCAGATCCCCACGCCGACGAGGACGTACGGCGCACCCACGACGACGAGCAGTCCGACCACCCGCGCGAGCACCACGCCGAGGACGTACCCGCCGACGCCGACCGGGTACGTTCGGACGACGGCGAACTCGCCGCTCTCGGTGTCGGTGAGCAGCGCCCGGTAGCCGAGCACGAACGCCACGAGCGGGACGACGACCTCGGTCGGCAAGAGGAGGTCGACGACCGCCGGCACGAATCCGGTCGCACCACCCCCGCCGACGGCGACGATGCCGACCAGGAGCGCGAGCAGACCAACGCCGAGCACGCCGTAGCCGGGCGTCCTGAGGACGGTCGCGAGCTCGCGTCTGAAGATCGTGGTGAGCCCCGCGAGCGACTCCCTCATCGGTCCGACACCCCCGTCACGTGGACGGCCGGCGACGCGTCGGCTGCGACCGACTCGCCGACGACGGCTCGGTACAGCTCGTCGACGGACGCGACGTCGTAGTTGTCGAGGAGGTCACCACGGGAGCCCGCGGCGGCCACCTGACCGCCCGCGAGGAGGACGACGCCGTCCGCGTGGTCGTCGACGAGCTTGAGGTCGTGCGAGCTGAGGACGACGGCCGTCCCGTCGGTCGCGGCCCGAGTAGCCGTCCGAAACGCGCGCTCACGCATCCCCGGGTCGAGGCCGCTCGTGGGCTCGTCGAGGACGACGAGCGGAGGGGTACCGACCGTCGCCTGTGCGATACCGAGCAGCCGCCGCATCCCGCCAGAGAGCGCCTCGACCGGACGCTCGGCCGCGTCCGAGAGTCCAACCCGTTCGAGCGCTGCGTCCGGGTCGGCGTCGACGAGTCGGGCGTAGAACGCGAGCGTCTCGCGGGCGGTGAAGCCGTCGCGAAACGGCACGCGTTGCGGCAGGTAGCCGACCGGCTTCGGCCCGGAGGGGTCGGTCACGGACACCGTTCCCGTCGTCGGCTCGGCCGCGCCGGCGAGGAGTCCGAGCATGGTCGACTTTCCGGAGCCGTTCGGGCCGACCACGGCCGTCACGCCGGGGCCGACGTCGAGCGTGACCGAGTCGAGCACGGCTATCCCTCCGTAGGTGCGTGAGACCCCCGACAGCGAGGCGACCGCGTCGTCGCTCATCGGCGTCTCTCCACGAGGGGCGGTGAGTCGGGTCCCCTCGTCGACGGCAGCTCGGTGGACGAGTTGGTGGCCGGCGACGCGATCGCTGCCCGCCACTCGGCGTGGACCGAGTCGCCGTCCGGCGACCGCGCCGCGGCGACGCGGTCCGGGGCGAACGGCTCCGTCGCCGGATCGGGGTCGACGATGCTTCCGGAGCGTGCGCCCGGCACCGTCCCGTAGAGTCCGTTCAGGAGCGTCCCGGCCGGCGACTCGCGCAGCGCGGCCGCCGCAACCTCTCGGTGGAGCGCGGCGTCGACGGCGGACGTCGGCCGGTACGCACGACCGCCTGGCTCGTGGAGGCCGACGGTCGCGCCCTCCCAGTAGTTGCCGCGACCGTCAGCGGCCCAGACGCGAAGGGCTCCCGGCCCCGCGATCGCGTGGCGATCGTTCGCGACGAAGTCGTTTGCGACGACACGGCTCGAGGGGACGACCGTCGTCGCGTGGGCGCCTTCCTCGTTGCCGACGACGACGTTGTGTTCGTACAGCGATCCCCGGGAGCTGGTCGAGAAGCCGAGCCCGTTGTGTGCAAGCGTGTTGTACGCCACGTACGCTCGCGTGCCCGACGCCTGTATTCCGGCACCCGATCGTCGCACGTCGTTGCCGACGATCGCGTTGCCGGACGGTCGCGTCATCACCGTGATCCCACCGAACCGCGCGTCGCGAAACGTGTTGTCCGCGATCAACGCGTCGCCGGTGTACATCAGGTGCGTGCCGTACCGGTTGCCCCGGAACGTCGAGTTCCGGACGATCGAGCCGTCGGCGCGGTGCGCGTAGATCCCGTCGCGGCCCCCATTGAAGACGGAGTCCGTGACAGTCACCTGTGATTCCATCGCCGTGATCCCCATGAAGCCGTCGCGCCAGTCGTCGCTCCCGTCGACTCGGAGCGCACGGACGACGGCGTCAGACCCCGCGCGGAGGAGGATACCGCTCGCGTTCGTCTCGACGGTCACGTCGTCGACGAACAAGCCCGGCGCGTCTATCGCGCGAATCCCGGCGTCGCCGTAGCCGTAGCCGAGCTGGATGTTCGTATCCCAGCTCCCGTCGTCGCGGGCCTGTCGTCGCGCCGCCTCGGGGTCTCTCGTCCGGTTACCGGCGCCTGCGACGTGGAGCCCGGAGAGCGCCACGTTCGGCGCGCGAACCGTGATCACTGAGCCGGTCCCGTTCCCCCGAACGGTCGCGTCGCGGCCCGCGATCGTGATCGAGCGGTTCACGACGACCCGCTCCGTGTACGTCCCCGGCGGGACGGCGACGGTCGTGTTCGGTGGTGCCGCGTCGACCGCCGCAGCAATCGTCGGCTGGTCCTCGCCGACCACGACGGAGACGGGACGGTCGGCGGTCCGTGCCGCGGTCGCGATCCGCTCGTCGGCCGTCTCCCACCGCGCCGGGGCGACCGACCGCACGGTCGCCGCGGAGTCGACGTCGAACGACGACCGGCGGACGGTCTCCCAGTCGGTGACACGTCCGCCGTGGTCGGCCGCGAACGCCGTCGCCGCCTGCCGGCTCGCGAACGGGACGACCGTCTCACCGGCTGGACTCCGGGCGTCGCTGCCGGCGACGTACGTCGCGTCGTCCGCCGGGATCCACTCGGTCGCCCGCTCGGCCGTGAAGTAGCCCGCTCTGGTGACGTCCGGGTTCCCGCCGTCGAACGTCTCGACGTAGACGACGAGCGGATAGCCGAACTGCGCCTCCGTTCGCCCGTCGTCGATCGTCGCGACGAACGACTCGACCCCGTTGTAGCCGACCACGTACTGCAGCTGCGAGTAGAACACCTGGACCCGGGGAATCCGGGCGTCGCCACGCATCAGCACGTCCGTCTCCGAGGAGAGCCCGAGCTCGACCGTGTCGTCGTACGCCACCGGTCCGGGGACTGCTGCGGCCGGGTCGACGGCGAACGCACCGACCGTCGCGGCCCCCGCGAGCGCCCCGACGACGACGAGCGCGGCGAGCACGCGACGCGAGCGCTCGCCGAAGGGGTCGAATACTGCCACGCAGGTGATTCGGCTTCCTCCGGTATAGCCGGCGTGGTTCGTTTCTCGAACCAGGAACCGGATCCGGTCCGAGCGACTATGGCGGCCGAGCGCGAACGGCCAGTCATGCCACCGTCACCACGATCGGCGATCACCCGACGCCGGGCGCTCGCCGGCGTCGCGGTTGCGCTTCCAGTCTCGCTTGCCGGCTGTCTCGGGGGCGACCCCGCGGCGTCCATCGAGCCCATCACGCTCTCCGGACAGCGCGCCTGCGACGAGTGTGGGATGATACTCGAGGACCACCCGGGGCCGGTCGGACAGGTGCACTTCGAAGACGACGCGCCGGAGGGCGGTCGACCGGCACAGTTCTGCAGCAGCGTCTGCACCTACACCTACCGGTTCGACGCCGAAGACGCCGGCCGACGGCCGATAGTGACGTTCCTCACCGACTACTCGCGGGTCGACAAGGAGGTGTTTCGTGCCGGGGACGACGTGGTCTTTTCCTCACACGTCGAGGCTGCGGCGTTCGCGCCGACGACCGAGCTGACCGTGGTCGTCGGCAGCGAGGTGTCGGGGGCCATGGGCCCGGCCATCGTTCCGTTCGGCGACGGTGCCGACGTTGAGTCGTTCCTCGCCGAGTACGGCGGCCAGTCGATGGACGCGGAGGCCGTCGACCGCGGCACGCTCGAAGCGCTCTAAGCCGCCTCGGTCGCTACTCGTCGGGGTCCTCTCCGCGGGCGCGCTTGTACATCGCCAGCGCGTTCTCGCGCCGCGAGGCGTGGTCGACGATCGGTGCCGGGTACGCCGGAGCCGCGTTCGCGCGTTCGGTCGGTGAACACTCGTGCCAGCCGTGGACGACGTCGGGGTCGACGCCGCGAAGCTCGGGCACGTACTCCCGGATGTACGCGGCCTCGGGGTCGTACCGCTCGCCCTGTGTCATCGGATTGAAGATGCGGAAGTACGGCTGTGCGTCGGTCCCCGTCGAGGCGGCCCACTGCCAGCCCCCGTTGTTGTTCGCGGTGTCGTGATCCGCGAGTCGGTCCCGGAAGTGGCCGTAGCCGTGTCGCCAGTCGGCGAGCAGGTCCTTCGTGAGGAAGGAGGCGACGATCATCCGCACGCGGTTGTGCATGTACGCCTCCTGGCGCAGCTGGCGCATCCCCGCGTCGACGATCGGGTAGCCGGTTTCACCGCGCTTCCACGCGGCTATCTCGTCGGGGTCGTCTCGCCACTCGATTCCCTCCTCGTACGTCTTGTAGTTCTCTGTGACGACTTCGGGGTTGTGGTACAACACCTGCGTGTAGAACTCGCGCCAAGCGAGCTGCTGTTGGAACGCCTCCACGCTCGCTTCGGCCTCGTCTTCGGGACGGTCGGCCGCGGTCGCCATCGCCTCCTCGGTGGCGGCGTACACCTCTCGAACCCCGATCTCGCCGTACGCGAGGAACGCCGAGAGCCGTGAGTTGCCGTCGCGAGCGGGATAGTCGCGGTCCGTCTCGTAGCGGAACACGGCGTCGGCAAGAAACGTCGAGAGCCGGTCTCGTGCGGCCGCGGTCCCTGCGGGGCCGACGTCGGCCGCCGGATCGTCGAACCCGAGCGACGACGCGGTCGGAAGCTCGCCGACCGCGACGTCGTCGGCCACCGCACCGCCATCAGCCGCCGCGTTGCCGTCCGCCCGCATTGCGGGATCGGCCGCCGCGTGTAGCGTCTCCGGGTCGGCGAGGTCGGCCGCGTCGGGCGTGGGAACCGGCGCGTCCTTCTCGCGGTCGGTCCACTTCTTCCAGTAGTACGAGTACACCGAGTAGGGGTCCCCCGCGTTCGTCCGGATCGAGTCGGGCGTGTGTAAGACGGCGTCGTGGTGAGCCTCCCGCGCGACGTCCACATCTGCGAGCGCCCGACGAACCGCCGCGTCGCGCTCGCGGGCCAGCCCGGAGTACCCGCGGTTCCAGCGGACGCGGTCGGCGTCGAGAGCGTCGGCGAGGGTCGGGACGACAGCCTCCGGGCGGCCGTGTGCGACGATCAGGTCGCTCTCGCGGTCGCGGTACGCCGCCGCGAGCGCGGCGAGTCCGTCGAGCAGACGTCGAACGCGGACGTCGCTTCCGTGTTCGAGGATAGCCGGGTCGAAGACGAAGACGGGCGCGACGGTGCCACGGTCGGCCGCTTTCGCGAGGCCGACGTTGTCGGCGACGCGGAGGTCGCGTCGGTGCCAGAATAGCTCCATGTCCGCGCAACGAGCCGGACGCCCCTGAACCCTCCGCCGAAGCCGGAGCGACTGGTCAGGAGACGGCGACTCGACGATTCGACCGCCGTGGCGGCTGGTGCTGTTCAGCCGTCGGTCGGCGCGTCGCTCGACGCGTCGGTGCCGGTCAGTCGCTCCAGCAGGTGGACCGCCGGCGCCTTCGCGAGGGGCTCGTTGGCGTTGCCACAGTGGGGTGACTGGACGCAGGCGGGACAGCCGTCCGCACAGTCACAGCCCGCGATGAGTCGGGCCGTCCGCGTGAACAACTCCTCGGCGCGCTGGTGACCCCGACGGGTCAGCCCGACGCCGCCCGGGTGGCCGTCGTAGACGAACACTGCGGGCCCGCCAACGTGTGGATGGTGTGGCGTCGAGATGCCGCCGATGTCGGCGCGATCACACAACAGGTGAAACGGGAACAACGAGATGATACCGTGTTCGGCGGCGTGGATCCCGCCGTTGAACGCGTGTTCGCCGCCGGGGGCGTCGCCTGCGTCGTCACCACCCATGGTCCGCATCTCGGCTTCGACGTCGCGTGGGACGGGGAAATAGAGCGCCTTCGTCTGCAGGGTCGTCTCCGGCAGGTCGAGCGGTGTGTCGCCCAGCGACTCGCCGGTGGTCGCGTCCTTGCGGACGAATCCGGTGACCTGTTCGGAGACGGTCACCGACGCGAACCGTACGGGCACGTCGGGGCGGGCGTCGAGTCGTCGCTCGTCGAGGTCAGCGCTCACGACGATGTCTTTGTCCGTGAGCGGTTGGGTGTAGTAGTCCGCCCACGACGACTGCAACTCGGCGACGTTGCGATCGAGGTCGAGCTCGACGACCTCGTAGGTGCGCCCCTGCTGGTGGTAGATCGCACCGGGGTGAGCGTCGCGAAGGGCGTCGGCAAAGCCCAGCGAGGCGATCGACTCGCCGCTCGACCGGTCGACGAGCTCGACCGGCCGGTCCGTGGCCGTCCGGAGGTTCATCGCGTGCTGTGGGCTCTCGTCGCCCGCGTACGTCCACCGGGTGCCGTCGGGGACGTCGCGGCGCGCGAGCGTCCCCGACTCGGTGAGCTCACCCACCGTCTCCGGAAAGGCCTCGCCGAAGACGGCCTCGTCGCCCGGCGAGAGCCACGACTCGTCGGCCGCACAGGCGACGTGTCGCGAGAGCAGCTGCTCGTTCGCCGGGTCGCAGATCGCGTCCTCCGGCGGCGCCTCGAAGAAGTCGGCCGGGTGGGTCAACAGGTACTGGTCGAGCTGGTCTTCACCGCCGACCATCACCACGAGCGCCGGGTCGTCTCCCCGGCCAGCGCGACCGGCCTGCTGGTACGCCGACATCCGGGTCCCAGGGTATCCGTCGAGGATCACCGCGTCTAAGCCGCCGACGTCGACGCCGAGCTCGAGCGCGTTCGTCGACCAGACACCACGGAGGGCGCCGCTGTGGAGGTCGGCCTCGAGCTCTCGGCGTCGGTCGTCCGTCAGCGCGGCCTGATACGCGCCGATCTTCGCGGCGAGGTCGTGGTCGCCACGGCTTCGCAGCTCGCTCGCGCTGTCCGTCGCGTACTGCTCTGCGGTCTGGCGTGCGCGGGTGAACGTCAGCGTCTGTCGACCGCTCTGGACGAGGTCGACGAACAGGCGCTTGCTCTCCGTGTGACTCGACCGGCGACGACCGTGTCCCCGCTCGGCCCACTCGTCGTCGTACGTCGGCGGATTCCACAGCACCCAGTCGCGCGGCCCGCGACCCGAGGTGTCCTCGTCGACGAGGGTGATTCCGTCCGGGTCGCGGCCGGTGACTCTGGCCGCGTGTTCGACCGGGTTGCCGATCGTCGCCGAACAACAGACGAACGTCGGGTCCGTCCCGAATCGGGCACACGTCCGCGCGAGCCGGCGCATCGTGAGCGCCACGCCCGTGCCGAACACCCCGCGATAGCCGTGTACCTCGTCGATCACGACGTACTCGAGCGAGGAGAAGAACCACTCCCAGAGCCGGCCGGCGTACGGGAGCAGCGCGTAGTGGAGCATGTCCGGATTCGAGAGCAGCACGGTCGGGCGAGCGTCGCGGACATCGCGCTTTTCGGACCGCGAGAGCCGGCCAGTGTACGACTCGACCGAGACCCGGCTCCCGAAGCCGAGGCCGCGTGCGAGCGACGAGAGCGACGCCTCCTGGTCGGCGACGAGCGCGTTTTGCGGACCGACGTACAGCGTCCGCCCGCCGTGGTCCATCGCGGCCTCGAACGCCGGGACGGTGTACGCGAGCGACTTCCCGCTCGCGGTCTCGGTGGCGATGACGACGTCGTCGCCGTCGCGGATCGCGGCGATCGCCTCCGCCTGGTGTCGGTAGAGCCGATCGACGCCGTCGTCGGCGAGCGCGTCCTCGAGCCGGGACGCGAGGTCGACGTCCGCGTACGTCGGTTCCCGCGCCGGGAGCCGGCGGTGCTCGGCGATCTGTCCCGCGTAGTAGGGCCGGTTCCGGAGCCACTCGATGGCGTCTGCCACGTCGACCACCCTCCGGGCTCCGCGGGCCTAATCGTTGTGATCGGTGCGGTCGTCGCCGGCACTGCACCCAGTCGTGTGCACCGTGCGGCGGCACCGCGGAGGCTTTACCCGCCGGCCGCCTCACGACGAGACGACCATGGCGACGCGCGACGCCCTGTGGCGCTACCGCGACGAGTTCGGCGACGCCTTCGGGCGGACGTACTTCAGACGGTTCGGCCCCGGCGTGGCCTCGAGCGTGGGGCTCGGCACGTACCGCGGCGCGGCGACCGCGGCCGTCGACGACGCGGCACGCGAGGTCCTTCAGCTCGGGCTCGAATCCGGAGTGAACCACGTCGACACCGCGGTGAACTACCGATGCGGGCGCGCCGAGCGCGTCGTCGGTGCGGCACTACGCGACGCAGCTGTCGACCGCGAGGCGGTCGTCCTCGCGAGCAAGGGCGGGTTCCTCCCGTTCGCGGGCGAGCGGCCGACGGACCCCGCAGCGTACGTTCGCGAGCGCTTCGTCGACGCCGGGCTCGTCGAACCCGCCGACCTCGCCGGCGCGCACACCCTCGCACCGCGCGCCATCGAGTGGTCCCTGGACCGCTCGCTCGAGCGGCTCGGCGTCGAGACGATCGACGCGTACTACGTACACGCCCCCGAGACCCAGCTTCGCGTTCGGGACCGTGAGGCGGTGTACGATCGGCTCGAAGCCGTCTTCGAGGCGCTCGAGCGCCGACGGCTGGCCGGCGACATCGGCCAGTACGGGGTGGCGACGTGGGACGCGTTGCGGGTCGACCGCAGCGCTGACGCGTACCTCTCGCTGCGGGAGATCCTCTCGCGGGCCGCCAGCGCGGGCAGGGCGGTCGGTCCCGACGACGACCACGGGTTCGGCGTCCTCCAGCTGCCGTTCACCGTCACCATGGCCGACGCGTTCACACGGGCGTCACAGCGGCTGCCGAACGACCCCGAGAGAGCGCCGACGTCGACGCTCCAGGTCGCACACGAGGCGAATCTCTCGGTCGTGACGAGCGCGAGCCTCGGCGGAGGAGACCTGACGACGGCCGGGTCGATTCCCGCTGGCGTCGACGCGACGTTGGCGGGTGACACGTCGGCACAGCGGGCGCTCAACTTCGCCAGGAGTGCACCGGCGGTCCGTTGTTCGCTCGTCGGGACGACCGACGCAGATCACCTGCGAGAGAACGTCGCGGCCGGCACGTTCGACCCGTTGGGCGCGTCGGCCTTCGACGCCGCGTTCGCGTGAGGAGAGGCTCTTGCTAGCGCAGTTCCTTGTAGCGCGCGCCGCACTCCGGACAGATCCGCACCGCGTACACCTCGTCGGGGTCGTTCCGCTTTTTCAACACCTGCTCGCAGGTCGCACAGGTGAGCCGCTCGTAGGTGTCCTTGTAGAGGTCTCCGTCTCTGAGCGCCTTACGGGTCGATTTCATGCCCCGGAGTTCGTCGTGCCGGGGCATAAAAACCCCGCCCGACGGCGGCGCGACCGCCGCGGGGCGAACGGCCTCACTCGTCGAGCCGGTCGAACGGGTTCGCGAGCTCGACCGTCGCCGCTCGGTCCGGTCCGACGCCGATCGCGTACAGGTCGGCGTCGACCGCGTCGGCGACGAAGTCGACGTAGGTCTGAGCCGCCTCGGGGAGGGCGTCGTACCCCGCGTCGGCGACGGCGGCGCCGTCGAACGCGTCCCAGGTGTCGAACTCGCGGTAGAGCGGCGTACAGCGCTTCCAGCGGCCGGTCGTCGTCGGGACGGTGTCGATCTGCTCGCCGTCGAGCTCGTAGCCGACGCAGACGGCGAGTTCTGGGAGACCGGCGAGGACATCGACGTGGTTTATCGCGACGCCGGTGAACCCGGAGACGCGTGACGCGTGGCGGAGCATCGGGAGGTCGAGCCAGCCGATCCGTCGCGGACGGCCGGTGACGGTGCCGAACTCGCCGCCACGCTCGCGGATGTCGTCGGCGAGCGCCGCCTCGTGGTCGTTCCCGTCGAGCTCGGTGGGGAGCGGACCTGATCCGACCCGCGAGAGGTACGCCTTGACGATCCCGACGACCTCGCCGCTGCCGACGGCCGTGACGCCGACGCCGGACCCGACCGCGGCGCCGCCGGCCGTCGGATTCGACGACGTCACGAACGGGTAGTTCCCGTGGTCGACGTCGATAGAGGTGCCCTGTGCCCCCTCGAACAGTACGCGGTCGCCGGCCTGCCGGCGTCGGTGGAGGAAGTCACTGCAGTTGACCGTCATCTCGTCTTCGAGCAGTCGGTCGCGAACCGTGAGCAGGTCCTCGTAGAGCGCGTCGACGTCGAAGGCGTCGGCGTGTTCGGAGTCGTCGACGTCGAGGCCGTACACTCCGGTGGCGACGGCACGGTTGTGTGAGACCGCGTACGACAGCCGCTCGCGTAACACGTCTCGGTCGAGTACGTCACCGACGCGGATCCCGCGCCGGCCGGCTTTGTCCTCGTACGTGGGCCCGATTCCACGGCCGGTGGTCCCGACCTCGACGCCGTCGTCGTCGTCGGCCTTGCCGGCTTCCTCGATACTATCGAGGACCCGGTGATACGGAAGGATGAGGTGGGCGCGGCGGGCGACCCGGACGTCGGGGTCGAGCCCGCGGTCGCGAAGGGCGTCGATCTCCGACAGCAGCGTGCTCGGATTCACCACACAGCCGTTGCCTAAGACGCCGATCGTTCCGCGAACCGCGCCGCTCGGAACCAACGAGAGTTTGTACTCCGCGCCGTCTTCGACGACGGTGTGGCCGGCGTTGTCGCCGCCCTGATAACGGACTACGACGTCCGCGTCCCCTCCCCACCGGTCGACGAGCGCGCCCTTGCCCTCGTCGCCGAGTTGGGAGCCGACGATGGTGACAGTCATACCGCTCGTCCGTTCCGAGCGGGTGGTAAAACCGATTACGGTCCGTCGGCGTCGGACGGCGCACAGATCGGCGCTGCACCCGGAGCCGACGGTGGACGAGGCCCGATCCGAACCGTTAACTACTCGCACACCGTCCTGGCGAGCGACGGACGTCTCTCGCCCCGACAGCAACGTTTAAAACGGGCAAAGACGAGTTAACACATGGCATGATAGATCGACTCGAGAAAGAGGTGGACATGCTCGAACGGCACCTCCAAGTGTTACGAATGGTCATCGAGAACGAACCGATCGGGATCGTCAAGATGTCGAACGAGACCGGGTACCCACATCACAAGGTTCGGTACTCGCTGCGGGTTCTCGAAGAAGAGAACCTGATCGAGCCCTCGAGCCAGGGGGCGATAACGACCGACCGGACCCACGAGTTCGTCGACGAGCTGGACGACAAGCTTGACGACACGGTCGAGAAGCTCGGGTCGATGCGCATCGACGAGGCCGCAGAGGTCGAACCGTAAGCCGCACGACGACGGCACCCACGGCGACGATACTGCGGCACAGACGGCCGGGTTCTCGGACATCTATCACAGGTCCGGCAGCGTCAGGTGAAACTCGCCGTCGCGCGACTCGACGAGACAGAGGTGGTACCCGCGTTTGCGTGAGAGCTTCACGAAGGCCTTCTGATTCGACCGACTGAACAGTCCGCCACCGACGGCGTCGCCGGCGACCTCGAGTGCGTCCGGCTCGAAGAAGCTCGCCGTGACCGCGAAGGCACCCGCAAAGGAGTCGTTCGACGCGGCGAGCGCCCCACCGTTCGCCACGAGCGACTCGAGGCTTCCGCCCCCGGTCGGCGAACGCGAGTCGTTCAACTCGGCGACGAACAGCGGATTGCCCATCCGGTCGCGGAACACGAGGTCGAACGGGCGTTCTTCGTGCACCTCCTCGCCGTCCTCGCGGTGGACGACCGACACCGACCCCTCGATCTCGGCCCGGTCGAGTTCGGGCAGCGCGTCGAAGAGCCCGCGCAGGGCGCCTGCGTTCCCGGTCGCCGCGATCTCGAAGAGGAGGTCCTCGGCGAGCCACCGGGTGAACCGGTACGCGATCGTTCCCTGGAGGAACGACTCGTACGGCTCGCCGTCGACGGTGAGGCCGTCGGTCTCGAAGCTCGTGTGGTGTTCGATCCGGAGGTTCTCCCGAAGTTCGGACCGGTCGCGTTCGCCGTCGTGTGCCGCCTCCAGCGTCGCACCCGTTCGGGAGCCGTACCTGACGAAGAGGTTCGTCCCCTCGAGTGCCGTCGCCGGCGACAGCGTTTCGTCGCCGCCGGGGAGCTGATCGCGCGCCGTGGCGAGTTCCTCACGCAGGCGCGTGACCTCCGAGCGGAGGTCGTCGACGGTCGCGCGCAGCTCGTCTCGTTCGTCGACGAGCGCGTCGCGCTCGGCCGCTATCTGTTCGTACCGCGTACGGAACGCGTCGCGACGGGCGATGGCGTCGTCCCGCTCCGAGGTGACGGACGCCAGCGCCGACCGCAGCTCACGGAGCCGCTCGTCGGGCCCGGACTCCCCGACGTTCGGACCGCCTGGCGGCGACTCTGCGGTCGCGGGCGGCTCGTCATCGCCCGAGACGGACGCGCCTGCGGAGCTATCCGTGACCTCACCGGGACCGTCGACCGGTTCGTGGGGACCGTCGACCGGTTCGTGGGGACCGTCGACCGGTTCGTGGGGACCGTCGACCGGTTCGTGGAGGTCATCGACTGGTCCGTCGAGGGCGTCCGAATCGGTCGCCGACGTCGTCTCGCCGCCGACGTCTGGCGGCTCCGTCGCCTCGGCTGTGTCGGCCGCGGTCGCCTCATCGGTCGCAGACGACTCCAGCGAGGGGGTCGAGGTCGTCTCACGCCACGCGGCCTCCTCCGAGAAGACGTCGTGCTCTTCGCTCGGGCGCGCCGGCTCCGACGCCGACCTGTCGCGGTCGGCGACGTCGTCCGTCTGGTCGTGAGCGGCCGCACCGTCGGACGTCGAGCGAGCGTCCGCTTCGGTGACGAAGGGATCGGCGTCGGCTGCGGGCTCAGCCGCGTCGGCAGGTTCGGCCGCGTCGGCGGGCTCGGGAGACGCGTCGTCATCGCGCACCGGCTCCGTGGGTACGTCGGCTTCTGCCGGCTCGGCCGGCGCTTCGGCGTCGGCTGCCGGTCTCGGGTCGGCGACCGCGTCCGGGTCCATCGTCCAGTCGGCGTCGAGCGGGATGTCGTATCGACTCGACCCGCTCGCCGTGGAGCCAGCGGCCGATCCCTCGGCCCCAGACCGGTCGGCGTCGGCGTCTCCCGACGAGTGGTCTGTCACGACGGATGCCGGTTCTTCGTCGCCGTCGGATTCGCGTCCCGGATCCGGTGTCGCCTCGTTCAGTGCCGTCTCGTCTGGTGTCGCCTCGTCCAGTGCCGTCTCGTCCGGTGTCGCTTCCGCTGTGGTCGACGTACCGCCGGTCGAGGGAGGCTCGCTCGTCACGCCGTCCATCGTGCGTCCGTCGTCCCCCGCGACTGACCCATCCCCAGCGACTGGCTCGTCCGCTCCAGCGACGGGCTCGTCTTCTCTCACCGCAGGCTCGTCCGCTCCGGTGGCAGCCGCCGACGGCTCGTCGCTCGCCGTTCCGGCTGGCTGTGGAATCGCTCGAACATCGAGGTCAACCTCGTACACGGTGTAGATCCCGACCTCGTCGTCGGCGAGTGCGAAGGCGTCCTCGCCCGTCTCGAGTCGCCGGGCGTTCCCGACGAACGCGGCCGCCATCGACTCGCCGGCCGCGTAGACGACGTAGTAGTCGCCGGACAGCACGTGCTCAGAGAGCTCGACGTAGCCGGTGAACCCACCGTCGGAGAGCGTCCGGTCGGCGTCGGCGAGCGGCGTGTCTTCGGTGTAGTACTGCGCCCGCTCGCGACCACCGCGCTCGCGCATCGCGAACAGCACCGGAAGCGACCGGTCCGGCGCCTCGTACACCGTGCCGTCGGCGTCGGCGAACGACTCGAGGTCTGCGTCGACGGCCCCGACGACGCGCCCGTCGAGGAGAAAGAGCCAGCCACTGCCGTCGGTGACCGCGCCGGAAACGCCACGGTCGGCGAACCGGCGGAGGCCGGCGAAGCCGTCGGTGAACTCCCGCGCCGACCACTCGGTGACGGCCTCTCGTCGCTGTGCGTCCATGATGCCGGTAGTTCTCCAGCAGCGACTCAAATAGCTTCCGGAGCGTCAGACGCCGTCGTCGACGGTCTCGCTCACGCGCGCGATCGCCTCCCGGCCGAGGCTGACGACGTCCGCGTCGAAGGGGCCGGCGGCGAGCTCCGCCGGCGTGTACCACGCCCACGCGTCGCCGTCCGCTTCGTCGCGGCCGAGCGGGTCGATGCGCCGATTCGGCGCGTGTGCGTAGTAGAGGTGGTCGATGTGTTGGTGTCCGACCGAACCGTCCGGGTAGACGTCGATGTCGTGGAGCATCTGGTGTGCCGGCTCGGGAAGCGGCCGGCCGTTCGGCGCGTCCACGTCGGCGCGGTCTGCGACGAGCGTCGCCTCCAACCCGGTCTCCTCATGGACCTCACGGAGGGCCGCCTCGTGCGGCAGTTCGTCGCGTTCGATGTGGCCACCCGGCGGGAGGTGGATGCCCAGCCGTTCGTGCTCGTGTAGGACCGTCGCGCCGTCGTTGACGACGTAGACCGTCGCGGTGAAGTGGCGGGTCGTCTCCATGAAGAGTCCTCACGCCGGAACGGCTAGTGCGTTCGGAGTCGACCGCGCTCAGTTCATCGCGATGCCGTCTTCGGCCTCGAGCAGCTCGTGGTAGCGGTTGCGAATGGTGACCTCAGAGATGTTGGCGACCTCGCTCACCTCGCTCTGGGTGACCTTCTCGTTGGTGAGCAACGAGGCCGCGTAGACGGCGGCGGCCGCGAGGCCCACGGGCGACTTCCCCGAGTGGATCCCCTGTGATTTGGCGGTCTCGAGCAGCTCTCGGGCGCGCCGCTCCGACTCGTCGGAGAGTTCGAGGTCCGAGGCAAACCGCGGGACGTAGCTCTCGGGGTCGGCCGGCTGGATCTCGAGTTTGAGCTCTCTGACGACGTACCGGTACGTGCGGGCGATCTCGTCTTTCTCGACCCTGGATACGCCGGCGATCTCGTCGAGGCTGCGTGGGGTGCCCGCCTGGCGAGCGGCCGCGTACAACGCCGCGGTCGAGACGCCCTCGATGGAGCGCCCCGGCAGCAGGTCCTCGTCGAGGGCGCGCCGGTAGATCACGGAGGCGGTCTCGCGAACGTTGTCCGGCAGACCGAGTGCGCTCGCCATGCGGTCGAT
The DNA here is from genome assembly GCF_051194155.1 of Halorubrum zhoui. Classification (NCBI taxonomy): domain Archaea; kingdom Methanobacteriati; phylum Methanobacteriota; class Halobacteria; order Halobacteriales; family Haloferacaceae; genus Halorubrum; species Halorubrum zhoui. The sequence continues at coordinate 83,293 of NZ_JBLZNJ010000001.1, read as the reverse complement.
CTCGCCGAGCGCCTGCTTCAGGTTGCGTTCTTTGGAGTCGCGCGTGCGGAAGCGCTCGTTCCACGTGCGCAGCCGCTGCATCTTCTCGCGCTGTCGGCTCGACAACGACTTGCCGTAGGCGTCTTTGTCCTGCCAGCCGATGTTCGTCGAGAGCCCCTTGTCGTGCATCATGTTCGTCGTGGGGGCGCCGACGCGCGACTTCTGGTCTTTCTCGCGCGAGTCGAACGCGCGCCACTCCGGCCCGCGGTCGATCTCGTCGGACTCGACGACCAGGCCGCAGTCGACACAGACCGTCTCGCCGTGTTCGGTGTCCGTCGCGAGCTGGCCGCCGCACTCGGGACACGTTAGTTCCTCGTCCGCCGACGACTCAGTCTCCTGCTCGTCGTCGACGTGCTCCGTCGTGTACGTTCGAACGTTGTCGCTCATTGTGTAGTTCGGGTGGAGAGGCGCGGAACCGAGAGATGGATCTCGATTTTGTGTTCCTCACCAATTCAAAGGGTACGAAGATGTATAAATCTACCGGCGTTCTGGCGGCCGAAAGATCGTTCGGTACTCGGGTCGACGACCCGATTTCGTCGTATCTGCTCGGCTGACGACCGGCCGCCGCGGGTCCGAACGATCGGACGCGGAGTCGGTCCCCCGCTGATATTTATACGTTACGTGGACCGGAGGCAGTCCGACTGAGCCACGTCCGTCGACGCCGCCCGCGAGGACAACCACTTTGCTCGTCGGGCCGACAGTACCGTCATGGACCGCACACGACTCGAGTCGGCGCTCGACTCGCTCGAACCGGACGGCTTCCTGATCGACGCCGCCTCCGACGACGCGAACCAGCTGTACCTCTCGGGGTTCACCGGCCCCGATCCGTTTCTCACGCTGTACGCAGACGGCGAGATACACGCGCTCGTCTCGGGGCTCGAGTACGGTCGGGCAAAGCGTGAGGCGGCCGCGGACACCGTCGAACGTCACGCCGACTACGACTACGAGTACGGCGGCCGGGAGGACCGGTACGACATGTACGCTGCGTTCATCGCCGACAAGGGCGTCGAGTCGGTCGCCGTGCCGCCCCGGGGGCCGGTCGGAACCGCAGACGCGCTCCGGGCACGAGGCGTCGACGTCGACGTTGACGACGACGACACGCTCCAGGACGTCAGAGCGGTGAAGACGGACGCGGAGATCGACGCCATCCGGACGGCACAGCGGGCGAACGAGGCGGCGATGCAGACGGCTGCAGCGCTGTTTGCGGCTGCGACACCGGCCGGTGCGGTAGACGGGGACGAGCTCGTCGACGGAGCCGGCGAGCCGCTCCCGTCGGAGACGCTGGTGTACGAAGACGAGCCGCTCACGAGCGAGCGGGTCGCCACCGCGATCGAGACCACGCTGCTCGAGCACGGCTGTGCACTCGACGAGACGATCGTCGCGGGAGGCACGCAGGCGTCCGACCCCCACGACCGTGGATCGGGACCGCTCCGGGCGAACGAGCCGATCATCGTCGACATCTTCCCCCGCTCGAAAGAGACGCACTACCACGCCGACATGACGCGAACGTTCTGTGTGGGCGACCCCGAGCCGGCGGCCCGCGAGTGGTACGATCTGACCGCTGAGGCCCTCGACGCGGCCGTCGAGGCCGTCGAGCCCGGAGCCACCGGCGAGGACGTACACGCGGCCGCCTGTGCGGTGTACGAGGACGCCGGCGAGCCGACGTTCCGGACCGACCCGGAGACCGAGACCGGCTTCATCCACTCGACCGGCCACGGGATCGGCCTCGACGTTCACGAACTCCCCCGGCTGGCGAGCGGCGGTCCCGAACTCGAGCCTGGAAACGTCGTCACCGTCGAGCCCGGGCTCTACGACCCCGCCGTCGGCGGCGTGCGGCTCGAAGACCTCGTGGTGGTCACCGAAGACGGTGCCGAGACCATCACCGACTACCCGCTGTCGTTCCAAGTGGCGTGACCGCCGGACGCGGGCGCGTTCAGACGCCAGCACCAACACCGCCCCCGTGACCGTCGTCAAGCCGGCGACCGTCGTCGAACCGGCGACCGCCGCCGAGATCGGAACCCGCTTTGACCCCGGTCGGATACGACGCCCGTGAACCGGCGGTACGCCCACACCGCGCTCGCACTCTGTACGCTCGCGTTCACCGCGACGATGGTCGCCCGGCTGGCGATCAGCCCGCTGGTACCGGAGATCACGATGACGTTCGCAGTGAGTAACGCGACGGTCGGGCTCGCGCTCTCCGGGATGTGGCTCGCGTACGCGCTGTCGCAGTTTCCCTCTGGCATTCTCGGCGATCGATACGGCGAACGAACCGTGATTCTGGTCGCCGTCGGCTCGACGGCCGTCGCCTCGGCGTTCATCGCGGTCTCGCCGTCGATCCTCGGGTTCGCCGTCTTCACCGTCCTGCTCGGGACGGGTGCCGGTCTCCACTACTCGGTGGCGACGACGTTCCTGACCAGGCAGTTCGACGACATCGGTCGGGCGATCGGCGTCCACGTCGCGGGCGGACCACTCGCCGGACTCGCTGCACCGCCGGTGGCCGCGCTGATCGGAGCGCGCTACGGCTGGCGGGCGGGCATCCTCCTCGGCACGGCCGTCGCCGTCCCGGTGTTCGCACTGTTCGCCCGGTACGTTCGGCCGACGACGCCAGTACGTCCCGACCAGTCGATGCGAGAGCGACTCGCGCTCGGTCCGCTCGCCGCGTTGCTCTCGCGCCCGCCGATCCTCTACACGACCGCGTTGGCGACGCTCGGGGCATTCACCTGGCAGGCGACCGCGTCGTTCCTTCCGACGTTCTTAGAGATCGGACACGGGCTCTCGGGCACGCTGTCTGCGCTGCTGTTCTCGCTGTACTTCGTCGTCCATGGCGGAACACAGCCGGTCACGGGGTCACTTTCGGACCGTCTCGGGCGCGACGAGACGGTCGTGGTCACGATGACGGCCGGCGTCGTCGGCTACGGATCGCTGGTCGTCGTCGCCTCCCGTGGCCTCGGGCTCGCCTCCACCGCCGGTGCCGTGCTCCTCGTCGGCGTGGCGATGTCCTGGGGTGCACCGGTCCAGTCGCGGTTCATGGACCTCCTGTCGGACGCCGAACGCGGTGCCGGCTTCGGGCTCGTTCGGACCGTCTACATGGTGTTCGGCGCGTCGGGTAGCGTCGTCGTCGGTGCGGTCTCGGACGTGACGGGATGGGAGGTCGCGTTCGGACTCCTCGCGGGCGTGATGGGGCTGGGGCTCACGCTCGTCGTCGCGAACCGAGCGCTGGGGCTCGGCTACTGAGCCGGCGTCGTCGACGGAGACGGACCGCGTCAGAGCCGGTCGTCCTCTAAGCTTCCGGGGTCTTGTGCGGTGTCGAACATGTTGTTCTCCGCGCCGTCGAGCATCTCGTCGCGTGGGTCCTCGTCGACGACCGAGACGTTGTACGCCTCGATACCGGAGGCTATCAGCTCCTCGACGGCCTGCTCTTCGGTGACGAACTCGGTGTCCGCGAGCTGCTGAAACTCGGCGTACACGTCGTCCGAGAGGTTGAGTTCGAAGGTCGGCATACCCCCCCTTTCGGGCCGAGTGAGTTAAAATCGGTGGCAGCGGCGGACGGGCCGGCGCGACCTGACGACGGCCGTGCGTCACGGCCCGAGGGACGCCGGCAGAGCGACTCACAACCCGCGCCAGGCGCCGAGGAACCGCTGGAGGGCGGTGAGGTGACCGACGACCGCGAACAGCCCGAGTAGCAGTTCGACGACGCCGACGCCGACGAAGAGCGGTCCGGGGACGACTGCGGCGGCGACTGCCGCGACTCCCATCAGCGCCAGCCGGTCGGCACGCCCGAGGAGTCCACCGTACTCGCGCCCGATCCCCACCGCCTGGATCTGGGTCCCGAGGTACGACGTCATCAAGACGCCCGTCACCGCGAGGAATCCCAGTCCGTACGCGCCGACACCGGCGGTGAATCCGGCGATGAGCGCGAGGTCTGCGTACCGGTCGAGCACGTGATCGAGGAGGTCTCCGGCGGCCGACGACGCTCCTTGCTCGCGGGCGAGCGCGCCGTCAACGAGGTCTAACCAACCGTTGAGAAAGACGAGTAGCCCGCCGAGCACGTACAGCGTCGGGGTCGCCACGGCGAACGCGCCGGCGGCGGCGACCGCGGCACCGAACGCGACGAGGCTCACGTGATCGGGGCTGAGCCCGAGGCGGACGGCGGCGGCCACCCACGGCCCGAGCAGTCGGTCCGCGACCGGGCGGAACCGGTCCAGCGTCACCGGTCGTCACCTCCGGGCGTCGGTCGAACAACGTCCAGCACCGAGCTGACGTGTCGGATCATAAGTACGCGGTGAAGTCGACGGTCCCGACCCGCGGCGTCGCCTCGTCACGGGCGATCGTCCGGAGTTCCTCCGCGACCGCCTCGGGAGAGCGGTCGGTCGTGTCGACCTCGTAGACTCGGTCCGTGCCGTGTTCGGCGACGGCCTCCGAGAGGATCACGTCGAGCGCCTCGGCCTCGGCGTTCTCGTCGATGGACGCCGACGACTCGCCGCGCGTCTGCAGCCGCGTCACGAGCGTCTCGGGGTGACACCGCAAGACGACGACGCGGTCGGCTGCGAAGTGGTGTGCGAGGTGCGACTCGAGTATCCCCGACCAGTCGCCGAGGCGCTCGCGGATGGCATCGAGGTCGGCGGTGAGCGTGTCGCGCGTCGCGTCGCGATCGGTCCAGAGCGTGGAGTCTCTCTCGATCAGCTCGTTGAGGTGGACCACGTCGAACGGGTCCGCGAGCAGCGCCGTCGCCGTCGACTTGCCGGTGCCGGGCGTGCCAGTGACGACGATGCGGTCCGTCGTCCCCGTCACGCCTCTACTCCTCGGTCGAGCGTGGCGAGCACCTCGTTCAGCCGGGTGACGGCCTCGCGGGTCTCCTCGCGGGTTCCCGTCGAGATTCGAACGCAGTTCGGGAGCCCGAACGAGGTGCAGTCGCGGATGATAACCCCGCGCTCTTGAGCGGCCGCTGCGACGGCGGCTCCGTCGCCGACCCGGGCGAGCACGAAGTTGCCGGCCGAGTCGAACGTCGGCGCGTCGAGCGCCGTCTCGATGTGGTCTCTGGCCCACGCGGCCGTCTCGACCGTCTCGTCGACGTGTTCCTCGTCGTCGATCGCCGCGAGCGCGGCCCGACAGGCCAGCTCGTTCGCCGCGAACGGGGTGTTGATTCGGGCGTACGCCCCACCCCACGCCTCGGGAACGACCCCGTATCCGATCCGGAGTCCGGCGAGCCCGTACGCCTTCGAGAAGGTCCGCAACACGGCGACGTCGTCGCGTCCGTCGAGCAGGCCGATCGCGCTATCAACCGGCGAGAACTCGCCGTACGCCTCGTCGACAACGACGAGCGTCTCCTCGTCGGTGCCGTCTGCGATCGCCTCGACGGTGTCGAGCGGCACCACGGAGCCGGACGGGTTGTGCGGCGAGGTGAGGTACACCACGCGCTCGCCGTCGTAGGCGTCGAGGACCGTCTCGGCCGTCTGCTCGAATCCGTCGGCCGGCGAGAGCTCGTACGTCTCGACGGCTGCGTGGTGATACCGCGCCGACATCTCGTAGTACGCGAATCCCGGATCGGGGACGAGGACCCGGTCGCCCGGCTCGAGCGCGGCACGAGAGAAGTAGTCGATCGAGCCGTCCGCGCCCGGCGACACCCACACCTGTGTCGGAGAGACGTCCCACAGCTCGGCGATCCGCTCCGTGAGATCCGCGTGTGAGGACTTCGGGTACACGTTCACGTTCGAGGCGTGCTCGCGGATCGTCTCGACGGCGGCCGGACTCGGGCCGTGCGGATTCTCGTTCGACGAGAGTTTGATGAGCGACGACCGGTCGATCCCGAGCTCGCGGGCGACCTCCTCTACGCCCCGGCCGGGGACGTACGGGGAGTGGTCGGAGAGATCCCGTGGTTCCATACCCCGTCATCCGGCGCCGCCGGCCTTAATACTGACCGAACCGACCCGTCGGGGCCACAGCACGTCGGGCGACGAACGGTGGTCGGCCGGTCGAGGGACGGTCGGGATGGAGTCAGCGTCGGTGACCGAACTATCGCTCGAAGCGCCGAACCGCGGCCGCGACCGACTCCGGTCGACCGGCGAGTGAGACGTCGATCCCGTCCTCGTCGTACGACACGTCGGTGACGAGGTCGCGGTCGTACGCCCACGAGAGCGTCGTCTGCACGTCGCCACCGTACGCCACGGTCAGGGTCTCCGTCGCCGTCGGGAGGGCGTCGACGACCGCCGAGACGACCGCGTCGATTCCAGTTCCGCTGCGTGCATCGAGTGGAATCGGGTCGCACGGTGGGTCGAGTCCTACCGCGGCGAGTTCGTCGGCGATCGCGGTGGTACGGGACGCGACGAAGCTGGCGGTGTCAGACGCGGTCGTGTCAGAGTCGGTCGTGACGGACTCTGTCGCCGCGGCGTCAGTCGTGTCGGTCACCGCGGTCGATTCGCCGACACCGCACTGTGACTCCAGCCTGTCGACGTGTGTCACGACCGGGATCACGTCGTGATGGTGGTCGTCGAGCACGTCGACGACGGCCGTGAGCCGACGCTCGAGAGCCGATAGATCCGTGCTGGCGTCTATCACGAGGAGCGTGACGGTCGCCTCGCGGACTGCCGCACGCGTTCGATCGAACGCCCCGAGCGCCTCCCCGGGGAGCCCGGCGACGATGCCGGTCGTGTCCGTCAGTCGAAGCCGACGCCCGGCCAGTGTGATCGTCGTCGTCGACGTCCCGACAGTGGCGAGCGGCTGGTCCGTGACCGCGTCCAATTTGGTTCCAGTCGTGGGTGCCAGATCATCAGTTCGCGTCGTGGCCAGCTTCCCTTCGGTCCACGCGTCGAGCCGCTGGCAGAGGAGCGACTTCCCCACGTTGGCGTATCCGACGACGGCGACGCGGCTTGGACCAGGGTCCGCGTCGTTGCTCGTCGCGTCGGCTCGCCCGTCGTCGTCGGTCGCCATGGCAGTCGACGCACACGCCTCGAGGTCGTCCTCGAGACGCGCTATCTGCCGTTCGAGGTCCCGTACCCGACCGGCACCTTCCGGTCGGAGTCGCCTCGCGTGACCGTCTCGGCCCACGACCTCTCGGAGGCGTGGAAGCTCGTATCGGCGCGTCGCGAGTTCGAACCGGAGCGTCGTCGCTCGGGAGTCGCTCGCCGCGGCGATCAGTCCGAGCACGAGTCGGGGTCGGTCGATCACGGTGACACTGTCGGGCAGCAGGTCGCCGAGCGAGAACGTCTGGCCCGGCGAGAGCGACCCGTCGTAGACGACGGCGTCGGCGTCGGCGGCCGTCGCACGTCGGGCGACCGTCTCGGCCGTCCCGCGGCCGACGCCGTAGGTCGGATCCGCTCGCCGGCGCTGGGTGATCGCCTCGACCACGTCGTATCCGGCGGCGGTCGCGAGGGCGTGGATCTCGGTCGTATCCGGGTCATGGTCCGCAGCCCGTGCGACGAGGACGGTTTGCGGGGCCTGGCCGTCACGACTCTGGGGAGTGGCAGGCGTCACGAGCGTCTCGCTTGGATAGTGGTCGTCGAGCGCTGAAACCGCATCGGTTCACCGGAAACGCGGTGTGGTACCCGGCAGCATCCAAGCGGGGTGGACGAGAGCGTCGGTCGGCAGGCTACGGTACACGCACGTCGTGTTCGAGCGTACCGACGCCCTCGACGGAGACGGCGACGGTGTCGCCGTCGGAGAGCGGTCCGACACCGTCTGGCGTCCCCGTCGCGATCACGTCGCCCGCCTCGAGCGTGAGGTACGTGGTGATCTCTTCGATCAGCGTCGGGACGTCGAACATGAGCTGTGACCGGTCTCCCGACTGCTTCGTCTCGCCGTCGACGCGGAGCTCGACGGCCGCGTCGGCCGGCACCTCGTCGGGCGTCGCGACGACCGGACCGAGTGGGGCCGCGTTGTCGAAGGCCTTCCCGCGCACCCAGTTCTGCTCGCGGTTCTGGTCGTCGCGGTTCGAGACGTCGTTCATGCAGGTGAAGCCCGCGACGACGTCCATGGCGTCCGCGGCGTCGACACGCTTACACGACTCGCCGATCACGACCGCGAGCTCGGCCTCCCAGTCGACGCGGTCTTTGCCGGCCGGCACGGTGACTGTGTCGCCGTGACCGGCGAGCGCGTTCGGGGGTTTCAAAAACAGCAGGGGCCGGTCCGGAACCTCGTTGTCCATCTCGGCGGCGTGGTCGGCGTAGTTGCGGCCGACACAGACGATCTTCGAGGGGTCCACCGGCGGGAGCACGTCGATGGTCGGGTCGTCGAACGCGTACTCGTCGTCGCCGAACGCGACCGTCTCCGTCTCTGGGTCGTACCGTCCCTCGCGGACCGAGCCGGCCGGGTCGCGGAATCGTGCGTAGTGCATACGGGGCGATCGACGGGTGAGTATAAATGACCGCCGGCCGAGGTAGGTGCCGACCGGCCAGGGAGTGCGACCGGGCGAGAGGTGCGGCCGGACTCGATTGGACGGGGGTTTTTCACCCGCGCCGCAGACCCGATCGATATGTCACAAAGACGCAGTGCAGGACTCCTCTCGGCGGCCGCCGTGGTCGGCGTCGTCGGTACCGTCTTGGCGACGATCACCCCGCTCGTCGGCGGCGCGCCGCAGGCGTTCGTCGGCAGCGTCGTCACGAGTGGCCTCGTCGGGCTCGTCTTCGCGGGACAGAACGCGCTGGCGTATCGGCGACACGACGCGGTGAGTTTGCCGGCGGCGACGCTGACGACGATCTTCGGTGGGTGGTTCATGCTCGCACCGCTCGTGTACGATGTCGGGTTCATTGCGACCGCGGGCACGCAGCTCGCCGGACTGCTCGTGGCCGCGTTCGCGCTCTACATGGTCGTCGCCGACCTCGCTGGCGAGGTGTGAAGAAGACACGCCAGTGGCCACACCGCCCGCACTCGTAGGCAGGAGTGTCGTCGCGCCGACGACATTTATTACGCTCCGCGGTGACGTATCGGCCGTACCATGGAGCTCACCTGGCACGGCCACTCCACGTGGCACGTCGTCGTCGACGACACCGAGCTGCTCATCGACCCGTTCTTCGACAATCCGAAGACCGACGTCGATCCCGCGTCGCTCGACCCCGACTACCTGTTGTTGACGCACGGCCACGCCGACCACATCGGCGACGCCGGTCACTTCCAAGACGCGGTCGTGGTCGCCACGCCCGAGCTGGCGTCGTACGTACAGGAGCACGTCGGCCACGAAGCGGCCGTCGGGGGCATGGGGATGAACATCGGTGGAACCGTCCAGTGTGGCGACGCCTGGGTGACGATGGTCCGGGCCGACCACTCGAACGGAATCGAGACGGGGTACGAGCGCTCCGCCGGCATGCCGACGGGCTTCGTCGTGGGCGACGCGAAGCCGACGCAGGCGTCGAACCCCGACTGCACCGCGTTCTACCACGCGGGCGACACCGGGCTGATGTCCGAGATGGTCGACGTGATCGCCCCGTACCTTGAGCCGACCGCCGCGGCGCTCCCCGCGGGCGACCACTTCACCATGGGGCCAGCCGGGGCGGGAATCGCCGCCGACTGGGTCGGCGCCGAGGTGGTGTTCCCCATGCACTACGACACCTTCCCACCGATCGAGATCGACACACAGGAGTTCGTCGACGAGGTCGAAGCCGCCGGCGCGGCCGCCGAACCGGTCGTCCTCGAGGGCGACGAGACCTACACCATCGGCGAGTGAGCTCGCGGCGTCACGACGCCGCGGTGGTTCGTGGCGCTCGACGATCGAAGTAGGAAGATTTACGCACAAACGACTCATCCTTCGAGTCGTCATGTCCGACATCGAGACGTCGACGCTGTGTGAATCGGGCTACGCGTGCACGAGTCAGGTCGGCGACTTCGACCTCCAGGTCGACGCGACCGACGAGACCGGTCCCAACCCCAACGCGACGCTCGTCGCGACGTACGCCTCCTGTTTCATTCCCGCGTTCCGCGTCGGTGCCAGCCAGGCCGGCGAGGACGACCTCGGTCAGCTCCAGATCGACGCGAGCGCGAGCCTCGACGACGAGGACGACCTCTCGTCGGTCGCGTTCGACCTCTTCGTCGAAGCCGATCTCGACGACGACGTCGCTGCCGACCTCGTCGAGCGTGCCGAAGGGATCTGTCACGTCCACGCCGCGCTCAAAGACGACCTCCAGGCCGCCGTCACGGTCCACGCCGACGCCTTGTAAACTACCCTACCCTACTTCGCTCACCCCATACGGGGTTCGCTCGTTGAGGGTCTCGTCAGAAGCTTCGCTTCTGACTGCTAACCAGAAATCGGAGATTTCTGGTGATAGGGCTTTGATGTGGACTCCCGGTAATCAGTCGCCAACAATAGGCTGGTGACCCTCACCGTTCAACGTCCCACCAGTTATACGCAGGTCTACTTCTGCGTCTCCGCTCCCCGACGTGGGCGAGGAACGGAGTTTGTGCGTCCTCTTTCGAGCGTAGCGTAGCCCGATGTTCTTCGCGCCGTTGTAGTCCGCGTTCACCTCGTACCCGCACTTCTGGCAACAGAACTGTTCTCCATGGCGGTTGTCCTCGTGCGTGAACCCACAATCCGTCCGAGAACAGCGTTGAGACGTGTGGTTCGGTTCGACTTGCTCCACGGAGAGGCCCTGTTCGGGCGCTTTATACGAAACGTACTCGTAGAGGCGTCGGAACGCCCACACGTGGTGCCATTTTGCCTGCGGAAGCCGCTCTCGAATGTCGGTCAACTCCTCGAACGCGAGTACGTCGCAGTCGTGTTCGACGGCTTCCGAGACAAGTCCGTTGGCGACCGTGTGGATGTACTGTTTGCGCCACGCTTCTTCGCGCTTCCCGAGGCGAAACAAGGCGTTGTGTGCGGCTTGTGTGCCGCGCTGTTGCATCTCGCCACGCCGCTTCTCGAACTCACGGCACCAGTGGTCGTAGTCGTCTCCCTGCCAGAACGTACCGGTCGAGGAGACTGCCAACGAGTTGACGCCGAGGTCGATACCGAGGACCGTTTGGTCGGGGTGCCCGGCATCTACCGAAACCTCTGCGTTACCGTCTAGCCGCCGCGTCGAGAGTTGGATGTAGAACTCGTCGTCCACCGCGTCGTATCGAACCGTACTTTCGCGGAACTCGTAGTCCTCGGAGAGAACGTACCGCTCGTAGGGTGTCGGGCTATCTGCCGGAAGAACGAACGATGGTTCGACCCGCCTCTCGACGGTTGCCAGCGATACCTTGTTGCGGTAGAAGGTCGCGCTCCGTGCGTCGTAGTCCATCGTTTCGGCGGTAAACGTCGGGCAAGAGACACGCTGCCCTTTCTTCCAGCGTTCGACACACGCTTTGACAGCTTCGACGGCGCGTTTGATGGCGGCTTGGACGAGTTGTGCCTGTAGGTCTGTCTCCTCTCGAAGGTCGGCGTAGAGCGCGTCACGAACCTGTCTCTTGTTGGTTCTGCACTCGGTGTAGGTGGTGTCGGACCAACAGTAGTCGGCAGTTCGGTTCGCGCAGTACAGGTATTGCTCGGCGGTTCGGCGGAGTGCGTCGCGTTGCTCGTCGGAAACAGCGAGTTTCACGACGGCGGTTCGACGCACATCCATAACGTCGGGGAGTACCTAACGGTAGTTATACATTCGGGAGTCAGTCGGTCGCAGTATGCCGGTTGTGTCGCACCATGTCGGCTTCCTCCCCGACCTACTCGCTCACTCCGTTCGCTCCTTGAGGTCGGGGGCTCCACCTCGAAAATGCCGATACCGGGTCTGAGCCGACATCGACGCACGTCGACCGGCCTCGTGACTCGTCGGGCCGTCGGCGACGTCCTCCCAGAACGATTTTGCCTGCGGCCGCGGTACGACACGACATGGTTCTGACAGAGTCCGACTCCGAGCTCGACCGTGGCGACGTCGCACCGCCGTTCGACCTCCCCGGTGTCGACGGCGACCTCGCGCTCGCGGACGTCGACGCCGAAGCCTTGCTCGTCGTGTTCACCTGTAACCACTGTCCGTACGCGAAAGCGAAGTTCGACCTCCTCAACGACCTGGCCGCGACGTACGACGACCTCGCCGTCGTCGGAATCAATCCGAACGACGCGACGGAGTACCCGGAGGACTCCCTCGAGGCGATGCGCGAGCGCGTCGCCGAGGGGACTATCGCGTACGACGCGTACCTCCGCGACGAGACCGGGGCGGTCGCCGCGGCCTACGGCGCGGTGTGTACGCCCGACCCGTTCCTGTTCGGACGGACGGGCGGCGAGTGGCGACTCCGGTACCACGGTCGAGTCGACGACGCGCTGGGGCCCGACGAGGAGCCGACGACGAACTACGCACGCGAGGCCGTCGAATCCGTCCTCGCCGGCGACCCCGTCTCGATTCCGGACCGCCCCTCGCGCGGCTGTTCGATCAAGTGGCCGGACGAGTGAGCGGGGCGTCGACACGCGACCGCGACGAGAGGTGTGTCGCCGGCGACGAGGACCACACAGGGGGTTGAAATGGATCCCACACGACGTTTCTGTATGGACATGAAAGCCGTCGGTGAGCCGGAACTCCACGAGGTCGACCGATTCGACCACGGCGTGGGGTGGATCACCTACCCGAACGAGACGATGGAGCGGGCGAGCCACGCGCTCGCGGTCCCACCCGAGGACGGCGCGGACGCCGAGGCGTCACCCGACGTGTGGGTGCTCGACCCGGTCGACGCCCCTGGACTCGACGACCTGCTCGACGAACTCGGGACCGTCGCGGGCGTCGTCGTCGCACTGGACCGCCACAAACGGGACGCGGCCACCGTGGCGAATCGTCACGACGTCCCGGTGTACGTCCCGTCGTGGATGACGGGCGTGGCTGACGCGCTCGACGCACCCGTTCGCCGATTCGATCGAACGCTCGCAGACAGCGGCTTCGAGACGATCCGAGTCCGTGACTCGACGGTCCCGCCGTGGCAGGAGGTCGGACTCTTCGACGGGTCGACCCTCTACGTGCCGGAGTCGCTCGGGACGGCGTCGTACTTCCGGGGGAGCCGCGAGCGCCTCGGCGTCCACCCGATGTTGCGGTTCACCCCGCCACGCGGGGCGCTCGGCGGACTCGACCCGGATCGCGTCCTCGTCGGCCACGGCGTCGGCGTTCACGACGACGCGGGTGCCGCCATCGCCGACGCGCTCGCAAACGCGCGCCGGAAGGCACCCGGTCTCTACGCGAAGACGCTCCGCGACGCGATCAGTGTCTGAGCCGACCGTGTCGACCGTCTACTGCACCCGCGACCTGCTGACGGTGTTGCTCGCGGACGCCGACGAGCGGGATCCGGCCGCGACCAATCGCCGACTCTCGACGACGCCCGCAGGCGACTTCGACGACGCCGTCGACCTCCCGCCAGAGACGCCGATATTCACCCACTACACGCTCGGTGCGGCCGGCGAGTCGGTGAACGCCGTGTTCGGCGTCGACCTCGGCACGCCGGTACAGGGCGGGCGCGGTCGGTTCCTCTCGCACCCGACGGGCCGGCTGACGCTGTCGAAGACCGACGACCTCGCGGCCGTCGTCGTGGTCGCCGTGCCGCCGTACGACAGGGACCACGTGGCCGCGTTCGATCGGGCTGGGCGCGAGCTCGAGTTCGTCACCGTGGACGCGGCCCCACCCGAGGAGTCGGTCCCGCGGTAGCGACGGACGTCGTCCCGGCAAAACCCGAAATTAAAGACGGCGGGGCAGCAACGGGAGAGTGATGGCAGCACGGCCACCTGGTGGCGGCGGGTCCGCGGAACCGGAGGCGATAGAGTTCGGTATCGCGGCGCTGAGCGCGCGACTCGACGAGTCGGACCTCTCGTATCCGGCGACGAGCCAGGAGGTGGTTCACGCACTCGGGGATCCGGCGATCCCGTACGACTCGAAGGGCCGAACGATGGAGCTCGCGTCGGCGCTGGAGACGGTTCCGAAGTCGCGATTCGAGACCGAGACCGAGCTCCTCGAGACGCTGTACCCGGTGTTCGACGACGCCAGACGACGCCGCGGTGGCTTCTTCGACGGCCTCCGCGACGCCCTCCCGTTCTGACCGCGGCGGCGCGTGTCTCGAGGTGCGCCCACGCTGCGCGAGCGACGGCTCCGTCGCCCGAGAAGCGGTCACGCCGCTTGGCCGTCGGCGTCGCCCTCGGCGTCTGCGTCGTCGGTGTCGAGCCGCTCGATGACGTCCGTCACGAGCACGACGTCACCGACGGCCCGAACCCAGCGGTACGGGACGATGACCCCGGTCGACCGGTCGACGCGGCCGGCGAAGAGCTCGTGGTTCAACTCGGCGAGCGCGAGGCCGGTCACCGCCTGCGCGTCCAAGTCGAGACGGACGTCCTCAACCTCGCCGACGAAGACGCCGTTTTTCGAGTACACCTCTCTGCCGACCAGCGACGTGATCTCCTCCGGTGTCGGGGGCATGTTCCGTACGGTCACGAGCACGCCTATTAAGGATTCGTTGTCGGATGCCGGCCGTCCGACGCCGGGAGCCGCGTCGACCCGCGATCGCCTCACCCGCCGCGTCGTCCCCGGGGGACTTTTATCATCCGGAACGTCATACTCGATCATGGCAACTGACTCGAGCGGGTCGGGGGTCGACCCGCGCGACGGGGGGGACTTCGAGTACACCGGTGGAGACGTCGAACGGCCCGAACTCGTGGCCGCGCTTCGCGAACGCGTGTCCGGGGACGTCCGGTTCGACGACTACTCGCGGCGGCTGTACGCGACCGACGCCTCGGCGTACGAGGTGACCCCGATCGGCGTGGTGCTGCCGGAGTCGACGGCCGACGTCGCGGCCGTTCACGAGTACTGTTTCGCGGAGGGAATACCCGTACTGCCGCGCGGCGGCGGTACCTCGCTCGCCGGGCAATCGGTCAACGAGGCGGTGGTGCTCGACCTGACGGGGTCGATGGACGCGATCCACGAGGTCGACCCGGAGACGGCCACGGCCCGCGTCGACGCCGGAGCGTACATCGGTGACCTCAACGCAGCCGCAGAGCCCGCCGGACTGAAGTTCGCGCCCGACCCGGCGTGGCGCGACAAGTCGGCGATCGGCGGCGCCATCGGAAACAACTCGACGGGCGCGCACTCGCTGAAGTACGGGAAGACGGACCACTACATCGAAGAGCTCGAGGTCGTGCTCGCCGACGGGACGGTCACCACCCTCGGTCCGGTCGACGTCGAGACGCTGCGGGACTCCGCAGACCCAGACGCAGACGCGCTGCTCCCCAGGATCCATGCTGAGGTGGTGCGCATCCTCGACGAGGAAGCAGACGAGGTCGACGCGCGCTTCCCCGAGCTGAAACGAAACGTCTCCGGGTACAACCTCGACCGACTCGTCGCGGAGTACCGTGGCGAGTACGGCGAGCCGGGCGTGGTCAACCTCGGCCGCCTGCTCGCCGGGAGCGAGGGGACGCTGGCGACGGTGACGGCGGCGACCGTGTCGCTCGTCGAGATTCCGGCGACCAAGGCCGTCGCGCTGCTCACGTACGACGACGTCCTCGACGCGATGGAAGACGTCGCGCCGATCCTCGAGCACGACCCCGCAGCGGTCGAGGTGATGGACGACGTCTTGCTCGAGCTGGCGGCCGACACCGCGGAGTTCTCCGACGTGGTCGGCGAGCTCCCGCCGGAGACGAACTCCGTATTGTTGGTCGAGTTCTACGCGGACTCCGACGACGAGGGGCGACGACAGGTCGCCGACCTCGTCGCCGACCGGGCCGACGGCGTCGACACCGTGGCCGAGCCGTCGCCGTCTGCTGCAACGACCACGGCGCAGCCAACCCGGGCGGTCGCCGCGATGGAGGCGCACGACGCAGACGAGCGCGCACGGTTCTGGAAGATGCGGAAGTCTGGCCTGCCGATCCTGTTGTCGCGCACCTCCGATGCGAAGCACATCTCGTTCATCGAAGACTGTGCGGTTCCGCCGGAACACCTGCCGGAGTACACCCGCGAGTTTCAGGCGGCCCTCGACGACAACGACACGTTCGCCTCCTTCTACGCACACGCCGGTCCGGGCGTGCTCCACATTCGCCCCCTCATCGACACGAAGACCGTCGACGACGTGGACACGATGGTCGACATCGCGGACCGCGTCACCGACGCCGTCGTCCGGCTGGGTGGGTCTGTCTCCGGGGAGCACGGGGACGGCCGGGCCCGGACGGCGTGGAACGAGAAGCTGTACGGCGAGTCGCTCTTCGAGTCGTTCCAGTCGCTCAAGACGGCGTTCGACCCCGACTGGCTGTTGAACCCCGGGAACGTGTGTGGCGACGTCGACATGCGCGAGAACCTCCGGTTCGACGACGAGTACACGTTCGACCCCGGGTTCGACGCGGCACTCGAGTGGGACATCGAAAACGGCATGCAGGGGATGGTCGAGCTCTGTCACGGCTGTGGCGGCTGTCGTGGTCCCCAAGAGACGACCGGCGGCGTCATGTGTCCGACCTACCGCGCGGCCGACGAAGAGATTCAGTCGACGCGTGGCCGTGCGAACATGCTCCGCGGCGCAATAAACGGCGAGCTCCCTGCAGACCCCACCGACGACGAGTTCGTCACCGAGGTGATGGACCTCTGTGTCGGGTGCAAGGGGTGTGCGAAGAACTGTCCGAGCGGCGTCGACATGGCGAAGCTCAAAGCCGAGGTCGAACACGCCCATCACGCAGAACACGGCGCCAGCCTTCGAACACGGCTGCTCGGTGCCTTCGAGTCGCTCGCACCGATCGGTTCGGCGCTCGCCCCGCTGTCGAACCTCCCCGGAAAGCTCCCCGGTGCCGGGATACTCCTCGAGAAGACCCTCGGCATCGCGCGCGAACGCGACCTCCCGGCGTTCGCTTCGGAGAGTCTCACGGACTGGTTCGACGCCCGCGGCGGTGCGGCGGTCCCGCGTGCGGAGGCCGCCCGCGAGGTGTTGTTGTTCCCGGACGTCTACACGACGTACACCAATCCAACCGCCGGGAAGGCCGCGGTACGCGTCCTCGAGGCGGCGAACTGCCACGTACAGATTCCGGACGTGACGGGCAGTGGCCGCCCGCCACACTCGAAGGGGCTACTCGATGAGTCACGGGCGACCGCCAAGGACACCGTCGAGACGCTCACCCCAGACGTCGAAGCAGGGTGGGACGTCGTCGTCGTCGAGCCGACCGACGCGGTGATGCTCCAGTCCGACTACGCGGACCTGCTCTGTGGGGACGCCAGCGACGTCCCCGACGCCGACGTCGAGGCGGTAGCCGACCACACCTACGGCGTGATGGAGTACCTCGACGTCCATCGACTCGACGAGAGGGTGTCGTTCGACGCGCCGACGGAGCGACTCACGTACCACGGCCACTGTCACCAGAAGGCGACGAAGAAGGACCACCACGCGGTCGGCGTGCTCCGGCGTGCCGGCTACGGCGTCGATCCGCTTGACTCGACGTGTTGTGGGATGGCCGGCTCGTTCGGCTACGAGGCCGAACACTACTCGATGAGCCGGGCTATCGGCGAGATCCTCTACGAACAGGTCGACGAGAGCGACGGCGACGTGGTCGTCGCCCCTGGTGCTTCCTGTAGCACGCAGCTGAAAGACCGCGGTATCGACGCCGAGGAGCCGCCACACCCGGTCGAGAAGCTGGCGTCTGCACTCGCGTAGTCGCCGGCAGCGGCACCAGAAACTAGCGCGGTCGATCCGCACTGCGGCGTCGGACGCGGTCCCGACGGCGGTCGAGTACCGCCTGAATGCCCTTTCCAGGTCCGCCTTCGATCGGCCATCCCTTCGTCCGCCACGGCGGCGGCTCCGGCGAGAACGACGGACACGACCCCGAACACTCGCGCGCGGTCGGCAGTCGATCCTTCGCGGCACAGTGTGGGACGAGCGCGCGCCCCGCACGGCGAAGCTCGAAGTGCCGACAGTCCGGACGCATGGTGTCGTGGTACGACCGCCACCCTTTGCCGTAGGCACGCTCGGCGAGCGCGAGCCGGGTCGCGACCGTCTCGGCGTCGCGCTCGCGAGTACCTGTAGGCGCGAGGTCGCTGGGCAGCCAGTCGACGGCAGCCGCATCAGTGTCGACCACCGGGCCGGCGGTGTCGGCGGCTGTTGTCGTGCCGAAGCGTGTCGTGAGGATCCCCGCCTCGACGGGCATCGAGCGCAGCAACGCGGGCTCGACGTCCGCACCGGTCGCCTCGGTCGCGAGCCACACCTCGTCGGCAAGGGCAGTCTCGACGTCGTGAGCGAGCTGGTCGGCGAGGGCGTCGGCGGCCGACCGGTCGAGGTCCGGCTTGTTCTCGATGGCAACGATTCGGCGGACCCACTCGGGATAGGGCCGAACGCGTCGGACCTCGATCCGATTGCTTCGACGCCGGGTCTCGACGAGGTCGCGGTCGCCAGCGCGGTGGACCGCTTCGCGGACGTACCGCCAGGGATACCCCGGGTCAGGGAGCGCGTCGCGGTACCACGTCCAGGTGGCTGGGGCGTGTCGAACAACGTGCAGGAGGTCGGCGTCCATCGCGTCTTCGCCGAACGCTCGTCTGGCCGCGAGCCCCTCGGGATCGACCTCAAGGACGACCGTGTCCCATCGCCGACGTTTCGTGCCGAGCTGTCTGGAGACGAGGACGGGGACGCGTTCGTCGTCGGGACGCCAGGCCAGCTCGGCGTACCGGCAGACGAGCAGCTCGTAGCCGAACTCGCTGTGTGGAATCACCGGGCGATAACGGTCAGACGTAGCTGCCGCGCTCGTCGCGGAGCTCGTCGAGGTACCCGTGTGCCTCCTCGAGGATGTCGCGGGGACCGTCCTGAGTGATCGTGTTTATCGCCTGGTCGTAGTCGCGCCACTGGAGGTCACGGTGTTCTCTCGACAGCTCGGCGCTCGCTTCGAACGAACGGGCGATGAACAGGTGAACCGTCTTGTGGATCGTGTTGCCACCCGCCTCGAACACGTAGTCGTACTCGCGCCGAAATCCGTCGATGAGTCTGAAGTCGTCGATGCCAGCCTCCTCCGAGACCTCTCTGATCGCCGTCTGCTGAAGCTCCTCGTCCCCCTCGACCCCGCCTTTCGGGAACTCCCAGTCCCCGGGACGGCTCTTCAGGAGCAGGTACTCCCGTTCGCCGCGGGTATCGCGGAAGAGGATGGCTCCAGAGCTAACCGCTTCGACCGTCATTACCCTCGGGTAAGCGAGCACCCCTAATGAGGGTGTCGGACCCATCGGTCGTCCGACGACGTGGACGACGGCAGCTCGGCTCGAACCCACAGAGCGCGGCGACACCGTGTTTTCCCCGCCACGCTGGGAGGACCGAAGATCATTTCTACGAGCCCGGATTCCAGTGAGCACGATGGTCGACCGTGGTCCCCGCCCCTCCCCATACCGGTGGTACCGAGCGACGACTCCTCTCAGACGCTGGGTGAGCCGATGACACTGTACGCTCTCGACGACCTCGACGACGCCCTCGAGACGACTCGGGCGTTCCTCCTCCCGTTCGACCGCGGACGGTGGGCGCGACTCCTACTGATCGTCTTCTTTCTCGGCGGCGTCGGCGGCACCAACCCGTTTCAGTTCTCGGGCTTCGGCGGCGGTGATAGCGGCGTGGAACCGGGACCGGACGTCGGACCCGCGGACGGGGTCGGTCCCGGAAGCGGAGGAATCGAGGCTGATAGCGCACGAGAGGCGCTTACCGCGCTCGGCGGACCGGAGATCGCCGTCGTCGTCGCAATCGCCGGGCTCCTCCTCGCGGTGACACTCGGCTTTGCGCTCGTCGGATCGGTGATGGAGTTCGTGTTCGTCGAGTCGCTCCGGCGAGGCACCGTCACGATCCGGCGATACTGGCGTGCCAGCTGGCGACAGGGACTCCGGCTGTTCGGCTTCCGGCTGGTGCTCGGCGCGCTCACGCTCGGGGTCGTCCTCGGCGGACTGTTCGTCGTGCTCTCGCCACTCGTCTTTGGCTCCGGGTCGTTCTCGGTGAGTCGGGTGGTCGTCGTGGTGCCCGTGGTCGTTGTCGCCTCCCTCGCGAGCGGACTCGTCGGGGGGTTCACGACCGCGTTCGTCGTGCCAGTGATGATCGCCGAAGAACGAGGGGTACTCGCCGCGTGGCGGCGGTTCTGGCCGACCCTGACCGGCCAGTGGAAGCAGTACCTCGCGTACGTGGTCGCGCGGTTCGTCCTCGGGGTAGCCGGCAGCATCCTGGTCGGCATCCTCGTCGTCGTCGGCCTGATCGTACTCGCGATTCCGACCGGCATCCTCGGCGTCGTCGGCGTGGCGGCGGCCGACGCAGCCGGCCCGATCGGGTGGGTGGTCGTCGGGTTCGCCGTCGTCGCCTTCGTGATCGCCGCGATCCTCCTCGCGCTCGTCGTCTCCGTTCCCGTCCAAACGTACCTCCGATACTACGAACTGTGCGTCCTCGGTGACACCAACGAGGCGTTTGACGTGATCGCCGAGCGTCGCCGGGTGGCTGGCGAGTGACGAGGGGCGCTCCGACCCACCGGTAGATGCGTTTTTATCCGTCGGGCGGTCACCTATCGACAACCCCGAGTATGACGTTCGTGACCAAACTCGCGTTCGCCTCCGGCGACCGGCAGGTGCTCGCCGAGACCGTCCAGACGCTGAAGACGACGCTCGAACGCAAGGGCGTCGAGTGCAAGGGCCCGCACGCCTCACCCGCGGAGACGGTTCGCGTGCCGCAGTACAAACGCCTCCGCGGCGGCGAGTCGTTCACCCCCTGGGAGTACTCGGTGTACCGCCGAACGATGGAGATCCACGGCGCAGACGACGTCGCCCGCGAGGTCGTCAGCCGGTCGTTCCCGGACTCCGTACACGTCGAGGTCGAGGTCGACCGGAAGAAGCCGCTCGGCCACCGCCGGGAGTGACCCCGCGAGCCCAGAGAGGGGGCGACGCCGGCCGCCACTCGACACTTTAACACGGTCGACGACGACGCTCGAGTATGAGTTACGCCGTCCCGGACGAGTACCGCGAGTTCCGCAGAGACCTTCACCGCCACCCAGAGCCGGCGTGGTGTGAGTTCTACACCACCGCCCGGATCGTCGAGGCGCTCCGCGCGCGCCCGCTCGACGCGGTACACGTCGGCCCCGACGCGCTCGACGCCGAAGCGCGCCGAAACGTCCCGGACGAAGAGACGCTGGAGACGTGGAGCGACAGCGCCCGTGCGGCGGGTGCCGACCCCGACGTGCTCACGCAGCTGGCAGGCGGCAACACGGGCTGTGTCGCGGTCGCAGAGCGCGGGCCGGGGCCAGTCGTCGCGCTGCGGGTCGATATCGACGGATTGCCGATCACGGAGGCCGACGCGGACGACCACGTGCCGGCTGCCGAGGGCTTCCGGTCGGACCACGAGGGGTACATGCACGCCTGCGGCCACGACGCGCACGCGACGATGGGCCTCGGCGTGCTCGATCGCGTCCTCGAGAGCGACTTCGACGGCACGCTCAAGGTGTTCTTCCAGCCCGGCGAAGAGAAGATCGTCGGCGGGAAACCGATGGCCGAGTCTGGGCACCTCGATGACGTCGACTACCTCTACGCGGTCCACGTCGGACTCGACCACCCGTCCGGGGAGATCGTCTGTGGCGTCGACGGCTTCCTCGCGGTGACCCACTTTCACGCGGCGTTCGACGGCGAGCCGGCACACGCGGGTGCGAGACCCGAGCAGGGACGCAACACGGTGCAGGCGATGGCGGCGGCGATCCAGAACCTCTACGCGATTCCGCGTCACGCCGACGGCGCGACGCGCGTCAACGCGGGGCTCGTCGGCGGCGGCACCGCGACCAACATCGTTCCGGACGCCTCGTACATCGAAGGCGAGGTTCGCGGCGAGACGACAGCACTCGCCGAGTACATGTTCGACCACGCCGACCGAATTCTCGACTCGGCCGCGGCGATGCACGACTGTGCCGTCGAGGTCACGACGAAGGGTGCCGCACCGAGCGCCGAGAGCGACGCCGCACTCGCAGACGTCGTCGGGACGGCCGCATCGAACGTCGACGGGGTCGAGGCGGTCGTCGACCGGGCCGAGCTCGGCGGCAGCGAAGACGCCACGTTCCTCATGAACCGCGTGCAGGCGAACGGCGGGCTGGCGTGTTACGTCGGCGTGGGCACCGACCACCCGGGCGGCCACCACACGAGCACGTTCGACGTCGTCGAGTCGGACATCGCGCTCGGCATCGACGTGCTCGCAGACGCGATTCGGACGGTCGCTACCGACGCGCCCTGAACTGGGTCGTCGTGTTGCTGGTCCGTCTCACCGTGCTGGCCCGCCTCGCGTCGTTGCTCAGTACTTCGCGTCCGCGCCGGTCGTCTCGTATATCCGATCCATGATCGCGTCACGCTCGCGGGTCCAACTCGCCATCGCCGCCGGGCTCGTCGGGTAGCCGTCGTAGTGGGCGAGCAGTTCGTCGGCGAGCGACTTGGTCTGATAGAAGTTCCGGATGGTGTCCCAGTAGCCGAAGCTCTTTACCGCACACTTGAGCTTCAACCCGAACGACATCGACGTCGACCCCTCGTACAGCGCCTCGGCGAGCTTCTCTCCCGGTAGCGAGGCGAGCAGCCCCATCAGGTCGTCGACGTCGATCGCCGTCGAGAGGACGTTGTACACGTCGAGGGCGGCGTACCGGCTGCCGAAGTGGTCCATCACGCGGGCGTTGTACCGCCAGAGGTTCTCCTCGCTGACGTCGCCGTCGGAGACGGCTTTCACGGCCTGTTCGCCGGCGTACGTGCCCGCGTAGGCGGCGCCGGCGATCCCGCCGCCGGTCGTCGGATTCACGTGGCCGGCCGCGTCGCCGACGGCGAGGTACCCCGGTGCGACCGCCGAGTCGTAGGGCCGACGCGTCGGGAGCGCGGCCCCGAGCTTGTCACGAACCGTCGCCCCCGCGAACTCCGGTCGCTCCCGGAGGTCACGCTTGAGCGCCTCGACGAGTTTCATCGGCTCCTCGTTCATCTGGAAGCCGAGTCCGGCGTTGATCTCGGTGCTGGTCCGCGGGAAGTACCAGAGGTACCCCGCAGCGCGCTCGGTCGGCTTGAACACGAGCGCGTCGTCCCACGCGACGGGCTCCGGTACGTCGACTATCTCGCGGTACGCCGAACAGAACTGCGAGTACCGTACGTTCGTATCGAAGGTGGTCCCGTCGAAGTCGACTTTATCCTGTAACAACGAGAGCGCGCCGGCCCCGTCGACGACGAGGTCGGTCTCGTACGTCACCGGCGTCTCCTCGTGGATCGCCTCCAGTCCCGTGACGCGGCCGTCTGCGGCCTGTCGCACGTCGTTCACCACGGTGTCGTAGTGGAAGTCGACGCCGGCGTCCTCGGCCGCGCCGATGAGCTGTCGCCCGTACTCCCACCGGTCGATCACCGCCAGTTCGCCCGGGACGGGGATCTCCAAGACAGTGTCTTCGCTCGGGATCTCGAAGCGGCCGTGGTCGACATCCGTGTTGGTGAACGCCGGCTCGAGCCGGGACTTCGAGATCGCCGCCGGAAACTCGTCTGCGCCCTTCAACGCGTCGCCACAGGCGATGTGGCCGGCCTCCTCGGCGTCTTTTCGCTCGACGATCACGACGTCGAGCCCCTCGTTCGCGATCGTCGTGGCAGCGTAACAGCCGGCGGTCCCCGCGCCCACCACGACGACGTCGTACTCGTCGATACTCATTACCGAGTGATGTAGTGCGCCACGCAAAACTCTTTACTCCCGATTCGGTCCCCACACAGGCGACACGAGTCCACAGAGACGACGGCCGGCGGCCGAGCGTGACCGTCGGCCAGCGGTGGACCCTACCACGTTTGGCCCGAACTTCACCACGCGTGAGCGTCGTGTTCGATCCATGGGTGAACTTCACCACGTCGACGCGAGCACGCTCCGAGAGTGGCTCACCGCGGTGCGAGCGGGTGAGACGACGGCGGCACTCCTGCTCGCTATCGCACACGGCGACGGCGTCGATCCGGAGACGCTCGCATCGTGGTACGGTCGCTCCGCGGCGTGGGTGGAAGACACGCTCGACGCGCTCGACGCCCCGAGATACGTCGCGACGATAGCCCGGCTCGAGGGGGTCGACGTCGAGGCGGTCGCCGCAGAGTCGAACCTGACGGTCGAGTCGGTCGAAGCGTGGTTCGCCGGGCTGGCCGACCGGCCGGTGTCCGAGGCAGCGACCGTGATACACGGGTACGCGGCCGGAGGCGTCGAACCGCTCATCACCGGCGAGGCGTCGACGGTGTTCCACCTCGACTACGAGACGATGACCGAGCGGGGTTGGTCGCTCGAGGACCCGGACCTCTTCGAGAAGGCGGCGGCCGCAGATCTGGGGCTGCCCGAGTACGGTCGGTTCCTCGTCGAGCCCGGCGAGTCGATCCTCGACGCCGCAGAGCGCGGCGGCCGGTCCTGGCCGTACGCCTGCCGCGGCGGCGCGTGCTCGAACTGTGCGGTCGTCGTCGTCGACGGCGACGTGGCGATGCCCGGACAGACGGTCCTCTCTGCGACACAGATCCGTGAGGCGAACGCCCGGCTCTCGTGTGTCGGGGTCCCCGTGACCGAGGAGGTCGAGATCGTCACCGGCGTCGGCGGCCTCGAGGCGTTCGCCGACCTGCGACTGCCCGCCCCGACCGGCGACGCCGGAGCGACCTCCGCCGAAGAGTGAGTCCCCGAGACGAGCCACCGCCCGCGGGCGTCACTCTTCGGTCTCGTAGTGGTCGCCCGCGGCCGCCGGAATGCGCGTCCGACCGACGAGTGCGAGCACGAGCACGACCACCACGTACGGAATCGTCTGGACGAGGGTGTCCGGGATCGCGTAGCCGAGCTGTTGGAGGCGTATCTGGGTAGCGTCCAGCCCGGCGAACAAGATTCCGGCACCGAGCGTACCGAGCGGATTGTAGTTGCCGAAGAGGTACGCGACGATGGCGATGAACCCCTTGCCCTGGACCATCGTCTGGCCGGAGCCGACGAACTGGCCGATCGAGAGCGCGAGTGCCGACCCCCCGACACCGGAGAGCACTCCCGATACCAGCACACCCGCATATCGGATCCGCGAGACCGACACCCCGACCGTATCCAGGGCACGAGGGTTCTCGCCGGCGGCTCGGAGGTGCGTGCCGAAGGCGGTCCGATACAGCGTCCACCAGGACGCGAGCGTCGCGACCGCGACCATGACGGCCGAATACTCCCAGCTCACCCGCGCACCGAGGTTCGGCGTGTTTACGCCGCCGAAGAAGACCGTCGAGGCGAACGGAGCGAGCCCGAGCGCGATCAGCCACACCGCCAGTCCGGCGATGATCTGGTCCGCTTCGAACTCGATGCAGACGACGCCGAAGACGCCCGCGAGGAGCGTCGACGCGACGACGCCGCCGAGGAGGCCGACCCAGATCGCCGGCACGCCGAGGACCGCGGTGCCAACGCCGACGATCGAAGCGACGTAGACGGAGGTGAACGCCGAGATGATCAACAGCCCTTCGAGGCCGATGTTGATCACCCCGCTCTTCTCGGCGAAGATCCCGCCGAGGCCGGCGAGCACGATCGGCGCCGCCAGCCGAGCGGTCGACGCGGCAGTGCTTCGTGAGAAGACGATGCCGGCCAGGTCGCCGGCGACGGATGCTGGAAACAGGAACGCCAACGATGCGAGCACCCCCAGCGTGGCGATCGTTCCGCCGAGCAACGACCGGACGTAGTCGTCCTCGACGAGGTCACCGACGACCGGCAGTGACGCGATCGGATTACGCATCGGCGTCGCCTCCATCGACCGCGGCGTCGTCGGCCCTCCCACCGTCACCGCCAGTCCCGGGCGACGGCCCGGTACCGATTCCCGTGCGCCGTCCTATCATGCGGAAGAACTCCGGCATGGCTACGAAGAGGATTATTAGCCCGCGTAAGACCCCGACGAGCTCCGTCGGGACGTCGGTGCGGAACCCGATCTCGAGACCGCCGCCTTTCAACAGCCCGAAGAGGAAGGCGGCCGGGAGCACGCCGAGCGGGTTGTTGCCGGCCAGGATCGAGACCGTGATCCCGTCGAATCCGAGGTTCGGGACCGACTCCAGCCACCGACCCTCCGACATCAACACCCACACCGAGCCGCCGACGCCACCGAGCGCACCGGAGAGCGTCATCGCGCGCACCGTCGTCGCCTTCGCGTCCACGCCGCCGTACTCGGCGGCAGCAGCCTGGATCCCGCTCGTACGGAGGTCGTAGCCGAACGCGGTGTGCTCGAGGAGGTAGTAGAGTCCGGTGACGGCCCCCACGGCGGCGAACAACACTGCCAGCGCGAAGTCACTGGATCCGGGAAACAGCCACGGCGTGACCCGTGCGTACTCGGGAACGTACGCGGTCGCGACGACCGAGGATCCCTCTGCACGAAACACCTCGAGGACGAGCACGTACGCCACGTTCGCGGCGACGAAGTTGAGCATGATCGTCGTTATCACCTCGTTGGCGTCGGCGTACGCCTTCAGCGCGCCGGGGACGGCGCCCCAAACCCCACCGCCGACCGCACCGGCGAGGGTGCCGGCTGCGATGAGCACGACCCCACCGAGCGGGCCCGCAGGGAGCACCGGTGCGAGCGTCAGCACGGTCAGTGCGGTAGCCAGCGCGCCGACGACGAGTTGCCCCTGTGTCCCAATGTTGAACAGGCCGGCACGGAACGCGACCGCGACCGAGAGCCCGGTGAAGACGAGCAGCGTCGTCTCCGAGAGCGTCAGCCCGAACGAGAGGTTGAACGGGGTCCACGACGGGTCGAACACGCCGGGATCACCGACCGCGAACGGGTACCCGAGCGCCCCGTTGAAGAGGACGACGTACACCTCGACGGGGTCATAACAGAACCCGAGCCCGGTGAGCGGCATCGTCCAGGCGGCGGTCTCACACGTCGCCACGCGCCCCGAGGCGAGGACGATGACGAACCCGACGGCGACGGACAGGAGGATGGCCGCGAGGCTGATGACGACTCGCTCGGCGACCGTCCGATCGACGAACGGCGTCACCACCCGCCGCGCCGCGACGCGAAGCCGCGAGTCGCCGTCACCGCTCGCACCGCTCACGCGTCCACCTCGGCGTCGGGTTCACCACGTCCCCGTGGCGGAGCCGAAGCCTCGTCGTGGACCGTCGCGTCCGTCGCGGCCCCCCCGGCGAGCGACTCGCCCGCCATCAACAGGCCGATCTCTTCTTCTGTCACCGTGGCGGGGTCGACGACCCCGGAGAACGTGCCCTCGTGGATGACCGCCAGCCGGTCGGCGAGCCCCTGTACCTCGTCGAGCTTCGAGGAGACGAGCAGGACGGCCGCGCCGGCCGCCCGCAGCTCGAGCAGCCGCTCGTGGATGAACTCGGTCGACCCGACGTCGACCCCGCGCGTGGGGTGGGTCGCCACGACGAGGTCGGGGTCGCGCTCGAACTCGCGCCCGACGATGAACTTCTGTTGGTTCCCCCCGGAGAGCGCCTCGGCGCTGGCGTCCGGAAGCCCCGGGCGGACGTCGTAGTCGTCGACGATGGCCGCGGCGTGTGCGTGTGCCTCGTGCCAGTCGATGCGACCGCCCGGGGCGAACCGTTCGTCGTGTTGACTCCCGAGGACGGCGTTCTGGACGAGGTCGTACGAGAGCACCACCCCGCGCTCTTGTCGATCCGCCGGAACGAACGCGATCCCGCGGTCGATGTGTTCGCGCCGACTCACTCCCGCCATCGATTCGCCGTGGTACCGGACGGTTCCGGCGGTAGGCTCGCGCATTCCCGTCACCGCCTCTACGAGCTGAGACTGCCCGTTGCCGTCGACCCCCGCGACACCAAGCACCTCACCCGCACGAACCGTACACGAGAGTCCGGCGACCGCCTCGGCTCCCCGGTCGTCGTCGACGTGGAGGTCGGTCACCGAGAGCACCGGATCGCCGGGCGGCTGTGGCGTCGTCGCCGGCTCCATCAACACCTCTCGGCCGACCATGAGCTCCGCGAGCGCCTCGCGGGTCACGTCGCCGGCCGCGACCGTGTCGACGGCGACGCCATCCCGAAGCACGGTCACGCGGTCGGCCGCCGAGAGCGCCTCGCCGAGCTTGTGGGTGATAAAGAGGATCGTCTTTCCCTGCGCGGTGAGCTCCTCGAAGACGTCGTACAACTCGTCGACCTCTTGCGGGGTGAGTACCGCCGTCGGCTCGTCCATGATGAGGACGTCTGCGCCGCGGTACAGCGCCTTCAGGATCTCGACGCGTTGTTGGACGCCGACGGCGGTGTCCTCGATGCGCGCGTCGGGGTCGACGTCGAAGCCGTACCGCTCGCTCAGCTCACGGACCGCCGTACGGGCGGCCGCCCGGTCGACGCGGAGCCCACCCCAGGTTCGCGGCTCGTTGCCGAGGACGACGTTCTCCCACACCTGCATCGGCGGGACGAGCATGAAGTGTTGGTGTATCATCCCGATGCCGGCGTCGATGGCGTCCGCCGGAGAGTCGAACGACCGCGGCTCGCCGTCGACGACGACCCGGCCGGCAGTCGGCT
Organism: Halorubrum zhoui; assembly: GCF_051194155.1. Taxonomy (NCBI): domain Archaea; kingdom Methanobacteriati; phylum Methanobacteriota; class Halobacteria; order Halobacteriales; family Haloferacaceae; genus Halorubrum; species Halorubrum zhoui. Next base: position 54,916 of record NZ_JBLZNJ010000001.1, on the reverse strand, counting down.
GGTAGAGCCCGTAGAGCACGTTCATCAGCGTGGTCTTCCCGGCACCGTTCTCGCCGAGCAGGGCGTGGACGCTCCCCGCCTCGATCGTGAGGTCGACGTCGTCGTTGGCTATCACTCCTGGAAACCGCTTCGTGATGCCGTCGAGCCGCACCGCTGGATTCATTGGTCCGTATCTCCGCGCGGGAGCGTAAAATACCGCCGGGTCGGCGCCGAGCCTCAGTTTCCGTCGGTCTCGGTCGGCACGTCGATGTCGCCCGCGATGATCTCCTCTCGGGCGTCGGCGACGGCCGTCGCGATCGGTTCCGGGACCGAGTCGCCGATCTCCTGGCCGTACACGCACTCGACGCCGTTCGACTCGAGTCCGAGCGCGGTCGAAGAGCCGCCCTGGTGCTCGCCGTCGATCACGTTGCCGATCGACTCGTACACCGCGGTGTCGACGCGTTTCACCATCGAGGCGACGATCACGTCCGCGAACTCCGACTCGGTGACCGACTGGTCGAGGTCGACGCCGAAGGCAAACCGCCCCTCCTGTTGGGCGGCCTGGAAGACGCCGACACCGGTCGCCCCGGAGGCGTGATAGACGACGTCGGCTCCGTTCTGGTACATCGAGAGCGCCGCCTCCTGGCCGCCGGTCGGGTCGGCGTAGCTCCCGACGTACGAGACGACGACGTCCACGTCGGCGTCGACGTGTGCGACGCCGGCCTCGTAGCCCGCCTGGAACCGGCGGATAACCGGGCTGTCGACGCCGCCGACGAACCCGACGGTGGCCGAGTCGGGATCGGTCTCGCCGGCCCCGGCGGCGAACGACGTCGTCGAGAGCCGAGCGGCGAGTACACCCATCAGGAACGAGCCCTCGTGTTCGCGGAAGACGTAGCTCGCCACGTTTGGCTCGTCGACCACCGAGTCGACGATCATGAAGTCCTGCTCGGGGAACTGCGGGGCGTTCTCCGCCAGCGCGTCCGTCTGGTTGAACCCGATACACGAGACCAGGTCGTAGTCGGGGTCGGTCGACCCCGCGTACCGCTGTTGGAAGTCGTTGAACTCGCCGGTCCCCTCCGGCTGTGACTCGTCGTAGGCGATGCCGTACTCCGATTCGGCCTGGAAGAGCCCCTGTTGGGCAGCGTCGTTGAACGAGTTGTCACCGAGCCCGCCATCGGAGTAGACGATGCCGATCGTCGCGGGCGGCTCGCTCGAGCCGTCCTCGCCCCCCGACGATCCGTCGCCGTCGCTCTCGTCGCTGGCGTCTGCGTCGTCGCCCCCCTCGCTCGGGCCACCGCTACAGCCGGCGAGCCCGACGAGCCCCGCCGACCCCGCCGCCGTGAGGAACCGCCGTCGATCGATGTCTGCGCGCATATCACGTGTACGACCGGGCGAACGTGGCATAAACGCGTCGCTCTCCGGGCGCACGCGGCCGACGCCGGGGAACGCGAGCGACGGCGACGAGACCACTCGTTGCCGGTCAGGCGGCCGCGTCGACCGCCGCCTCGACGAGCTCACGAACGTCGTCCGTGAGCTCGTCGACCGCGTCGCTCTCGGCGTACACGCGGACGTACGGTTCGGTCCCCGAGGGGCGCACGAGCACCCACGAGGCGTCCGAGAACTCCAGTCGAACGCCGTGGTCGGTGTCGACGGCTGCAGCGGGGAACGCGGCCGGGAGTCGACTCGTCAGCCGGTCCATGACCGTCGCTTTGGCCTCGTCCGGACACTCGACGCTCGTCTTTCGGTACGGGCGCTCGGTCACCGGCTCACGCAGGGGTTCGAGGCCGACGGTCGCGACGAGGCGGGCGAGCACCGCCGCCGAGCACACCCCATCGATCCACCCGCCGAAGGCCGGGTGGACGTGCTTCCAGGGCTCCGCCGCGAAGACGACCGCGGTTCGGTCGGTCCCCGCGTGTCCGTCGTCCGTAGCGAGGTCGGCGGTGGCGCGGGTTCCGTCGGCGCGGGCCTCGTCGGCCGCGTTCTCGCGGACGGCGGCGATTCCCTCGTGAAGCGCGCCGAGTCGCACGCGTTCGACGCGGCCACCGGCCGCCTCAACGCGCTCGTCGATCCGCGCGGAGGCGTTCGGGGTCGTCACGACGACCGGGTCGGCGACGCCGCTCGCGTCGACGTAGTGTTCGGCGAGTATCGCGAGCACCGTGTCCTCGTGGACGACCGCTCCGTCGGCGTCGACGACCACGATCCGGTCTGCGTCGCCGTCGTGTCCGATGCCGAGCGCGAAGCCCGCGCCGTCGCGGCCGGGGTCGTCGACACCGTCGTTGGCGTCGGCGACGAAGGCGCGCAGGTCGGCGAGCGTCTCCGGCGTCGGCTTGCTCCCGCGGCCGGGAAAGTGCCCGTCGACGTTACCGTTGAGCGTGACGACCGTCGCACCGAGTTCGCGGAGGACCGCCGGCGTCGCGGGCGCGGCCATTCCGTTGCCACAGTCGACGGCGATCCGGAGCCCGTCGAGGTCGACGGCGTCAGGATCGGTCGGCGTCCCGACCGAGAGCTCTCGAGCGTAGACCTCGACCGCCGAGAGGTACGGGGCTAGCGGGTTCTCGGCGACCGATGTCGTCCATCGATCCCACGAGACCGGTGAGTCGTGAGCGTCGACGCGGTCTTCGACCGCACGCTCGTGTCGCCGGTCGAACTCGACGCCGTCCGCGAAGAGCTTGATTCCGTTGTCGCTGGGTGGGTTGTGTGAGGCAGTGAGTACGACTCCGTACCGCCCGCGCGAGGCGTACGCGAGCGCCGGCGTCGGAAGCTGGCCCGCACGCGTCACCCGTGCCCCCCCGGAGGCCAGTCCGGCCTCGACCGCGGCCGCGAGTGCAGGCCCGGTCACCCGGCCGTCGCGGGCGACGACGACCTCGGGGCGGTCGTGACCGTCGTCGGTCGCCGTGTCGGCCGACTCCGCCCTGTGTTCGCGTGCGACCGCGGCGACGGCCCGACCGACTCGCAGCGCGAGCGTCGGCGTCACCCGCGTCTCGACGCGTCCGCGGACCCCCGCCGTTCCGAACAGTCCCATGGCTCATCCGTGTGTCGGCATCGGGTATAAGTCGTCGGTCACGCGCCACCGCCGAGGTAGAGCCTCGACACCTCGTCGTCGCCGAGCAGCTCCTCGGCCGTCCCCTCGAACCGAACCGTCCCCTGATCGAGGACGTAGCCGCGGTCTGCGACCTCGAGTCCCTTCGTCACGTTCTGTTCGACCATCAGGATCGCGGTGTCCATCTCGTTGACGGCCACGACGTCGCCGAACACCTCGTCTGCGGTGTTGGGCGCGAGGCCGGCGGACGGCTCGTCGATGAGCAACACGTCCGGCTCCATCACCAGCGCCCGCGCGAACGCCAGCACCTGTCGCTGGCCGCCGGAGAGCGTGTGCGCCTTCGCGGTGCGTTTCTCCGCCAAGATCGGAAAGCGGTCATACAGCTCGTCTATCACCGACTCGAGGCCCTCGTCGCGGGCGACCCCACCCATCCGGAGGTTCTCGGCTATCGTGAGCGAGCCGAAGACGTTCTCCGTCTGTGGGACGTAGCCGACGCCCGCTCTCACGATCGCCTCCGGGGCCAGCCCACCGATCTCCTGGCCGTGATGCGTGACGCGTCCGGTCCAAGGGTCGAGCAGTCCAAACGCGGTCTTGAGCACCGTCGACTTCCCCGCCCCGTTCGGACCGACGAGACAGACGATCTCGCCGGGATCGAGCCGCACGGAGAGGTCGTCGAGCACCTGTACGTCGCCGTACCCGCTGTCGACTCCCGAGAGCGCCAACGCGGGGGCGTCGGCGTCCGACCGCTGAGCGTCGTCGGTCACGCGCCACCTCCGAGGTAGGCGTCGACCACGCGGTCGTCGTTCATCACGCCCTCCGGGGTGTCCTCGGTGAGGACGCGTCCCTGGTCGAGGACCACGATCGGGTCGGCGAGTTCCATCACGAACTCCATGTCGTGTTCGATGAGCAGGAACGTGGTGCCAGCGTCGTTGAGCCGCCGAATCTGCTCGGTGAGCTTCTTCGCGAGCGTGGGATTCACCCCGGCTACCGGCTCGTCGAGCAACAACACGTCCGGCTCCGCGAGCATCGCGCGGGCGAGTTCGACCAGTTTCATCTGCCCGCCAGAGATGTCGGTCGCCGGCTGCGCCGCGAGGTGGTCGATCTCGAACGCCTCCAGCATCTGGGCGGCGCGTTCGAGGTTCTCGGACTCGCGCGCCGTGACCGCACCCGGGCGGGTGAACAGTGCCCGGAACGACTCGCCGGGCTGCTCGCGTGGCCCGACGAGCATGGCCTCGCGGACCGTCATCCCGTCGAGCTTCCGTGGGGTCTGGAACGTGCGTATCAGCCCGTAGTCGGCGATCTCGTGGGGTTCCATCCCGGTCACGTCGGTCCCATTCACCGCGACGGTGCCGCCGTCCGGCTCGTAGAAGCCGGATATCAGGTTGAATATCGTCGACTTGCCGGCGCCGTTCGGGCCGATCAGTCCGGTTATCGTGCCGCGTTCGACGGTAAACGAGGCGTGGTCCGTCGCGACGAGCCCCCCGAAGGACTTCTGGAGGTCCTCGACGCGGAGGACGGCGTCCGGATCCGCCGTCTCACTCATTCCGCTCACCTCTGGTCCGGTCCGTCGTGCCGTCGTCGCTCACGCCGGCCGCCCCGTCCACGCCGCGTTCGTCGGCGTCGGCGGTCGGCTCCGGCGCTCGTCGCGTTCGAGTGCCGGTCTCTGGCGGCGTCGCCGGTTCCGTCGAGCGGCGCGCCGCCGGCCAGATGAGTTCTCGTTGCGGTGGGAGGATACCCTGTGGTCGGTAGCGCATGACGACGAGGATGAGCACGCCGATGAGCAGTAGTCGCAGCGGTGCGGGGTCGACGGGGACGGCGAAATCGTTCAGGAACCGCGTCCCCTCGCGGATGGTGACCACGACGATGCCGCCGAAGAGCGCCCCGCGGTTCGACCCGCTCCCGCCGAGGATCACCGCCACCCACACGTAGAACGTGGTTATCGGATCGAGGTCGCCCGGACCGACGTAGAGGTTGAGGTGGGTGTAGAAGACGCCCGCGAGCGCCATGATCAGGCTCCCCAGCACGAACGACTGCATCTTGAACGCGTAAGTGTGCTTGCCGAGCGCCCGCGCGAGGTCTTCGTCCGAGCGAATGGTCCGGAGAACGCGTCCCCACGGCGACTGGTGTACGCGCCGTAGGACGGCGTAGGTCCCGAGGGTGAACGCGACGATCACCACCACGTTGAGCGCTGCCTCCCAGAACGGGGTCTCGAGTACGACCGGTGCGCCCGGCACCACCGTAATCCGGAGCCCGGGCATCGTCTCCGGAAACGACGAGAGCACCGGCCACCCGGCGAAGAAGCTCGGGATCCCACGGAGCCCGGCGCTTCCGTTCGTCAACCACCGCTCGTTGAGCACGATGAGACGGACGACCTCCGCGAGTCCGAGCGAGGCGATGGCGAGGTAGTCGGCCCGCAGTCGAAGCGTCGGGATGCCGATCAGAAGCGCCAACACGAGCGCGACGAGGAGCCCGACGGCGAGACCGACGAGCGGCGAGAAGCCGCCGGCGATGGGGGAGGCGTCGGCGGTCATCAGCGCAGCGCCGTACGCGCCGACCCCGAAGAAGGCGGCGACGCTGAAGTTGATGAGCCCGGTGAATCCCCACTGTGCGTTGAGCCCGAACGACAGCAACGCGTACATCCCCGCGAGCCCGACGAGAAAGAGGAAGTACGTCGGCCCGAGCGCACCGACGGCCAGCGCGCCGACGAGGGCGGTGGCGAACGCGACGCTGCTGGCGAGCACCCACGCCTCCGGTCGGGTCAGCTCGCTCACCCACGCGACCGGGTCACCGAGGAGACTCATACGGCCTCCTCGCCGGCGATGCCGGTCGGCCGGGCCAGAAGCACCGCGACCATGATGACGAACGCGATGGCGTTCGCGTACTCGATGCCGATCGGAACCCCGAAGCCGTCCGGAACGAGCGGGAGCACCTCACCGAGCCGAGACAACAGCGGGGTGAGACGGGTTATCATTCCGATGAGGAACCCGCCGAGCATCGCCCCGTAAACGGAGCCGATTCCACCGAGAATCACCGCCGCGAAGATCACGAGAAGCAGGTTGAACCCCATCCGCGGCGAGAGCTGGTTGAACAGCCCGAGAAAGACGCCGCCGGCTGCGGCGAGACCGGCGCCGATGACCCACGTCCAGTACCGGATCCGTCGCGTTCGTATCCCGCTCACGCGCGCGAGCGTCGGGTTGTCGGCCATCGCGCGCATCTTCCGACCGAGATCGGTGTACTGTAAGAGCACGTGGAGTCCGGCGACGAGGACGACCGCCGAGGCGACGATCGCCACGTCGTGACGCGTCACGCGAATCCCGTACGGGATCAGCCACTCGATTGGCCGAAGCGCCCCGATCTCGAACCGGGTGAAGTCCGCCCCGAACCCGATCTGGACGACCGCTCGATAGACGAACGCGACGCCGATAGACGTGATCAACAGCCCGATCGAGTCGGTCGCGAGCGGCTCGTAGATCAGCCGCTCGGTCGCGACGGCGACGACCGCGCCGGCCGCGATCCCGACGAGGAGTGCCAAAAAGAAGCCGTACGGCAGCCCCAACACCGCCCCGCCGAGGCCGCCGACGGCCCCGAAGGTCACGAGCGCGGCGTACGCCCCGACGGTCATCGTGTCGCCGTGCGCGAAGTTCGCGAAGTCGGCGATGCTGTACACTAACGACAACCCGATGCTGCCGAGGACGATGATGCTGCTGAACACCAACCCGTTGGCGACGTAGCCGAGGACGGTCATCGTCGAGCTCAGCCTTCGATGAACCCGGTGCCTGCGTACTCGTGGGCTTGGACCTCCAGGATCTGGAGGAACCCGACGGGGTCTCCGGCCTCGTTGAAATCAATCGGGCCGCTGACGCCCTGGTAGTCGACGTCGTCTGGACCCCCGCCGTCGGCGAGGATGTCGCTGGCCGCGTCGAACGACGTGACGGTCTCGCCCTCGGGGCCGGAGACTCGACGGACGGTGTCCGTCAACGCGGCGCCGGTGAACTCGTCGGCCGCCTGGATCGCGAGTGCAGCGTTGATCACGCAGTCGTACGCGTACGCGGCCCACGAGGTGGGCTCCTGGCCGTACTCCGCTTCGAAGTCGGCGGCGAACGTCTGGTAGTTCTCTTCTTCGACCGGCGCAGAGGGGACGACGATCTTCATGCCGTCCATGCTTCCCTCGGGAGTGTTCGCGAGCACGGTGTCGCCGGAGACGGAGTCGGCGCCGTAAAACTGCGCTTCGTAGCCCGAGGAGTACACCTCGTTCACCATCGTCGTGAACTCCGCCTGGTAGGCGATGAAGAGCCACGCGTCCGCGCCGGACTCGTTCATCTCGGCGACGATTCCGGAGTACGACTGCTGTTCTTGGTCGTGGGGCGTGTTGTACACCACGTCGCCGTCCCACGCGTCGACGAACGCGTCGGTGAGACTCTGACCGTAGTCGTTGTTGACGTAGGTGATGGCCACCTCGTCGTAGCCGTCCTCGGCGATGAGGTTCGCGAGCGCGAGCGACTGTGTTCGCCCCGACGGCGACATCCGGAGCAGTCCGGGGAAGTCGGTGAGGTTGAGCCCCGTGGAGTTCTGACTCAACTGGACGACGTCGGTGCCCTGGATCACGCTCTCGTAGATGGCGAGCGAGACGCCCGAGCCGACCGCACCGATGAGAAACGGGACCTCGTCCTGGTTGACGAGCTTCTGGGCGGCCGCGATACCCCCCTGATTTTCGCTCTCTGAGTCCTCGACGATCAGTTCGAGATCGCGTCCGTCGATGCCCTGCTCGTTGACTCGTTCGAGTGCGAGTTCGACTCCGCGTTGATTCCGTTCACCGAACGCCGACAGCGACCCGGTGAGCGAGTCGACCATGCCGATCTGGTACGGTCCCGTCGACGCGGACTCGTCGGCGTCGTCGCTCGCGGCGTCGTCTTCGCCACCAGTGTCGGTCTCGCCGCTGCCGCCACTTTCGCTGCTGTCGTCGCTCGTTCCGCCGGCCTCGTCTCCGTCGTCGGTCGTGCTGACGCAGCCGGCGAACGCTGCGAGGCCGGTCGCACCGGCTACGCGGAGGTAGGTTCGTCGGTCGGTCGCGCTCGTGGTATCCCGTGACATAACCTGTCTGTTCTCTCGTTCTTCATAAGCGTTCTTCTAACCCGTCCCGTCCATGGTCGGGAGCAAAGTGCCGATCCACGACCGATACACTTCGTTTCGAAGCACATCGAACGATATTTTTGGTCGGGTGGTGGTACATACGACACGAACGCGTACGGGCGTCCATGATTCCGCCCATCGCGAACAACTTCGTCGCCGGCGAGACGGCCGAGGAAGCTGTCGATCACGTCGCGTCGCTCAACCGGCGGGACGTGTCGGGTATCTTGAATTTGCTCGGAGAGCACTACACAGAGCGGGCGCCGGCAGACGCCGACGCCGACGCGTACGTCTCGTTGATCGAGGACATCGCGGCCCGTGACGTCGACGCTGCGGTCTCGGTCAAGCCGTCACAGATCGGTCTCGACGTGAGCGAGGCCGTCTTCGCGGAGAACCTCTCGCGGATCGTCGAGGCCGGGAGTGCGGCGGACGTCTTCGTCTGGATCGATATGGAGGACCACGAGACGACGGACGTCACGCTCGACGCGTTCGAGACGCACGCCCGGGAGACGGACGGCACCGTCGGCGTCTGCGTCCAGGCGAACCTGGAGCGTACCCGCACGGACCTCGAGCGGCTCGCGCCGCTTCCCGGGAAGGTCCGACTCGTCAAGGGTGCGTACGACGAGCCGCCCGCGATCGCACACACCGAGAAGTCGGCCGTCGACGCGGCGTATCGCGACTGTCTCGAGTACATGTTCGCTTCGTTCGAGGACGGTGTCGGCGTCGGGAGTCACGACCCGGCGATGGTATCACACGCGAAGTCGCTCCACGAAGAACACGGGACCCCGTACGAGGTACAGATGCTGACGGGCGTTCGCGAGTCGGCACAGTTCGAGCTAGCAGCCGAGGGCATCCCCGTGTATCAGTACGCACCGTACGGGACGAAGTGGCTCTCGTACTTTTACCGTCGCATCCGCGAGCGCAAGGAGAACGCGCTCTTCGCGCTCCGCGCAGTCGTCGGCAGCTAGCCCCACCTGCGGTGGCGCGCGCCTCGTGAGCGCGCCGCAGGCGGGCTCGCGAGCGCGTGCGAGGGATGAGCGAGTCGCCGGAGGCGACGAGCGAATCGGCTGGGGAGGGGGTGGCGGTAACTGGTGTCCGGCTGTCGCAGATCGTCTCGGTCACACAGTCACCAGCAACGTACAGAATCGGCCCGGGAGGGGGTGGCGGTAACTGGTGTCCGGGTGTTATGCGGCAGTGTTGGTCACGTGTCTTACAGCCTCGTATTCGTACAGAGTCGGCCCGGGAGGGTGTGGCGAAGTAGTGCCCGGGTGTCATGCAGTCGTGTCCGTCACAGAACTGCTACCACACACGTAATAGCTAGACTACCCAACGAGCGCCGGGCGGGCCGCCATCACCCCCTCGTCGTCCGTATCCTCTCGCCTACGGCTCACGACCCACCGTTCCTGCTCCACCGCTCCTGCTCCATCGCTCGCGAGTCGCTATCTCACGGGTCGAGGAGCTTCGACTCGGCCTTTCGCAGGTGCTCGAGCATCGTAGTCTTCGACCGGTCGAGACTCGCCGCGAGCTCCCGCGTCGACGTCTCACGTGGCCACTGATAGTACCCTTCATCCCGGGCGTGTTCGAACACCTCCCGCTGGGTGGGCGTGAGCGTGTCGAGCCGGCGCTCGCGCGGCGGTCGCGTGCCCGCCCCCGACGAGGAGATCGACTCCACCTCCACCTCGGCGTCTGCCCCCGCCCGTACCCCGTCGAGCGACTCGCTGATGTCACGCCGCTCGCCGGTGTAACACACCTGCCACTGCTCGCGTCCGTCTTCGATCCGGACCGGTGCGCTGTGGATGAAGCCGTGTTCGAGCAGCGTCGGACACACCATGTCGCCCGGGTCGTACTCCAAGAAGAACTCGCGGACGACGTTGCCCGGCACGTCCCGCGCACGGCCGAACCGCTGCTGGAGCTCGAAGAGCTCGCCAGCACGGTCCGACGACCGAATCGCATCGAGCAGCGCCTCGAGCGAGTCGGTCGTGTCGGCGAACGCGGTGAACAACCCGTTCACGCTGTTCGGAGCGTCCTCGGTCGTCGTCGGCGAGTCGTAGATGGCGTGTGCCAGCACGCCGCCGTCGGTCTCACGCGTCGCTTCGATCGCCCAGCAGCCGGGGTGCCAGAGGTCGAGCGTCAGCCGGGTACCGGCCCACTGATCGACCTCGGAGTGATCCGTCACGGACATTGTGTGTGAGAGGTATACACGCAAGCACAAAGAGTCTCCCGACCATGGTCGGGTGGGAAGTTTGGCTCTCCGGGCGACGAGGACCGACTATGGATTCGGCCTCCAACCACTACATCGGCGGGGAGTGGGTCGACGGCGACGGCACGGAGACGTTCGAGAGCGAGAACCCCGCGACCGGCGAGACGCTCGGCGCGTTCCAGCGTGGGACGCCGGCAGACGTCGACCGGGCGGTCGCGGCCGCAGCCGACGCCTACGAGACCTGGCGCGAACGCTCGCGGGTCGAGCGTGCGGAGTTCCTGTGGGACGTCTACCACGAGCTGCGCGACCGTACCGACGAACTCGGCGAGATCGTCACGAGAGAGTGCGGCAAGGAAATAAGCGAGGGGAGAGCGGACGTCGTCGAAGCCGCCCACATGGTCGAGTGGGCCGCGGGCGACGCCCGCCACCCGTCCGGCGACGTCGTCCCCTCGGAGATTCCGTCGAAGGACGCGTACATGCGCCGGAAGCCCCGAGGGGTGACCGGCTGTATCACCCCGTGGAACTTCCCGGTCGCCATCCCGTACTGGCACATGGCCATCGCGCTGGTCGAGGGGAACACGGTCGTGTTCAAACCCGCAGAGCAGACGCCGTGGTGTGCGGAGATCGTCGCCGAGATGTTCGACGACGCCGGGATCCCCGACGGCGTGTTCAACATGGTACAGGGATACGGCGACGCCGGCAACGCCATCGTAGAGCACGACGACGTCGCCACCGTACTCTTCACCGGCTCTGCGGAGGTGGGCCACGAGATACAGGCGACGCTCGGCGGCGTCCCCGGCAGGCGGGCCGCCTGCGAGATGGGCGGGAAGAACGCGGTCGTGATCACGGAGGCAGCCGACCTCGACATCGCCGTGCACTCGGCCGTGATGTCGGCGTTCAAAACCACCGGCCAGCGCTGCGTCTCGGCCGAACGGCTGATCGTCCACACGGATGTGTACGAGGCGTTCAAATCACGGTTCGTCGAGGTCGCAGCGAACGTCTCGGTCGGGGACCCCCTCGACGACGGCACGTTCATGGGACCCCTCGTCGAGGCGGCACACAGACAGAAGGTGACACGGCACAACGAGGCGGCCCGTGAGGAGGGCGTCGACGTGCTGGTCGACCGGACTGAGCTCGACGCCGACGAGATCCCCGACGGCCACGAAGACGGCTACTGGGTCGGACCGTTCGTCTACGAGGCCGACCCGCACGCCGACCTCAGGTGCACCAAAGAGGAGGTATTCGGCCCGCACGTCGCACTCATGGAGTACGAGGGAGGTATCGAGGAGGCTGTCGCGATCCAGAACGACACGGACTACGGTCTCGCCGGGGCGATCGTCTCGGAAGACTACCGACAGATCAACTACTACCGCGACCACGCGGAACTCGGACTCGCGTACGGCAACCTCCCGTGTATCGGTGCCGAGGTGCAGCTCCCGTTCGGCGGCGTAAAGAAGTCCGGGAACGGGAACCCCTCCGCTCGGGAGGCGATCGAAGCCGTCACCGACCGAACCGCGTGGACGCTGAACAACGCGAGAGACATCGAGATGGCACAGGGACTCTCCGCGGAGATCGACGTCGACGACTGACCCGTCTCGTTTCGGGCCGTCGATTTTTGTCGTCGCCGGCCGATGCGACACGTATGGCCGACCGAACTCGCGCACGCGTCCTCGTCAGTGGACACGTCCAAGGCGTCTTCTACCGCGCGACGACGCGAGACGCCGCGCGCGAACACGACGTCGACGGCTGGGTGAAGAACCTCGACGACGGCCGCGTCGAGGCGGTCTTCGAGGGACCCGCGTCGGCGGTCGAATCGATGGTCGAGTGGTGTCACACGGGCAGTCCCGCGGCCGACGTCGACGACGTCTCGGTGACCCGGGAGCCGCCAGAGGGTGTCGACGGCTTCAGGATCGAGCGCTGAGTGGGCCCGCTCAGGGCCGTATCGCACCGTCCGTGGCGTCTTTGGGAGGATCGCGGACGCCCAGCTCTTCGAGAGCCCGCAACACGACGATCGCCTCGACGACGTCGCGGGGTTCGGTGTAGTCGTCGTCGACGGCCGCGAGCGTCGCTTCGGCCTCCGCCGCGAGGCGTGCTTCGAGATCGGTCTGGTCGGTGGCCGACTTCGTCGCCGAGAGCAGCGCCTCGTGGTCCTCCCGCAGGTCGAGTGAGACGTGTGCGGCGTTACACCGCGAGAGCGGGTGGGTGTCCATCTCGAGTGCGAGGTCGCGCACGAGCGACCAGTCGTCCGCACAGAACCGCAGCGTCACGGTGCCGACGACGTCGCGCCACGCGATCGGATCGCCGTTCGCCATCAGTCGGAGCGCTCGCGGGGGGACCGCGATGCGCGTGTGGGTGTCGGAGCCGCCACACAGACAACAGGGTGTGTTCTTCAGTCCGGCGTACACGCGGCGAGGTTCGTGCTCGACGGGCCTGTGGCTTTCGGCTCGACGGCGACGAGCCGAGCGGCCGTCACTCGCGTTGACACGCGGTGAGCCACTCGCGAGCCCAGCGATCGATCTCGGCGAACACCGGCGCGAGCGACTCGCCTTTGGCCGTGAGGCTGTAGTACGTCGCGACCGGGGCGTCGGCCTCCATCCGCCGGTCGACGAAGCCGGTCTCCTGGAGATCGTCGAGCACGCGCGAGAGGGTGCGTGCGTTCGCGTCCGTCGCGCGCTTCAGCTCGTTGAACCGTCGTTCGCCGTGCTGGAGCTCGTAGAGGACGACGAGCCGCCACCGCGACCCGATCTGCGCGATCGAGTCGACGATGGGACACGCCGTCTCGACCGGCTCCGTCGCGTCGGTACTCCCCGTCGTTTCGCCCTCGTCGCCTGCGCCGTCGGCCTCACTCCCGTCGCCTGCGCCGTCGGCCTCACTCCCGTCGCCCGCGCCGTCGGACTCGCTCGTGTCGACTGTGCCGTTCGCGTCGAGATCCGGTGATGACATGGGTGTTACCTGCTTACGAGTACGTCCGCGAAGTGATATAGTGGTTGCGTCCGTATACCGAGTTGCACGATGATAGCTGAACTCACGACGCTACCGCTACAGTTCGACACGCCGCTCGCCGGCGAACTCTTTCTCCTCGGTCGCCTCCTCTTCGGCGGCGTCCTCGCGTTCACGGGGCTGAATCACTTCACCGACGTCGACGGGATGGCCGGCTACGCCGAGTTCAAGGGGCTCCCACTGCCCCGGTTCTCGGTGGTCGCCTCCGGCGTACTTCTCGCACTCGGAGGACTGGGGATCGTCGTCGGGGCGTTCCCAGTGCTCGCGGCGGGCGCGCTCGCCGTCTTCCTCGTCGTCTCGGCGGTCACGATGCACGACTTCTGGGCGGCCGACGATCCCGACGAGAAACAGAGCGAGATGACGAGCTTCCTGAAGAACCTCTACGGCGCGGGCGCCGCCCTCGCCCTCCTCGCACTCGGCGGCAGCGCGTGGCCCTACGCCGTCGGCATCGGCGTGTTCTGAGTCGATCGTACCGGGTTGCAGCCACAGCGCCCACGGTCGCTCACATGAACGCAAGGAGGAAGCCCACGAGTTTACTCGTGGGAGGAATCCGACAAGCCACTCCACCAATCCCGAGCGACACCAACCCGACTCCCCCACGCCAGTCGTAGACTTTATAAAGAACTAAGTTGACATGTGAAATACGGATGGGGGACGTGATTCGAACTGTCAACGTCAAACTCGACGTACCCGCAGAGCGGTGCGACGACCTCCATCAGACCAAAAACCAGTTCCTCCACTGTGCAAACACCACTGCAGAGTGGGCGTGGAGACACCCGAACGACTACTGCGTGACCTCGAAACAGAAAGCCGAGAACGCCCTCTACGAGCGACTCCGAAACGAGACGGAGTTGACTGCAAACCTCGTCCAGAAGGGGATTCGGCGGGCTATCGAGGCCACGAAAAGCGGTGTCGCCCGACTCAAAAAAGGCGACAACACCAGTCAACCGCACTTCGACGCGTGGAGCGTCGTCTACGACAAGCGAAGTGCGACCTTCCACCGCGACCACGTTTCCCTCTCAACGGTGAACGGTCGCGTCGAGTGTGACTACGTGCTTCCCAGCGATGCTGAGGGAACACCGATTGGCGAGTACCTGCTGAACGAGGACTACGAGTTCCGCATGTCCACGTTGCAGTACGACCGACCCACAGAGTCGTTCTACCTCCACGCACGGATGCGCCGAACAACGGACGAACAAGAGGAGTCCACACCCAATTCTTCTGACGCCAAGCACAGAACAGTCCTTGGCGTTGACCTGAACGTGGACGGCTCGCTCGCCGTGACTTCGACCGGGGCGTTCATCGGGAACGCTGACGAGATGAACCACCGACGCCGTGAGTTCGAGAAGACTCGCGGGTCGATGCAACAAGCGGGAACGCGGTCGGCACATCTGTCGATTCAATCGATGCAAGACCGTGAACACCGCTGGATGCAGGACGAACTCCACCGTGCCTCAAACCGGATTCTCGAAGAAGCCCGCGACCACCGATGCACGCACATTGCCTTCGAGAATTTAACAGATATTCGTAATCGGATGGCTGGTGCAAAGCGGTTCCACGCATGGGCGTTCCGACGCCTGTACCAGTACGTCGAATACAGAGCCGAGATGTTCGATATCGGGATTGAACAGATACCTCCTGCATACACGAGTCAGCGGTGTTCGTCGTGTGGGTTTACGCATGAGTCGAATCGACGGTCGAAACACCGGTTCGTGTGTCAGAAGTGTGAGTACGAACTGAACGCGGATTACAACGCGAGCAAGAACATCGCTCGCAAACTGCTCAAGAAACTCCACTCGGGGCAGACGTCTTCGAGTGGAGGCGCACCCTGTCAGTGTGCGCTAACGTCAGGAACGTTGAACCTGAACGGCGATTACACTGCCTCCGTCGTTACGACGGCAGAAGGGGAGTCCACTGACAAGCCCACGACTTCAGTCGTGGGTTACTGACAGGCGACGTCACTCACCGAACGCACCGAGACTCGACTGGAGTCGCCTGGCCGTCGGCGTCTCGGTCAGCTCGTACCCCACCAGGTCGCGGGCGTCGACCGCGTACGTCGATCCGCCGCGATCGAGCACCATCACCCGTCCCTGCCAGCCGCGCACCGTTCCGGCTGCAATGGTCTCCGCGACCGGCCGGTCGGCGAGGTCGAACCCGTAGTCGAACGAGAACCGCTCGATCGGGTCGAATCGGGCACACAGCGACTCCCACGCCTCCTCGTCCACGTGGCGGCCGAGTCCGTCGAGCTTCGTCGGCACCCGGACGCGGTCGACGAGATTCCCGCCTGCAGCGAGTTCGGCCTCGATCTCACGGGCAACGCGACCGTTCGGGAGCGTCCGGACGTGCGCTGCGCGGTCTGCACCCTGCTCGCGGAGGCGAGTCTCGAGTCGCCAGCGCCGCGTGACGCCGACTTTGAACACGGCGGGGGCGAACGCAGCGAGGTAGATCGCGTGCTGTTCGTGGCAGTCCATCTCGTCTTTGAGACACGTTCCCGTACAGCGTGCACACACCCAGACGGACGTGTGTGCATCACAGTACGGCGCGTCGGGAGCGTCACACGCCACGTGGCCGTCCTCGTGAACCGATCCGGCACAGCGTCGCTCGCCGAGGCCGAACCCGAGCTCGGTTCCGGCGCTCGCGTCGAGGAACGAGACGTCGCCGTCGGACGCGACGTACAGTCCGGCGCCGTCGCTCGTGGCTGCCTCGGGCGACGACGACTCATATCCCACGACTTGCACAGTCACCGTTGGCCTCGATCACGCAATAACGTTCGCACCGAGGGCGCATTCGTATCGACCCGACGCGCACGTGCACACCGACCCCGACGCGCGTGGACCTACGACGACTCGTCGCCCCCGTGCACGGCCCGCTCGACCGCGTCGAGGAGTCGCTCACGGATCCGTTGGCTCGCTTCGGCGTCGGTTCGCACCTCGATCAGGTGTGAGCCGTCAGTCTCGTGGGCGTGGGTGTATGCTGCTGCGAGGGCGACCGCCGGATCGTCTGTGCCGTCGTCGCGCGCATCGATTCGGACGTACTCGAGCCCGTAGAGCGTCGAGAGGGGTTCGAACGCGAGCCCGTGTGGGGTCTTGAACGAGTCAGTGAACGGCGGGTCGAACGACTCGACCGGGAGCTTGTGAAAGATCCCGCCGCCGTCGTTGTTGATCAGGACGATCGTGACGTCGACGGCACAGCGGTCGACGGCGAGGAGCCCGTTCGAATCGTGATACAGCGCGAGGTCGCCGACGACCAGCGTGAGGTCGTCGGTCGTCGCCGAACCGGCGCCGAGCGCACTCGAGACGATGCCGTCGATGCCCGAGACGCCGCGGTTGCCGAGGGCGGTGAGGTTCGTCGTCGAGGGGGGCACAAACCGGTCGAGGTCGCGCACGGGCATCGAGTTCGAGACGAACACCGTCGCCGGGTCCGGGACCGCCTCCGCGACGGTTTGGAGCACCGTCCCCTCGTGAACGTCGGTTGGCACGTCCCCGCCCGTGCCCGCTGCGGCGATGTCGGCCGCCACCGACGAGGGGTCCCCGCGGTGAAGCGCTGTCGCGATCCGCTCCGCTCGCAACCACTGCTCGCGCCAGGCCGGATCACCACCGCCGCCCCCGATCAGCCGTGCGAGTCGCGCACAGAGCCGGCTCGGCTCGGCGACGACGAGGTTCGTCGCGGTGAACGCCGCCTCGCGCCATCGCCCGGTCGGGTCGACGACGTGCTGGTCGGCGTCGGTCGCCGCGAGGTACGTCCGAAGCCGCTTCGAGGTGGGCGACGCCCCGAGCCGGAACACGACCGTCGGGTCGTCCCAGCCACGCTGGGTCTCGTCTGGCCCGGCGATCGCCTCCGAGAGGTACGCGTCGTACGCCCCGAGGACGGGAGCGACGCGGGTGTGGCCGCCGAAGCGGAGCCCGGAGAGCGGGTCGGCGAGTACCGGGTACCCGGTCGCGTGCGAGAGCGCGGTGACCGCCTCGGGGTCTAGTCCGGGCGGATCTGCCGGGCCGGCGACGATCACGCCGCGATCCGTCTCAAGTGCCGCCGCCAGCTCGCGTAGCCCCGCGTCGTCCGGTTCGGGCGTCCCAGGCGTCACGTCGACGAAGGGCCCAGACCGTCCGGTCGCGGCGGTCGGGTCGAGGTCGTCGGGGACGTCTCCCGGCACCGGTGTCGGTTCGAGTGGCTTCGCGAAGGGGACGTTGAGGTGGACGGGACCGGGGTCGGCACCCTCGGCGACCGCCACCGCCCGGTCGACCGTGGTCCGGAGCGACCGCAGGGTGCGGTCGGCCGCCGCTGGTTCCGGGAGGTCGGCGTACAGCCGAACCGAATCGCCGTAGAGCTTCTCTTGATCGGCCGTCTGGTTCGCCCCGGAGTCGCGAAGCTCGGGTGGGCGGTCCGCGGTAAGCGCGAGCAGTGGGACCCTGGCTCGGTCGGCCTCCATCACCGCCGGGTGGTAGTTGGCCGCGGCGGTCCCCGACGTGCAGATGAGCGGCGTCACCCGGCCCGTGCGGCGCGCCCGGCCGAGCGCGAAGTACGCCGCGGACCGCTCGTCGAGCTGGGAGAAACAGTGGAGCTCCTCGTGTCGATCGGCGGCCATCGTGAGCGGTGTCGATCGACTTCCAGGCGAGACGACGACGGCGTCGACGCCCGAGGCGACGAGCTCGTCGACTATTGCTCGGGCCCACAGCGTATTCCGGTTCGGTGCAGTCATCAGCGGTCGTACGCGAGCACCCAATAAGTAACCCGGCAGGTCGAATCGCCGGCCGTCGACCACGGTCAGAGTCGTGCGGTACCGCCCCACACGACGGCGTTCTGCAACCCTTATACACGCCGGCCAACTTGACTCGGGTATGAGCGAAGAGGAAGCCGTCGAGGGCGAGCCGTCCGAGACGCCCGCGGAGGCCACAGACGAGGCCGCCGAGGAGACGAGCGCGTCGTCGACCGACGCCGAGGCCGGTGACGAGGCTGCGCCGACGCTCGTCGACCGGGTGAGCGAGCACGACGAGGCGCTGGCCAGAGAGGTCGCCGAACTCGAGGCGGAACTCGAGTCGAGCCGCGAGGAGGTGTCGGCGCTGACGAGCAAGCTCGCACGGGTACGTGCCGACTTCAGCAACTACAAGGAACGCGCCACGCGCAAACGCGAGGAGATCCGCGAGCGCGCCTCCGAGGCGCTCGTCGAGAAGGTAGTTCCCGTACGAAACGATCTGCTCCGTGCGCTCGATCAAGCGGAGGACAGTAACATTCGTCCCGGCGTCGAGTCCACGCTGGAGAAGTTCGACGAGGTGCTCGCCGAGGAGGGCGTCGACCCGATACAGCCGGAGCCGGGCGACGAGGTCGATCCGAACAGACACCAGGTGATGCTCCGCGTCGAGAGCGAGCAGCCCGACGGCACGGTTCACGAGGTGTACGAGCCCGGCTACGAGATGGGTGATCGGGTCCTCACGGAGGCACAAGTCACGGTTAGTGCCGACGACGAGTCCTGAGTCGCGTCACTCGGCGTCGACCACGCGCTCGTCGTCGTGCGCCTCACGGTACGCGTCCGCCAGATCGTCGAGCGAGGCGGCCGTAGCCGTACCGTGTGGCACGGTGAGTGGCGACACCGACACCTCTCCGTCGACGACGGCTCTGCGGTCGGTACCGACTGGGTCGGGGACGTCCTCCGGCGTCATCCGACCCCAGATCGGGTCCGAGAAGTGGACCTCTCCGTTACCGTTCGCATCGGCACGGAGTCCGTACCAGTCTGACGGTGCGGTGACCCGCATCGGCGCGGTCTGTGACTCGGCGACCGGCGCGTTCACGTTGAGGTAGTCGGCCGCAGAAAAGACGTCGGCGTCGAACGCGTTGTCCACCAGGAACCGCGTCGCGCGAACGGCGTGGGCGAAGGCGTCGGGTTCGAGCTCGGTCTTCCACCAGTCGTCGCCGCCCGGCACGTACATCGAGGTCGCCACGGCAGGAACGTCGAAGAACGCCGCTTCGACCGCCGCAGAGACGGTTCCGGACCGGCCGAGGACGTACGAGCCGAGGTTGGCACCCTCGTTGCAGCCGGCGACGACGAGGTCGACGTCGGGCACCAGTTCGTCGAGTCCGGCGACCACGCAGTCGACGGGCGTCCCGTCGACCGCGTACCCGAGGTCGTGGTCGTGGACACGCACGCCGTCGGAGAGGACGCGCCCGATCGACGACTGATCACCGCTCGGTGCAACGGTCACGACGTCGTACCGGTCGGAGAGCGCGTCGTAGAGGGCTCTGAGACCGACCGCGTCGATGCCGTCGTCGTTCGTCAAGAGGATCCGGTCGGCGCTCACACGCGCGATACGGGCGGTCGAGACAAAAGTCCACCGTCGACACGAACCGCTCGTCGACGCGAGTCGGCCGTCGACACGCCCGCGGGTGAACGGAAACACACAGGTGCCGTGAGGCCGATCACCGCGCATGGGATTCGGGGACACAGCGAAGCGCATTCAGACGCTCGCGGACAAAGCAGAACAGACGTACAAGCGGCTGAACGACCTGCGCGACGAGGTCGAGCACACGCAGACGACGGTGAGTGACACCGGCGAACGAGTCCGCGCGCTCGAAAACGAGATGGCAGAACAGCGGGCGGTACTCGACGCCGTAGCCAGAGAGGTCGGCGTCGACCTCGACAGCGTGAGCGCGCAAGCACACATTGCCGAGGCGGAGACGGCGACCGGGGATGGAGTCGACACCGATGACGGAACCGACACAGTGCCCGAAACCGATGACGAGGGGACCGGATCGCCTGCAAACGAACGCTGAAGCGTCTACCGGCCACGAGAGCCAGATAGACCGTCGCTGTCGCTGTTGGTGCCGGCGTCGTCGTCATCGACCGCTCGAGAGACGACGGTTGCAGGAACGCCGGCGACAGTCGTCCGCGGCGGAACGTCCGTCGCCACCAGCGAGTTAGCAGCGACTCGGGCGCCTGCGCCGATCGTGACGCCAGGGAGCACGGTCGCTCCGGCGCCGATCATCGCCCGCTCACCGACGACGACGTCACCGAGTCGGTACTCGTCTTGGAGAAACTCGTGACACAGGAGCGTGACGTCGTAGCCGACGATCGCGTGATCGGCGACGGTTATCCGCTCTGGCCAGAAGACGTCCGGCGTCGACTCGAGCCCCCACGCCACGCCGGTGCCGACGGTCACCCCGATGGCCGAGAGGAGCCAGTTCTTCAGCCGGAGACTCGGCGCGATCCGCGCGAGCACGATCACGACGTAGTTCCGCACCACGGCGAGTGGCGACTTCGCGGTTGGCCACGACCACAGCGAGTTGCGCGGCCCGGTCGTCGGGTGTCGTTCGAGCCGATCCCGCCGCACGGACCCCCGCTCGGCCGTTGCTCCGTGCGCGCCACTGCTCTCGTCCTCGCCGTCCGCCGTGCCTGACTCCTCGCTCACGGGCGGTGGTTCGCGCGGAGCCTACAAAAACCTCGGCGGCGGTGCTCGACCCGCCGACGCCCGAGAGGTTATGTGCGATGGCGCGGCCACGGCCGTGTACGACACCTCGATAGCTCACGGTCGGCCGAGGCGGGTGCGCGGTCAGCCGCCGTGAGGAGCGGCCGACCGCCTGTTCGCCAGCAACGCCGTGAGGCTCGCAACCGTGAGTCCCGTGGTGACGCGTCCACGACCGTATCGGCCGTCTCGTCGACTCGCTACTCGCGCAGCTCGCGCATGTGTGTGACGCGCCGGTCGAGCAGCGCCTGCGTGCCGATGTCCTCGCGTATTCGGACGCGGTCACCGGCCGCGGCGAGCGCCTCGCTCGCCTCCGCTTCCGCAGCCTCGATCGAATCGCCGCGCCCCACGACCGCGAACGAGCGGGACGTCGTCGTGTACAGCCCGTCGTCGCGCTCGTCGACGCTCGCGTAGTAGAGGAGCGCGTCGCCGGCGCTCTCCTCGTCGACGGCGATTCGCGCGCCACTGTCCGGGTCGGTCGGATAGCCCTGCGGAACAGCGTACTTACACACCGTCGCCGCACCCGACACGTCGATAGCGGGCAGCGGATCGTCGTCGCGTGCGGCGGTCACGACGTCGATGAGCGACGTCTCCAGCACGGGGAGCGTGTTCATCGCCTCGGGGTCACCGAAGCGCGCGTTGAACTCGACCACCTTCGGGCCCGTCGCCGTCGACATGAACTGCCCGTAGAGGACGCCTTTGTACGCCGGGAGCGCCTCGACGACGGCCTCGATGACGTCGAGGGCGGCGTCGTAGTCGCCCTCACGCATGAACGGCAGCGACGGAGACGTGTCCGAATACGACCCCATTCCGCCGGTGTTCGGGCCCTCGTCGCCCTCGTAGGCGCGCTTGTGGTCCTGTACCGCAGGCGTCGCTCGGAACTCGCCGTTCGCGACGAACGCCTGCACGGTGAACTCCTCGCCGACGAGTCGCTCTTCGAGCACCACACGGTCGTAGTCGGACGCCTGGAGGTACGCCTTCGCCTCGTCGGCCGTGACTTGGTCGCCGATCACCTTCACCCCCTTTCCACCGGTCAGGCCGGCGGGCTTCACCGCGAGATCACCGTCGGAGGCGTCGATGTAGTCGCAGGCGGCGTCGGTGTCGTCGAAGACGGCGAAGTCGGGACACCCCGGAACGTCGGCATCGCGCATGAACCGGCGCTGGTAGGCTTTGTCCGTCTCGAGCCGTGCCTCCTCGGCGCGCGGCCCGAAGGCGTACACTCCGGCATCGTCGAGGGCGTCCGCGACGCCGGCTTCGAGCGCCGACTCGGGACCGATGACCGCGAGGTCCGCGTCGATGTCCGTTGCGAAGGCCGCTATCGCCTCGGTGTCCGTCTCCGAGATCGTCTCGAACCCCTCCGCGAGCCGTCGAATGCCCGGATTGCGGACGCTCGCGCAGGCGTACAGCGTGCAGTCACCAGCGAGTGCGCGCGCGATCGCATGCTCTCGGCCGCCGCCGCCGATCAAGAGAACGGTCTCCGTCATGACCGACGGATATCCACAAAGAGGCGTAAGCCTTCCCCTCTCAGCCCGGCTATCGATCCAGATACGTGGATCAGAATGTGTTGGTCGGGATATTGGTCGGCGCCGAGTAGCAACTCTCGAGTGTCTGAGACGTCACCGCGTGTGACGGGGTTTTTGACGCTACCGCTATAATCTCGGCCATGTCCCAGCCAACCGAACGGAACCGGCTCGCCGACGAGCCGAGCCCCTATCTCCAACAGCACGCCGACAACCCGGTACACTGGCAGCCGTGGGGAGCGGCGGCGTTCGAGCGTGCCCGAGCGCACGACGTCCCGGTGTTCGTCTCGATCGGCTACTCGTCGTGTCACTGGTGTCACGTCATGGAAGAAGAGAGCTTCGCCGACGAGGAGGTGGCGGCGTTGATCAACGACTCGTTCGTGCCGATCAAAGTCGACCGGGAGGAGCGTCCAGACGTCGACAGCACCTTCATGACCGTCTGTCAGCTGGTCACCGGGGGTGGCGGATGGCCGCTGTCGGCGTGGTGTACGCCGGAGGGTGAGCCGTTCTACGTCGGGACGTACTTTCCGCCGGAGCCCCGGGGAAACACGCCGTCGTTCGCCGGCCTCTGTGAACGGATCGCATCGTCGTGGGGAGACGCCGAACAGCGGGCACAGATGGTCGAGCGTGCAGCACAGTGGAGTGCGAGCGCTCGCGACGAACTCGAGTCCGTTCCAGCCGGCACAGGCGACCCGCCGGACGAGACGCTGCTCGACGAGGCGGCCGCGGCCGCGATGCGCGGCGTCGACCACGAACACGGCGGGTTCGGCAGCGGGGGGCCGAAGTTTCCCATGCCCGGGCGCGTCGACCTCCTGTTGCGCTCGGGGGCACAGACGGGCCGGCGAGAGCTGCTCACAGCGGCCACGAAGACGCTCGACGGAATGGCGTCGGGCGGGATGTACGACCAGGTCGGCGGCGGCTTCCACCGCTACGCCGTCGACCGATCGTGGACGATCCCCCACTTCGAGAAGATGCTGTACGACAACGCCGAGCTGCCGATGGCATACCTCGACGCCTATCGACTGACGGGGGACGCCGCGTACGCACGAATCGCTGGGGAGTCACTCCGGTTCCTCGACCGCGAGCTTCGCCACCCGGACGGCGGCTTCTTCAGCACACTGGACGCACGGAGCCGGCAGCCCCGAAGCCGGGGCGGAGATCCGGACGAACGGGTCGAGGGGGCGTTCTACGCGTGGACGCCGGCGGAGGTCGACGGCACGCTCGACGGCGACGACGCCTCGATGGTACGACAACGCTACGGGATCGAATCGGGTGGGAACTTCGAGCGAGGGACGACGGTGCCGACGCTCTCGGGGTCGGTCGAGCGGGTCGCCGCCGACCACGACCGACCCGTTGACGAGGTCGCCGAGACGCTGACCGCGGCGCGCGCAACACTGTTCGACGCCCGCGAGTCTCGGCCGCGCCCGACTCGTGACGAGAAAGTGCTCGCGTCGTGGAACGGCCGCGCCATCTCTGCGTTCGCACGGGCCGGTCAGACGCTCGGGGCACCGTACGACGACGTCGCCACGGAGACGCTCGGCTTCTGTCGAGATCGACTGTACGACGTCGAAACCGGCCGGCTCGATAGACGATGGCTCGACGGAGACGTCGCCGGGCCCGGCTACCTCGACGATTACGCGTTCCTCGCGCGGGCGGGCGTCGACGTGCACGCTGCGACCGGCGACCTCGAGCCGCTCGCGTTCGCCCTCGAGGTGACGGACGCGTTGGTGGCGGCGTTCTACGAGCCGGACGACGGGACCATCTACTTTACGCGCGACGCGGACGACGCCGCGGGGGTGGACGACGCCACGGGGACGGACGGCGCTGGCGATGCCGGGACGCTCTTTGCGCGCCCGCAGGAGTTCGCCGACCGGTCGACGCCGTCGAGTCTCGGGGTCGCCGCCGAGACGCTCCTGATACTCGACGGGTTCCGTCCTGACGACCGGTTCCGATCGATCGCCGAGGACGTGCTCGCGACGCACGCGGATCGTATTCGGTCGAGTCCACTCGAACACGTCTCGCTGGTCCGTGCGGCGGCGCGCCTCGCGACCGGCGCGGTCGAGGTGACGGTCGCTGCCGAGGCGGTCCCGTCGGCGTGGCGGGACGCGCTCGGTGAGCAGTACCTGCCTGGGCACGTTCTCACGCGCCGACCACCGACCGCCGACGGACTTGACGCGTGGCTCGACCGACTCGGCCTCGACGCAGCGCCGCCGATCTGGGAGGGGCGTGACGCGAACGCCGGCGAGCCGACGGTGTACGTCTGTGAGGGGTTCACCTGCTCGCCGCCACGGACGGATATCGACGCCGCACTGGACTGGCTCGACGGGAGACGGTAGACGACACGAGACGCAGACACGCCGTTTTCCACCCGTACCGCGGTGGCGCGCGCCTCGCGAGGTCGCCGGCGGCGGCCTCGCGAGCGCGTGCGAGGGATGAGCGAGTCGCCGCAGGCGACGAGCGAATCGGCTGGGGAGGGCGTGGCTGAAACAGGTGCCCGGCTGTCGCAGAGGCGTCTCGGTTACACGATCACCACGCACGTACGAGAGCGAATCGGCTGGGGAGGGCGTGGCTGAAACAGGTGCCCGGCTGTCGCAGAGGCGTCTCGGTCACACGATCACCACGCACGTACGAGAGCGAATCGGCCCGGAGGGGCGTGGCGAAGTAGTGTCCGGCGGTCGTGCGATCGTCGTGGGTACACTACCGCCGCTACATGCGTGTTAGGGAGGGTGTGGCGAAGTAGTATCCGGCTGTCGTGCGGTCTCGTGGTCATCACAGAAAGTATCGACACTTATAGTCGGAGGCGTCGAACACGCTCACATGCACGATTTCGTCGTCGTCGGAGCCGGCCCCGCTGGGTCGCGGTTCGCCAGGCGCGCGGCCGAAGCGGGCCACGACGTCGCCGTCTTCGAGAAGGGGACGGTCGGCACGCCGTTGGCCTGCTCGGGACACGTCTCGACCGACATCTGGGAGTACGTGCCAGCGGCGGCACGCGCTCGACTATTCCAGAACGAGGTCCACGGAGCGCGCTTTCACGTCGGCGGCCCCGACTCGTCGGCCTACCGGTTTTACAAACGCGAAGCGGTCTCGAACGTCATCGACCGCGTCGAACTCGACCGGACCCTCGCCGCGTGCGCCGAAAGCGCGGGCGCGGCAGTTCACGAGGGGCACACCGTTACCGACGTACGAGAACACGACGACCGGGTCGTTCTCACGGTCAGCGCCGACGGTGAGACGCGGACGGTCGAGACGCGAATGGTCGCCGGATGTGACGGGCCGACCTCTCGCGTGCGCCGATCACTCGGTCTCGAAGAGCCGAGCGAACTGCTCCACGGGGTGCTCGCGTTCGACGACGACCCGGACCACGGCGACGACGTCGACGTCCACCTAACCGCACCGCGGTTCTTCGCGTGGCGCATTCCGCGTGGTGACGCCGGCGTGGAGTACGGGCTCGCGGCCCCACCCGGCGACGACGTTTCGGCGCTATTCAACCGGCTCACCGACGCGTACGATGTGGAGACCGACCACTTCTGCTCGGGCGCGATCCCGATCGGCCCGCCATCGTCGGTGACGACCCGGCGTGCATTCCTGATCGGTGATGCAGCCGCACAGACGAAGCCGTTCACCGGCGGTGGCATTCTCTACGGGATGACGGCGGCCGACGTCGCCGCGTCGACGATCGACCCGACAGAGCCGTCGACGCTCGCGGCGTACGAGGCGGCGTGGCGCGACGAGTTGGCACAAGAGATACGACTCGGCCGGCTCGTTCGCGCCTGTTACTCGCTCCCGAAGCCCGTCCAACGGATCGGGCTGCGGGCGCTCTCGGGCGAGATCGGCGTCCACATGGACCGGCCGTCGTCGTTCTTCTCGCGCGAGCACCTCCGCCGGCTGTTCGGGTGAGCTAGCGCATCGAGAGGCGGCGGCCACCTCGGCCACCCGGAGGCGATCGACCCGGCTACTCCGAGACGGTCGAGCCGGCTACTCCGAGACGGTCGAGCCGGCTACTCCGAGATGATCGACCCGAACGAGACGTTTTCACGCACGTTCGTGATCTCGACGGTCACCGTGTCGCCGGGCTCCGCGCCGGAGACGATGACGACGTAGCCGCGTTCGACCTTCGCGATGCCGTCACCCTCGTCACCGAGCGTCTCGACGGTCACCGTCCGTCGCTCACCTTCCGAGACCGGCGGGCCGTCGGGATCGACCCGGGTCGTCGCAGTCGCCTCGGCCGGCGGTCTCGCCGTCCGCGTCGTCTCGCCGCTCGGCGACGCCGTGGTCTCGGTGGTCGATCCGGGTGCGTCGCTCGCGCCACTCGGGGTCCGTCGCCCCGCGACCGTCGCAGCGTGGTTGTCAGCCGAGCGGGTGTCGGTCGGTGATGCATCACTCGGAGCGTCCGCGGAGTGGATAGACGCCGAACCACGCGCCTCGTCGCCGTCGATCAGTGCGACACGGAGCGCGTCGCCGTCCGTGATCGGTCCGCGCTCGAAAAGTCGTTTCGGGATCGACACCGTGTAGCGTCCGTTCTCGTCGATTATGCGGGCGGTGAACAGTGAAGCGAGTTCGTCGGTTCGGTCTGTCATGGGTACGTCTCTCGTGGCGAGTGCAAAACCCCACCGCAATCGTGCTCGTCCGACGGCCGATCCGAGCGTCGCCGCAAACGTTTACCCCGATTCGAAGCAACACTCGTGTATGGCCAACGACTACGCGTCGCTACACGATCCGAACGCGGAGTACACGATGCGGGAGCTCTCTCGGGAGACGATGGGCGTGACCGGCGAACGCGGCGGCAGCAGGGACGTCGCGATCACGGACGTCCAGACGACGATGGTGGACGGGAACTTTCCGTGGACGCTCGTGCGGGTGTACACCGACGCCGGCGTGACCGGGACGGGTGAGGCGTACTGGGGGGCCGGCGTCCCCGAGCTGATATCGCGGATGAAGCCGTTCGTCGTGGGTGAAAACCCGTTGGACATCGATCGGCTCTACGAGCACCTCGTCCAGAAGATGTCCGGAGAGGGGTCCATCGAGGGTGTGACCGTCACGGCGATATCCGGGATCGAGGTCGCGCTGCACGACCTCGCGGGGAAGCTCCTCGGGGTGCCCGCGTACCAACTCCTCGGTGGGAAGTACCGCGATCGGATGCGCGTCTACTGTGACTGTCACACCGAAGAAGAAGCCGACCCCGAAGCGTGCGCGGACGAGGCCGAGCGGGTTGTCGAGGAACTCGGCTACGACGCGCTCAAGTTCGACCTCGACGTGCCAAGCGGACTCGAGAAGGACCGCGCGAACCGACACCTCCGTCCGGGCGAGATCCGGCACAAAGCGGAGATCGTCGAGGCAGTGACGGAGCGGGTTCGGGACGTCGCCGACGTCGCCTTCGACTGTCACTGGACGTTCTCCGGCGGCTCCGCGAAACGGCTCGCAGCCGCCATCGAGGAGTACGACGTCTGGTGGCTCGAAGACCCCGTACCACCGGAGAACCTCGCGGTCCAGCAGTCGGTGACGGAGTCGACGGTGACGCCGATCGCGGTCGGCGAGAACCGCTATCGCGTGACCGAGCTGCGGCGACTCATCGAAGATCAGGCGGTCGACATCGTCGCGCCGGACCTCCCAAAGGTCGGTGGGATGCGCGAGACGCGGAAGATCGCCGACGTGGCGAATCAGTACTACGTGCCCGTCGCGATGCACAACGTCGCCTCGCCGGTGGCGACGATGGCGGCCGCACACGTCGGCGCGGCGATTCCGAACGCACTCGCCGTCGAGTACCACTCTTACGAGCTCGGCTGGTGGGACGATCTCGTCGAGGAGTCGGTGATCGAAGACGGGTACATCGAAGTGCCGGAGCGTCCCGGGCTCGGCGTGACCCTCGACATGGACGCCGTCGAGGCCCACATGGTCGACGGCGAGGAGGTGTTCGATCCGGCGTGAGCCGGATCGCGACCGGAGCCGCCGCAGTCGCAGGATCTCCAGTCGGAGTTAACTCGGTCCCTGGTAACAAGACACACGTATGTCGGACCCTGCCGCCGAGGCCGCCGCCGAGTCGTACAGCATCGACCACCACCTCTCGGACGCCGAGCAGAATATCCATCGCGCGTGGGACAACTCACTCGAGCCGGTCTTGACGGTCGACGACGGTGACGTCGTGCGGTTCGAGTGTCGGGATGCGGTCGACCGGCAGCTCGACACGGAGTCGACCGCGACCGACTTCGCGAACGTGAGCTTCGATCCGGTACACCCGTTGACGGGCCCGGTTGCCGTCGAGGGCGCTGAGCCGGGCGACGTCCTGCAGGTCGACCTCCTCGACCTCCAGCACAAAGGCTGGGGGTACACCGGGTTCATGCCGGGTGAGATGGGACTCGGATTGCTTCCCGAGGCGTTCCCCGAGGCGGACGTCCACGTGTGGGACCTCCAGGGTGACGTCGGGCGGTTCGTGAACGGCATCGAGGTGCCGCTCGACCCGTTCCCGGGCGTCATCGGCGTCGCACCGGGTGCCGAAGGCGAACACGACACGCTCCCGCCGTACGACACCGGCGGCAACATGGACGTCAAACACCTGACGGCCGGATCGACGCTGTACCTCCCGGTCGAGGTCGCCGGCGGGCTGTTCTCCACCGGCGACTGTCACGCGGCACAGGGTGACGGTGAGGTGTGTGTGACGGGTATCGAGGCTCCGATGTTCGTCACCGCACGGCTCTCCGTGCGGTCGGACCTCGATATCGAGCAACCACAGTTCGAGACGACGGGCCCGTTCACCGCGACGGGGGCCGACGAACCGATGTACGGGACGACGGGGATAAGCGACGATCTGATGGACGCGACGAAGAAGGCGACGCGGCACATGATCGATCACCTCACCGCACACCGCGGGCTCACCCCCGGAGAGGCGTACATCCTTTGTTCGGCCGCGATGGACCTGAAGGTGAGCGAGGTCGTCGACGCCCCGAACTGGACGGTCTCCGCGTACATTCCGGAGTCCATCTTCCCAGACAGCTGAGCCGCCAGCAGCGTGTCTACGGGGGAGTCGGCTCAGTACCCCGGACCGACCAGCCGGTTGCCCGCGAGGACGGCGAACGCGACGCCAAAGAGCGCGGCGACGACCCCGAACGAGACGCCCCATCCGAACAGGTCGGCCGCGAGCCCGACGCCGACCGATCCCGCCGAGCCGACGACGGTGTACGCCGTTCGCACGAGACCGAATCCCGCCCCGCGTTCGGCCTCGCTCATCGCGTCCATGAACCGCGGGTCGATAGCCGAAAAGAAGCTCGACCCGAAGCCGGCGAAGACGACGGCGACGCCGAGCCCGAGGGTGCCCGGGAGCCAGACGAAGCCGGCAGCGCCGAGACCGCCGGCGAGCATCGCGGCCCCGATCGCCGCGTCGCGGCCCACGCGGTCAGAGAGACGACCGATCCCGACCTGTGCGCCCGCGCGGACGACGAAGAACGCGGAGAAGACGGCGCCCGCGAACGCGGGGGATCGGGCGCGAAACTCGACGAGAAACGTCGGGAGAAACGAGATGATCCCCTGAGCGACGTAGGTCCCGAGCATGGCGACGGCGAGCGGGAGGAGCACGCTCGGCCGCGAGAGCAGTGCGACGAGCGGGCCTATCCGCAGCCGGGCGCGCATCGACTGGTCGGGGCGGCGGGGCGGAGCCGGCCGAACGCGCCACGCGAAGGCGACGAGGACCGGGACCCCGACCGCAGCGGCGAGTGCGACCCCGGGACGCCAGCCGTACCGGACGCCCACCCAGGCGGCTGCGACGGGGGCGGTGAGTCCCGCGAGCGGCCCGCCGAGCGAGTGGAGGCCCACGGCGGTGCCGAGGTCGTCGAAGGTGCGCGAGAGCAGCGTCGTCGCGACCGCGTAGTGGAGCCCCGCGACGAGTCCGAGCAGGACCGCCGCGACGACGAAGGCTGGAAACGCGGGGGCGACCGCGAGCAGCAGGCTCGTCGCGATCGTCCCCACGACGGCGACGAGGATGACGGGTCGTTCTCCGAAGCGGTCGGCGAGGATCCCGCTCGGGAACTGCGCGACGCCGTAGGCGAACCACATTCCCGACAGCGCGAGCCCGACGGCGGTGTTCGAGACGCCGAAGTCGTCGATCACGAACGGGACGACCGGGCTGATCGCCACCCGCGCGAAGTACGTGACGAAGAACGCGAGCATACACAGGGTCAACACCGTGTGACGGTAGCGCCAGCTCATGTGACCCGCTCCGTGAAACGGCGTTGGCGGGCAGAACGGACCGGTCCGAAGAAGTTGAGAGGCGGCACGCGTATCACGGGTCGACTCGACGGTCGTGATGCGGCGCGTTAAACCGTTGGCTACCGGTCGATGTCGTCGTGACCGTCGCCGCCATCTCGCGCCGACGAGCCCGTGGCACGCAGTCTGTCGGCGATCGCCGCCCCCGCCTCGCGCGGTGCGGCTCGCTCGATCACGACCGCGTCGTCGACCGCGACGCGTCCCGGTTCGACGACGTCACAACAAAGCCCACCGCGGTCCCGAAGCGCGGCCGCGAGTCCGTCCTCGCCGGCGAGTGCTTCGACGTGTGCACAGGGCGGCCGCCGGCGGGTCGGTCTGAGCAGCGCCTCGCCGACGCGGAGGTCCGTCTCGAGGAGGGCGTCGATGCCGGTTCCGAAGCCGTCGACGACGACGTTTCGGCGGTGCCGCCCGTCGGAGACGTCGATTCCGGTCTCCGCGCGGACGGCCGCGATGGCTTCGGCGGCGACGAGCGTCACCGCGCACGCGTCGAGCTGGAAGTGACCCGCCCCGCGACAGTAGCGGTCGCCGGCGACCCCGCCTTCGACGACGTCGACGGCGGAACGTGACTGCGGCGGGTCGCCGCTCTCTGGCGCCAGAAACAGGTCGGTTACGGTTCCAGTCTGCGGGTCGGCGTCGGTTCGCGAGTCGGTGACAGCGTGTGGATTGGGGGCCTGGTCGTTCACGAGCGTCGTTCGGGTCGAGGGGACATAGTCGTACGGCGAGGTGGGTACGCAGGCCGGGGGTCGACGCAGACGGCCGTCACTCACCGGGGCCAGCGAGGAGTGACGCGTCGTCGGGCCGCATCCACTCACGGTGGGCGTAGTACACCACGGCGACCGGCGGAGCGAGCAGCGCCGCGAGCGCGTACGCCCACTTGACCCAACCGAGCGCCACGACGCCGCGCTCGCCCAACGAGAGCGCGTCGAGCAGGATCGCGGCGGTCGCGAGGGGAGCGACGAGGTACCGGTGGGTGAATCCGACCGCGGCCGCGGCGGGAGTGCCGGCAGCGAGGAGCATCCAGTCGAGTGCGAAGCAGACGATCCACCCGGCCGTCGCCAGCGCGAGCACGCGGAGCCACGGGCCGTCGAACCGACGGTCGATCGCGTCGGGCACACCGGGTCGATCCTCGGTCGTCGATCGAGCGCTCACACACGCCTTCGGTGGCGTGTCGTCTTGAACGTCCGGATCGGTCGTGCTCCCCACTGCACCGCCAGCACCGGCTCACTCGTCGAACGTCCCCGACGAGAGGTACCGTTCGCCGCTGTCCCAGAAGACGGTGATCACGAGCGGCTCTGCACCGACATACGCGCCCGTATCACGGAGGTCGGCTGCGACGCGCTTTGCGGCCAGGTTCGAGGCTCCCGACGACTGTCCGACGAGAAGTCCCTCCTCGCGCGCCAGACGACGGCACTCGGCTTCGGCAGCCGGAAGCTCGACCGTTCGCGCGTCGTCGAGGAGCGACTCGTCGAGGTTCGGCGCGACGAATCCCGGCCCCATCCCCTGAAACTCGTCGCCGGTCGTGTCGCCGCCGGAGAGGACGGCGTTCGTCGCCGGCTCGACCGCCACGATCCGGACCTCGGGGAACGTCTCCCGGAGTCGTCGGCCCGTACCGGTTATCGTCCCGCCGGTGCCGACGCCAGCGACGAGCGCGTCGACCGTGCGGTCGCCGACCTGCTCGAGGACCTCCACGCCCGTCGTCTCGTAGTGAGACCGCGGGTTCGCCGGGTTCTCGAACTGACGGAGTTGGACCATGCCAGCCTCGCGTTCGAGTTGGTCTGCACGGTCTTTTGCGGCGGCGATGTCGCCGTCGACGACCTCCACAGTGGCTCCGTACGCACGCATCAGCCGTCGACGCTCGACCGACTTGCCGGCGGGAATGACGAGCGTCACGTCGTACCCTTTCACCGCCCCGACCATCGCTAGCCCGATGCCCGTGTTCCCCGAGGTCGGCTCGACGATGCCGTCGCCCGGCTCGAGGTCGCCCGCCGCCTCCGCGGCTTCGATCATCCAGCGCGCGGGCCGGTCCTTGGCCGACCCCCCGGGGTTTCGTGACTCGACTTTCGCCGCCACCGTCGTCTCTGGCGGCGAGGACACCCGCACCAGCGGCGAGCCGAGCCCTGCGAGCACGTTGTCGTCCATCACCCGCACCGACGCACCCAGTGCTCAAATGCTCGGCGGACGTCGCCGCCGCCGCGGCGTTCATAAGCCGGCGCGCGAAACGACGGGTATGTCGCTCGAAACGCTCGAACCCGACCCGTCGTTCGACCCCGACTCGCTCGATACAGCCGTACTCGACGCCCTCGACGGCGACTACCGGTACGTGGTGTGGGGCGGCGACTGGTGTGGCGACTGTCAGACGCAGCTCCCGGCGTTCGGTGCGGCCCTGTCTGCTGCCGGCGTCGACGACGAGCAGATCCAGTCGTATCCCGTCTCGAAGGGACCTGACGGCAAGGAGGGACCGGGCGTCGAGGCCTACGGGATCGAGCGGATCCCCACGGTCGTCGTGGAAGACGCCGACGGCACGGAGGTCGCTCGGTTCGTCGAGCAGGCAGACGTCTCGATAGCCGAGGCGCTCGCACGCGACCTCGCGGACCTCGGTACGACGCAGTAGCGTCGCTGTCGAGCCCGTTCACTGGCCACGGAGCCAACTCACGAGTCGTCGAGTTCGGCCACGATCCGGTCGCGAACCCGACCGACGTCGACGGCCGCCCACGCCTCGAGGTCGTACGTGACGTCTGCGAGCGTCTCGAGCCGCGTGGCGTCGTCCGCGGTGATCGCCGCCACCGCCTCCTCTGAGAGCCGATCGAGCACCGCGTCAGCGAGGGCCTCCCGGATGACGGTTCGAGAATCGACGTCGAGGATGTGCGGAAGGTCGGTGGCGCCGTCCGGGAGGGTCGGAAACGCGACCGGGCCGACCGTCAAGAGTGGATGCTCATCGTCGAGGGGCACGGTGCCCTCGTCGATCGCCGCCGATGGTGCAGACACGAGTACGTAGGCGTCGACGGCGTCGTCGACGACGGCCGCAACCGTACTCGGTTCAACCGTCTCTCGGCGCTTGAACGCGAGTTCGTCGACCGCCCGACGCAGCTCCGTCGGCGTGAGCCACCCGAACAGGTCGACGATGCCCGCGAGCGCATCGGGCGCGAGCCAGTCGGGCGCGTCGTCGGTCGGCGCGCGGTCCATCACCGCCCTCCGTCGGTCATCGGTCGTCTCCGGTCATCGGTCGTCTCCGGTCATCGGTCGTCTCCGGTCATCGGTCATCGGTCACCACCACCCGTCGGGGCCCCGTCTCGTCTGGCGACGGGATCGCTCGTCGACGTCGATGCCGACTCGGCCGTGGTATCGAGGACGGAGTCAAGATCCGTTCGAGCCGCGTTCGCGACTTCCGTCGGCGAGAGCGGTGCCGTCTCCCAGGCTGGGAGCCGGGTGTCGGGCCCAGGTTCGGCTATCGCCTCGGCGTACGTCGCCACCTGGTCGCGCTCGTCGGCTGGATCGTACGAGAGGTCGTTGAACGCCGCGTCGGCGCCGTACTGTCGAACGAGCGCGGTGGCCGCGGTTCGATACCGCTCGGCGAGTCGGTCGTAGTCGACGTCGACGCCCGCGTCCTCGACCGCCCGGAGCGTCGCCGCCCCCACGGCCCGGCTCATGTCGGCGAGTCCGGTGGGGCCGCTCACCGCCCGGTGGTCGTGTTCGTATCGCCCGAGGTCGACCTGAGCACTCTCCTCGAAGCCAGCATACCGGAACGCCTCGCCCAGCGTACCGACCTCGAGTCCCCAGCCGCGTTGGACGCGAAGTGAGGCCGCCAGGTCCGTCGTCGCGGCGAACTCGCCGGCGAGCGCGTACCGGAACGACTCGAGGTACTCGAGCACCGGCGCGGCGTGGGCGTCGGCGAGCGCCCGAACCAACGGCCGGAAAAAGAGTCGGAAGAGCCGGCCGTAGAGCGCTCCGTCCTCCACTCTGGCGTAGTAGCCCTTCGAGAACGCGTGGCCGTTCGCGACGGGGTACAACAGCCGGCGAACGAACGCCGGCGAGTACGTCTCGGTGTCCGCGTCGTGGACGACGACATACTCTTCGTTCAGGGCCTGTCCGAGCGCGAGCCACACGTCGCGACCTTTCCCACGGGTGCCGTCGAGTCCGCGTTCGGCGAGAAGGTCGGCCAGGCGAGGGCCGTCACACCACAGCGTCTCGACGTCGACGTCGAAGGTGTCGAGCCAGGCGGCGAACGGCCCGGCGCGCGCCGGGGTCGCACGCAGCGGCACGACCACCCGCGCCGGGGCAACCGTCTCCAAGGCCGTGAGCACCCGCTCGGCCGCGAGGGTGCCGTACTCACGCTCGGTCATCGGCACCACGACGGCCGCCCGCCCGGCGGGCGCGTCGGGCTGCGGCTCGGACAGCGCGTGCAGCGTCGTCACGCGCTCTTGGACGTACTCCATTAGCGTACTACAGGGCGACGAGGCCCTAAATATGCACGATGCACACGGGACGACTGGGCCAGCACTAACCGGACCGTCACACCAGCGAGTCAGCGGTCGGCGTAGCGTGTGGCCGGCGACCGTCACCGAACCAACCCAACATATAGACCGCCGGAGGCGCTCACTTGGAACGCACATACGCGATGGGTCACGCACTGACACACGCAGGCGGTGAGCGACGGTGAGTAGTGAAACCCGATCTCCGGAGGCAGAGCTGAGCCTGCTGGACGCGACGATGATCGGGATGGGCGCGATGATCGGCGCGGGGATCTTCGTACTGACGGGGCTCGCCGCGGAGATCGCCGGGCCGGCGGCGATCGTCGTCTTCGCGCTGAACGGCGTCGTCACGGCGTTCACCGGGCTCTCGTACGCCGAGCTCGCAGCGTCGATCCCGAAGAGCGGCGGCGGATACGCGTTCGTCCGCGAGATATTCGACGACGCCGCCTCGTTCATCATGGGGTGGATGCTCTGGTTCGCGTACATGATCGCCGGCGCGCTGTACGCGCTCGGATTCGCGCCGAACTTCCTCGAACTGCTCCACGTGTACGAGATCGTGCCGCCGCCGGAGGAGGTGGCCGGGCTCGCGCTCCCGGTGGTGGAGGCGACGCTCCCCCCGTCGGTGGCGCTCGCGTTCGTCGCCGTGCTCGGGCTGGTGACGCTCAACGCCCTCTCGACCGCCGCGAGTGGGAGCGTGGAGACCCTGTTTACCATAATCAAGGTGAGCATCCTCGTGGTGTTCGTCGGCTTCGGCGTCGCCTCGCCGATGTTCTCGAGCGCCGAGTTCCAGCCGCTGTTCACGAACGGACCGACGGCCGTGTTGCCGGCGATGGGACTGACGTTCATCGCCTTCGAGGGGTACGACCTGATCACGACCGTCACCGAGGAGGTCGAGAACCCACGCGAGAACATCCCGAAGGCGATCTTCGTGAGCCTCGCGGCCACGGTCGTCGTCTACCTCGCCGTGGTGGCCGTCGCGATCGGCACGCTCGGCGCGGGCGGGCTCGCGGAGGCCGGTGAGGCCGGCATCGCCGCGGCGGCGACCTCGTTTATGCCAACCGGGCTCCCGGTCATCCGCAACGGCGGGGCGCTCATCGTCTTCGGTGCGGTGTTCTCGACGCTCACGGCGCTCAACGCGGTCGTGATCGCCTCCTCGCGCGTGGCGTTCTCGATGGGACGTGAAGACCAGCTACTCCCCTCGTTCGGACAGCTCCACTACCGGTACGGGACGCCGTTCGTGGCGATCGTCGCGAGCGCGGTGGTGATGCTCGGGTCGGTGGTGTTGCCCACTCAGAGCGCGGGCAACATGTCGAGTTTGTTCTTCCTGCTCTCGTTCGTCGTCGTCAACGTCGCCGTGATCCGCCTCCGGCGGGAGCGACCGGAGATGGCACGTCCCTACGAGATGCCGTTCTACCCGGCACCGCCGGTGATCGGGATCGTGTTGAACCTGGTGTTGACCGGGGTGCTCGTGGTGTTCCTCGTTCGAACCGACCCGCTGGCGCTCGGGCTCAGCGCCGGCTGGCTGCTGCTCGGTGGGGTCGCGTACCTCGGGCTGCGCCGATACACGGGACCCGCAGAGCCCGACCTGTCAGAGACCGGTACAGAAATGACGGAGGAGCCCGAAGCGTGATACGATGAGTACAGACCTCGATGTCGTCGTCGCAGGCGGCGGACGAGTCGGCTTTCAAGCGGCGTCTATCCTCACGGAGCGGGGCCACAGGGTCACGATCATCGAGCGCGACGAGGCCACGTCGTCGGCCATCGCGGACGAGTGGCTGGCGACGGTGATCGAAGGCGACGCCACCGACCCGTCGATACTCGACCAGGCCGACGTCGAGGGGGCCGACGTCGTCGCCGCACTCACCGGCGAGTCCGGACTCAACCTCGCGGTGTGTCTGGCCGCCACCGAACTCTCACCGGGGATCCGAACCGTCGCGCGGGTCGACCGCGCCGAGGCCACGTCGTACACCGAGTTCGTCGACGCGGTGGTGTACCCGGAGCGGGCCGGCGCCCAGCTCGCCGCGAACGAGATCGTCGGCGACGACGTCCAGACGCTTGCAGACGTGACGGGCTCGCTCGACGTGATGCTCGTCCGCGTCGAGGAGGGAGCGCCTGCAGCCGGGAAGGCGCTCTCTGCGGTGCGGTTCCCCACCGGAACGCTCGTCGTCTCGGACGACGACGGCCACCAGGTCGCCAGGCCGGATACGACGCTGACTCCCGGTCGACGATACGTCGTCGCCGTCGAGCCGGACGTCGCAGACGAGGTCATGAACCTCATGCGCGGGTAGCCCGAGGCTACCGACAGCCCGTCCGAATCGCCTTCGTTTCCGGCTCGTCGAGAGACATCCCGGTACAGACCCGACACAGATGGACTCACCACGCGATCGGATCCGGCGTCGAACCGGCGAGACAGCCGTGTTCGCTTCGCCGGCGCGACGGCGACGGATCACCGGTGACGGGTCATCGGCGACGACCCGCCGGCGACGACTCGGTCGCTCGCGGCGGGCGTCACGACTCGGCAGCACCGCCGGGGACGCGTCCCGCCGCGTTCGCCACGGCGTACACGAGCACGAGTACGGCGAGCCCTACCGTCGCGGTCACGAAGACGCCGTCGTAGCTCACGCCGGCTTCGACGGCCTCGCCGACGACCCACGAGCCGGCCGCCTGCGTCGTCATCATCCCCGCGGAGAACACCGCGTACGCCGACGCCCGAGCCTCGTCGGGGAGCGACCCGAGCAGGTAGGTGTCGCCCGCCGGAAACAACATGTGGATCGAGAAGCCGACGAGGACGCTCGCGACCGCGACGGCGAGGAGACCGGACGCGAGCACGACGGCCACGACGCTCGCGAGAAACGCCGTGACGATCGCGAGGATGAACGGGACGCTCGGCAGTCGGTCGGCGATCTCACCAGAGACGAGAAACGCCGGGACGCCGGCGGCGAAGATGAGCGTGAGCAGATTTCGGGCGGTCGTCGGCGCGAGCCCCTTCTCGAGCATATAAAGCTCGTAGAAGTTGAACAGCCCCTGCCAGACGAAGCTCGTGAGCCCGATGAGCACGACGGCGGCGACGACGAGCCGCCACTCGGACCGGGCGCCGGCGACGAAGTCGGTGTCGTCGCGGCCCGCGTCGGGGAGTGTCGTCCGTCGCCCGAGGAGACCGATGAGTGCGGTCGTGAGTGCGGCGGCGGCCGCAAGCGCGACGAACGCGTATCGCCAGTCGAGCCACAGCGCGACGGTGACGACGGGGGCGGCGACGACCGCGGCCAACTGGCTGGCCGTCCCGTGGATGCCCATGACCCGGCCGACGCGGTCGGGAAACAGCTCCGAGACGAGCGGGTTCGCGGCGACGAAGTAGACGCCGGAGGCGATCCCGACGAGGAACGACGTGAGGAGGAGCGCCGGTACGCTTCGGGCGACAGCCACGCCGAGCGCGCCGAGCGTGAGGGTCGTGCCGGCGGCGAGGACGACCGGCAGCCGCGGCACGCGCGTGAGGATCCACCCGGTCGGCACCCGCGGCGAGGCCGAGCCGAGCCACACCAGCGTGACGACGAGCCCGGCGGTTCCCTCGCGGATGCCGAACTCGTCGATGAACTCGCCGACGAGCGGGGCGAACACCACCCGAGCGAAGTTGACGAGGAACACCATCGCACACAGCGATCCGAACAGCCGGTGACGAGACACGCCGACCGTTTCGTCGGCGGCAGCACAAAGATTGTGAAAGCGGCCGGCTGGCGGGGACGCCGGGCGCGAGGAGGCCCGCGCCGAGCCAACACACGGACGAAAGCGCCAAGACGCCGGGCCGAGACTCCACGCTATGCGACTGGAGGACTACTGGGGAATCGGTCCGAAGACGAGCGCCCTCCTCACGACGGAACTCGGCGAGTCGCGAGCGGTCGAGGCCATCGAGGCGGCCGACGTCCGCGCCCTCGTCGACGCCGGGGTCCCTCGCGGGCGGGCGACGCGGATCCTCCGGCGAGCGAACGGCGAAGCCGGGATGGATGTGCTCGCGACCGCCGACACCCGCGCCGTGTACGACGACCTGCTCTCGCTCGCGGCCGGCTACGCGCTGACCGAACACGCCGCCGACCGGATCCGGGTGCGCACCCCGTGTCTCGACCGGGAAACGATCGAGTCGCGGCTCGAGGACGTCGTCGCGGCCCGTGACGCCTGGGAGAGGCTCGACGAGGCCGAGCGGGATCGCGTCGTCGAGGCGTTCGCCGCCTACGACGAGGCAGACGGCACCGACCGGGCGGCCGTCGAGACGGCACGCACCCTGCGAGACGTCGGACTCACCGGCGAGACGTTCGCCGCGCTGGAGGGACTCGACGACGAGGGGCTCGAGGCGGCCGCTGACGCCCTCCGCGACGTCCGCGGTCCGATCGGCGACGGGGCCGTGGCGATCGCGACCGGCGCAGACGCGGAGCTCGACGCGCGCCGCGAGCGGCTCACCGCCGCAGAGACGCTCGCAGACTCGGCGTTCGACGTCCTCGAGCAGGTTCGGGACGGATCGGTCCGCGACTTCGAGGCCCTCGCCGCCGCGACCGTCGACCACGTCGCGGCCGAGACCGGCGCTGACCCGGGGACGGTCCGTGCGGCCGCACCCGAGGACGCGCTCGATGCGGCTGACTTCGTCTCGGCCACGCTCCGCGGGCTCGTCGAGACGCTCGAGGACGCCGTCGAAGACCGCGAGGCGGCCGTCGCCGCGACGGTGCGCGAGCGTCTCGACGAGGGGGGTAGCGACGTAGCGCGGGCCGTCGCGGTCGTCGGCGACCTCGCTCTCCAGCTCTCACTCGGTCGGTTCGCGGCCGCACATCGGCTCACACGCCCGCGGCTGGTCGACGACGGCTTGGCGGTTCGGGACGCACGCAGCCTCTTCGTCGACGGGTCGGTCCAGCCGGTCTCGTACGGGGTCGGAACGCACCCTCTCGGGGGCGGTGACGACGGCGACGCGACGGCGGCCGACGTCGCCGGCGGCGTGGACCCGCCGACGGGTGACCGCGTGACCGTTCTCACGGGGGCAAACTCCGGCGGGAAAACCACGCTGCTCGAGACGCTGTGTGCGGTCGCGCTACTCACGTCGATGGGGCTGCCGGTGCCCGCGTCTTCAGCTGCCGTCGGCGGGTTCGACCGGATCGTGTTTCACCGACGACACGCGTCGTTCAACGCCGGAGTGTTGGAGTCTACGCTCCGGTCTGTCGTCCCGCCGCTCGTCGAGTCCGGACGGACGCTCATGCTCGTCGACGAGTTCGAAGCGATCACGGAGCCCGGCCGAGCGGCCGACCTGCTCAACGGTCTCGTCGACCTGACCGTCGAGCGCGAGGCGCTCGGCGTCTACGTCACCCACCTCGCAGACGACCTGAGTCCGCTCCCCGACGCCGCCAGAGTCGACGGCATCTTCGCGGAGGGGCTCACGAACGACCTGGCGCTACGCGTCGACTACCAGCCGCGGTTCGGCACGATCGGCCGGTCGACGCCCGAGTTCATCGTCTCGCGACTCGTCGCGAACGCGGCCGACCGCGACGTCCGGCGGGGGTTCGAACACCTCGCGGCCGCCGTCGGCGAGGCAGCCGTCCAACGAACGCTCTCCGATGCCCGATGGAGCCCCGACGATGCGTGAGGATTCGTCCGACCGCGACCCCGCCGATCCGCGTCGAATCCGCTCGCTCGCGGTCCACAGAGCGGACGTCGCGAACGCACTCGAGGCCACGCTCCGGAGCGACGGCCGCGTGGTGTTGCGGGTGACGCCGCCGTTTTCCGGGCGGATGCGCGCGCGAATCCACCGCGTGAGCGACGGTGCCAGTGAGCCGGCCGAGCCGATCCACGTCGACGCGGCCGACCTCGTGGATCCGCTGCCAGCGTATCCCGAAGTCGACGACACCGTGGCCGACCATCCGGACGCGGACGTCGAGACCCGTCGCGAGCGACACGCCGAGGCGGTGGCCGAGTGGCGAACGGCCGTGCGCGAGGCCGTCGGTGGCAGCGTCGAACTGGCGGTCGACGCCGACGTCGAGGAGGCAGACGCGGTGTCGACGCACACGGTCGACGTGACGCCGCTGGGATGAGCCACACCGCGACACGGGGGCTCAGAGTCGTATGCGTTCGACGGCCGTCCCGGCGGCGTGGAGGTCCTCGCCGGTGGCGGCCGCAACGACGACCGTTCGGGGATCGACGTCGTCGAGCCGAAGCTCGAACTCGCCGTCGACCGGCTCACCGACGGTCGAACCCTCGGCCGTGAACGCCGACACCACCGCGCCCGACGTCTCGCCGGTGACGACGACCGTCGCACCGTCGAAGGTGGCGGCCGCCGTCAGGTCCGGACCGGCCGGGCGGTCGCGCTCGACGTATCGCTCGCGGACGACCGCCGGCGTCTCGACCGGTTCACCGGCGTCGACGCCGTGTGCGAGCCGGACGAATCCAGCCATCGACCAGGCGAGCGGGGTCGCCCCGCCGGTGCCCTCGCCGAACTCCCAGCCGTAGTCGGTGCGGTACTCGCGGTCCCACACCTGTTCGGGAAGCATCAGTCCGTCGTTGCCGAAGCCGGCCATCGTCTCGAGGAGGGCGTCGGGTTCGAGTGCGGACTCGTCGGTGCCGCCGAATCCGTCGACGTCGTCGGCTCGTGCACGCAACTCGTACTCTCCGCGCTCGCCCGTGAATATCGGCCAGAGGCGGCCGACGCCGTTACCGGCGCCCGCCCACGGACCGCCGGGGTCGCCGTAGCCCAACTCGCCGTACGCGTCGCCGACGTAGCGGTACCAGGCCGGCCCGTGTGGGGTGTCGACGCGGATCGAGTCGTCGACGACCGCGACCGAGTTCTGCACGACGGGGTCGTCGGCCGGTTTCACGCCGAGGCGCACCAGCTCTAAGAAGCCGCCGTCGACGATCTCGCGCTCGTCGTACGTCGGGCCGTCGTTGGCGATCGTCCGTGCTCTGCCGGCATCCGGGTCGCCGTCGGCCGTGATCCGGAGGTAGTAGGGCGTCTCACGGTGGCGTTCGGTGCCGGTGGTCGTCGCACACCACGTCTCAACGTTCGCGGTCCACTCGTCGGCAAGCGCGAGCCAGGCGAGTGCGTCCGCGCGGAGCGTCGACGGCGTCGGCGACGCCCCCCGAGCCACATCGTCGCCGGCCGACAGTCGGTCGGCCTCGGCGAGCGCGAGCGCCGCGGCACAGGTGAGGCCGGCTATCTCCGCGGCGATGCTCGACGGTGAGTAGCCGGCTTCCTCCTCCCAGCGCTCCTGGGCGGTCTGAGGACCGTTACGGGCCACGTAGCCCACTGATCGCCGGACCTGTTCGTAGTCGTACGCCGCCGTCTCGAGGGTCACGCCGCGTTCGTACAGCTGCCAGGCCATCACGGCGGGGTACGCGATGTTGTCCATCTGCTCGCCGCCCCAGCGGGTCCGGCCGTCGATGTAGGTGTTCTGCGGGAGGAATCCCGACTCGTCCTGTTGGGTGTTGTAGAGGTACGCGAGCGCGTCGGCCCCCCGGTCGACCTCGCCGACCTCGACGAGAGCGGTGAACACCTGATAGAGGTCACGCGACCAGACGAAGTTGTAGCCGTAGCCGCGCCCCTCCGCCGCGTACTCGGTCTCACCCCACGGCACGGACGGACTCGCGATGCCGGCACCAGGGTGCCGTTTGTCCTCGACCGCGGCGAGCGTCATGAGCGCGAACCGGTACTGCGCCTCCAGGTCGTCCGCGCCGGCGACCGCGTCCGGGTACGACCGCCCGGCGAGCCACTCGCGCCAGGTGTCGACGTACGCCGCGGTGACCGCCTCGAACCCGCGCGTGAGGGCCCCCTCCGCCTCGCCGAGGGCGGCCGCGGTATCTGCGTGCTCGGCGAAGCCCACCGCCACCGTGTCCGTCACGGTGGTCCCACGACCCAGCAGGCCGACGAGCACGACGTTCCCCGCTGCCTCGGTGGTAGCCGAGCGACGGTCGCCGTCCCGGAACAACGCCCGGAGGTCGTCGTCGCCGGCGGTGAACGCGCTCGCCCACGCGAAGCCCTCAGCGTTCGTCAGCGCGGCGGCGATCTCGAACGGTTCGCCGTCCGCGTCGACGAGTTTGCTCGGGGGGCGCTCTTCGTGCTCGGAGTGTGCTACCAGGCGGTACCGGTCCTCACCGACGCGCTCGGCGTGGTCGTCCGTGCCGACGTTGCCGAGCGTCGTGTCCGCGATCGCGTACACGTCGTACGGCCGGGCACCGCTGAACTCGACGTCGGCCAACAGGGCGTCTCCCTCGGTGTCGACGGCGTACTCAACGGTGAGCTCCCAGCGGTGGCCGTGGCCACCGCCCGCCTCACGGATCGTCTGTCGGTACGCGAGCGCGTCGTCGGCGACCGGCTCCGTGGTTCGTGTGATCGTCTCGTCTGCGCCCGCGAATCCCGTCTCTTGGAACGTGCGGACGGTGTGTCCCGTCGACGGGTCGACGATCAGGAAGTCGAGCGTCCGGAGGTTCATCACGTCGATCCGAGGGAATCGCGCCTCGGTCAGCGCTCCCTCCGTCAGCGTGAACCAGACCGGGACCGGCGTCGACGCCTCGTGGTCGGCCGGGGTGACTACGCCGAACTTGCGCCCGGTGGTCCACCGCGGGGCCTCGGGACCGCTCGGGTGCTCGTGTGGCACCGGCAGCGCCTCGTGGCGGGCGAGGTGGGCCGTCGCGCCGACCCGGAGGGCGTGCGCCCACGCGATCGGCGTCGCGCTGTCGAGGTCGCCGTCGTCGAACGCCTGCTCACAGAGCAGGTCGGCCTCGTTCGAGAACGGGCCGTCCGGCTCACACAGCGCGTAGAGCCGCTTCGCCTCGGCTAGGTGTGTGTCCGGGTCGCCGCCGCGTCGCTCGTGGACGTCGGCGACCGTTGCCGAGGCGATCGCGCCCCACAGCGTCGCGATCGACCACACCTTCGCGCCCGTCTGCTCTGCGGTCCGCCAGTCGTCGCCGACGAACCGGATCAGCCCCTCGACGTCCTCGGTCTTCCGGTGGAGGGCGTCTATCGTCGTCGTGACGTGCGTCGCGACCTGTGAGACGAACCGCGACGGCGACACTGCGTCGGCGACCGGCGGCAGCGACACCTCGCTCTCGTTGGCGGTACCAGCGTCGGCGGCGTCGCCACCGCCAGCGGTCTCGGCCGCGTCGGTCCCGGCAGTCCGCCGGGAG
Source organism: Halorubrum zhoui (assembly GCF_051194155.1). Lineage (NCBI taxonomy): Archaea > Methanobacteriati > Methanobacteriota > Halobacteria > Halobacteriales > Haloferacaceae > Halorubrum > Halorubrum zhoui. The sequence continues at coordinate 10,730 of NZ_JBLZNJ010000001.1, read as the reverse complement.
CCGCCGGGCGACGGGCGAATCGCGAGCAGTGCGTCGTACTCGGCGAGCGCGTCGGCGAGCCCGAAGGTGTTCGCGTCCGCCCGTTCGTCGCACTCGTGGGCGCTCGCCCGCTGGGGGAACCGTTCGAGCTCGGGGATCCAGCGCTCTTGGAGTCCCGCGACGACCTCGTCGGCCGCCCGCGCGGCCCGTGCCCGCAGGTCGGGGTCGACCGGCGCGCGGGCGACGGCCGAGCACGCACGGAGGTACGCCGACGCGGTGTGGGTGAACCGGCCGACCGCGTTCTCCCAGCAGTTCTGACAGCGCCGCGGCAGGCCGTCGTCGCGGGTGGTCTCACGGAGGAACGCGAACGCGTCGCTGAGGGCCTCGTCGACGCGGGCCGACAGGGTCTCCGGGACGTCCCGGCGGCGACGGAGCGTCGCGAGGAAGGCGACGACGGTCGCGGGCTGGTCCAGCTGGTCGTTCGGGTCGTCGCCGTCTGCGGACTCGATGCGGGCGTTCGCCCAGCCGGGCGCGACGCGGCCCGAGTCGGCCCAGACGCGGTGCGGCCAACTCCCGTCGGCGTCCTGAGTCCGACAGAGGAACGCGGCAGAGTCGAGCAGTCGGTCCGTCACGTCGAGGTCGAGTTCGTCGGCCGCCGTGAGCAACGCACTCGACGCCTCCGCCTCGTCGCGGAACCACGTGTAGCCGTAGCCGCCGGAGGTCGCGTAGAAGTGGTCGAACTCGGGCCCGGCAATCCGGGAACCGGACTCCGCGGTGAGCAGCTCCAGAACGCGCAGGTCGCTCGCCACCGTCTCGGCCCGTGGCGTGCCGGCGGGAACCGACGGTGCACGGTCGGCGGCCGCCGCCCGAACGCTGTCGGTATCCCCGTGGGCCGAAGCGATCTGCGCGACGGTCTCGAGCCGGTCGGCTCGTGCTCCGTCTTCGTCGAGTCGGGCGGCGTCTCGGGTCGCGTCCGTCTCGGAGTGAGAGGCTGCCGGCTCGTCGCGGACGGCTCGGCTGGCCAGCGTGACGCGCTCGGTGTGGCCCTCGCGTTCGAACGGTGCTCTGACCACGACGTCCGGGGTGAGACTCGTGTCCTCGCGCTCGTCGATCTCGCCGCGGTGGAGGGCGTAGCCGTCGTCCTCGCCGAGCAGCTGGGCGATCGTCGCCTGCCGCTTGCCGTGTGCCGCAGAGAGGCCAGTGGAGGCGGTGAGGAAGTCGTGTTCCCGCCGGTGGAACACCTCGACGACGTCGCCGCCGTCCGGTCCGGCACCCTCGTGGACGAGGTTTCCGACGCGCCCCTCCGCGAGGTCCGGCGCGAACGCACAGCTCGCGACGAGGTCGGCGTCGGCCGGCGGGGCTCCGCGCAACACCACGTGCGTGAGGTGGGTGTCGTCGACGACGAGGTCGTACTGGTGGACGGTGTACCGGCCGGCGTCGTACTCGGTCTCGACGAGCGGGGTATCGCCGGCGTAGTGCTGTCGCGTCGTCTCGAGGTCCGCGAGCCAGCGCACGCCGGCGCCGCCGGCGATGCCGATCCGGATGCGATCGGTGCCGCCGATACCAGAGAGCGCGTACGAGCAGTCGTGGGCGTCGCCGTCGGGTCCGACGTGGACCAGTCGGCCGCCGTCGCCGGTGAACGCCCCGACCGTCGTCGGTCGCTCTGCGGGGTAGCGAGCGCCACGGCGACGGGCGTGTTCGGTGATCGCGGTTCGCAGTCGCATGACAGGTGTGCCGGCCGCGGGGGCAAAAGCCTTGACGGACCTGACGGGCGGTCGCCTCGACCGTCGGTCGGCCGACGCCCGGTCCGCCCGCCGGACGCGGTACCGCCGACCCCGCAACGCTTGAGTCGGTGGGTGACACAGGCGTAGCTATGCGATTCGATCGTTCAGACGGCGTGTTCTGTCACGTCACGTCGCTGCCGGGTCCTCACGGCATCGGCGACCTCGGCCGGGGCGCCGAGACGTTTCTCTCGTTTCTCGAGACCGCCGACGTCGACTACTGGCAGGTGTGTCCGCTGGGCCCGACCATCGGCGCAGCGGGCGACTCGCCGTACCAGTCGCCGTCGGCGTTCGCCGGCAATCCGCTGTTCATCGACCTCCACGGCCTCGTCGAAGAGGGGTGGCTCGAGCCGGCGGCCCTGGAGCCGGTCCCGTCGTTTCCGCGCGACCGCGTCGACTACGAGGCGGTTCGCGAGTACACGCATCCGCGGTTGCGGTCGGCTTTCGAGCGCTTCGACGCGACCGCGGACGCGGCTGCCACGCTCGACGACTTCCGCGAGCGCGAGCCGTGGGTCGACGACTACGCGCTGTTTCGCGCGCTCTCTGCGGCCCGGCCAGAGGACACCTGGGTCGAGTGGCCGGCACCGCTTCGGACGCGCGACCCAGAGGCACTCGATGCGGCGCGGGAGTCACACGCGACGGAGATCCGGTATCGAACCTTCCTGCAGTGGGTGTTCGACCGTCAGTGGACCGCACTGCGCGAACGGGCCGCAGCGGCCGGCGTCGAGATCGTCGGCGACGTGCCGATATACGTCGCGCTCGACTCCGCCGACGTGTGGGCGTCGCCGTCGGCGTTTCGGCTCGACGCCGAGAATCGGCCGACCGTCGTCGCGGGAGTGCCACCGAATCGCGGCGACGACGGCCAACGGTGGGGGAACCCCGTGTACGACTGGGACCACCTCGCGGACACGGGATTCGACTGGTGGCTCGACCGGTTTCGACGGCTCTTCGAGCTCGCAGACGTGGTGCGACTCGATCACGTCCTCGGGTTCGTGCGATACTGGGCGATCCCCGCTGCGGCCGACGACCCGGCGGCCGGCGAGTGGTGTGATGGTCCCGGTCGGACGCTGTTCGACGCGGTCGAACGCGAATTCGGTGACGTCCCGTTCATCGCCGAAGACCTCGGATTCGAAGACCGGCGGATGGAAGACCTCCTCACCGCGTTCGAGATACCGGGCATGCGGGTGCCACAGTACGCGAACTGGGCGGAGGCAGGCAACCCGTACCAGCCGATGCACTACCCCGAGCAGGTCGTCGGCTATACCTCGACACACGACACCGACACCTGGGTCGGTTACTACGAGGACCTCCCGGAGTCACAGCGCGACGCGCTCCACTACAACCTGGGCGTCGGCGACCGCCCGATCGAGTGGGCGATCATCGACGAGGTGTGGGGGTCAGAGGCGATCCTCGCGATGACGACCGTCCAGGACCTGCTCGGGCTCGGCAGCGAGGCACGGCTCAACGAGCCCGGGACCGTCGCGGGCAACTGGGAGTGGCGCGTTAGCAGCGAGGCGCTGAGCGACGAGCTCGCAGCGCGCCTCCGCGAGGTCGGTGCGTTCCACGTTCGGTGAGCGACCGCGTCCGCTCACCGGCCGAAGATGAGGTACAAGACGACGCCAAAGAGCGGGGCGAAGAACACGACGAGTGCCCAGAGGAACGCCGGGTGCGAACTCCGCCGTGTCGCGTCGCGGTAGGTCCACGCGATCATCAGGACGTGCGCGAGGAGAGTGAGCAGCCCGACGACGAGCGAGACCCCCGCCGCGATCCCCATCTGGATCAGAACCACGTGTAGACAGGTGGCGCGATTAAGCAAGTGTCTTGTGTCGGGCGCCCTGTCGACGGAGAGCAGCGGTGGCCGCCAGACCACCGCAGACAGAACGCGTGGGGCGTGACGAGCCGTCGACGTCGGTCCGCGTCGGCTCGTCCGTGCCGACTCGACGAACCGTTTTTCCCGTCGGAGCGAGCCGGAGCTGTATGGAGCTTCCAGTCGACGCCGACCGACTCAGAGCGGACATCGAGGCGAACGCGGCGTTCGGAGCGATCGAGTTCGACGACCCGGCGAAACGCGGCCGAACGAACCGGACCGGCAGCGAGGCGAACCGGCGGGCTCGCGACCGACTGACCGAGCGACTCGAAGCCGCCGGGCTCTCGGTGCGCGTCGACGCCGTCGGGAACGTCGTCGGCGAGTGGGTGCCGGCGGAGGCGGACCCCGACGCCGCGCCGGTCGCCTGCGGAAGCCACCTCGACAGCGTGCCGGAAGGCGGGATCTTCGACGGACCCCTCGGCGTGTACGCCGCACTCGAGTCGGTTCGGGCCATGCAGGACGCGGGAGTCGAACCGGTACGGCCGGTCGTCGTGGTCTGTTTCACCGAAGAGGAAGGAGCGACGTACGGAACCGGACTCCTCGGGTCGAGCGTCGCGATCGGCGAGACGAGCGTCGAGGAGGCGCTCGCGTTCGAGAACGACGACGGTGAGACGCTCGGTGCGGCCCTCGATGAAATCGGGTACCGCGGTGACGCCACGGTCGACCCGAGCGGCTGGGAGGGATTTTACGAGCTCCACATCGAGCAGGACACCACGCTCGAGGACGCCGGCGCTGACGTCGGGGTCGTCACCACCATCACCGGAATCACCCACGGGGAGGCGACCATCGTCGGCGAGGCGAACCACGCGGGTGCTACCGCGATGGACGAACGGGCCGACGCGCTCGCCGCCGCGAGTCAGTTCGTGCTCGACGTCGAGGCGGCAGCAGCGAGCGTCGTCGAGTCCGACTCGCCGACGGCCGTCGGGACGGTCGGATCACTCGAGGTCGCACCGGGCGCGTCGAACGTCGTTCCCGGTCGCGTCGAGGCGAGCCTCGACGTGCGCGACGTGACGGCCGAATCGATGGAGACGATCGTCGCCGCGGCGCGCGACGCACTCGACCGGATAGAGCGCGACCGTGGGGTCGACACCACGTTCGTCCAACCGGCGAGCGTCGACCCGGTACCGATGAGCGCGCGGCTTCGGACGACGGCACACGAGGCCGCCACAGACGCCGACGTGACGGCAATCGATCTTCACTCTGGTGCCGCACACGACGCGATGCGCGTCGCACGCGTCACCGACGCATCGTTGCTCTTTGCCCCGTCGAGAGACGGCATCTCACACAACCCCCGCGAGTGGACCGACTGGGACGACTGTGCCGTCGCGACGCAGGTGCTGGCGGGCGGCCTCGCGCGAGCGGCCGGTGTCGACGCCGGAGAGTGCGGTCACCGACGGGGGGAAACGTCGTCACAAGGTTCAAATAGCACCGTGTGAGCGGGTGCCCGCGTCGCGATCGCCACCCGTCACGGCGGAGCCTTCTATCGTGGCTACGTACGGTCGTGAGCGACGATTCACGCGTCGTCGAACCAGCATTTGCGAATGATTTATATACTTGTATAGATTACTTGTAGTTAGCAAGTCGAACTCTCGGCATCATTTTTCGCCGGGAAACAGACCGGCGATACACCATGACAGAGACACGCATTCGAGACGAGCACCGATCGACGGGTACCGGGCGGGGCGGTGGTCGAGCCGACGAGACGGACGCACGCGTACGGCCGGAGGAGTCGCCACGAGCGGAGACGACCCGGCCGACCAGCTGTCCGGAGTGCGACGGCCGCCTGCTGACCGACACCGAACACGGCGAGACCGTCTGTACGGAGTGTGGACTCGTCGTCGAGACCGACTCCGTCGACCGCGGCCCCGAGTGGCGTGCGTTCGACGCCGCAGACCGCGACTCGAAGTCGCGCGTCGGCGCCCCGACGACGAAGCTGATGCACGACAAGGGGCTCTCGACGAACATCGGCTGGCAGGACCGTGACGGATACGGCAAGTCGCTCTCGAGCAGCCAGCGGGAGCGGATGCGCCGCCTGCGAACGTGGAACGAGCGGTTCCGGACGCGCGACTCGAAGGAGCGAAACCTCAAGCAGGCGCTCGGCGAGATCGACCGTATGGCGAGCGCGCTCGGTCTCCCCGAGACGGTTCGCGAGACCGCCTCCGTGATCTACAGACGCGCGCTGCGCGAGGACCTCCTCCCCGGCCGCTCCATCGAGGGGGTCGCGACTGCGTCACTATACGCCGCGGCCCGACAGGCCGGAACCCCGCGGAGCCTCGACGAGTTCACGCCCGTCTCGCGGGTCGATCGGATGGAGCTCACGCGGACGTACCGCTACCTGATCCGCGAACTCAAACTGGAGGTCGAGCCCGCCGACCCGGCGAGTTACGTCCCGCGATTCGTCTCTCGGCTCGACCGAGACGAGGAGGTCGAGCGCACGGCACGAGCGCTCATCGAGAGCGCAAAGCGCGCCGAAATCACGAGCGGCAAGTCACCGGTCGGACTCGCTGCGGCAGCCGTCTACGCCGCAGCCCTGCTCTCGAATCAAAAGGTGACACAGAGCGACGTCAGCGAGGTGGCTGACGTCTCCGAGGTCACCATCCGAAACCGATACACGGAGCTGCTCGATGCGAGCGACCAACGGCTCCCATGAGACGAGACACGCTGCCGTCGCGGCCTGACCGGCCGCTCGTGCGTACGTTTTTATGCCGTCGGAGGTGAGCTTATCATATGGTCGACGCGTTCGTCAGACTCGTCTGTCCCGAGTGTGGAAAAGCGTGGCAGGACAACCCAGCAGACCTCCCCGAGCTCCGGACGAACTTCAGCTGTCCGGGCTGTCACGCGACCCACCGGCTTACGGAGTTCATGCGGACCGAACGCGACCTCGAGGCCGTTCGGCAGTTCCAGTGACCGCGTCTCGAGCGACCACGTCCACTCACACGCCGCGCTGAGGCACTATATAGAAACGCGGTGTGGTAACTAGACTCAGGATAGTAATATAACCCTCCGGTAGCAAAAGGGTGGTACTCATGAAGAAGCAGGAACTCATCCACCTTCACGGCCTTCTCGCAGAAGTACGAAAACAGTGCGAGTACTGGGACAACGAGATGGACCTCGCGATGTACGAGGAACTCGGCGTCAAACCGACGTCGATTCACAAGTCGAAGACAGACCACAAGGCGGCCGTGTTCAAGCTGACAGCGGGAATCACCGACTCCATGGACGAGGCGACTACGGAGCCGCTCGCACCGACCGCAGACTGAGTTTTCTACGACGGGCGCCCGTCCGACTCCGTGTGCCGACGACCGGCGAGCGGCCGCTTCGGCTCAACGCCACCGTCTCTCAGGTATCCTCGGACGGTATCGGTTCGACCGAGAGCACAGTGAGCGCGACGTCGGTGAGTCGCTCGCCGATCTCCGTTCTCGCGATCCGTCCCGCGTGTGTTTCACGATCGACGTTGAACACGTCCATCTGGAGTTCGAGGGCGACGAGCGCCTCGTCTGCGGCGACGAACGCTGCGGGGAGCGCCTCGCCGCTCGGCGACGTCCGGGTACCCGCCTCGATCTCCACGTAGTTGAGGTCGGGGTTCAACGACGCGCCGGTCTTCGAGACCGCGATCCGAACCGCCTCTTCGGGGGTCTCGACGTCGTACACCGGCACGGCGGCCTCGACGACGACTCGACAGTCCATTACGTGTTCGTATACCGGACGAGCGCGTATCAACGTTCGGCCGCGTGACACCACATGCGGTGACGTCGGCCGGCGTGGCTCACTCGCCGCCCGCCCGAAGATGGTAGAAGACGTACGTTTGTGCGTACCCGGCGTACTCGCCCCCGAACTGCGCCCGTATCGCGTGCGACGTCTCCGCGTACGACCCACACGCACAGTCGGGATAGTACTCTTCGATCGTCGTGCGGATCCACGTGTCGAGCGGGACGGCCTCCAGGTACCCGAGCGAGAACAACGCCACGCAGTCGGCCACCTTGTCACCGACGCCGACGAAGCGCGTGAGCGACTCGCGGGCGTCCTCGTACGGGAGTCCGGCTGCCTCACGCGGGTGCGCCTCACCGTCGTCGACCATCGTCGCCGTCTCTTTGACGTACGGCGCGCGGTACCCTAACGAGAGCTCGCGCAGCTCGGCTTCGGTACGCGCTGCGAGCTGTCCTGGCGTCGGGAACGCGTGGTACGGCTCGCCGTCAAGCGGCGCGACGTCGCCGTACGTCTCTCGGAGCCGGCGCTGCATCCCGTGGATGCGTGCCACGCGCATCTGTGCCGAACAAATGAAGGATATCAGACACGGGAACGCCGGGTCCCGGGTCAGACGCATTCCCTCGTATCGGTCGAACGCGCGCTCGAGCAGCGGTAGATCGGGCATCGAAGCCACGATCGCGTCGAGGTCGTCGTCAAGCCGAAGCAGGTGCGTGAGCAGCGGCACCGCGTCCGTCGAGGCTTCCCACTCGACGGTTCCGTCGTGGACGCCACCGACCTGTCGCACCCGCACCGGGACGCGTTCGTCGGTAACTCCCGGTATCGGGTCAACGACGGTCGCGTACCACTCGTCGCCGCCGTGCGCGTGGAGTGTCTCGTACGTCCCACCGTCGGCGCGGTTCCACAGGTAGCTCTGGCCGCTCTCGACGGTCGCTTGCAGGTCGAACGGCCCGTCGAGGTCGGCGATGTCGATCGCGCCACGTTCCATCGATACGACACACGCCACGCGGCCGTATCGGGGTTTCGATACCACGCTGACGGCCACGCGCGGCCTCCGGTGCGGACGACTGCCGACTCGCTCGTCCACGGCTGGATCGGGACACCACACCCGAGGTGGATCGCGTGCGGGCAGGCTTTTACTCGGTCAGCGCGTACGATTCGTATGCCAACGTACCGCCGGACGACTCGTATTGCGGCACCTATCGACGAGGTGTGGGCGTTTCACTCGACGATCGACGGCCTGGTCGCGCTCACCCCCGACTGGATGCGCCTCGAGATAGCGCGCGTCGAGGGACCGAACGGCGAGCCCGACCCGGCGGTGTTGACCGTCGGATCGCAGATACGGATGTCGATGCAGCCGCTCGGCGTCGTCCCCCGTCAGCAGTGGACATCACGGATCGTCGAACGAGAGCCGGCCGGTACCACACCAGTCGAGGGGAGCGCCTACTTCGTCGACGACATGGTCGACGGCCCGTTCCGAAGGTGGGAACACACCCACACCTTCCACGCCGACGGCGACGAGACGATCCTCGTCGACTCGGTGACGTACCGGCTGCCTCTCGGTGCGCTCGGCGACGCCGTCGGTCCACTCGCGAAGGTCGGGTTCGAAGGGATGTTCCGCGACCGACACCGCCGTACGGCACGACAGCTCGTCGACGGCTGACTCGCGCGTCACCGGTCGCCACGCGCGCGCGTCGTGAGCAGGATGCCGGCGAGGACGACCACGCCACCGACGACCGTGAACCGAGTCGGCAACTCGCCGAGGAGCACGGCCGCGAGGACGGTCGCTCCGACCGGCTCGCCGAGCAGCGACACCGATACCACACTCGACTCGAGGTGACCCAGTGCCCAGTTGAGCACGGTGTGCCCGAGCAGTCCCGGTCCGACGGCGAGACCGACGAACACGGCCCACTCCCGCGGGGGATAGCCGGTCAGTGGCGCGCCCTGGCCCACGACGATACCCAACAGCACGGCCGCACACACGCCGTACACCACGACGACGTACGGGATCAACGCGAGTCGCTGTCGAAGCGACCGTCCAGCGAGGACGTACCCGGCAGCCGTCACCGCACCGAGCAAGGCGAGCCCGTTGCCGTACACCGGCCGTGTACCGACGAACGCGCCACCGAGGAGATCGCCGAGCGACATCGCGACCATCCCGGAGACCGCGACCGCGATACCGATACCCGTCCGACGCGTCACCCGCTCGTGGAGCAGTCCCCACGCCCCGAGCGCGACGAACACCGGTTGTGACTGCACGAGCGTGACGCTCGCCGCGACGCTCGTCCACGCGAGACTCTCGAACCACGCCGCAAAGTGAACGGCGAGTGCGACGCCCGAGAGCGCAGCGAACGCTGCATCACGCGCCCGCATCCGTGCGAACGCCTCGCGGTAGCGCCAGACGGCAACCGGAAGCAGTGGCACCGTCGTGAACACCACGCGGTAGAACGCGGCCACCGAACTCGGGGCTCCACTCCACCGCACGAGTATCGCCCCGGTGCTCACCGCGAGCACCGCACCGACCAGTCCGACGACCGGAGAGACGATCGGTGACGACTTCGACATATACGCACGTGGACCACGCTACGAGTCCGCAAACACCTTTCGGGACGGCGCGCCACGGCCGGGGCGTACCGCCCCGACGAGAACTTTACCGACGGGGCCGAACCGGTACCATGGCCGCGGACACCTTCGGCGTCGGCGTGCGTGTCACCGACGACGAACTCCGGTTCCTCGTGCACGTGCCGACAGACATCGACCCCGGATGGACCGATCCAGCGGCGTTTCAGTCGCTCGTCGCCGACGTCGTGTGGGACCGACTCGACCAGCAGACCGTCCTCGAACAGATCACGACGGAGTATACGACGGGTGACACCGTCGGTCTCGGGACGGTGACGATCCGCCCAGACGGGACCGTCGTCGACCACGACCTCACGGCCCCTACCCGACGCTGAGCCGTCGGCCACGCGACGGCCGGATCGTCCCGACCGGTCGATGACAGCGCCCTCAGTCGCCTCACAGCACTGCTGCTCGTCGTAATGAAGATGCGTGGGGGAATGCCCCCGTATGAATGGATAGGCGGCGACCCGCGGTTCCCAGAGGATCGCTCACTCCAGTACTTCCCGGCACGCTGGTGGGCTTAACTTCCGTGTTCGGAATGGGTACGGGTGTTTCCCCACCGCTCTGGCCGCCTTTATGCCGACTCTCGGGCTCGAACCGAGACTCCTCGTGGAGACGCCTGTGTCGGGCTGGTTCGATTCGGCTGGACTACTCCAGCACGACCGTGTATCCGTGCGATCCAGCTACCGCCTGAACCCATCCGGAGTGTGGAACTCCAGTGGACGTATGACTGTGGCATGGTCTGTTAGTGCTCGTGGACTCAACGCCTCGTTGCCTCG